>CAZRKN010000076.1:8962-20867 GCA_964600805.1 uncultured Bacteroides sp. | reverse complement strand
TTTCAGCGATGACCTTTTCATTTTCAGCGATGACCTTTTCATTTTCAGCGATGACCTTTTCATTTTCAGCGATAGTCTTTTCGGTTTCAGCGATGGTCTTTTCGTTTTCAGCAATAGTCTTTTCACTTTCAGAGATTATCTTTGCAAGCATGTTTTTGTAGCTTGCAATATCTTTTTCATAAGTCCGCATGTCCCTGTAATATTCTTCGCGGTCGCGGCAGCGTTTACGGATCTGGTCTTCAGCGCTCAGCTTAAAGATAGTGTTGGATGCTTCATTAATATATTCGTCTTTAGCTGCTAACATCTTAATCTCCTCCCAGGTACTGGCTTTAAAAAGTTTAGCCCAATAGTCAATGTGATATTCCTTATCTTCATCGGTTGACAAATCTATACGAGATAAGTCTACCACACTTAAGGTCAGTTTGTCACTATAAATATGATAATTTTTTACGTTTAGCAGTTTATAAGTTGCATAAAATTCAGGATAGTCGTCGAACAGGGTATAATCCAGAAATCCGATATGTATAACCGGTTGAACTTCCGAATAATCCTGACCGTGATTCAGCATATCTATAGAACGACAGAGATAACTTACAGATCGGTCGGGCCAGATTCGTTTGCCTGTTACCTGCATTTCTATATTTATATGCGAGTAATTATTCAGTATTACATTGATATCCAGTCTGAATTCCTTATTCTTAATAGATTTACCTAATACTATAGGATTAGTTATTTCAACAGATAGGATATTTTCTTCATGCAGATGAAGCAGTGAACAGATAAGTCCGCGCAGAGCTTTATTATTAGTCTGTAAAACCGCACGAAACATATAGTCGTTGGTCATTCCATAGGGAATAGCTCCATGGGCATATTTTAGATTGGTAGTTTCTTGATTCATAGACATGACTCCTTTGTGATTTGAGATAACAGAAAGCACACAGTTGCTTTCTATTGTATGAATTAGTGACAACCGCACAGATATATGTACTATTTTATGAAAATAAATTCAGGCTCAGCAGAGTAAACCGGTGATATTACTTTAATCGCCTATATGGTCTATCAGTGTCGGTTATTATGATTTGATATGAAATACTTATATCATAAGAGAAAAGAAAATACAATTACTTTCATACAATGTGAATGTAGAAAAAATAAAGACGGAATAACGATAATTACATTTGCTAATCATTATTTTGCATAAATTTTTAATTTTTAGAAGAAAAAACACAATATATTGTATTGTGCAATTTTTCCAGAGATAAGAAGTTTGTTGACAAAATCAAATGTAGACACTAAAATTATAAAAAAATGTGATACATACAGAACGAATCGAATCACAGCATAAGGATTATAACCATGGAAATAAGATATAGACAGGCATTGGCAGATGATATACAAGCTGTCGAGGAGCTTATAACAAAAGCCATTGCCCATATGAAAGAAAATGGAATTGAGCAGTGGGATGAATTATATCCGACAAAAAATGATTTTATGGATGATATACGAAACGGTCAATTAACAGTTGGTTGTATTGCGCATCAGATTGCAGTTGTATTTACCATAAATCAGACTTATGATGCCGAATATGAAAACGGTAGATGGAAGGCTCCGGAAAAGTCATTCAATATAGTACATAGATTATGTGTGCACCCGCAGTTTCAAAATAAGGGTATTGCGAAACAAACAATGGATTACATTGAAAAACAGACTTTGTCAGAAGGAAAGCAGGCAATAAGGTTAGATGTTTATTCAAAAAATCCGTATGCTAATAAATTATATCTTGGCTGCGGATATCAAAAAGCCGGAGAAGCAGTGTGGCGCAAGGGTTGTTTCTATTTAATGGAAAAATATTTGGATTGATAAAAAACGGCAAACCAAAAAATATATGGCTTGCCGTTTGGTGTAATTAATAATCAGGATGCTGTTAAGCTTGTCTTGAAGCATTGCTTACTGCAAGCAGCTTCTGGCGCATTTCATCTTCAATTCTGCCAAGTTCCTGTTCTGCGTTACGTCTCTTGGTGCGCCCCTCTTCCTGAATCTTCAGAACCTCATCCAAAGTACTGATTAGAGTTTGGTTTGTAGCGGTCAGGGTCTCGATGTCCACAATACCACGTTCGCTTTCTTTGGCGGTTGCGATGGTTGCACTCTTAAGATTTTCTGCATTTTTCTTAAGCAGTTCATTCGTCATGTCGGTTATTTCTTTCTGCGCTTTTGCAGCCTCGGTGGAATGACTCAGACCTATGGCTATTACCATCTGGCTCTTCCACAGTGGTATCGTATTGACAAGAGTGGACTGAATTTTCTCGGACATTGCAGTGTCGTTGCTTTGGATAAGGCGAATCTGCGGCGCCATCTGCATGGAGATGGTTCTCGTAAGCTCCAAATCGTAAATCTTCTTCTCGAAGCGTTCACACATAGCTGCATAGTCGTTGGCTTTCTGCGTATCCTCGGGAAGTCCGCTTTGCTCTGCTTTAGCCAGCAGTTCCGGCAGGTCCACGGTTCTTGCCTGTTTAAGTTTTTGCTTACCGGCCAGAATATACATGGACAATTCTTTGAAATAATTCAGGTTCAGTTCGTACATCTTGTCCAGCATGGCAGCGTCTTTAAGCAGTGTTACCTGATGGTCTTCCATTACCTTACAGATTTTATTGACATTTACTTCCGCTTTGTCGTATTTCGCTTTGAGGTTTGCAAGCTGATGGCTGCTCTTTTTGAAAATGCCGAATAATCCTTTCTTTTCTTCCTCGTCAAAACCCTTTAATTCTGCGACTACACCGGTTAGCATCTGACCGATTTCGCCCATATCTTTGGTTCGAACATTGTTCAGGGCGCTTTCGGAGAAGTCGGCGATTTTTTTCTGACTGCCCACTCCGTACTGCATGACCATCTGTGTATTGGTAATGTCTATTTTTGAGGCAAAGTCATCTACCATTTTCTGCTCTTCCGGCGTCAACACTGCCTCCGGAACATCATTAGATACCTCCTTTAATGCCTGTGTGGCACCTTCTAACACCTGCACCTCATTTGCCGTGGCTACAACGTCTGCAACCGCCGCTGACGGCTCTGTAAAGGGATCAAGGGTCAGAGAGGGGGCTTCCTTTAACATTTCATCTAAATTAGTGCTCATTTGTTTTCCTCCATTCAGTTGTCTTTTATTGTTACAAATTCCATCTCATTCATCAAACCTTCTCTGGCAAGCATGGTTTTCAACACCTGCGCATCTGTCGTTGCATCGAATACAGAGTCTTGGAACAGGTTATTCAAAAGTTCCGTGAATGCATGGTTGATTGTGTCCAGTGTATTCTCTATCTCCGCTTTCGCAGCCGTGATTTCATCTCCGGGGGCGCTCACGCGGTCAAATTCTTCATATGCCTCTACAAGTTTGAGAGTAGTAGGCAAATAATAATTCATCAGTTTATGCATACGGTGCATCTGTTCAGGATGCTCCCTGATGCTGTTGAATATTTCCTTAAGAAGGCTTTCCAGGCGGAAAAGCTTTGCAGAAATGACCTCGCCGGGAATCTTATCATTCAATTCCCTTAATTTGCGGATACATTCCATGCCTTCCGATATCATTGTATTTAACTCAGTGTTCTGTTCGGCTGATATCTCAGGTGCAGGATTATCGTTTGGCGTCTGCGTCTCTTCCTGCGGTTTGGCGGTAATCCTGTTTTCTTCTTCAATGCGCTTACGGCTCTCTTCGACATCCATATACTGCCAGTAAATAGCGTCGCTCAGCATAAAGCAGGTTTTCTGTTCATCCAGATGTCCTTCGGGGAAAAATCCCAAATTAATCATTTGCTGCAGGTCTTTTACGACATAACGTTCTTTTTTACCTATAGCCATTGCCAAGTCTTTTATATTTTTATACATTTTATGGTCGCACAGCTTTATATATCGTTCTGCACGTTTTAAGCGTCTTCGCTGAATGATGCCGACATTGATCATACTACTGAAAATTGCCAGAAAAAAAAGATTTATTATCCAGCCCGCCGTATTTGTTAAGTGCCAATCATATAATGCCGTAAAAATGTATCCGAGAGTAAACAATCCCGTCAATCCCAAGCCGATTCCCCCGAATACCTGATAGAGCACATTGGACACATTGCCTACTTTTTTGATTCGGAATTTATTCTGAAGTCTGTACTGCCTGTCGCGCCGTTCAATCTCTTGTTTATCGCGTGATTCCTGTATCAGCTGGTTTCTCCGCGCCTGTTCCTGCCTTTCACGTTCTTCCCTGAGCTGCCGGTTCTGCTGTTCCTGTCTGCGGCGTTCTTCCTGCACCTGTTTTTCTTTTTCCGGACCCGTACCACCGATACCGGATGCAATATTTGACCTGACTTCGTCTATAGTAATGTTGACAGTCTGAGACACCAGATCATTTAACTTACTGAAATCACCGCTTTGCAATGCTTCAGTAAGCGCTCCTTTTATCTGTTCTCCCATGCTGCTCCGATTTTGATAGCCGCTCATTTTGCAAACCCTCTTTATCTTCATTGCCTGTGTAGTTTCCATAAGGCATTTCTCTGGTTAATATTATCACATATCAGGTTTGGATTAGCAATAGTTTCTTTGATAAGTCAGTGGGAAAATGGTAACATCGAAACAAGGCTGAACTGTTACGGAAAATGCTATTGACATGAATAAAAAACAATGCTAATATTTATAAAATATATAGGATAAGTAGGAATTAAAGGAGGTTAAAAATCATGAAAACTACTATTTCCGTAAAAAAACTAACAATCTCCGCTTTCTTCATGGCATTGAACATTGTCCTGAGCTCTTTTAGCATTCCGGTTCCCGGCGGCCATTTATATTTATGTGATATAGCCATCTGTACGGCAGCAATCCTGTTGGATCCTTTTCATGCGGCTGTAGTAGGAGGCGTAGGATCATTTTTGGGAGATTTTTTCTTTTATCCGGCGCCCATGTTTGTCTCGCTTGTGACACACGGGATACAGGCTTTTGTTATATCAATATTTGCAAATTTGCTTTTTAAAAAGAATTATAAAGCCGGTGCAATCGCAGGAGTTTCAATCGGTGCAGTCATTATGGTAATAGGGTATACTCTGGGGCGGGCGTATGTGTACAGTACGCCGGAATATGCGATAATAAAGCTTCCGTACGAAATATTGCAGGCGGGCATCGGTGCGGTTGCCGGAGTTATTATTTGCTTTCACTGCGGAATCCGGAATGTTTATAAGAAAATGCTGGGAGATGTCTGAAAACTCCGGTGATTTACATACTGACAAAATTTCACTCTCATGTTAAAATTAATAAGATTCGGGTGTCAAAAGGCACCTTTTGACATCCGAATCAATTTAGATAATTGCGAAATTCCATATTTCCAAAATTATTGTACAACGGACCGTTAAAAAAGTGAGTTTCGTAATCTAATGATAAAACTAACATATTAAACAGCAGAAATTTACTTTGTAAATTATCTTTTGAAAAAGGAAGCGGATAACGGTATGGATTTATTTGAGTATATGAGAAATACGAATATGGATAAGGAATCTCCGCTTGCCGCAAGATTGAGGCCTGCTACACTGGATGAGGTGGTAGGGCAGCAGCACATCATCGGTAAGGATAAGCTGCTTTATCGCGCTATTAAGGCTGATAAGCTTAGCTCCATTATTTTCTATGGGCCGCCGGGAACAGGCAAAACGACGCTTGCTAAAGTTATTGCCAATACAACCAGTGCGGAATTTACGCAGATTAATGCGACCGTTGCGGGCAAGAAGGATATGGAAGCCGTGGTAGAGCAGGCGAAGAATACAAGCGGAATGTATGGGAAAAAGACCATTCTTTTCATTGATGAAATCCATCGATTTAATAAGGGGCAGCAGGACTATTTACTGCCGTTTGTGGAAGACGGAACGATTATACTGATTGGCGCCACCACAGAGAATCCCTATTTTGAAGTTAATGGGGCATTAATATCCCGTTCGATAGTCTTTGAACTTAAACCACTGTCAAGAGACGATATCAAGGTGTTGATCAATCGCGCCGTTTATGATAAAGAGAAGGGTATGGGAGCGTATGATGCGGTAATTGATGAGGACGCCGTGGATTTTCTGGCTGATTTGTCTGGCGGAGACGCAAGACATGCCCTGAATGCTGTAGAGCTTGGCGTTATGACGACTAACAGGAGCGAAGACGGTAAGATACATATTACGACAGAGGTAGCGCAGGAATGTATTCAGAAAAGAGTCCTCCGCTATGATAAGACCGGGGATAACCATTATGATACAATTTCAGCATTTATTAAAAGCATGAGAGGTTCGGACCCGGATGCCGCGGTATACTATCTTGGAAGAATGCTTTATGCCGGCGAGAGTGTGGCTTTTATCGCAAGAAGGATTATGATATGTGCGGCAGAAGATGTGGGAAATGCCGACCCCGATGCATTGACGGTAGCGGTCAGCGCATCGCTTGCTGTTGAAAGAATAGGAATGCCTGAGGCTCAGATTATTTTGTCGCAGGCGGCGACTTATGTGGCATGTGCTCCGAAAAGCAATTCCTCCTGCAATGCAATTTTTGAGGCAATGAAGGAGATAGAGAAGAGAGGGAACCTGCCGATACCTGCGCATCTGCAGGACGCGCACTACAAGGGCGCCGCGAAGCTCGGCCACGGCACGGGATATAAGTATGCGCATGATTATCCCAATCATTATGTGGAGCAGCAATATCTGCCTTATGAGCTGAACGGAAAAGAATTTTATCGTCCTTCCGGAAATGGATATGAAGTCAAAATCAAAGAGCATATGAAGCGTATAAAAGGCTAAAACAACTGCTCTATTAAGCTTTGATACACTGCCTGATTTTTTTTCTGCCAGTTATCGCATATGGCTGCGGCAGTTTCCTCATCGGGAACCGATAGAGTGATATCGACCAGCCGGACTTTTTTTTCCGTGGCCAGTAAGTGGGCTTCATATTCTCCGGAAGTAGATTTATAATAATCGGAAGAAATGGAAACCTCGTTGCGCATTTCCAATTCGTTTTCCATGTAAAAACTGTCGATTTTCTTCTTGGTGAGACTATTAAGGCGGTTGCCGAATAAAGCCAAGGTCTCTTTTCCCTCATCCGTAACCGCAAGATGTGTGCGATTGCGGACAGTGGTCGCAGTAATCATCTCTGAGTCAGCCAATTCGGCAAATACCTGTTGCAAAGTCAAAAAGTCCATATATTCGTTTTCAAGAATAAAATCGGCTACCTGTGCTTTGGTAATGGGAAATGCGGCGCGGTTCAACATATATAGTATGATAAGTTTATAAAGTATCAAAGTATCTTCCTTGGTCATTACAATTCTCCGATATGCATTCCTCTTAATACAGATGAATATTTGGGTATTTGAGAAACCGCATATTGGAAATATACAGTTTCTCATTTATCTTATAGGAAATTACGCCGCAGTGTATATCATTCCAATGAGAATGCGAAGCATTCTCTGAATCGTCGCTGCTGAGCGACGATTTTTTATCTACCGATGAATATGTGATTTCACAGCCTCGGCAACAACTTCCGCCACCTCGGGATTGAAAGCTTCCGGCATAATATTATCTTCATTTAATTCTTCATCGGGAACCAGCCCTGCAATGGCATAGGCAGCCGCCAGCTTCATTTCCTCCGTAATCTGCGGAGCGCGTCCTTCCAGAGCGCCTTTGAAGATGCCGGGAAAAGCCACAACATTATTAATCTGATTAGGAAAATCAGAGCGTCCGGTGCCTACTATACGGGCTCCGGCTGCCTTGGCAATATCCGGCATGATTTCCGGTACAGGATTGGACATTGCGAATATTATGGGATCCTTCTTCATGGAAGCGACCATCTCTGACGTTACGACATTGGGAGCGGATACACCGATGAAAATATCTGAGTCTTTCATTGCGTCTGCAAGCGTACCGCTTTCATTCGACGGATTGGTAGTCTCAGCCATCTGCTGCTTAACTTTATTCAGGTTATTTCTTGATTTGCTGATGATTCCGGTGCTGTCGCACAGGATTATGTTGGAAAACCCATAGCTTTGTAACAATTTGGTGATAGCGATTCCGGCACTTCCTGCGCCGTTTACAACTACCTTGCAGTCTTCTTTTTTCCTGCCTGTGACCTTAAGGGCATTGATAGTGCCTGCCAGTACAACAATAGCCGTACCATGCTGATCGTCATGAAATACGGGTATATCCAGAATCTCTTTCAATCTTTCTTCTATTTCAAAGCAGCGCGGTGCACTGATATCTTCCAGATTAATGCCGCCAAAGCCAGGCGCAAGATAAGTTACCGCCTTAATGATTTCTTCGGTATCCTGTGTGTCGAGGCAGATCGGAACTGCATTTACGCCGCCGAATTCCTTGAACAGTACGGCTTTTCCTTCCATAACCGGCATAGCTGCGTGAGGACCGATATTCCCAAGACCGAGAACGGCGCTGCCGTCGGAAACTACAGCTATTGTGTTGGATTTCCATGTATATGTGTAGGCTGCATCCTTGTCTTTGGCGATTACATTACAGGGTTCTGCAACACCCGGCGTATAGGCGATTGCCAAATCCTCTCTTGTTTTGACTGCTGTTTTGGAAACGGTTTCCAGCTTGCCTTTCCATTCCTCGTGCATTTTTAGAGCTTTTTCACCTGTTGTCATAATAATTCTCCATTCTTTGAATATATTTATGTAGTAATTCTTATTCATACGAATCTTTCTTAATCATATAGTATTTATGATTTTTCTGCAATATACTCTTTTATACTTTTTAATGTTGCGGTCAGAGAATTTATTCAAAATTTCCTCTTCCTATTTTGCAAACCATGGTGTATAATGTATTCTATAGACAGGTTTTTAATACATTTCAGTATACATATCAGGAAATAAAACCCCTCGACCAAAGAGTGAATGAAAATATTAAAAATGGGTGTTTTGCTCAGGTATAATTGATAAAAGCACAGGAGGAATTTATGAGAGAAAAGTATGAATCATTAGCGCTTGCGAATTTGAAAGAACTCGCAAAAGTGCGGGGGATTAAGGGCGCGTCTACTATGAAAAAGTCGGATTTGGTAGAAGCGATGCTTAAGGAAGACGAGAAAGATAAGGCAGCCGGAAAAGAAGTCGCTGTCAAATCTATCGTACCGAAGAAACAAGAAAAACAGGAAAAAGCGGAGAGTGCCTCTTCAGGGGGAGAAGAAGAAAAATTCCCGGCTGAACTTGACAGCGGAATCGTGGCACACGGCATTTTGGAAGTCATGAGCGACGGGTTTGGATTTATCAGGTGTGAGAATTATCTTCCGGGTGAAAATGATGTTTATGTGGCGCCGAGCCAGATTAGAAGATTTGGACTCAAGACCGGTGATATTCTGGAAGGAAATACCAGAGTTAAGACGCAGAGCGAGAAATTCAGCGCACTTCTTTATGTGAAATCAATTAACGGGTATGCTCCTGATGTGGCGATGCGCAGAGTTAATTTTGAAGACCTTACACCCATTTTTCCTGATAAAAGATTGAAGCTGGAGGTTCCCGGAGCTTCTGTGGCGATGAGGATAATGGATTTGATGAGTCCTGTAGGAAAAGGGCAGAGAGGAATGATAGTATCTCCGCCTAAGGCAGGTAAGACGACTTTATTAAAAGAAGTTGCAAAGTCAATTACAAGGAATACACCTGAGGCGCATCTGATTATATTGCTGATTGATGAGCGTCCTGAGGAAGTAACGGATATTAAGGAAGCTATTGAAGGTCCTAATGTAGAAGTTATCTACTCCACATTTGATGAACTTCCGGAACATCATAAGAGAGTTTCGGAAATGGTAATTGAGCGCGGGAAGCGGCTTGTAGAACATAAAAAGGACGTTGTGATTCTGCTTGACAGCATCACCAGGCTGACGAGAGCTTATAACCTTACTGTTCCGCCGAGTGGACGTACGTTATCGGGTGGTCTGGATCCGGCGGCGCTTCACATGCCGAAACGATTTTTCGGTGCGGCAAGAAATATGAGGGAAGGCGGCAGCCTGACAATACTGGCGACTGCGCTTGTAGAGACCGGAAGCAAGATGGATGATGTGGTCTATGAAGAATTTAAGGGCACAGGCAATATGGAAATGGTGCTTGACCGTAAACTTTCGGAAAGAAGAGTATTTCCTGCAATCGATATACCTAAATCAGGAACCAGAAGAGATGACCTGCTTCTTACGCCGGATGAATTAGAGGCAATTAATATAATAAGGAAGGCTTTGAACGGACTTAAGCCGGAAGAAGCTGTAGACAAGATACTGGATATGTTCGCCAGAACCAGGAATAACTTTGAGTTTGTCAATATGGTTAAGAAGATGAGATTTCTATAAAACAAACGATAAAAAAGTACTTGCATACAGCAAACAGCTATGATATAATACATAAGCTGTCGTCTATTATGGCAGGACTGAAAACAAAATATATAGTAGCGTTTAAGACGTCTGTTTACTTTTGAGAAGAATTTTATCATTGGTTCTTCGTACAAATTAGAAAAAGGAGTGTAGTTATAAAATGAAAGAAGGACTTCATCCTGAGTATTATCAGGCAACCGTAACATGTAACTGTGGCAACACATTTGTAACAGGATCTACCAAACCGGAGATTCACGTTGAAGTTTGTTCTAAATGTCACTCGTTCTATACAGGCCAGCAGAAAGCAACACAGGCCAGAGGACGTATTGATAAGTTCAATAAGAAATACGGTATGGAAAACAATTAGTTTGCTTAAAAATGTTGGGGTAGCGCCCCGATTAAGTCAGGCTGCCAAGCCTGACTTTTTTAGATGTAGCGCGGGAGGCAATGGTTTTGAGGAAGAGACGCAGAAAATCCTCCGGAATTGGCGGTCAGGCAGTTCTTGAAGGTATTATGATGAAGAATAAAGATACGTATGCGGTAGCTGTTCGTAAGCCGGATGGTAAGATTGAGGTAGGTGTAGAAACTTATCATAGCATCATACATGGCAGTATACTGCTTAAGATTCCTTTTATCAGAGGTATATTCAATTTTATTGATTCTATGATTCTGGGTATGAAAAGCCTGAATTATTCCGCTGATTTTTATGAAGACGAAGACGCTAAGGAAACTGTGGCGGATAAAGCTTTTAATAAGATATTTAAGGATAATGCGGAAAAAGTCTTTTCCGGAATAGTAACAGTTATTTCCATAGCGCTTGCAGTTGCTGTTTTCATAGTGCTTCCGTGGTATCTGACCTCACTGTTTCAGGGATATGTAAGAAATGATTCTTTGATGGCAATCATAGAAGGCGTTATCCGGGTTTCCATTTTTGTCATATATGTGCTGAGTATTTCGCTTATGAAAGATATCAGAAGATTGTATAAATATCATGGGGCGGAGCATAAGTGCATCAACTGTATAGAAAAGGGGCGTCCACTGACTGTCCATAATGTGATGAGAAGCTCCAAAAGGCATAAACGCTGCGGAACAAGTTTCATGCTGTTAGTTATGCTGATAAGTATCGTCCTGTTTTTCTTCATAAGAGTTGAAAATCCGCTCTATAAGGTTTTGCTGCGTATAGCGCTTATTCCGGTTATAGCGGGTATTTCATATGAAATTATAATGCTGGCAGGAAAGAGTAATAATATTATTATGAATATTATTTCTCTGCCCGGTATGCTGCTGCAGGGACTGACGACAAGAGAGCCGGATGAAAGTATGGTGGAAGTCGCAATTGCGGCGGTAGAGGCTGTTTTCGACTGGAAGGCATATCTGTATGATGTCTTTGGTTATGAAATAGATGATTCATGGCTGGTGGATGGAGAAGAACCGGAAGAAGATGAAGAGTCGGATTATGAATATGAGGAAGAAATGGAATATGAGGTAGAATCTGAGGAAGAGACTGAGCCAGAATCGGAAGATTATGAAGAACCTGAAAAAGTCGTAGAATCTGAAG
>CAZRKN010000076.1:0-8862 GCA_964600805.1 uncultured Bacteroides sp. | reverse complement strand
AGGATGAAGAACCTGAAAATGGTGTAGAATCTGAAGAGGATGAAGAACCTGAAAATGGTGTAGAATCTGAAGAGGATGAAGAACCTGAAAAAGTCGTAGAATTTGAAGAAGATGGGGAATCTGAAAATAATATAGAACCAGATGATGAAATTGAAACTGAGAAGGAAATAGAATCAGATGGTGAAATTGAAACTGAGGAAGATATAGAGTCAAAAGATAAAGTTGAAACTGAAGAAGAGTTGAAACAGACTATGAGAAAGAACCGGAGCCGTAAGAAGATATAGAATTATAAATTGATGCAGAGTATGAATGCATGGCGATACCGCGGCAGTCCGGCAGGTGTAGATATATGGATTTACATTATGGGCAAGTGTATAAATGGGGTGAAGAGCAGCTTGAAGATGCGGAGATTGCGGAGGCTAAGCTGGACGCGAGACTGTTGCTGGAGTATATATGCGGTACCGATAGGAATACACTGCTCATACATGGTGACAGGGAAGTATCGGAAAAAGAGTATAAGAGTTATGTAAACTGCATTGTTGAGAGAAAGAAACATGTGCCTTTACAGTATATTATGGGTGTGCAGGAATTCATGGGCTTGGAATTTGCGGTAAATGAACATGTTCTGATTCCCCGGCAGGATACGGAGATACTGGTTGAGGAGGTAATGCGGCATCTTCATGATGGGATGCATATTCTGGATATGTGTACCGGTTCGGGCTGCATTTTGTTGAGCCTGTTGTATTATTCCAATGACTGTACCGGAATCGGCGCAGATATCTCCCAAGACGCGCTGAGTGTAGCAAGGGAGAATGCCGATAAACTTAAAACCTTGAAGAATGGATTGAATGTTGATTTCATACGGAGCGATTTATTTGAGCAGTTTGAAAAAAGTGCGGAAGGTTGGTACACAGGGCCTTTTGAAATCATTGTATCCAATCCGCCATATATAAAAAGCGATATTATTGAAACACTGATGCCGGAAGTAAGGGAATACGAGCCGCGTTCAGCGCTGGATGGCAAAGAGGATGGTCTGTACTTTTACCGTAAAATAATAAAGCGGGCAGGAGACTATCTGACCGGTGGAGGGGAGCTTTTTTTTGAAATCGGATATGATCAGGGGTCTGATGTAAAGAAGATGATGGAAGATGCAGGATATGCAGAGGTTGAAGTGGTGAAGGATTTTGCCGGTCTTGACCGTGTGGTGCATGGAACTTTGAATAAATCTGCGGTTTGACAGAATAACAAAAATATATTTATAAGTTAGAAAGGGCCAAGATATGTTTGATAAGTTAGATGACCTTTTGAGAAAATTTGAAGAGATAATGAATGCATTGAGTGAGCCTGGCATAGCTAATAATCAGGAACGTTTTCGCTCCCTGATGAAGGAGCAGAGTGACCTTACTCCGATTGTGGATGCATATAAAGAATACCGGAAATGTAATCAGGATATTGAAGACAGCATAACCATGCTGGATAGTGAATCTGATGAAGAAATGCGGGATATGCTCAAAGAAGAGCTTGCTGATGCCAAAAAAAGAGTTGAAGAGCTTGAGAATGAGCTGAAGATACTGCTTTTGCCTAAGGATCCGAATGATGAGAAAAATGTTATAGTGGAAATACGCGCAGGCGCAGGCGGCGACGAGGCGGCTTTGTTTGCGGCGGAAATTTACCGTATGTATGTCCACTATGCCGAGGGCAGGAGATGGAAGGTAGAGACGGTAGAAGCTGAAGAAATAGGAATCGGCGGTATGAAGAGCGTTACTTTTATGGTAACGGGTCAGGGTGCCTATTCCGTACTAAAATATGAAAGCGGCGTGCACCGTGTACAGCGTGTGCCCGAAACCGAGTCCGGCGGGCGTATTCACACCTCTACCATAAGTGTTGCAGTGATGCCTGAGGTGGACGAGGATATAGATATCGTAATTGAAGATAAAGATATACGTATAGACGTTATGAGAGCTTCCGGAAACGGTGGTCAGTGCGTCAATACAACGGATTCTGCCGTCCGTCTGACTCATTATCCTACGGGTATCGTAGTGTACAGCCAGACAGAGAAATCCCAGATTCAGAATAAGGCGAAGGCTTTTGCACTGCTGAAAGCGAAGCTGTACGACATCGAACAGCAGCAGAGGCACGATGCGGAAGCGGAACTGCGCAGGAGCCAGATAGGTACAGGCGACCGCTCGGAGAAAATCAGAACCTACAATTTCCCTCAGGGGCGTGTGACTGACCATCGGATTAATCTGACTATTTATAAACTGGATAAAGTCATGGACGGCGATATCCAGGAAATTCTGGATGCCTGCATTGCAGCCGACCAGGCGGCGAAACTGGCAAAGATGAATGAAAACTGAAATCCGCCTGGTCGGCTTTGACCAAGGCGGCGAAACTGGCAAAGATGAATGAAAACTGAAATCCGCCTGGTCGGCTTTGACCAAGGCGGCGAAACTGGCAAAGATGAATGAAAATTAGTTGTGTACAATTCTTAAGATACTGGTTCAACCCACAGTTGATCAAATCAAGCGCTATGACAAAATTATGATTAACGTCAGACTTGATATTGATAACGATAATAAGATGGCGGGCTTTGAATATATTATTGAACAGGTTTATGAACTCTGTCGCAAACATTATAGTGAAATATTGAATGAAGAACTTGTGAAAAAAAGCCAATTTACCAGTAACGGAAAGTAGAAAAATATAGATAAAATTGAGAAGAAAATGGTAGAAAAAATTTAATATTATCTGTATTGACAATAGGATAAAAAGCTGATATCTTATTTATTGTTATTTATGAATAAGGGAGGAAATAAACAGATGAAAAAGAAATTATCAATTATTCTGGCATGTATCATGTTGGTTGGAGTACTCGGAGGTTGTGGGAATTCATTTGATGCATCAGCGTACTTGAAAGCATTATTGGATAACAGTTATATGAACGATTCGAGCCAACTGGTATCAATGAAGGTTGCTACTGCAGAGGAAGCAGCAGAAATTTATGAAGAGGATCTTGACTCTGTAGTAAGTGGATTTATTCAGGGAACTAATCTCTCAGATGAGCAGGAAGAAGAGTACAGAAAGTTATTTATGAATATTTTTGCAGCGGCAAAATATACTGTCGGCGAAGCAGAGAAACAGGATGATGGTTCTATTGTTGTAACAGTAACCTATGAGAAGATGAATATATTTGTGCCGGCTTCAGAAGCTTGTATGGAAATGCTGCTTGAGCAGATGGAAGTGTGGCAGAATGGTGATGAAACTCCGTCTAATGCTGAGATAATGGAGTGGAGTGCCATGGCGTTGAAGGATTGTCTTGAAGATGCTCTTAAAAACGTTACTTATGATGCTCCTCAGACAGATACAGTTAAGATCAGTCTTAAAGATAATGTATGGACACCGAGTACCGGCGATCTTGCAGATTTGGCCGGAAATTTATTTGATATTAACGATGCCAGTCTATTACAGTAATGTTTGAATACACAGACAAGGAATGATTTACATGGTCCCCACAGGAAGCTTTTCCGTGGGGATTTTTCTTTTAATGATAAGGTATTAAGTAGAAAAAATACGGTTGTTCTTGATATAGGGTTTGGGACAGGCACGCTCACCATGAAGCCTTTTTCCGGAGGTCAGCTTCCGGAAGGGAGAACGTCTCCATTTGGCGCAAATGGCGAGAATGAAGGAGATTGACGAATACTTCAAAATGCTGTTGCCTTGAGAGTCTGTTTGTGCTATAATGAGAAAAACGTCGCACAAAGGGAAAAGGTGAGATTATAGTGCTGGAAAGAAAAATATCGGAATATTTGAAAGAGTGGAAACAGAAGGAGAAGAAAAAAGCGCTGCTTGTCACCGGTGCGAGGCATACGGGGAAGACGTACAGTATCCGCCGATTTGGAAAGGAACAGTATACAAATCTGGTGGAAATCAATTTGCTGGAAAACAAAACGGCAAGAGATATTTTTACGGATGTTGCGGATATTAGGGAAGTCATCGCTAAACTTACCGCTTACATAGGAAACAGTTTAAAATCAGGAAAGACTCTGATTTTTCTCGATGAGATCCAGGCATGCCCGAAAGCAAGAAACGCCGTCAAACTATTTGTTGATGACGGAAGGTTTGACTGTATAGAGGCAGGTCTGCCTGAATCTTCTTTTTATTATGAAGAAGTATATGAGATGTATCCTCTTGATTTGGAAGAGTTCTTATGGGCGAATGGAATCAGGGGTGCAGCCATAGAATATGTAAAGGAATGCTACGAACTGAATATGAAAGTGAGCGGAAGCGTTCATGAAATGTTAAAAAGGCTTTTTAAGGCTTATGTCGTAGTGGGAGGAATGCCCGAAGCAGTCCAACTGTTTGCAGACACGCATGATATGGCTCAGGTAAAAGAAATGCAGGAGAGCATTTTAAAACTTTTTATAAAGGATATAGAGAACTCTCAGGATACCGGCACAAACAGAGACAGGACTAAAATGAAGAAAATCATGGAATTCATTCCTGCACAGCTGGGTAAAGCCAATAAACGTTTTATGCTGGCGGATATCCGCAAAAGCGCGAGAATGGAGAGGTATGAACAGTGCTTCGACAGATTGGCGGATATGGGAATGACGCTGCCCTGTTATAATGTGAGCGAACCCAAATCACCGCTGAAGAATACCCAGAAGAACAATCTTTTCAAGCTGTATCTTGCAGACTCCGGTCTGTTATGTGCTATGCTTCCTGAAAATGTGCATTTTGAAGTTTTACAGAATAATCTGGAGATAAATATGGGCAGCATTCTGGAAAATGCATTGGCCCAAATACTTGCAGCTAACGGCTTTGTGCTCAGGTATTATAATGAAAAGAATAAGGGGGAACTGGATTTCCTGATTCAGAAAGGCAAAGAAGCGATTCCTGTTGAGGTCAGGTCTGGAGATTCCTATAAAGAACATAGCGCGCTTGACTATGTGCTTGGTAAAAAAGAATGGAATCTAAAAGAGGGTATGGTTTTCTGTGACAGAAATGTTGAGAAAAACGGCGCAATTCGATATCTGCCGTGGTATATGAGTATGTTTTTACAGGCATGAGAGAATAATATGGCGGATAAAGGAAGTTACCATATGAAGAAGAGAATCCTTATAATTGAAGATGATAATGACCTTGCCGCCATCACAAGCGACATGCTGCAAAGCTATGGATATGAGGTGCGGCTAGCCGGAAATTGTGAAGAAGCTTTTGAAATCCTGACTGACAGACAGTTTGAACTTCTGCTGATGGATATCAATCTGCCTGACGGCAGCGGATTCGATGTGTGTAAAGAGCTTCGTCTGGTATCAAAGGTGACTGTCATTTTTGCCAGTGCCAGAACAAGTGAAGACGATAAGATTAAGGGTCTGGATATGGGCGGCGATGATTATCTGGCAAAACCTTATTCTCTGAGGGAACTGTTGGCAAGAATCAATGCCCTGATTCGCAGGACATACGGCGATGAAGACGGTCTTCCGGTTTATCGGTTCGGAGATATCAAAGTGGATGCAGGGGCGCGGGTTGTAGAATGTGGCGGTGAGGAAATAAAGCTGGCGCTTAAGGAATTTGACCTTTTGATATATATGTGCGCCAATCCAAACCGGATTATTCCTAAAGAGGAGCTTCTTCACGAAGTATGGGGCGCGTTTTCGGAGGCAGAGACGGCAACGGTGGCGGTGCATATCAGATGGCTTAGGGAGAAACTGGAGAAAGATGCGGCGAACCCTGAGTTTATCAGGACAATATGGGGAAAAGGCTATCTTATGGCCGGTATCTGCGAAGAAAAATGAGGAGATAAAATGGCAGTATAAGAGAAGGAGCATAGATATAAAAAGTGAGAAAAAAGCTTATAAAATCTGCGCTGATATTTATTGGGATTTTTTTAGTCATGGCGCTTTGCGTAGAATATTTTCTGGAAAAAAATATAATAGGCACAGATGCGGAAAACGAACTGGTATTATTGAATGAAATCGGGCAGCTTACTACAGATGGAGAAGGCTATAATCCGGCACAGGAGGAAATAAGAACGCTGCAGGACCGCTTACAGAAGGAGACAGTGCAGGCGAGGCAAAGCAGTATAAGGATGGTTTCAGCAATTTATGTATGCTTTACTTTTTTTTGCCTGATAGCAGGCTTTTTTTATATTTATTTTAAGATGCTGAGACCTTTTTCTAAGCTTGAAAAGTACGCAGAACAGATTGCTAAGGGTAACTTTGATTTTTCACTGGAATATGAGAGGGAGAATTTTTTCGGAGCATTTACATGGGCGTTCGACCATATGAGGAAAGAAATCGTCAGGGCGAGAGAAAATGAAGCGCAGGCTGTAAGCGAGAACAAGACTATAATAGCGACGCTGTCGCATGATATCAAGACGCCTATAGCGTCTGTCCGGGCATATGCGGAAGGTCTGGAGGCTAATCTGGAGTCAGACTATGAGCAGCGTGAACGTTACTTAAAAGTCATTATGAAAAAGTGTGATGAGGTTTCTGGTCTTGTAAACGATCTGGTTTTACATTCTCTGTCAGAGCTGGAGAAGCTGGAAATAAAAGAGCAGAAAATAAGTATGAAAAAAGTATTGGAAGAAACTATACAGGATCTGGAATATCCGCATATATCGTTAGAACAGCCTGTTCCGGACGCAGAACTTATTGCGGATGAAAAGCGTATGTCGCAGGTGCTTCTTAATATACTGGAAAATGCTAAAAAGTATGCGCCTGATGCCGAAATACACGTATGGGCGCTGAATACGGAAGAACGTTATGAGATTCATATTAGAGATTACGGTGAGGGGATTCTGCCGGAGGATATGCCCTTTGTGCTTCAGAAATTTTACAGAGGTAAAAATGTGGGAGATAAGCCGGGTTCGGGACTTGGGCTGTATATCGTGAGCTATATAATGGAAAGGATGGGCGGAGGCATTGAGCTTAAAAACCATCGGGAGGGGTTGGAGGTTGTGGTGTGGATAATGAAAAAGGCAGATAACCGAAGTTTACCTGCCTATAAGTTTGATTGAAATAGGTGGGTGACAATCCACATCTCCTAACAATGGGCGACGGCCGCCTGTTCCGTCCTCAGATTTCATTCAATATAGCTTACTCATTTGGTAAATTAATTATACAACAAATTTAGTTTGTGTCAAGCCTTTTCAATGTGCCTTTTTCCAGATATCGTTCAGCGACTCTTTTCTTTTCCGCCCATTTTTGAATATGTCTATACAGTTCCATTGATTAGCTTGAATATTTTCTCAAGTTTACCGTTGGAACTTTGATTTTATTTGGCTAACCGTATATAATTATACTGATAGATTTTAGAGAAAAGATAATAAAGAACGTGGAAAAGACGAAGCTAAAACGAGAGGTATATTTATGGGAATATGGAACCCTTGGCGTGGTTGTCACAGATACAGTACAGGCTGTAAATATTGCTATATCCATAAAGGGGATTATAAAAGAGGAATTGATACAAACATTGTTACGAAAACAGAAAAATTTTACGCCCCTATTGAAAAAACAAAAAACGGAGCATATAAAATGAAATCCGGTCAACTGGTTTTTGTGTGCTTTTCATCAGATTTCTTAATAGAGGACGCTGATAAGTGGCGTGCTGAATGTTGGGAAATGATACGGGAACGCTCTGACTTACATTTTCTTTTTCTGACAAAGCGGATAGAAAGATTTATGGATTGTATTCCGCATGATTGGAAAGATGGGTACGAAAATGTTACGGTTGGCTGCACGATTGAAAATCAGGAAAACGCAGATTACCGCCTGGGCATTTTTTCCAGACTACCCATTAAACACAAAAATATCATTTGCCAGCCGTTGATTGAAAACATCACTCTCTCTGAATATTTACACGATATAGAATTAGTTGTTGTTGGCGGGGAGTCTGACAAAAATGCAAGACCGCTTAACTATGACTGGGTATTGCAGATACGGCAGCAATGTATTTCCCATAACGTACATTTTGAGTTTCGGCAGTGTGGGACACATTTTATTAAGGACGGAAAAAACTACACGTTATCTACGCGTGACTTATGCAGCCAGGCGAGAAAAGCAAATATCAATTATTGAATAGCTGCCTCTCTTTTTTGTGCAAGGATAGAGAGGAAAAAATTAAGGATAAGCCTTATAATAAACGCAAAGCTAACGCTTAGCATTACGCAAAGCCTACGTTTAGCGTTACGGTAAGTTTACGCTTAGCGTTACGGTAAGCCGAGGCTATGGAGGTATCTCATGGAATGGGTTGACAGATTAAACCAAAGCATGAATTATATTGAGGAACACTTGACAAGCGAGATTGATTATGAACAGCTTGGGCGGATTGCCTGCTGTTCCACCTATCACTATCAGAGGATGTTTACTTATATGGCTGGTATCACTCTGGCAGAGTATATCCGAAGAAGGAAAATGTCTTTAGCAGCGGTAGACTTGCAGGGTGGAGATGAACGGATTATTGATATTGCAGAAAAGTACGGCTATCGTTCCCCGACTGCATTTAACAGGGCGTTTCAGTCTTTTCATGGGATAGCCCCCTCGTCTGTGAAAGGTGAGGGCGTATCCGTGAAATCTTTTTCCCCCATTGTGTTCAGCATTGCTGTGAAAGGAGCGACAGAAATGAATTACAGAATCGAAACAAAAGAAGCATTCCGTATTATCGGCATATCTGCACCGCTTGATAAGGAAATCGAAAATAACTTTATGGTGGTGCCTAAGATGTGGCAGGAGGCGTCTGTAAACGGAACGATACAGAAATTGGCAGGAATGATGGATACGCCTCCAATGGGACTTTTGGGCGTAAGTGCCTGCAATGATGAAGAACAATGGAAATATTTTATTGCCGTTTCCAGTACAA
>CAZRKN010000075.1:0-21298 GCA_964600805.1 uncultured Bacteroides sp. | reverse complement strand
CGGGCAATTTTATATTTCATGGCACACCTCTCTAATGTCACGATTCCGGCAAATCCAAAAAATCCACCTTATCGTCATTTGCAATACCGGCATATATTTTATCTGTATATCGCCCGATTGTATAGAAATGTTCCATGACATATTTAGCTGTAAACGGCATTTCCAGTGAACGCATATCATCCAGCGAAAACCATTTGCATATGCCCTCGTTAGAAACCAGATTATCATTTACATGCTCTTTCATATTCGCAAAGAAATAATAATTCTGCCTGATTTCTCCCTTTATTCTTCTCAAAGTAACATAGCGCAGTGCCAAGTCTTCAATATCCTCTGCTCCCAAACCCAACTCTTCATACAATTCTCTCTGTACACAGGCTTTTGCATCATTTAATTCATAACTTTCAAAATGACCGCCTGCCGAACCTGTCCAAACATTATTTACCACTCTGCCGCCCTGTCTATAAAGAAGAAGCACCCTTTCTCCCCTCAACAGATAAATTGAGGTCATATTTCTTAATTTTCCTTCCGTGATAATTTCCTCCTTTTTTGCTCATAAATCGCAAGACTGTTTCTTTGTGTTCTTCTATTTTTTCTTGTGTTTCTAACCCGAGAATCTTGTACTGCGCAATTTTACTCTATTACAATTTTATAATACTCTTCGCCATCTTCTTCATATGGTACGGCATAAAATCGTTTTCCAATTAATGTTCGCAGATTTTGAATATCCGCTAACTTCATGGCACCAAATTCCTGATAACAAACCGTTTTGCTCTCTTCATTTTCTTTTTCATAAAAATCAGTAACAGACACAAGAAACTCATCCAAAAGCGCTTCAAAAGGAACCTGTGAGATAAATTGCGGCGAAGAATCCTCTTCTCCGTAACAGTCGGGCTCCGCCTCAAAAGAAAGGGAAGTAACATAAATACCATCTTTTACTATTCCGTATGGGTCTTCTGTACGGTAAATCCCTTCTTCTACTTTCTGAAACTCCGGTTTGGAATATTTCTCCGGTGTATAATTTTTAAAATTTTTCATGTTACCTCATCTCCTAATCCAAATTTTTTAAGTTGTTTAACACTGTGATACTAACACAAATACGCCCTTAATTCAATTAAATTTAAAACACGTCTTATACTGCCTGTGATTTGGATATTGAATCGCCTAATGCTTAAGTTTTCGCATAATTCAAGAATTTTTTAGGCGTATTTCGGGCAAAATATTGATTATTGCCTAAAAAATCGGTATAATTAGGCGAAAAGAGAGGAGTTAGGCGAATGCGGATTTTTAATTATGCTAATTTAAAAGATCACAGATGGGATTCAGAAATTCTTGGATTGGTAGCACAAATACATGAGTTCAAAGGAAAACAGGCGTTATACCTAAAGCAGAAACCTGTTGCACTGGAAAAACTGGTCGAGATAGCAAAAATACAAAGTACTGAGGCTTCCAACAAAATTGAGGGTATTGTTACGACAAGCACCAGACTTCAGCAGCTTGTTATGGAAAAGACAACACCTAAGAATAGGGATGAAGAAGAAATTATGGGGTATAGGGATGTTTTAAATACAATCCATGAGAGCTATGAATATATCCCGATTCGTTCCTCTTATATTTTGCAGCTCCACCGGGATTTATATCAATATTCGCAGAAAAATATAGGGGGAAGGTTTAAGAATACGCAGAATGTGATAGCCGAAAACCATCCGGATGGATCTCAGACAGTACGATTTACTCCTTTGGCGTCTTATGAAACACCGGAGGCAATCAATTCCATCTGCGATAATTTCAATCAGGCAATCGATGCCTGCATAGTGGATCCGCTGGTATTGATTCCAATCTTTATTAATGATTTTCTATGCATCCACCCATTCAATGACGGAAATGGCCGAATGTCGCGTCTACTAACCACACTTCTTTTATATCGGTGTGGGTATGTTGTGGGGAGATATATAAGCTTGGAGAGTAAAATAGAAAAGACCAAAGAAAATTACTACGATGCATTGGAACAGTGCGGCATCCACTGGCACGAGAATGAAAATGATCCGGCACCATTTATAAAATATATGCTCGGAATCGTGTTGGCAGCTTATAGGGATTTTGAAACCCGAATCAGTCTTGTGGATGATAAGCTGCCCGCAATAGAAATGGTTAGAAAAGCAGTTTATGAAAAAATTGGTAAATTTACGAAGAGCGAGATTATGGAACTTGTACCGTCCCTGTCTAAGGCTTCAGTAGAAAATTCATTGACACAGTTAATGAAGGATGGGGTTGTTGACAGGCACGGAAAGGGGAAGGCGACATTCTATACAAGGACAGATATGTAGAAAAATACAGAGTTCATAAATTAAGGTGACCCTTCCAGAGTAAACACCCGTGTAAACCTTTTTTTCTGTTCTTCAGAAAGATGATGGCTGACCAGAATCAATGTCAATTCGGGTTTGGACAGCAAATTTTTTTCTATTCTGTCTGCATTTTCCTGATCCAATGCACTAGTGCCTTCATCTACCAAAAGAATAGAACGGTTGTGAAGCAATGCACGTGCAATCGCCACACGCTGTTTCTGACCGCCTGAAAGACTGCCTCCATTTTCACCTACAATTGTATCAAGGCCGTCAGGCATAGACAACAGATCGTTTTCCAAAGCACTATCTTGTAATGCTGTCCAAATCTGCTCTTTTGTAAATTCCCTTCCCAAAGTAATGTTATACAAAATCGTATCATTAAACAGAAATACATCCTGCTCAATATAACTTATCTGATGCCACAATTGTTCCGGTCTGTAATTCCTAATTTCCCTATTATCCAAACGGATAGAACCCGTATACTCTGGCAGGCATCCCAGCATAAGTTTAAACAGTGTGGATTTTCCGCAGCCGGAAGGACCGATTAGCGCGTATTTCCCACCCTTTTCAGAAAGTGGGGAAAAGGCTTTATACGGAAAGGAAAGCAATGTAAATCATATGGATCCTACTGGCAGTCTTGCGGTGTTGCATGTGATGTTGGAGAAGATGCGCAACCGTTTGGAACTGTTGCCGGAGCGTCAGAGAAGGGTTTTGGCGTATCGCTATGGTCTGGGGGCACTGGCCGCTCAGTCCATATCAGAGACAGCGGCATTTTTTCATCTGTCAGAGAAGTATCTGAGGCTGATTGAGCAACAGGCATTGGATCAAATGAGGACAATGATGAATGATGGGAAGATTGTGTGATGCCTGCCAGAATCATGCCATTTCAGGCTTCGGAGGCTCGATAATTTGCGAGGAAGCGGAGGGTGGAAATCGTGGAGGGTACAAATATACCACCGAAAGAAAATCAGTGTTCTGATTCGCAATAGTTATTGCGAATAATAGGGTGTATCTCGTGTAAAAAACTGAGAGGAGACCTTTTTTGTAGGGGAGGCAAAGAAATGCTTGAAATGATTATCAGTGATGTATACTCGTTGGCAATTCGAAGAAGAAAACAACATGGTATATTAAGTTGATAGGATACTAAAATAGGTAAGATACTCAATAATGTATAATTTAAGCACAAAAATGCATTTGCGGAATCAGAAAGGTTATGAAAGAGTAATTCTTTGTGTGGATGGAAAAACTAAATAGAGAGTATAAATTTTCAAATTGACAATTCCTTAAAAATATTATACTATTTATCTTGGAGTACCCAAAATGCATAAATTCAAAAACTATAAGAAAGGATGATGAAAGAAATGAATGATGGCAAGTTGACTTTTGAAGACCTCAAAGAGGACAGTATTATTTTTGAAGTTGTTGAAGAGAACTATTCAGATGATGATATGATGTTTGGGGCATGTCCACCTTCCACACGATGCACTAAGTGTAAATAGTATGTGATTTATAACCTGGATTCTTTGAAATTTTAAGAGAAAGATTTAAAACTTTCTCTTTGAAAGAAGAATATCATATAAGTACAAGGATCTGGGATAAAAGTGACATGGTTGTAAAAGACTGTGTCACTTTATTTTATTTATGGTGATTCATTATAGAAAAACAAACAAAAGTGATAATTGTTTGCTCATATCGTTGATTAAAGAATGACTTAAATAGATTATAAAATGTAGTAGAAAGGAAATACGTGGTAATTTATTTATCGTACAAGGAGTAAATGAAAATAGAAATTTGTCCAATAGATTGTTTAAATAGAATTGTTGAGATTTATGAATTGACTTATCAAGAACCGATGCATAAGGATTATATAAGATATAATCTCAACTGTTTTTTGAAAAATGAAAAATCAATTTGCATTATTGTAAGTGATAATGATCAAGATTTGGGTTTTGTATTAGGGAATGTGTATTATTATGGGGGCGAAAAATACGCTAAGATTGACGAGATATGTGTTACTGATGAAGAGCAGGGAAGAGGGTTAGGGAAAATATTGATCAATGAATTTGAAAAGAAAGCATTAGAGAGTGGGATTTCATGTATTTATTTTGAACAATATAAGGATGAAAGGTTAGATGGATTTTATTCAAATAATGGGTATCAGCTGGCTGAGGATAAAGAATTTAGGTATAAGGAGTTTTAACAATGCGGAATAATACGCAAAGAAATGAATTGTTTAATAAAGGAAATTTGGTATATTTGATTACACCTGGCCTTTGTTGCGCATTTTATGCGGCTGTTCAATTGGCTTTGCCAATAATGGTAGAGAAGTTTATTGATATTATCGCATATGGCGGTTCGGGGTGGAAAACAATCATTTATACGTATGTTGGGTTGCTTCTTTTTTTGTTGGTTGTAAAATTGTTAAAGGGGTATTCGGAAAAAGAGGCGGCTCTCAAAATAACAGATAAAATAAGATATAAACTGTTAGCAAAGAGTTTGTCAAGGGGACAAGTATTTTATAACCAGTATTCGGTGGGTGATATATTAGAGGTTGCCGAAAAAGACATAGATATAATAGAAGGATTTATAATTGATACAGGTGTTCCTATATTTGTTGATTTAATTACGTTGTTTGGCATATTTATTTTTTTCTTGATAAAAAATGTTTATTTATGTATGGGAAGCATTTTGATAACAATAACTGTGGGTGCTATGATTTATTTTATTCAGAAACAACAATCAGATGTTATATTGAAAGAACGAGAACAAGCTACCAAAGTTACATCATTTATAGGCGAACTAATAACAATAAAAAAAGAAATAAATGTTATGAATGCTAGTAACGAAGTTATTGCCCAAATGGATAAAATATTTGGAAAATTGAAGGAGTATAAAGTTAAAGAACAGAACTATCTTTATCGCGTTTGGACATGTACATTGTTTGCAATACTGATGGTAAACACTATTTCTTTTATAGGAGGAGGCTATTTTTATTCAAAAAGGATTATTACATTTGGATTTGTATATGTCCTTTATAGTTATGGCAATATGCTTAAAAGCCCGTTAGAGAATATGCAAAACTATATACAGAACTATATGATTGTAAAGGAGAGTTTAGGAAGGATAAATAATATTATAAGTTTCGATGACGAAATAAGCAGAGGTAATTTGTGTTTGGATAAAAAGATATCATCTATTAAAATAGAGAATGTATTTCATAAATTTGGAGATGATTATGCCTTGCAAAATATCAATTTCGAGATTGGAAGTGAAGAAAAGTTAGGTATATTTGGAAGTTCTGGATCAGGGAAATCGACACTATGTAAAATATTATGCAAGTTATACGAAATACAAAAAGGAAATGTGCTTATTAATGATATCAATATTAAAGAAATAGATACAGAAAATTTAAGAAAGCGCATTGCATATTTGACTGCGGGGGAACAAATTTTTAAAGCATCTTTGAAAGATAATTTGGATATGTTTTCAAATCTTGATACTGAAACTGTAGTTTCCATCATAACTAATAATGGGCTAGAATCTTTATTGGGAATAAATAGAGATGACGATATATATGAGAAGTTAAACAGAGAACTTGATAAAGATAAATTGTCATCAGGACAAAAACAATTAATAAATCTTATAAGATTGTTTTTTGTTGAGAAGGATCTTGTCATTTTTGATGAAGCTGCTGCCAGTATCAGTGAAGACATTGAAAAAGAATACTTTGGATTGCTGGATAAACTAGCGAAGAAACATATATTAATTATTGTTACACATAATGTTGAACGTTTGGAAAAATGTGACAAGATACTCATGTTAAGCAATGGATGCGTTCAAGAATATGGCAGGAGAAGAACTTTGGAAGAAAATGCGGATTCATATTATCACAAGTATTCGCAAAGAATTGCAATTAATACAAACTAATAAATTTAATTGTTGAAGAAAGGCGGTATGGTTTGCAGTAGATACCATAAAAGAATAATGGCAGGGAATATAAAAACAATAATAAAACTTAATTACAAGTTGTTTTGTATAAAACCTATATTGTTTATAGGTTATTTTGTAATGATCATGATATGGGCGGTTTCGCCATTTATTACGTCTTACATAATAGGAAATATGTTTGATATTCTTGAGAAAGATCTTATGAAGGACTATTATTTCTTGGTATTTGTTCTGTTTGGAATAAATATGTTCTCAATTTATATAATGAAAAAGGCAGGAATTGTGGATGTCTTAATTACTTTTTTTGTTGGTAAATCAATTAAAGAGAATATAGTAAAACAATTGATTAAATCAGACAAAAATATTAACATTGGAGAAATATTAGATATTATATCCTATGATGTTGAAATAATGGAATATATGTTGCTGACACAATTAGAATTGCTGAGCCAATGCTTATTTGTTATAAGCTCAACCATTGTGTTGATGTATATAAATTTAGCTATAACCATGTTTATTATAATACCTTTAACTATAATAAGTGTGATATATTGGAAATGGTGTAACGTATACAAAGAAAAATATATGAAGGCGCGAGAAGAAAATATTAATTATTCTATTAGACTGTCAGAGTTTGTGAACAATAGAGAATCAATACAATTTATGGCAGATAAAAGGATTTTTAGAGAATTTCAAAGGGTGAATAAGAATAAAAATCGGGTAGTGTTAGATAAAGTCAAACAAAACGTTTTGATGGATACCATTACGGAATTGATTAAGCATGCAGGAGTCATTCTGATTTTGTTGTTTTATTCAATTAATCACAACAATACTGATTTGACTGTAGGGAATATAATTCTTTTCATTTCCTATATTGGTTATGCAGGGGCTTTTTTACAGCTATTTAATACAACCGCAGGTATTATTAAAGGCAACGAGAATACATTGGAAAGATTATCAGAAGTATTTAATTGTAGTGTCGAAAAAACAATAAGTTTGTTAATCAATAAAGTGGAAAATGATATAGTAAATGAGGGGATGAATTCCCGGCTAATAATCAAAAGATATAGATTATCTGATAAAGATCGATTCCACGACATTGTTTTAAATGCCGGAGAAATGTTGGGGATAACAGGCGATACAGGGAGTGGTAAGACAAAATTTGTGGATTCTATCATGGGATATTCCGATTACCAAGGGATTGTATCTTTTGATAGGAATGATAATGGCAAAATCGGCTATGTTTCGCAGGATATTCATTTGCTTGATGCTTCTGTTGAAGACAATATAACGATATTTAAAAAGGTGGACAAAGATAAATATAATGAGGTGTGCCATATTGCAAATATAGACAATGCGATGATGCACGATTCGGCAAATATTGGAGTAAATGGAAAAGAATTATCTGAAGGGCAAAGGCAGAGACTTGCGATTGCAAGAGCACTATATAACAATAACGGCATTGTAATTTTGGATGATGCATTTGCGTATTTGGATAAAGATAATAGAAACAGTATAATAAATAAGTTGTCTAAATGCAAAAATATTATTGTCATTTACGTGACTGGAGATACGCAATTACTAAATAAGGCCAATGTTATTATGACTATGAATGACATGAAAATCGATTGTATTTCTAGCCAATAAATGAGTTTTTGCATAATACTATACTATGCAAAAGCAGTAATTGCTCCAAGTTAATACTTATCTGAAATTGATAGAGGATATCTTTTTTGGAATTAAATAAACGTTATTCTTGGGCTGGAAATCATGAATCCGGGAATTTGGAAATCAGAGTTCCGGTATTCGGGAATTACTTTTTGTGCTTGATTATATATCCTATTTCTTTAGGATTATTTGTCAAGGCCATGCCGCATTTGCTGTGCGTAGTAGCCTTTACAAATAATCCTAAAGATATTATCATTCTACTTGCACAAAAATGGATCTAAAAAGCGATTCCCATATCACTGGACAGCTGATGAAAAACCACCGGAATATTTAAAGCATAATTGTTTGTATGAAAGGGTATTGATGTTAGTAAAATTAAAAAACTCATTGGTATGTTTAATATATGAAAAAGAAAATATGTTATTACTATTTGATAGAGATAGTAACATCCATTACAAAATAAAAGGTGATTATATTATTTTTCTGAAAAGGTTGCAGGTAAATTATGAATACGAGAAATTGAATCGATTAGAACAAGAGTATTGTAATCAGTTAATAGAAAAAAAACTTGTAGTATGTAATGATAATTCTGGAGGATATGCAATTATTCGTTCTTACCGGGATATAAATGCAATTCAGTTAGAAGTTACAAAAAGATGCAATTTTAAGTGTAAACATTGCTACTTGGGAAATGAACGATTTGAGAAAGATTATCTATCAACAGAAGACATAAAAAAAATAATTTGCATGGCGAGTGATTTGGGAGTATTTGAGTTTGATATTACTGGCGGTGAACCATTAGTTAGAAGCGATATCAGAGAAATACTACAGTATATTTATGAAAAAGGGATGAGAACAAGATTATACACAAATGGTTTTTTGATAGATGAGGAGATGATTCGTTTCTTTAAAAAAATAAATTTGTACTGTGTTAGGATAAGTATAGATGGAAAAAATGAAATTATTCATAATTCAATACGTGGCGTAGACAGTTATGAGGCTATTTTTGAAAATATAGAAAAATTGCAACATGCAGGAATTATTGTTGAGATAACAACTATTGTTATGAAAGAGAATTATGATCAAGTAGAAACCATTATCAATCAATTAAAGAAAAAACAGGGTATAAGACATTTTATTGATTGTTATATTCCTGTAAAAAATGATAAACAAGTTATAACTCCTGTACAGTATACGGATGTAATAAAGGGCAAATTTGACAATAATTGTTTTTCGCATTTTAAAGAGAAACATTGCGGAATAGGTAACTCATATTTTTTTATTGATTCCAAGGGAATAGCAAGGTTATGTCCTATGTTAAGAGATTATAATTGTGGTGATGTATTGATCGATGATGGTTTAGAAAAAGCATGGGAAAACATAAGAAAAATTCCTCAACAGTTTGGATGCAAACATAAAGATACGTGTGATTATAAAAATACATGTGATGGTGGTTGCAGAGCAAGGGCCTACTATTTAACAGGAAATTTAGATGAAAGAGACGTATACTTTTGTACGCTACAAGATCAAATAAAACAAAAAAGGACGGATAACAATAGATAAGATTATGGAGTCAAAAAAAATAGTTGTTTCTAATAAAATCGATTACAAATATGAAAAGGATGTAATATTTATTTATTCTGAGGCAAAAATTATTAAATTAACAAAAAAAGCAACGAGTGTTTTTATGAATATTTTAAAAGGTGATTTATTTGTAGATGAAAAAACGGATATTCCTACAGCTGATATTATATCCCAGTTGCTTGAAAAGCAATTTGTAGAATATGGTGATGGAGTTTTTTTATATAAAAAGAACAAATTTACATACGTTTTTCAGGCTAATAATACCTTTTATGCTGTAAATCTTTTGTATAAAACATACGATAAGATAAATGGTAAAGCATATGAAAAGTTTATTGCAAATGATTTTGAAACAATGGATATTGATGAAAGAACATATTTTATTGCCAGAAGATATATTGATACGCATGATTGTGATTATGAAAAATATATGTCTACAAGCACGTATGAGAGCATATATATTACTTTTTCGTATGCATGCAATTTGAAGTGTGTATATTGTTTTGAAGCACAAAACAATAAAACATTATTTATGAAAAAGAATATTTTTGAAGAAATGATAATATATATCAGTGACATCAGTAAAGAAACAAAAACTAAAATAGTATTTTACGGGGGAGAACCTATATTATTATCAAATATTGATTACATAAACGATATTATGTATAGATTTAAAAACAATAGTAATGTATTTTTTGAATTTATTACGAATGGTACAAGTATAGAAATGGTTGACGATATTATTGAAAACTATAAGAATAAAATATCCAAATTAATAATTACAATAGATGGAATAAAACAAGTACATGACAGCAGAAGAATGTATAAAAATGGAACAGGTTCTTTTGATAAAATAATTAATTCTTTGAAGATATTAAATAATAGAGGGATGCGGGTTACAGTAAGGGTAAACATAGATAAGGAAAACTATGATGTGCAAAATGGTCTTCTGCACACGATAGAAAAAATAATAGAAAACAAAAAAATAATTGATATAGAATATCATAGAGTGGAAAATAAAGAGAGTGGTTATTCGGGTGTAGAATTCATGGATATGTATTTGTTAGTAAAAGAACTTAAGAAACAATCGACCATTAATATAATGTGGGCCGAACCACTGTATGGAAGATTAATGGAAATAGAGGAAAATCCGGATGGATATCCGATTATTCAAAATAGTTATTGCGATTTTGAGAATATGCATGTTATAGATCCTTTGGGCAGGATTTCGTGTTGCAATGAAATAAATGGTGATGATCAGTTTTTTTCAAGGGATAATATTTCGGAAATTAAGAAAATGAATTATAGATCAAAATGTCAGAATTGTGACATCTGGTTATTGTGTTATGGGGGGTGCAATTTATATTATCGAAATATGAGCGCAAAAGGAATTGATACCTGTTTAAAACAAGATTATATTAAAGTGATGGAGTTATTTATTAGCAATTTATTAGGTAAATCAAATGCTTATGAAAGAGTATAATGTTATTACAAAAAAATTATCAAAAATTTCTCAGTATGATATTACGGAAGATCGTATTGTTAAAAAATCTTATTCGGAAAATAAAACCTTTTCATGCAGAATCGGCAATGTATTTGAAGTTATTAGCGAAGATGAATACAATAATATAATTATAGATACTAATAACGTTAATACACATTATATTGGAATTATGGAAGGGGATTTAACTGAGACAATTAGACAGAAATGCAGGCAGATTATCAACATATGTGATTTTTTACATGCAGACGAATATTGGAATAGAATAAGAATATACGAAATTGAAAAAGAGCAATACCTAAATAAGAGTAATAGCATTGAACGGTATAAACTACAAAAATATGAAATCTATATAGGTATTTCTGGTATGGACAACAGAGGGGCGGTTATTCGTGTGAATCGACGCCTGTCAGGTCATTTATCTGAGTTTAAGAAAACGGATAAAATGATATATTATAGTATATATAGTAGCGTACGGGAATTAAAAAAAAGATATTTTAATAGAACTGTAGAAGAAGGTGTATATGAATGTATATTTTTGCCAGAAGTTGCAAGTTTGTTGGTTCATGAATACCTTGGACATTTGAGTGAAAAGGATATTTGGGAAAGAAATGGTAATTATCCAATAGGTTACAGGTTTAAAAAAAGCATTGATGTATATGATGTCGGTGTGTGTGAGCAAAATGAGATATTGCCATGCCCAATTTGGCATGATGATGATGGGTGTGAGACCAAAAAAGTACATATAATTAAAAATGGTGTTTTTAATGAAGTATTGAGTATGATTGATGAGACTAATATGGAATCTTCCGGAAATGCTCGAGTAGGATTGCGGGGAAAAAGACAGATTCGGATGCGGAATACCTTTTTAAAAGGAGGAAAAATCCCATTGCATGATATGATTGAGAGTATAGAACACGGCTATTTGTTCTCTGGAGCTTTTATTGGAGCGATGTCAGAGGAAAGAGGAGTTGAATTGCTTTTACATATGGGGTTTGAGATTGAAAAAGGTAAAATAATAGGTACTATAGAAAAGATGTTTATGAGTGATTCGATAGATGAAGTAGTTAATAACATTTCAGCTATTTCGTCAAGAGTGAAATGGTTTGGAAATATATGCTGCAAGAAGGGCGAAATGATTTATGTTGGAATGGGAGCGCCTGCCATTAAAACCAATGTTAAGTTGAGACATGATAGCGTTTTATATGAATAAATAGGAGAAATGATGAATAGTATTTTTGTATGTGATGATAATTTTTTGATTAGAATACCAGTAAATTCGGTGCAATTTGGAGAAAAACTAAACAAATGCTCAGATAATTGTTTCCAATTTGTCAGAGAGAATAACTTGGAGGAAACTATTTACACTTCTTCAAGGGATTTGTATAGTGCCTTTTTAAGGGATGATTTTGACGAGAAAACAAATGAGAGCCTTTATAAATACTTGTTAAGAAGTTGGTGCAGGCCAACACCATATGGAGAACTTGCAGGAATAATGCAGGGTAAATTTGGCGACAACAGTTCTTGCTGGATTATGGGTAAAAGAAAAAGAATCAGAGTGGATATGCAATGGCTGATAAAACTTCTTCTGGAAATGGAAAAAGCAAAAGGACAAGATTTAATCATATTTACAAACAAAACTATTACTATAGATAGTAGCGCTATATATAATAATTGGACGAGCTGTTTTTATGTTGATGAAAGATATAATCAAAATGCAATTCATATAAAAAATGATTTTATTATAAGATCTGTTTTAGAAAAGGCAGAAAACGGTGTGACAATTAGGGAACTGTTGGACGACTGTTCAAATAAAAAACAAGAAAGAATGGATTGTTATCGAAGTATACAATTTTTAATACAAAATGAATTTTTATTAAGTGAATTTCATTTCAATTTATTAAGTAAAAATATCTTTTCAAAGATTCAACAAAACAATAATTTCCATGAATTTGAAAAACTTGTAGAATTACAAAATAAAATAACTCAAGCGCAAAATGAATCAAATGTTGAATTGATACAAGACATTGAGAAAGAGATGCATCGTATAGAAGATTCAACAAAATATTTGAACATAGATACTTTCTTTGAAGGGGATTTTTGCCTAAATCGGAAAATCAAAGATGATATAGAAGAGTTATGCGTTTTTCTATCACTTTTCTCAGAGGATATTTTGCAGTATGAAAATTTTGTTAATTGGTATTATGAGACCAATAAAGGTGCTTTATTAAAAGTAAAGGATGTAATGAATGAAGTAAATCGATTGGGATATTATGAAATACTGTCTGATATAAACAGAGCAGAAAATTATAAAGATAATTTAAACAGTATCCGACTGATGGAGTACATTAGAGAAAACATTCAAACACATCAGCTCTCTCTAGATGACGTTGCGTTCGAAAAGAGGAACAAAAATATTACTTGCAATTTTGAGATTAACTTGCAATTGTTAGAAAAAGACGGAGCAGTGTATCCTTTTGTTCCTTATGCATATGGCAGCGCTACGCAATATGCATTTTCTTCAAAATTTTTCCTGGAAGATAATGTTTGCTCAGATGAAGGAAGTGAATTGATTGATGTAGAGATTTCATTTTGGCCTAAGAGCAGAAAAGTTACTAATGTTATGCAGCTTAAATCCCCATATAAGCATATATTGGTATATGGAGCTGTTGGAGATAATACTAATCAGTACGAGATAGATTTAGATGATGTTTATTTAGGGATCAGTAATAATCAAATATACTTTTACTCAAAAAAATTAAAAAAGAGATTGGCTTTTCATGTTACAAGTAAATTAAATAATGTTTATTATCCTATCATGGTACGGTTCCTTTGTAGTGCTAGCGGCACCATGGATAATAGTATTTTTTGTTTATTTGCTCATTTGGATAAGATTATTGTTAATCATCACCACATAGCTAGAATTACATATAAAAACTATATTTTGTGTCCTGAACAGTGGATCATAAAAAAGGGTAATATAGATTTTGTAACATTCAAAAAAATCATTAGAAGTACTATTACATGTTCTGAGGTTATTTTGTATGGTGATGAATATCTGTTTCTTGATTTGCGAAGAAATGACCATTTAAAAATTCTATATACTGAATATGCCAAAAAAGCTGAGTTGAGAATATGTGAAAATCTGAGTGTTGAATATAATTCATTGATAAAAGATTCAGAAGGCGAATCATATTTAGGTGAGTATGTTTTTCAAGTAAAATCTGCAGACGAGGTAGAGGAAGGTAAAAATTTTGTGAAAGGAACAAATATATTGGAACTGGAACAAAGAAAAAAACACACCTTTCTTCCTTGTGAAGAATGGATTTTTTACAAAATATATACTAAGAGAAATTATGAAAATGAATTATTAATTAAGTATATAAGTCCTTTAATGGAAAAACTAATTAGTAATGGATGTGTTAGTAAATACTATTTTGTTAGATATTTTGAAGATAATTCGCACACGATAAGATTGAAAATACTGGCAAATTTAGGAAGAGAGATTGACTGTATAAAGGAACTAAGGGATTTACAGAAAGAAATATATACACTGAATCTAACTAATAGATGTGTTATTGATACATATGAACAGGAAATCATGAGATATGGCGGTGAAGAGATATATAACAAAGTGGAAGAGTTCTTTTTCTTGAATTCAAAAATGGACATTAAATTGTTGAGAAAATTTAACGAGAAGAGAACAAATATTATTTTAGATGATGTTATAATGTCAATCATCACCATGGTTAATTCAACTGAATTGCCATATAGAATCCAAAGTATGATATTTGATATAAAGGAAAGCCCAAGAAAAGAGACCAAAGAATATAGGGAGCTTAAACGGAAAATATGGAGTTCGCTGATAGAAGAAATTCATAAGAATGACTTTGATATAGATAGTGATAGGTATTTGCAAAAAAAAATGTTAACAGACATCATCGAAACAATAAAATTATCTGCCGATGATGCGGTGATTTGTGATATTTTTGCGGATATTATACATATGCACATCAATAGGTTATGTGGAATTAATAGAGAAAAGGAAATTGAGATAATAAATGATTGTTATCTTCTTATTAATTCACTTGAAGCGTATCACAAATATAACTGAATATGTGGGTTTCTCGACAAGGCAAGTTCGTATGCGTTAAATCCCACAACTTGGATTGTTAGTCTATTTGTGAAATACTATAAAAGCAAGATAAAAATAGTGATCCCTTAGAGGCAAAACTGTCATGGACCATCAAACCACTTGCGATAATTAACTGTGAGAACTGATTAACTGTTACCCAATGAAGATACAAAGAATATGGTGATATAATACAGTATCAGATAAATATTCATGGGTGTAAACTTTCATATCACTAACGCTATTTTTGTGAGGGTTGACAAAGGGTTGACCTAATAGAAACCGATGCTGCAAAGCTCCTTTCTATCGGTGTTTGCGGGCTCTTGGTACAGTTCGATTTTCAGCGGGCTTTCCAATATGTGCGGAAATCTTTTCAAAATATGGCTTTGCAGAAGACATGGACAATACATCCTGCGCCATATTACTAAGTCCGGCAGAAAGATTTCCACATAAATTACCGCCGCCTGTAAGAGCCCCCTGTAAAATAATTCCCCGGACAGACAATACGCCAATCAACGCAACATGTAACATCTGACAGATAATGTTGACACAGCCCATTCCCACACTTACAAACCCTTTAACATAAGCTAACCGGAACTTCGGCTTTTCTATCTGATCGCTGGCTAGTTGCGTATCTCTGATAAAGAGTTGATCCTGATTAAAAAAGCGGAGAACATCATAACCTGTCAGAAATTCTTTAAGCCGGCTCACTGCTTCTGACTGTTTCTGAGTACAGACAGTACCCAAATATTCCATCTTTTTATGAAAAAATTTTGGAGCAAACAGCATAATCACTGTTGTCACAATTGATGCCGCTAACAGTGTCCAATGAAGCGTAAGCAGCGCAACAATACTGAACACCACTGTAACAGCTGAACGGATACAATCGAAAAAAGGATTCCAAGCCAGATTCTCTATTTGACTAATATCATTTGTAAATTGGGATAAGTATTCTCCAACGGACTGTTCATGAAAACTCCGATAACTTTTTTTCAGCAGTATTTCCGCTATATCCTGACGAATCGCATTGTTCATGATGCGGATTACACTACATCGAAAAAAAGTTTCCACACCGCTTAAACCATAAATCAGAAACCAGAGTACCACAAGAAGTAACATCCAAAACATGAACTGACGCATGTTCCGATCAATAATACCTTGAAATGACTGCATCATCAACAGATTGGCTCCCACCTGAAGTCCACACAATATCACCAGAAAAAGGATGACAAACGCGTTTTCTATCCAATATTTTTTAATATAACAAAACATATTGACCTGCTTATTTTCTTTTCTTACTGTTCGCTCCGGCTTCCCCATTTTATTTCTCCGTTTTTCTGTCTTTTATCTCTGAAAACTCATCCGACAAATGGGAATTATCATAATTTCCGAAATGAATATAATTTGCATCGGTCTGTACGGCATTCCGGGAACTATACCGCTCTTTCCATGTATCTTTCCGAAGCAGCGGCTTATCATGATTTCCGACATAGATATAATTCAGTCCGGTCTGCATAAAACATCGTGCAATATAAAGAAAAGGAACAAATGCCGCCGAATCGGCAAGTTCATAAGCTCTTACTTCTCCGCTTTCCATCTCTACTTCCATAGAACGCAAAATTTGCCGTTCCTCTAATGCTTTCAATAGTTCTTCCACTTCCTCACAGGGCATTTGCAGCCGGTTTGCCGCTGTCTGTGCTGTAAAGTAACTGCATTTCCGGCAATGAAGATATTCAAGCAGTTCCAGACAACCGGGTCTGGAAAGAAGCTCAAACAGGCAACGGTATTCATTTTTGGGCGCAAACCATGCAGCATAGCCATCTTCCGGCTCCGGCCAGAGCGTGACAAACGACAGATCCTCCGCATGAATATCCATTAAAATACCGCCTGCCGACCTGATCAAAGAAAGCATCAACCGATGTCTGCCATCACCCGTATCAGGACAGCAGGTATCCAGATATCCCATCTCCGGTCCGCCGTCAAATAAATGTTGGACAAATGCCCAGACCAAACGGCAAAGTCTGTCAATCCGTTCCTTTTCAGGAAAAGAACAAAGAAAACGGCTTATCACCTCTTCCGCATCTACCCGTTCGCTCCCTTCCCGTCCAAAAAGAGCATCAATTGTAACCCCTAATTTATCAGCTATAGCGGGCAATAACGTTACATCCGGTGCACCTCCACACTCCCAACGGCTTACTGCCTGACCGCTGATTCCCACCGCTTTTCCCAATTCCTCCTGAGTCATTCCTGCTGCCTTACGAAATTTGGAAATCTGTGTACCGATTATATTTATATGATCACTCATTTAACAAACGCCTCCTCACTTCAACGATTACTTGTATTGTAACCAAAGCAGGGCTTGAATACAAGGCAGGCGTATTTGAGAAAATCCAACCGTTGCTTGTTTTCCTATAGTGCTCAATATATCCAGCCGTATATTTCAATATTTCTATGAATGCAGATTTAATATGGATATAATAAAAACAGGATGATCCTTTTTTCAGTATGAAAAGAAAGCTGTTAAGAATATAGGTCTTTCAGTCGAAGTAGAGTATGTAACTGATTTACAGAAGAAAAAAATAATTTTCTTTTATGAACGGATTTTTCCTTTTCAATCGTATTATATATGAAGTCATAAACAGACTATCAAATAAATTAAGTTGGAGGAAATCTACATGAAAAAACTTTTGACAGGTATTGCGGCTTTTATTTTAGTAATTTCAATATGCAGTACAACCGTATTTGCTGCCGGACGTGGCCGTGGGCGTAATTATGTCGATAATGACAATGATGGCGTGTGTGATAATTACAATACCTCTTGTCAATTTGTAGACTTAGATGGTGACGGTATCTGCGACAATTGCAATTCTATCGGCTGCGGAAACTGCACCGGATATGTTGATGCAGACGGTGACGGTATTTGCGATAACTACACCGCCGGTACATCGCAAAACGGTTCCGGCTCTAATTTGAAGAATTGCGGCGGTCAGGGTAAATGTTGTAGACGCGGCAGATAAAATGAGGTTAAATAGTGCGGGAAGAACAGGACGTAAACAGGGCGATTGAACAGTATGGCGATACTGTTCGCCGGCTCTGCATGATACATTTGAAAAATTACCATGACACTGAGGACATATTTCAAACTGTCTTTTTGAAATATGTTCTTAGTTCTGTTGTATTTGAAAATGATGAACACAAAAAGGCGTGGTTTATCCGCGTTACCATCAATGCATGTAAAGATTTACTCAAAAGTTTCTTTCGCAGCCGCACTGTTCCGCTGGATGAATTACTCAACCAATCAGAGGAACTTACTCCGGATAACAGTTATGTATTAGAAGCTGTTTTATCTTTACCTGAAAAATACAGAGATGTAGTGTATCTGTATTTCTATGAAGAATATTCTGCCGTTGAAATCAGCCGTATTCTAAGGAAAAAAACAAATACAATTTATACACTTCTGACACGCTCGAAACGGCTGCTCAAAGAAAAGTTAGGAGGTGGCGAATTTGAGTAACAATGGAAAAGTGAAAGAAGCGTTTGGTAAAATCCATGCAGATAATGAGTTGAAAAAGAATACGCAGAAATTTCTTTTTCAAAAGACAAATGGATACAGTAAAAACAAGTTTCTTTCATATAAGCATGCTGCAATGATTATGGTTTGCTTTCTGTTCGTTACATTGGGACAAAAAGGATATGCTGCCTATTTTACACCGGTGTCCACAATCAGTATAGATGTAAATCCGTCTATTGAGCTTGACATCAATCAATTGGGGAAGGTAATTGATGTTAAGTCATATAACGAAGATGGAGATATTATTATTTCGGATGTAAATATAAGATTTTTAGATTATCGGAAAGCATTGACACTTCTTTTACAAGACGAAAACTTAGCGCGATATTTAACGCCGGAGCATCTTGTAGTAATTACGGTATTTGGAACAGACGAAAAAAGAAATACGGAAATGCTTGAAGATTTAACGGTCTGCACCGGTTCTTTCAGAAATGTTCAGTGTTATGCCGGCAATTCAGATGAGGTTGCGGAAGCTCACTCGTTAGGGCTGTCATACGGAAAATATAATGTTTTTTTGGAATTACAAGCCCTTGACCCTGATATTACCGTAGAGGATATCAGAGGACTTTCGATGCGGCAGATACGTGATATGATAAATGCGCTGTCAGACGACATAAACAGCCCTATACCGGATAGCGATACCAGACAAAACAGAGGTAATGGCAAGAGAAATCAAAACAGGTACGGTCAGAGATAGTAAGCAGCCACTACTCCTTTTCATTTAACCCTCAACCAGCCATTCTAACACATTAATTCTTCGTATTCCCTCGTAGTCAGCATCCGGGTCATTATCCAGTGTCAAAATATATTTAGGATAATGATCCGAAAGCTGCTGCAACGATGCCAGCTCCCGAAGAAGCGCTTCTTCACTGCGAACAGTCGCCGCCACCTGAAAATAAGCCTGCCCCCGCTCATTATTTGCAACAAAATCTATTTCCAGATCATTTACTTTCCCAACATATACATTATATCCCCGTCGAAGCAGTTCAAGATAAAGTATATTGTTTTTGGATTTAATTGTATAATTACATTTTAAGCTTTATCATTCCAATGCTCATATACTCGTCAACCTGCAGAGGTAGTAGCTTCGGTCAAGGAAATCAAAACAGATATGGTCAGAGAAAATAAACTTCTTTAAAGCAGCAAATTTATACTTTATTTATATTTTCTTTATTTTTCCATAATTGACTACCTGTTCTATATAATATATAACATATATATGAGCTGAACCAATTCAGAACCAGCCATATATATACAGGAAATTTTTTATTAATTTCCGGCAATAATAAGTAAACAAAATAAAAAATATAAGGAGTGATTTATATGTTAAGACCAGCATTATTTGACAACCGCAGCTATAAACCTATGTTCTTTGAGGATTCCTTTGATAAGATGTTTAATGACGCTTTCAGAGACTTCTGGGGAAACAATGAGCTTGGGCGGCACGACGCCTTCAGAACAGATGTAATTGATAACGGAGACAGCTATCTGCTGCAGGCAGAACTTCCCGGCTTCAGTAAAGAGGATATCAATATCGACCTGAAAAATGACCTGCTTACCATTTCCGCTACTCATAAAGAGGAAAAGGATGAAGAAAATCAGAGCAAATATATCCGCAGGGAAAGATATTACAGCTCGTATTCCAGAAGTTTCAGGGTAAATAACATTGAAGCCAGCGATATTGACGCTTCCTACAACAATGGCATCCTGGAAGTAAAATTCCCGAAGAAGGATGCTGAAGCTAAGGATACTGTTCAGAGAATTGAAGTGAAATAAAAGTTAGTTTTGTATATTTTCCCATAATGAAAGACGGAATGCATACTTAGAATGTATTCCGTTTTTCAGTTTATAACGCTCTTATAGTCTTACTAATCTTAACTTGTCAATCAATTCTTGTCGTAAAGCCCAAAACAAATTATAATAGATTGTAACAGCTTTAAACTTATATAAAATGCTGTCATAAAGCTGTGAGATAAGGATATTACATATAAAGTCTAAGGAGTACAATCTAAAATGGAACAAATTTACCATGTTAAACAATGGACGCCAAAAACCCCCATCAAAATAACTGTTCCGGGTTCAAAAAGCATTACGAACAGAGCCTTAATGCTCTCGGCAATGTCAAGCTGTACCTGTACGCTTGACGGAGTATTATTCAGCGATGATTCAAGGGCATTTTTGTCGTGTCTGTTGAGTCTGGGGTTTGATGTAAAAATAAATGAAGATACTAAACAGGTTATTATTCAGGGTACAGGTGGAATAATACCTAATAACAACGCCGTAATTAACGTCCGCAGCGCCGGTACCGCAGCGCGTTTTCTTACCGTACTGTTGGCACTTGCAGGCGGAGACTATGAGATGCAGTCCTCGGCACAAATGGCAAAAAGACCGATGCAGCCGCTTTTATCCATCTTGGAAGATGCAGGTGCGGAAATAGAGTATTTAGGTGAAAAAGGTCACTTCCCTTTCATGCTTCATGCACATGGTCTTAAGTTCTCAGATGTAACAATTGACACATCCTTAAGCAGCCAGTTTGCCAGCGCTTTACTTATGGC
>CAZRKN010000074.1:10100-22005 GCA_964600805.1 uncultured Bacteroides sp. | reverse complement strand
TTTTCAGGTTCTTCATCCTCTTCAGATTCTACACCATTTTCAGGTTCTTCATCCTCTTCAGATTCTACGACTTTTTCAGGTTCTTCATAATCTTCCGATTCTGGCTCAGTCTCTTCCTCAGATTCTACCTCATATTCCATTTCTTCCTCATATTCATAATCCGACTCTTCATCTTCTTCCGGTTCTTCTCCATCCACCAGCCATGAATCATCTATTTCATAACCAAAGACATCATACAGATATGCCTTCCAGTCGAAAACAGCCTCTACCGCCGCAATTGCGACTTCCACCATACTTTCATCCGGCTCTCTTGTCGTCAGTCCCTGCAGCAGCATACCGGGCAGAGAAATAATATTCATAATAATATTATTACTCTTTCCTGCCAGCATTATAATTTCATATGAAATACCCGCTATAACCGGAATAAGCGCTATACGCAGCAAAACCTTATAGAGCGGATTTTCAACTCTTATGAAGAAAAACAGGACGATACTTATCAGCATAACTAACAGCATGAAACTTGTTCCGCAGCGTTTATGCCTTTTGGAGCTTCTCATCACATTATGGACAGTCAGTGGACGCCCCTTTTCTATACAGTTGATGCACTTATGCTCCGCCCCATGATATTTATACAATCTTCTGATATCTTTCATAAGCGAAATACTCAGCACATATATGACAAAAATGGAAACCCGGATAACGCCTTCTATGATTGCCATCAAAGAATCATTTCTTACATATCCCTGAAACAGTGAGGTCAGATACCACGGAAGCACTATGAAAACAGCAACTGCAAGCGCTATGGAAATAACTGTTACTATTCCGGAAAAGACTTTTTCCGCATTATCCTTAAATATCTTATTAAAAGCTTTATCCGCCACAGTTTCCTTAGCGTCTTCGTCTTCATAAAAATCAGCGGAATAATTCAGGCTTTTCATACCCAGAATCATAGAATCAATAAAATTGAATATACCTCTGATAAAAGGAATCTTAAGCAGTATACTGCCATGTATGATGCTATGATAAGTTTCTACACCTACCTCAATCTTACCATCCGGCTTACGAACAGCTACCGCATACGTATCTTTATTCTTCATCATAATACCTTCAAGAACTGCCTGACCGCCAATTCCGGAGGATTTTCTGCGTCTCTTCCTCAAAACCATTGCCTCCCGCGCTACATCTAAAAAAGTCAGGCTTGGCAGCCTGACTTAATCGGGGCGCTACCCCAACATTTTTAAGCAAACTAATTGTTTTCCATACCGTATTTCTTATTGAACTTATCAATACGTCCTCTGGCCTGTGTTGCTTTCTGCTGGCCTGTATAGAACGAGTGACATTTAGAACAAACTTCAACGTGAATCTCCGGTTTGGTAGATCCTGTTACAAATGTGTTGCCACAGTTACATGTTACGGTTGCCTGATAATACTCAGGATGAAGTCCTTCTTTCATTTTATAACTACACTCCTTTTTCTAATTTGTACGAAGAACCAATGATAAAATTCTTCTCAAAAGTAAACAGACGTCTTAAACGCTACTATATATTTTGTTTTCAGTCCTGCCATAATAGACGACAGCTTATGTATTATATCATAGCTGTTTGCTGTATGCAAGTACTTTTTTATCGTTTGTTTTATAGAAATCTCATCTTCTTAACCATATTGACAAACTCAAAGTTATTCCTGGTTCTGGCGAACATATCCAGTATCTTGTCTACAGCTTCTTCCGGCTTAAGTCCGTTCAAAGCCTTCCTTATTATATTAATTGCCTCTAATTCATCCGGCGTAAGAAGCAGGTCATCTCTTCTGGTTCCTGATTTAGGTATATCGATTGCAGGAAATACTCTTCTTTCCGAAAGTTTACGGTCAAGCACCATTTCCATATTGCCTGTGCCCTTAAATTCTTCATAGACCACATCATCCATCTTGCTTCCGGTCTCTACAAGCGCAGTCGCCAGTATTGTCAGGCTGCCGCCTTCCCTCATATTTCTTGCCGCACCGAAAAATCGTTTCGGCATGTGAAGCGCCGCCGGATCCAGACCACCCGATAACGTACGTCCACTCGGCGGAACAGTAAGGTTATAAGCTCTCGTCAGCCTGGTGATGCTGTCAAGCAGAATCACAACGTCCTTTTTATGTTCTACAAGCCGCTTCCCGCGCTCAATTACCATTTCCGAAACTCTCTTATGATGTTCCGGAAGTTCATCAAATGTGGAGTAGATAACTTCTACATTAGGACCTTCAATAGCTTCCTTAATATCCGTTACTTCCTCAGGACGCTCATCAATCAGCAATATAATCAGATGCGCCTCAGGTGTATTCCTTGTAATTGACTTTGCAACTTCTTTTAATAAAGTCGTCTTACCTGCCTTAGGCGGAGATACTATCATTCCTCTCTGCCCTTTTCCTACAGGACTCATCAAATCCATTATCCTCATCGCCACAGAAGCTCCGGGAACCTCCAGCTTCAATCTTTTATCAGGAAAAATGGGTGTAAGGTCTTCAAAATTAACTCTGCGCATCGCCACATCAGGAGCATACCCGTTAATTGATTTCACATAAAGAAGTGCGCTGAATTTCTCGCTCTGCGTCTTAACTCTGGTATTTCCTTCCAGAATATCACCGGTCTTGAGTCCAAATCTTCTAATCTGGCTCGGCGCCACATAAACATCATTTTCACCCGGAAGATAATTCTCACACCTGATAAATCCAAACCCGTCGCTCATGACTTCCAAAATGCCGTGTGCCACGATTCCGCTGTCAAGTTCAGCCGGGAATTTTTCTTCTTCTCCCCCTGAAGAGGCACTCTCCGCTTTTTCCTGTTTTTCTTGTTTCTTCGGTACGATAGATTTGACAGCGACTTCTTTTCCGGCTGCCTTATCTTTCTCGTCTTCCTTAAGCATCGCTTCTACCAAATCCGACTTTTTCATAGTAGACGCGCCCTTAATCCCCCGCACTTTTGCGAGTTCTTTCAAATTCGCAAGCGCTAATGATTCATACTTTTCTCTCATAAATTCCTCCTGTGCTTTTATCAATTATACCTGAGCAAAACACCCATTTTTAATATTTTCATTCACTCTTTGGTCGAGGGGTTTTATTTCCTGATATGTATACTGAAATGTATTAAAAACCTGTCTATAGAATACATTATACACCATGGTTTGCAAAATAGGAAGAGGAAATTTTGAATAAATTCTCTGACCGCAACATTAAAAAGTATAAAAGAGTATATTGCAGAAAAATCATAAATACTATATGATTAAGAAAGATTCGTATGAATAAGAATTACTACATAAATATATTCAAAGAATGGAGAATTATTATGACAACAGGTGAAAAAGCTCTAAAAATGCACGAGGAATGGAAAGGCAAGCTGGAAACCGTTTCCAAAACAGCAGTCAAAACAAGAGAGGATTTGGCAATCGCCTATACGCCGGGTGTTGCAGAACCCTGTAATGTAATCGCCAAAGACAAGGATGCAGCCTACACATATACATGGAAATCCAACACAATAGCTGTAGTTTCCGACGGCAGCGCCGTTCTCGGTCTTGGGAATATCGGTCCTCACGCAGCTATGCCGGTTATGGAAGGAAAAGCCGTACTGTTCAAGGAATTCGGCGGCGTAAATGCAGTTCCGATCTGCCTCGACACACAGGATACCGAAGAAATCATTAAGGCGGTAACTTATCTTGCGCCTGGCTTTGGCGGCATTAATCTGGAAGATATCAGTGCACCGCGCTGCTTTGAAATAGAAGAAAGATTGAAAGAGATTCTGGATATACCCGTATTTCATGACGATCAGCATGGTACGGCTATTGTTGTACTGGCAGGCACTATCAATGCCCTTAAGGTCACAGGCAGGAAAAAAGAAGACTGCAAGGTAGTTGTAAACGGCGCAGGAAGTGCCGGAATCGCTATCACCAAATTGTTACAAAGCTATGGGTTTTCCAACATAATCCTGTGCGACAGCACCGGAATCATCAGCAAATCAAGAAATAACCTGAATAAAGTTAAGCAGCAGATGGCTGAGACTACCAATCCGTCGAATGAAAGCGGTACGCTTGCAGACGCAATGAAAGACTCAGATATTTTCATCGGTGTATCCGCTCCCAATGTCGTAACGTCAGAGATGGTCGCTTCCATGAAGAAGGATCCCATAATATTCGCAATGTCCAATCCTGTACCGGAAATCATGCCGGATATTGCCAAGGCAGCCGGAGCCCGTATAGTAGGCACCGGACGCTCTGATTTTCCTAATCAGATTAATAATGTTGTGGCTTTTCCCGGCATCTTCAAAGGCGCTCTGGAAGGACGCGCTCCGCAGATTACGGAGGAAATGAAGCTGGCGGCTGCCTATGCCATTGCAGGGCTGGTTCCCGATGAAGAATTAAATGAAGATAATATTATGCCGGAAGCTTTCAATCCCGAGGTGGCGGAAGTTGTTGCCGAGGCTGTGAAATCACATATTCATCGGTAGATAAAAAATCGTCGCTCAGCAGCGACGATTCAGAGAATGCTTCGCATTCTCATTGGAATGATATACACTGCGGCGTAATTTCCTATAAGATAAATGAGAAACTGTATATTTCCAATATGCGGTTTCTCAAATACCCAAATATTCATCTGTATTAAGAGGAATGCATATCGGAGAATTGTAATGACCAAGGAAGATACTTTGATACTTTATAAACTTATCATACTATATATGTTGAACCGCGCCGCATTTCCCATTACCAAAGCACAGGTAGCCGATTTTATTCTTGAAAACGAATATATGGACTTTTTGACTTTGCAACAGGTATTTGCCGAATTGGCTGACTCAGAGATGATTACTGCGACCACTGTCCGCAATCGCACACATCTTGCGGTTACGGATGAGGGAAAAGAGACCTTGGCTTTATTCGGCAACCGCCTTAATAGTCTCACCAAGAAGAAAATCGACAGTTTTTACATGGAAAACGAATTGGAAATGCGCAACGAGGTTTCCATTTCTTCCGATTATTATAAATCTACTTCCGGAGAATATGAAGCCCACTTACTGGCCACGGAAAAAAAAGTCCGGCTGGTCGATATCACTCTATCGGTTCCCGATGAGGAAACTGCCGCAGCCATATGCGATAACTGGCAGAAAAAAAATCAGGCAGTGTATCAAAGCTTAATAGAGCAGTTGTTTTAGCCTTTTATACGCTTCATATGCTCTTTGATTTTGACTTCATATCCATTTCCGGAAGGACGATAAAATTCTTTTCCGTTCAGCTCATAAGGCAGATATTGCTGCTCCACATAATGATTGGGATAATCATGCGCATACTTATATCCCGTGCCGTGGCCGAGCTTCGCGGCGCCCTTGTAGTGCGCGTCCTGCAGATGCGCAGGTATCGGCAGGTTCCCTCTCTTCTCTATCTCCTTCATTGCCTCAAAAATTGCATTGCAGGAGGAATTGCTTTTCGGAGCACATGCCACATAAGTCGCCGCCTGCGACAAAATAATCTGAGCCTCAGGCATTCCTATTCTTTCAACAGCAAGCGATGCGCTGACCGCTACCGTCAATGCATCGGGGTCGGCATTTCCCACATCTTCTGCCGCACATATCATAATCCTTCTTGCGATAAAAGCCACACTCTCGCCGGCATAAAGCATTCTTCCAAGATAGTATACCGCGGCATCCGGGTCCGAACCTCTCATGCTTTTAATAAATGCTGAAATTGTATCATAATGGTTATCCCCGGTCTTATCATAGCGGAGGACTCTTTTCTGAATACATTCCTGCGCTACCTCTGTCGTAATATGTATCTTACCGTCTTCGCTCCTGTTAGTCGTCATAACGCCAAGCTCTACAGCATTCAGGGCATGTCTTGCGTCTCCGCCAGACAAATCAGCCAGAAAATCCACGGCGTCCTCATCAATTACCGCATCATACGCTCCCATACCCTTCTCTTTATCATAAACGGCGCGATTGATCAACACCTTGATATCGTCTCTTGACAGTGGTTTAAGTTCAAAGACTATCGAACGGGATATTAATGCCCCATTAACTTCAAAATAGGGATTCTCTGTGGTGGCGCCAATCAGTATAATCGTTCCGTCTTCCACAAACGGCAGTAAATAGTCCTGCTGCCCCTTATTAAATCGATGGATTTCATCAATGAAAAGAATGGTCTTTTTCCCATACATTCCGCTTGTATTCTTCGCCTGCTCTACCACGGCTTCCATATCCTTCTTGCCCGCAACGGTCGCATTAATCTGCGTAAATTCCGCACTGGTTGTATTGGCAATAACTTTAGCAAGCGTCGTTTTGCCTGTTCCCGGCGGCCCATAGAAAATAATGGAGCTAAGCTTATCAGCCTTAATAGCGCGATAAAGCAGCTTATCCTTACCGATGATGTGCTGCTGCCCTACCACCTCATCCAGTGTAGCAGGCCTCAATCTTGCGGCAAGCGGAGATTCCTTATCCATATTCGTATTTCTCATATACTCAAATAAATCCATACCGTTATCCGCTTCCTTTTTCAAAAGATAATTTACAAAGTAAATTTCTGCTGTTTAATATGTTAGTTTTATCATTAGATTACGAAACTCACTTTTTTAACGGTCCGTTGTACAATAATTTTGGAAATATGGAATTTCGCAATTATCTAAATTGATTCGGATGTCAAAAGGTGCCTTTTGACACCCGAATCTTATTAATTTTAACATGAGAGTGAAATTTTGTCAGTATGTAAATCACCGGAGTTTTCAGACATCTCCCAGCATTTTCTTATAAACATTCCGGATTCCGCAGTGAAAGCAAATAATAACTCCGGCAACCGCACCGATGCCCGCCTGCAATATTTCGTACGGAAGCTTTATTATCGCATATTCCGGCGTACTGTACACATACGCCCGCCCCAGAGTATACCCTATTACCATAATGACTGCACCGATTGAAACTCCTGCGATTGCACCGGCTTTATAATTCTTTTTAAAAAGCAAATTTGCAAATATTGATATAACAAAAGCCTGTATCCCGTGTGTCACAAGCGAGACAAACATGGGCGCCGGATAAAAGAAAAAATCTCCCAAAAATGATCCTACGCCTCCTACTACAGCCGCATGAAAAGGATCCAACAGGATTGCTGCCGTACAGATGGCTATATCACATAAATATAAATGGCCGCCGGGAACCGGAATGCTAAAAGAGCTCAGGACAATGTTCAATGCCATGAAGAAAGCGGAGATTGTTAGTTTTTTTACGGAAATAGTAGTTTTCATGATTTTTAACCTCCTTTAATTCCTACTTATCCTATATATTTTATAAATATTAGCATTGTTTTTTATTCATGTCAATAGCATTTTCCGTAACAGTTCAGCCTTGTTTCGATGTTACCATTTTCCCACTGACTTATCAAAGAAACTATTGCTAATCCAAACCTGATATGTGATAATATTAACCAGAGAAATGCCTTATGGAAACTACACAGGCAATGAAGATAAAGAGGGTTTGCAAAATGAGCGGCTATCAAAATCGGAGCAGCATGGGAGAACAGATAAAAGGAGCGCTTACTGAAGCATTGCAAAGCGGTGATTTCAGTAAGTTAAATGATCTGGTGTCTCAGACTGTCAACATTACTATAGACGAAGTCAGGTCAAATATTGCATCCGGTATCGGTGGTACGGGTCCGGAAAAAGAAAAACAGGTGCAGGAAGAACGCCGCAGACAGGAACAGCAGAACCGGCAGCTCAGGGAAGAACGTGAAAGGCAGGAACAGGCGCGGAGAAACCAGCTGATACAGGAATCACGCGATAAACAAGAGATTGAACGGCGCGACAGGCAGTACAGACTTCAGAATAAATTCCGAATCAAAAAAGTAGGCAATGTGTCCAATGTGCTCTATCAGGTATTCGGGGGAATCGGCTTGGGATTGACGGGATTGTTTACTCTCGGATACATTTTTACGGCATTATATGATTGGCACTTAACAAATACGGCGGGCTGGATAATAAATCTTTTTTTTCTGGCAATTTTCAGTAGTATGATCAATGTCGGCATCATTCAGCGAAGACGCTTAAAACGTGCAGAACGATATATAAAGCTGTGCGACCATAAAATGTATAAAAATATAAAAGACTTGGCAATGGCTATAGGTAAAAAAGAACGTTATGTCGTAAAAGACCTGCAGCAAATGATTAATTTGGGATTTTTCCCCGAAGGACATCTGGATGAACAGAAAACCTGCTTTATGCTGAGCGACGCTATTTACTGGCAGTATATGGATGTCGAAGAGAGCCGTAAGCGCATTGAAGAAGAAAACAGGATTACCGCCAAACCGCAGGAAGAGACGCAGACGCCAAACGATAATCCTGCACCTGAGATATCAGCCGAACAGAACACTGAGTTAAATACAATGATATCGGAAGGCATGGAATGTATCCGCAAATTAAGGGAATTGAATGATAAGATTCCCGGCGAGGTCATTTCTGCAAAGCTTTTCCGCCTGGAAAGCCTTCTTAAGGAAATATTCAACAGCATCAGGGAGCATCCTGAACAGATGCACCGTATGCATAAACTGATGAATTATTATTTGCCTACTACTCTCAAACTTGTAGAGGCATATGAAGAATTTGACCGCGTGAGCGCCCCCGGAGATGAAATCACGGCTGCGAAAGCGGAGATAGAGAATACACTGGACACAATCAACCATGCATTCACGGAACTTTTGAATAACCTGTTCCAAGACTCTGTATTCGATGCAACGACAGATGCGCAGGTGTTGAAAACCATGCTTGCCAGAGAAGGTTTGATGAATGAGATGGAATTTGTAACAATAAAAGACAACTGAATGGAGGAAAACAAATGAGCACTAATTTAGATGAAATGTTAAAGGAAGCCCCCTCTCTGACCCTTGATCCCTTTACAGAGCCGTCAGCGGCGGTTGCAGACGTTGTAGCCACGGCAAATGAGGTGCAGGTGTTAGAAGGTGCCACACAGGCATTAAAGGAGGTATCTAATGATGTTCCGGAGGCAGTGTTGACGCCGGAAGAGCAGAAAATGGTAGATGACTTTGCCTCAAAAATAGACATTACCAATACACAGATGGTCATGCAGTACGGAGTGGGCAGTCAGAAAAAAATCGCCGACTTCTCCGAAAGCGCCCTGAACAATGTTCGAACCAAAGATATGGGCGAAATCGGTCAGATGCTAACCGGTGTAGTCGCAGAATTAAAGGGTTTTGACGAGGAAGAAAAGAAAGGATTATTCGGCATTTTCAAAAAGAGCAGCCATCAGCTTGCAAACCTCAAAGCGAAATACGACAAAGCGGAAGTAAATGTCAATAAAATCTGTAAGGTAATGGAAGACCATCAGGTAACACTGCTTAAAGACGCTGCCATGCTGGACAAGATGTACGAACTGAACCTGAATTATTTCAAAGAATTGTCCATGTATATTCTGGCCGGTAAGCAAAAACTTAAACAGGCAAGAACCGTGGACCTGCCGGAACTGCTGGCTAAAGCAGAGCAAAGCGGACTTCCCGAGGATACGCAGAAAGCCAACGACTATGCAGCTATGTGTGAACGCTTCGAGAAGAAGATTTACGATTTGGAGCTTACGAGAACCATCTCCATGCAGATGGCGCCGCAGATTCGCCTTATCCAAAGCAACGACACTGCAATGTCCGAGAAAATTCAGTCCACTCTTGTCAATACGATACCACTGTGGAAGAGCCAGATGGTAATAGCCATAGGTCTGAGTCATTCCACCGAGGCTGCAAAAGCGCAGAAAGAAATAACCGACATGACGAATGAACTGCTTAAGAAAAATGCAGAAAATCTTAAGAGTGCAACCATCGCAACCGCCAAAGAAAGCGAACGTGGTATTGTGGACATCGAGACCCTGACCGCTACAAACCAAACTCTAATCAGTACTTTGGATGAGGTTCTGAAGATTCAGGAAGAGGGGCGCACCAAGAGACGTAACGCAGAACAGGAACTTGGCAGAATTGAAGATGAAATGCGCCAGAAGCTGCTTGCAGTAAGCAATGCTTCAAGACAAGCTTAACAGCATCCTGATTATTAATTACACCAAACGGCAAGCCATATATTTTTTGGTTTGCCGTTTTTTATCAATCCAAATATTTTTCCATTAAATAGAAACAACCCTTGCGCCACACTGCTTCTCCGGCTTTTTGATATCCGCAGCCAAGATATAATTTATTAGCATACGGATTTTTTGAATAAACATCTAACCTTATTGCCTGCTTTCCTTCTGACAAAGTCTGTTTTTCAATGTAATCCATTGTTTGTTTCGCAATACCCTTATTTTGAAACTGCGGGTGCACACATAATCTATGTACTATATTGAATGACTTTTCCGGAGCCTTCCATCTACCGTTTTCATATTCGGCATCATAAGTCTGATTTATGGTAAATACAACTGCAATCTGATGCGCAATACAACCAACTGTTAATTGACCGTTTCGTATATCATCCATAAAATCATTTTTTGTCGGATATAATTCATCCCACTGCTCAATTCCATTTTCTTTCATATGGGCAATGGCTTTTGTTATAAGCTCCTCGACAGCTTGTATATCATCTGCCAATGCCTGTCTATATCTTATTTCCATGGTTATAATCCTTATGCTGTGATTCGATTCGTTCTGTATGTATCACATTTTTTTATAATTTTAGTGTCTACATTTGATTTTGTCAACAAACTTCTTATCTCTGGAAAAATTGCACAATACAATATATTGTGTTTTTTCTTCTAAAAATTAAAAATTTATGCAAAATAATGATTAGCAAATGTAATTATCGTTATTCCGTCTTTATTTTTTCTACATTCACATTGTATGAAAGTAATTGTATTTTCTTTTCTCTTATGATATAAGTATTTCATATCAAATCATAATAACCGACACTGATAGACCATATAGGCGATTAAAGTAATATCACCGGTTTACTCTGCTGAGCCTGAATTTATTTTCATAAAATAGTACATATATCTGTGCGGTTGTCACTAATTCATACAATAGAAAGCAACTGTGTGCTTTCTGTTATCTCAAATCACAAAGGAGTCATGTCTATGAATCAAGAAACTACCAATCTAAAATATGCCCATGGAGCTATTCCCTATGGAATGACCAACGACTATATGTTTCGTGCGGTTTTACAGACTAATAATAAAGCTCTGCGCGGACTTATCTGTTCACTGCTTCATCTGCATGAAGAAAATATCCTATCTGTTGAAATAACTAATCCTATAGTATTAGGTAAATCTATTAAGAATAAGGAATTCAGACTGGATATCAATGTAATACTGAATAATTACTCGCATATAAATATAGAAATGCAGGTAACAGGCAAACGAATCTGGCCCGACCGATCTGTAAGTTATCTCTGTCGTTCTATAGATATGCTGAATCACGGTCAGGATTATTCGGAAGTTCAACCGGTTATACATATCGGATTTCTGGATTATACCCTGTTCGACGACTATCCTGAATTTTATGCAACTTATAAACTGCTAAACGTAAAAAATTATCATATTTATAGTGACAAACTGACCTTAAGTGTGGTAGACTTATCTCGTATAGATTTGTCAACCGATGAAGATAAGGAATATCACATTGACTATTGGGCTAAACTTTTTAAAGCCAGTACCTGGGAGGAGATTAAGATGTTAGCAGCTAAAGACGAATATATTAATGAAGCATCCAACACTATCTTTAAGCTGAGCGCTGAAGACCAGATCCGTAAACGCTGCCGCGACCGCGAAGAATATTACAGGGACATGCGGACTTATGAAAAAGATATTGCAAGCTACAAAAACATGCTTGCAAAGATAATCTCTGAAAGTGAAAAGACTATTGCTGAAAACGAAAAGACCATCGCTGAAACCGAAAAGACTATCGCTGAAAATGAAAAG
>CAZRKN010000074.1:0-10000 GCA_964600805.1 uncultured Bacteroides sp. | reverse complement strand
GTCATCGCTGAAAATGAAAAGGTCATCGCTGAAAATGAAAAGGTCATCGCTGAAAATGAAAAGGTCATCGCTGAAACCAAACGTATTATTGCAGAAAAAGACTCAAGACTTGCTGATCAAGAGAAGCTTATTGAAAATCTGCTCTGTGAGATAGCAATGCTTAAGGAGCAAAAATAGAATCTTCATATATTAAGGCGTGTAGGCAGCCACGCGGTACAGCTGCCCTACACATCAACATAAGCTCCGGCCTGTACGCGCCACATCTGCGCATACTTTCCGTTCATCTTCAACAGCCCTTCATGCGTTCCCTGCTCGGCAATCCGGCCTTTCTCCAACATAATAATATAATCTGCAAGACGTGTAGTGGACAGTCTGTGAGAAATAAAAATCACCGTTTTATCCTTTGTGGCTTTCAGCATGGCATGATTAAGCTGGTATTCCGCAATGGGGTCTAACGCGCTTGAAGGCTCATCCAGAATCATCAGTCCCGCCTTCCGGTAAAATACTCTGGCTATGGCAAGCTTCTGGCTCTCGCCACCGGACAGATTCACACCCTTCTCCATGATCTCCGTAGTCAACTGGGTGTCCAGACCGTCCTTCATCTCCCGGATTTTCTCCAAAAGACCGCTCTCCGAAAGCGACTGGCGAATTGGTTCCTCCTCACAGTTATCAGCAATGTTCATCAACACATTTTCCCGCACATTTCCTGCAAAAATCTTGAAATCCTGAAAAACCGTGCCGATGGATTCCCGATATTTCTCTACCTGATAATCCCTGATGTCCGTTCCGTCCGCAAGAATCCGTCCCTCGTCCACATCATACAGCCGCATCAGAAGTTTTACCAGCGTGGTCTTTCCGGCGCCGTTATAGCCAACCAGCGCAATCTTCTGTCCCGGCTTGATATGCAGGGAAATATCCTTCAAAAGTTCTCCATCCTCCTTTCGGTATGCAAATGAAACCCCTTGCAGCTCTATATCCTTTGCCCCCTCAGCCGGAAGCAGGTCTTTCTCCGATACAATCTTCGGTTCAAATGCAAGAAAATCACGCATTTTCTGAACATACAGGCTCGTCTCACAGGCATAGGGATAAACATCCGTAAAAATACTCATGCCACGCTTCAACCTCCCAAAAGAATTATACAAAATCGCTACGCTGCTGAAAGATAAAGCCTTCCGAACAGTCGCCTGAAACACCAGATAGGAGATGTAAAGTACATCAGCGAAAAGGCTGTTGCTCACATACCTTCTCATAAAGCTTAAGAAAAACCTGCGGTTCGCATTTCTCTTTTCTACATTATAGACTTCCTCGTTTGCCTCCTCGAACCGGTCGAACAATACGCCCGAGACCTCCGGATTGAGCCTGAGCTCCTTTGCATAATCACTTAGGTAAAATACTCTTTTCACATACTCCCGTTTTCTCTCATGGGGATTTCGTTCAATTCTTATCTTAAATGTCAGCTTATTAAACAGCTGATTAAAAGCAAAAGCCATAACAAAGGACACTGCTGCAAACAGGATAGACGCCTTATCCTTCACAAAGAAATAAATTCCCGTAGAAATAAAGACCGCGATTCCGGACGCCGTGTTCTGCAAAAAAGTGATACACCTGTCAATTTGTTTATCCACCTCTCCAAGCACCAGAACCAGCTGATTGTAATATTCCGGATTGTCATAGCACTCCAAATCAAGCGCTTTCGCCTTTTCATAGAACAGAAGCTTTATTTTCTCACGTATCCCGGGTCGCTCCTTCTCCATCACATAATCCCACACAAACGCTGAAAATGCCATTTCCAGCGTAATGATACCTGCCAGAATCAGAAGGAACATTGCCACCTTTCGGAAAGGATAATGAAATTCTGCCGCCTCCAATACATAACCGATTCCATAGGTATGCTCAAAGAAGATAGACACCTGATTTCGCACGGATTCCAGCACCGCAAAAATCACATATCCGGGTGAGGCTGTCATACAGAGTTTTATTAAAAAACAGTTGTTATCCCAGACCTGCGCTGCACTCTGTTTTGCCTTTTCTTTCTCCTGTATCATAATTCCACCTCCTCGCCCTCATCCAAAGCCAGATAATTCATGGCTTGTTTTTTATACATCTGCGCATAGCTTCCGCCAAGCTCCATTAACTGCCTGTGGGAACCTTCTTCAATCAGTCTGCCGCCCTCGAGCATGAAAACCTTGTCACAGCTTTTTACAGAAGACAGGCGATGGGAGATAAAGAGCATGGTGTGTTCCCTGCCTTCTTTCATGATATTTTTAAACAACTCATACTCCGCAATAGGATCAAGGGCGCTGGAAGGTTCGTCAAAAATTTTGACCGGTGAGTCCTTCGCAAAAGTTCTTGCCACTGCCAGCTTTTGGTTTTCTCCTCCGGACAATACCGCCCCGTCCTCCTCAAACTCCTTCGTCATCATGGTATAGATTCCCTTAGGAAGACTTTGCACCTTCTCGTAAACTCCCGCTCTTTTTAAAGATTTCACCACCAGTTCGTCCTCATTCTCATAATGCCTGCCCATCAGAACATTTTCCTTTATTGTCATCCCCATGATGCTGAAGTCCTGAAAGGTAGTGGCAAACATTTCTCTATAAGCATGAAGATCATATTCACGGATATCCCTTCCGTTTACCCGTATTACGCCGGAAACAGGGTCATACAGTCTCAGCAAAAGTTTCACGATCGTGGTCTTTCCGGCACCGTTATGACCCACCAGGGCCACAATCTCGCCCTTATGCAGTTCAAAAGAAAGATTCTTTATCGTTTCCTCGTCTTTATAAGAAAAACATACGTTATCGAACACAAGACTCTCAAACTCTTTTTCCGGTAAAACTCCCTTTTGATCTTCGGGAATCATCTCTTTATATTCTAAGAATCCCCTGAGATTGTTTATGAACAGACCGTTTTTCATGATTGCCATTACATCTTCAAAAAGCCCGATCAAAATCCATGTCATAGCGACCATAAGGCTGCTCATAACGGTAAGCTGCGCCAAAGAGATAGAGCCTGTCACCAGATTTCGGTATATGGCATAGAGGAGCACACCCTCAAAGATTACCGTAAAGGTAAGTGTGTTCCTCCAAAAGATCATGATTGCATTAGCAAACGCATATTTCACTGCCACTCTGATATTTTTCTGCGTTGCATCATTGTACTGCTTTTTGAGAAGACGGAAAATTTGGAATATCCGTATCTCTTTTGCATAGTCAGGCAGATACATCGTTCGGTTGACATAATTCATCACCTTGTCATTGGGCGCCTGCTCCTGATATCGTTTGAACTCGTACTTGTTCTTCCGGTTTCCAAACAGAAAATTGCCAACCAGCGGACAAATAATAAAGAGCACCGCAAAGTGATCAATTTCATACATGAATCCAAACACTGCCACCGTTGCCACCGCACCCACCAAAACTCCCCAAAAGCTTGTGATAATGGCGCTGACTTTAGCCTCCGCTTCATCCATCGCCATTGTGTAACGGTTGTAAAATTCAGCATCCTCGTAACACTTAAGTTCTACATTCCGTGCCTTCGCATACAACTTTCGGTAAATGCCTCCATACAGTCTGGTAGTCTGCAGCGGCAGGATCACATTTTCCGCATAATTGACATACAGATTGATCAGACAAAAGCTCAAACCGCAGACTGCAATAAAGACAAATATCTCGTTAAAACTCTTGTTCTCATCCAGTGCACCCACGATCTCCCTCAAAAAGATTGCATCAAAAAACACCCACTCAAAATAGCCTGCCAATCTCATAAAAAATAAGTTGATCACCAGGCTTTTGCTGATGGATAACCCCAATTTTATGGCATACCAATCATTCTGTATCGTTTTTATTAAGGATAATTCTTTCTCTTTCATACTCTCTCTTTTCCCAAGTCCTGCATCATCTGATTTAATTATATTTTAAATCATATCATCAATTCCATATGCCGTCTATATGTCAGGAATCCAATATTTTCATAAAACCTTAACGCGCCTTCATTGAATTCCCACATATCAAGCTCTATCTTTTCAAATCCTCTGCCTACTGCATCATTTCTCATAAAGTCCATCAACCTCGTAGCAATTCCACGGCGTCTGTGCTCTTTATCCACGCCGAATTCTTCAATATGATAAAAACTTCTCGCCTGCTGAAATGCAGATTCCGCTTTGTGTATATATTGCACTGTTGCAAATCCCACGATTTCATCTCCTTTGACCGCTACGATGACCCCGCTTTCATCAGAAGAAAATCTGACATTTATAAACTCTTCAATATTATTCCAGCTGTCGCTATTAAAAATGTCCGCTCTTCCGCTGCAATGCAGTTCATGCACTTCTTTCCGTAATTTATTGACCTGTTCCAGCTCCTTTTGTTTTGCATATCTGATTGCTATATTTTCTTTTTCCATTAATTCTCTCCTTTTTCTATAATAATCAATGGTATTTCCATCTCATCCTCCGTAAGGCCTGCATGCGCTCCGATAAAAGAATCCGCTTCTTTAGTTGTATTGAAAATAGACAAATCGTCTATGGCAATTGCCAGATAATCACCAAGCATTTTCTCAAAATACGGATGCGCTGTTCCGCTGCCGAATATCTTGCTTTCTAAAACCTGTACCTTTGACCAAAGCAGAAATTTCTCCCCAAATTCTTTCTTAAATTCATACTCAAACTGCTCTTTTTTCTCCTCATGTACAAACAGATTCAAAGCTCTCGGCTCAATAGACGGCATACGCACCAGACACTCTGTTATCTTTGGATAATCGGTAATTGAAACTGCCTTTGAATCCATATGCCCATGGTCGGCAGTCACAATAACTAAAGCATTTTCCAGTTCATCGCACAACTTGCGCACCTGATTTTCCAAGTCTATTGTCATATCTTTTGCTTCTTTGCCATAGCACCCCTTTTTGTGCATGATACTATCGGGTTCATTCCAATATCCGTATATATACTTCTTACCCGGTTTTTCGCATAATGTCTTAATCTGTTCGCAGATTTTTTTAAAACTATCAGGAAACGGCGGCAAAAACGGGGCAACCTCATATGCTTCACCTCCATTTGCCCTGATTTTTGAACCAACGTTCTCATATCCGCAATATGTCCATGCGACATTAAAATCTGCTGCCGGATTTTCCGTTCCACTCTCAGTATTTAAAAAAACGGTGACATTCTTATCAATATCAGGATAATAGCAATCCCAGCCCAGCCAGCTATGTTCACAGGGAGTTAATCCGCTTAATACGGATGTAGTCGCCGCTACTGTTGTCGGCGGAAACACAGAGCTATATGTGCTCTTTAAATGTGTATTGAAAAAACCGTCTTTTTCAAGATTTCTCTCCACTATGCATTTTCCCATTCCGTCTAACAGAATAACCACTGTATTTTTATACCCTTTCGCCAGATATGAATCCAGCGTTTTCAGAGTCTGCCGTCCCTCATTATTGCAGCCAAACTCCGACAAGACAGAGTTTGCTAAATTGACTATACAATTTGAATAATCCGGAAATTTCTGTTTCATTTTCATATATATGCTCCTCCTTACATCTACAAACAATGTACGCCTCACTCCAAGAACCGTCATTATACCAAAAACGCACCAGGCGTCTATATGCCTGATGCGTCAATTTCAATACAAGATGCAATAATCAGCAGCTTACATTTCATTCATGCACAGACATATAAGACCTACCGGCTTATAACTGTGCATTTTGATATGCCCTGTTATAAGCAGATATGCCTATAATACATGTACATATAACGTCTTGAATGTAAACTGTAACTCATTTTGTATATTCTCCTTATTTTTTTATTATGATAATACCTGAATATTCTTTTGTCAACGGTTTTAATCTTCCAATGGAAGCTGAAAAACCATTCCTTGTCTGTCCATTTATTATCTGCAAAACCGAAAAACTTGTGTTCCAGTCGGGTGTGTAGTATAATTTCAAAACAAGAGGAGAGGTAAAGATGTTTCATTTTGGTTTTTCATATGTAGGGCTTATATATCTTCTGATGTTATTTATACCAAATATAATTTGGACAAAACATAAACCTAAAGATTATGAGCAATATGCCCAAAAGGAAAATAAGGTTTTGCAAACCTTAGAGAGAATCGGTGAGGTTTTAGTGTGCTGCCTCGTACTGATATTCTCTGATTTTAATATACGGCTTAATTCCTTATGGAGTATATGGCTGTTGCTTTCATTTGCACTGATGTTGCTGTATGAAATATATTGGGTACGATATTTTAAAAGTGAAAAAAATATGTCCGATTTTTACAAGAGCATTTGCGGAATTCCGGTGGCAGGAGCAACTCTTCCGGTAAGCGCTTTCTTTTTACTTGGCATATACGGAAAAAATGTCTTTCTTCTTGTGGCAGCCGTTATACTTGGCATTGGCCACATCGGTATTCATTTACAGCACAGAAAGGAATTTTCTGAGAAATAAGCACTACATTTTTTACAATGAAACTTGTCATTACTATTACACTTTTTACAACGAAAATTGTTGTCAATATGACACTTTTTACAACAAAAAGCAGAAAGGAGCACACAGCAATATGAACGAGTCAGAATATCAAAATTTTAAACAGTATACAGATTTTTATAAAAGCATCATAGATACGGACAGGAGCTCTATAGTAATCTGCAATCTTGAGCATGAAATCATATATATGAATCCGGCTGCGATTTCATATTATGCCAAAGGCGGCGGGGAGAAGTTAATCGGCCAGAGTATTATGGACTGTCATAATGAAGAATCGCAGAAAAAAATGCTGCAGATTGTAGAATGGTTTGCCTCATCTACAGAGCATAACCTTGTCTATTTTCATTATAATGCGAAACAAAACAAAGATGTCTATATGGTTGCGCTAAGAGCCGGTGATAAGTTAATCGGGTACTATGAGAAACATGAATACAGAGATAAAGAGACCATGAAAATGTATGATTTATGGTAATATTGCATTGTATTCCTTCGTTTACGTTATAAAATCGGGAAATCAGATTCACAATTGTACTCTTTCCTGCGTCTGTTTTTGTCGTTTTTCTTTTATCATGAGCGTTGAATATTTTATAATTTCCCTGACACAATATATAAAATAGTAAACAACATAATAAATTGCTCATTTCGACTCTTGCAAAATCCATATACGCAAGTTTTTGCAAGTCCGAAATGGCAATTTCTAATGTTGTTAACTATAAAAAAACAACGAAAGGTCAGGTGTATTAATGGAAAAAACAGATACAGAAAAACTGCTTCAGGAATGCGATGCAGGAACAAAAATGGCAGTAACCTCGATTGATGAGGTAATGGACAAAGTTACAAGCTCCGGTATGAAAAGTCTGCTTGAGGAAACAAAGGATCATCACAGCAAGCTTGGAAACGAGATTCACTCTCTTTTAAACAGTCACGATACTGATGAAAAGGACCCCTCGCCTATTGCCAAAAGTATGTCATGGATGAAGACCAATATGAATATGTACATGGATAAGAGCGATGAGACCGTCGCGGACCTTTTAACCGACGGCTGCAACATGGGAGTCAAATCCTTAAACCGCTATCTGAATCAGTATAAGGCGGCTGACAAGAAATCCAAAGAATTGTGTACTAGACTGATTTCAATTGAGGAGCAGTTCTGCAAGGAGCTCAGTCAATATCTCTAAGAAATTACAAACAGATTACACAAAGTGTTCCCGCGCACCTGCTGCATAATGAACATTTTGTGTAATCTGCTATATCGATTCATAGTCAATTATCTTCATCTCCTCTTTACAAACCACTCGTGCCAAGCCTGCTTCGAACTGCTGATTTTCTTTTGGGATGCGTCCGCTTCCCGTAATAATATTGCCATATAGGCATCCTGCAGTGCGTCTTTTAACGGATACGGTTCTGTTGTATCTCCTCTGGAATACGCAGCAGCGCGCCTCATCAATGATGCAACCGCCGTTTCGTCCTGCGCAAGACCGCACAACCCAAACTCAGGAGTATACACACTGTCACCCTCAAAGGTTACGGCAGTGACTTCCTCTACATAGCACAGATTGGGATTTTCGTACTCCGTTTCAATCCCTCTTTTCTCCACTCGGATTTCCGATACTACAGGCTCATTCTTATCGTCCAGATAATACACTGCACGGTCAATGATTTCCCCGCGGTTCCCCTGCAATTTCAGCGTATTCTTGCGAATAGGAGAACGGTATTGTTCCGAATCAAAATCATACAGTGCAACTTTTCCGTTTGCAAACTCAAATGCTGCAATACATCTCTTCTTATCCGCAATCCTGCCGTCTTGGTATGAATCGTACCTTGTCAGCGTCTCGGTTGTGGGAAATTGATAGGTTTTGGCTGATACCGTAAAATCCATATCTGATGATACTTGTAACAAAGCCCTCATAAGGCTTGCGCCATGATATTCATGGGCAAGAGAAATATTCAGGCAGTCGGGTTCTCCGATTATATTTCGATCAACTACCTTCAATAAAGCACTGTATTCCGGATAACTTGTATACTGCTCCGCAACGATGAGCTTATAACCCTGATTATGCATATCCCACAGTTTATTCAAAGTTTCCACATCCAGCGCTGCCGGTGTTTCACAAAGTACGGTGAACCCACGCCGCATCCATTCCATACTGACTTCGGCGATGGATACCTTATTCACGACAACCGCTGCAAAATCCGGTTTGTAATTCACACATTCCTCTATGGACGTAGTCGTGTGTATATGATGCTCTTTTGCCATTTTCTGTGCTTTTTCCTCAGTCCGGCAGTACATTGCGCACAACTCAAAGATGTTCGGCAGCGCTTTCGCTACCCTGACATAATACAATGACCGCCAGCCGGAGCCTACGATGATAAATTTGATTTTATTCATTTTAGTCCCCGCTATCTGCTTCTTTTTTGTTCCAGCCATTTTTCAAATAACCGCTCAAATTCAAGCTCTTCGTCAGTTCCTATATTCGGGATATCCACCATCCTTTTCTCCCATGACGACAGGTAAGCCGCATTGGAAAGCATCAGGCTTTTTCTTCCTTCTGTGCCCTGAGCAATGCATTTTCCGACACCCATGCATTCATCGGCAAAACCCTGTAAAACTTTTTCGTATGGCTTCTCTTCCTTTTCCGGAGTTATTTCTGTCCATGTGCCTTTTATTTTCCTGAAATAATCCGCGGAACTTTTGCGATAATCCGCCTCCTTGCCGCCCATCTCCTGAACAAGTTCCCCGATTCTCAGTTTTCCGTTCTCACAGACAATCAGCGCCTCCTCCAGCGATATTTCCAAACGGTTTATACCCGGCGCATCTCCGGTTGAAGAGATAAACGTCCCTGTTGCTCCGTTTTCCCATTCAAAATACACAGTCACATCATCCTCAACCTCGATATCGTGAAAATGCCCCTCTTTGCAAAAACATTGGACTCTGACAGGCATACCGCATATCCACTGCAAAAGGTCCAGATTGTGCGGACATTGGTTCAATAAAATGCCGCCTCCGTCCTTATCCCATGTCGCATGCCAGGAACTTGAAGTATAATATTGTTCCGGTCTGTACCAGTCCGTGACAACCCAGTTTACTCTTTTTAGGGTGCCATATTTTCCGCTGTTTACCAACTCATACAACTGTATATGAATCGGAAGCGTTCTCTGATTAAACACCATACTAAATACTTTGCCCGACTTAACGGCTTCGGTTTCCATGATCCTCGCCTGCCTGCTATATACACCCGAAGGCTTATCGCACAACACATGCAGACCATTCTTAAACGCCCTGACTGCCAATTCCTCATGCGAATAATGCGGCGTTGCAATCACAACGGCGTCTATCGACAGCTCTTTATTTTCCACTGCCGTAAAAAGCTCATCCGCAGTCTCATATACGGGCATGCCCGCCTCAATGGACGGAAGAAGCATCTCCCTGTATGTGCCACGCACCCTTGTGACAGCGCTCAATTCCATTCCCTGAATCATGCCGTCCTGTATGATAGAAGCATATTTGCTTCCCATATTTCC
>CAZRKN010000073.1:0-22771 GCA_964600805.1 uncultured Bacteroides sp. | reverse complement strand
CAGAAAAACTTTTTGTTTTTTTAATTGTCTACTTGACGGGTAGCACACCAAAATAAAGGCTTTTAGAACATTTAGATTGACCGAAAACCTTTATTTTTTCTTGACACTATTCCACAAATTGATTATACTATATTAGTCTACTTGTGGAATAAAGAGACACAAAACGAAAGGAACAGAGTTATGCTTAAACATGGCATCTTAGGATTGCTCAATTACCACCCTATGACCGGATATGAAATCATGCTGGTGTTCCGGGATTCGCTCCGTTTTTTCTGGAATGCCCAGACAAGCCAGATATATCGGGAACTGCAAACATTGGAAGCGAATGGCTGGGTAGACAAAACCCCTGTGTCTCAACAGAGTAAGCCGGATAAAAACATTTATGCTATTACGTCGGACGGACACGATGAACTTCTTCGCTGGCTGTCTGAAGGGACGCCGGAACTCAATTCCCGCAGCCATATTTTGATGAAAGTCTTTTTTCTCGGTGAGCGAAGCCCGGAAGAAAACATCCGCTACTTTGAGGAGTTGAAGGAATATTTCGCTATATTACTTAAGAGTCTGGATATGGCTCAGGAAAACAGTCACCAATATCGGGAATTTATTGACGATCAGGGAAGGGCAGCTTATTGGGAAATGACGATAGACTTTGGACGCAGGAATATGCGGATGTACATGGACTGGGCACAAGACTGTATTGATAGATTAAAAGAGAGTAAGAGAGATGAGATAAAAGAACATTCTTGTGATTAACGGAAGATGCAGGGAGGATGGACTATGTTACATACAGATTATGAAAACGGACTTAATGCAAATCAACTAAAGTTAATTGCAATTGCGGCAATGACACTGGATCATTTGACATGGACATTATTTCCCGGATATTCTACGGAATGGTTTGTCATTCTGTTTCACATTGCCGGCAGGCTTACAGCCCCTATTATGTGGTTTTTTATTGCAGAAGGCTATCATTACACACATGATATAAAAAAATATGCCTCCAGACTGTTTTTACTGGCATTGATATCACACTTTGCGTATAATTTCTGTTTTGGTATCCCTTTCATTCCTTTTCAGAAAACTGCTTTTAATCAAACCGGAGTTGTATGGTCATTGGCGTGGGGACTGGTTTTACTATACATATATGATAAAACAACATGGAAGTCGTGGCAGAAAGTTATAATCACTATAATCATCTGTCTTGTTACTTTTCCGTCCGATTGGAGCTGTATTGCGACTTTGGCAATTTTGGCTATCGGCACAAACAGAGGGAATTTTAAAAAGCAAATGATATTTATGATGTTTTATACAGTGATGTATGCCATTGTATATTTTATCTTTATTGATAAGATATACGCAATAATCCAGTTAGGGACTTGTCTGACGATTCCGCTGTTACATTTATATAATGGTAAGCGCGGAACAATGAAAGGGATTGGAAAATTGTTTTATATTTACTATCCGTTACATCTTTTCATATGCGGCATTATACGCATAATATTATGGGGTGCTTCAGTTTCTACCGGAACGGCAAATTTCTAAATTATTTTAGTTGAATTCAGGTATTGATAAAGTAACAGGAGGTATATATGCGATTAGGAGAAGTCAGCTTATTGACAAATAATGTTGTTAAATTAGCAGATTTTTATAAAGCCCTGCTTGAAACAAATAATGACAGTAATGACGAAGTCCATCAAACAATAATTGCAGAAGAAACAATGCTGACAATTTATAATGATGGCTCAGTAAAAAACAATGATAATCAAAATATGTGCATAGCGTTTACCGTAGATAATATAGAAAAAGAGTACCAAAAAGTTTTAGCACTAGGTGCAGAAATAATTGAAAAACCGACCAAACGTCCATGGGGCGCTGTAAACATGAGTTTTTACGACCCCGACAGGAATGTAATATATTTAAGGAGTTTTTCGGCAGAAAATAAACCGTAGGGTAAGGAGATTGGATGTTTGTTTGATAAAATTCGTTTAATATACACATACTATGTTGACGGTGTAAAGCAGTTAGCATATAATGAATAATAATGAAGTCAATTTGTATTATATTATGAAAGTGGAGGTGTGTAATATGGCAACGGTAACGAATTTGAATATACGAACGGAGAAAGCAGTGAAGGAAGCAGCAGAGAGTATCTTTGCAGAACTTGGTTTGAATATGACTACAGCAGTAAATATGTTCTTAAAACAGACAATTCGGGAAAATGGCATACCCTTTTCCTTAAAGTTGAATGCACCAAATGAAATAACAATGGCTGCTATCGCAGAGGGAAGGCGGATTGCTGCTGACCCGAATATAAAAGGATATAAAAGTCTCGAAGATTTGAGAGAGGCTCTGGATGAAATATGAAGTTAAATTCACCGGTCAGTTTAATCGAGATTTAAAACTGGCGAAAAAACAAGGGAAAGATATTGATAAGCTTTTCGATGTTATCAGCACGATTGCAGAAGGCGGAAAATTGGATGAAAAGTATCGTGATCATAAACTTAATGGTGATTATGCCGGATGTAGGGAATGCCATGTGGAACCGGATTGGTTACTGATATATGAAGTGATGGATAAAGTTTTAGTATTGATGGTTTACCGTGTTGGCACTCACTCAGAACTGTTTTAAAAGTAAATACAGAAATTATATACAAATTGAAGTTTTGAGCGTAACATGACAGCAATAGGAATTTAACCGTAAGTATATTGAAGATACTTAGAATCCCTTCCATCTTCCGTGAATTCCTCTAACACAGTAAATCCGCTTTTTTCGAGGACTCGTATTGAGGCAGGATTATCAGATTTTCCATAACTTTTTGCATTTGCAAGTAATGTTTCTCTATAATCCTCCAGAGCTTCTTCTACAGTCCGGGCTTTTTGCGGCAATACGACTTTGATTTCCGGTTGTTTAGCTTTTTCAAAATAGATTCTGACCGTATCAGCAGTCCGGTTTCCTAAGTATATATTCATAGTGTCACCCCTGTAATGTCTTTCGGAATGTTCATTCTTGCATTGCTGACCTTAATCATTTTGATAAGTCAGTAGCGGTTGTTTTCCTTTGTTATGTATCCATAACATAGCATATCCTACGTTTTTATTCAATCAAAAGTTTACTTCTTTGCTCTCTTCTTTGCTCACAGGGTCATATCTATAAGTTTTTAAAGGTGAATGTATAATCACTATTTTATTTCCTGAAATCAACCTGAGGTTGATTTTTTTCGTTTTTTAATAAATATATGTACAATAGCTTTGCTTATGGGTGAATGCTATAATTTAAGTACAATAAACTTTGCTAAAGGAGAGATAAACTATGTTCACTCAAAATGATTTTGGAAAAAGATTAAAAGAATTTCGCAAACGCAGAAAATTAACTCAAAAAGAAGTCGCCACGAAAATCGGAGTTTCTGAGCAGGCACTCTCAAAATGGGAAAACGGAGACTGCCTGCCGGATGTTTATAATCTGAGATTACTTGCGATTGTCCTTAATGTTTCGGTTGATTGCCTGTTGGATACCGAAAATGAAACTGCAGAAAAAGTAATTGAATCGATAAACATCAATGGAGCAGTTTTTGAGATAGTGGAAAAGCCGGAAACCATACTTGCGGGAAAGATTGTATATGTAAAAGATTTTTCAGACATATCCGGTTTTAATTCGGCAATAGATGCAATAGCGTCCAAAGGTGAAGCTTTTGATGCTGATTTATTGAAAGAGGTTGTACTTCCGATCAATGACATTCATTTAAGTGTAAACTTTTGGCTTAGTGAAAAATCCCGTGCTTTTGGCTTTGTTCGTGAAGTTCTTACTGAATGTCAGCCCGAAGGCATAGATGTATACAAAGTACCCGCTTCATTGTATATACGTGCCTATACAAATAAATTTACCGCGCAGCTTATGGCAAAGGAGCAATGCGAGATTTGGGAACTTTTTGCCTATATCAGAAACTACTTTATGCCTTCACATGGCTTCAAAATGGCTGAAAACGGTGCACAAGAACTGGAAGTGTTTGACACGTTCGAGCATACGACAGGATATGCTTATATGCCAGTAATGCGTCAATAACAAAGAGCGCAATTGTCTGTATGAGAAGCAGAATGATTATGATATAATAAGCTCAGGCTCAGCAGCCTGAGCTACAAGAATTACTTCGTAATTCTTATTGAAATGGTATACATTTATGGCTTTAGTGGCTATGATATAATAAGAAGAAATCAGGATGAGGAGAGCGGCAATTATGATAATACCACACTTGCACTTTTGCGGAGATTGTGAAGAAGCAATCGCTTTATATGAAAAGGCGTTTAATACAAAAGCAGAAACTATTATACGAAATGAGGATTACGCACCTGAGGACTCCCAAAATGATAAAGGGATAGCTCATGCTGTTATGTATATTCACGGTCAACAGATTTTTTTGAATGATAGATTCGGTAACAGGGAAAAATCTCTTGATTGTGCTATCCATTTGATTGTAATGTTTGAAAATGTTAAAGAACTTCTTGACAGCTATGAGTTTTTTAAAGATGAATGTACAATCATAGACCAATTTGAGGAATTGCCATACTGCAAATTAGCCGGCAATTTTATTGACAAATTTGGTGTGCAATGGGGATTTATGACTGAAAAATAAGGATATTGAGATTGTAAAGCAGACCTTATTTCATTTACAAAAAAGGGAAGTGATAGTATGCCGGGAATTATATATGATGCGACGAAAATTAAAGTCTGTCAGGCGTTTTATGAAATATGTGATTATGCAGAACTTAACAGAGCATGGTCGGATGAACTTTGGAAGGATATTATATTATGCCCGCAGATTTATGAGGAATTAGTATATTATATTGAGCATCATACCTTTTTAAACAAGGTAAAGGTGTGCGGATATTCCATGAGCGATTCGTATGTATGGCAGATAAGCCGCTATAACCTGCTCAGTGATATAGGAAAAAATTCAAATACATGTAATAAGGAAAAGATGGCGATGCAGGCATTCCGTACACTCATTGATTTTATGGCAGATCCGGAAAAAGGAAGGAAACGCTTTGAAAACGGTCAGGGAATGGACCGGCTGTGAGCAGTGGGAAAAATAGTAAAAAGGTTAAGTGCAAATTCTTGCTATGGCTATAGTTAACGACATTGGAAATTGCCATTTCGGGCTTGCAAAAGCTTGCATATATGGATTTTGAAAGCGCCGAAATAAGCAATTTGTTATGTAGTTTACTATTGTCAAAGCAACCACTGGTTGCAAAAATTCCAATCAAACTTGGTAGATGAAAAAGCATTTAATTATTACAATAGTAAAAAATCGTCGCTCAGCAGCGACGATTCCAAGAATGCTTCGCATTCTCATTGGAATGTTTTACACTGTGGCGTAATTTTCTATAAGATAAAAAAGCATTTTGGAGGATAAAATGGGATTAGGCAGCAGAATCCAAAAACTCAGAATCGATAATGGATTAACGCAGGAACAATTGGCAGAAATGCTTTCAATATCAAGGCAATCCGTTTCTAAATGGGAAATGGACCAATCGCTTCCGGAAATTGATAAGGTCATTATGATGAGCAAGTTGTTTTCGGTAGGTACTGATGAAATTTTACTTGAGGCTGAGGAGATTAAAAATCTCAGACCGCAGGAGATACATCTGGGTTCCGTTTATTTGATTGTAAGAGATTTTGAAAAGTCAATTTCATTTTATGAACAATTATTATCAATGTCCGTATCCACAAGGAATTGTGGAAATAAGTTTGCAGAGTTCTATTTTGACAATAAATGTCTGGCGCTCATGAATGAAGAGAATTTGCATGGACACCATTATGTGGACGGGGATTACAAATTTGTTCTGAATTTCTGGGTAGAAGATTTGAAAAAAGAATATAACAGGCTCAAAGCGCTGAATATAGGAGAAGTGACAGAAATAAATAAAGTCAACGAGGGGTATTATTATTTTCACCTTAAAGACCCTGATAATAATGTTTGTGAAATCACAGGAACCTATGATGAGAAGGATGAGTAGAGTTAGAATGGAGAACTAATAGGAATGAATACAATTGTGTCAGAAGCAGTTAACGGGATTAAGATATTATCTGAAAACGTCCCGGACGGAAGTCATATAATTACCGGTGATATAAGGAAACTTGCGGCAAGACTATTTAAAAACATAGAAGACAAGTCGATTGAAAATGTACTGTGTTTATGTGGGGAACTGCTGGAAGAACATAGCTGGGCGTTAGGCGTAATCGCATTTGATTGGGCATATAGAGTAAGGAATCAATATACTGAAGCCACATATGACATTTTTTACAGCTGGCTGAAGAAGTATGTCCGGGGGTGGGGAGACTGCGATGATTTTTGTACGCACGCCTTTGGTGAACTGTTACGAAGATATAAATCTATTTTCCGGAAGGTGACAGCGTGGACGAAAGATGAAGATTTTTGGGTCCGCCGCGCATCGGCAGTAATATTAATTCCCGCTATTCTGCATAACGATTATGAAGGGATTAATCCGTTAAGTATATCAGACTTGCTTATGAAAGATGAACATGATTTGGTTCAGAAAGGATACGGCTGGATGTTAAAAAGTCTTTCACAAGTTGATATGGAATCGGTAAAAGATTACTTGATTTTGAATCATGCGCAGATGCCCAGAACTGCTTATCGTTATGCTTTAGAAAAGTTTGATAAAGAAACAAGAAAGGAATTGATGAATCTATAAGATTAAAAATAAATATTTTGTAACCAAAGCTCTTCGCCGATTGTACTATTAGTGAAGGGCTTTTCAAATATTATATTGCAATATGAATAAAGGAGCGCTCATGAAACAGACTGTACAGGAACTGGTGGCGCTATATCAGAACAGCCTGTTTGCGGCGGCGTTTAATGTATGCAAAAATGCACAGGACGCGGAGGACATTGTTCAGGATACGTTTATCCAGTATTACACAATGAAAAAAGAATTTGACGACGAGCAGCATATACGCGCATGGCTGCTGCGGGTGGCAATTAATAAGGCAAAGAATGCCAGCCATACATTTTGGAGACGTAATAAACTTTCCCTTGATGATTACATGGAAACGCTGACGTTTGAAACGCCGCAGTCCGAGAATCTGTTTGAAACAGTAATGCAGCTTCCGGAGAAATATCGGATAGTGATTCACTTGTTTTATTACGAGGATTACAGTGTTCGTGAAATTGCGGATATCCTACGGTTAAGCGAAAGTAACGTCAAAGTGCGGTTATCGCGCGGACGCAGTCTGCTCAAAAAAGTATTAAAGGAGGAATGGGACGATGACAAATAAGGAGCGGTATAAACAAGCATTTTCAGCACTTCATACCTCCGGACAATCATCTATGGAGGTAAAAAAAATGGCAGATATTAAGAAGAAACATAAAAGAAATATAGCAGCGGCGGCAGCAGTCGCATGTGTAGTTGTTATAGGCGGATCGGTAACCGCATATGCAGCGGATATAGGCGGCATTCAGGAAAAGGTCTCCATTTGGAAGTATGGAATAAAGACAGAAGCGGAGGTTGAGGAAAACAGTAACGGTGGATATACGATCCGGTATGAACTCAACGATGAAGAACAAGGATTAATGCGCCTCATAGAGGTTTGCACTGGCCCTGATTGGATATCGTCAGGGCTGTCAGCAGATGAACTTGTTGCCGCTATAAACGATTCTGTAGACGTTTATGAAGATGTGGACGGAAGAGTGTGGGTATATTATTATGACCAAAAAGTTGTAATTACCGATTTATTTGATGCCGAAGGGATTTGCAGGGTAGCAATGACATACGAAGGGCAAGCGATATATTTGGAAATCGAACGTGGAGAAAATGGCTACTATCCGTATTCACAAAAGAGTGATTTACCGAAGGAGGAAATCGAAAAATATACTGATATTTCGCCCAAGTAAATAGAGAACCCCAAGTAAATTGAAAATTCGGTCAAAGTAATAAGAAAGATGGGACATAGCGGTTGCTGTGTTCCATTTTTCGATTGTAAACATCTTGTGGAAATGATACAATCAAACAAGCAGATTATGCAGGTAAATTGATATTGTCGAGGTCTTAAATGGGAAAATTAATTATACTCAGGGGTAATTCCGGCAGTGGAAAGACCACAGTTGCAAAAGAATTACAAAACCGATTTGGAAGAAATACCATGCTTATTTCACAAGATATGGTCAGAAGAGAGATTATTAAAGTCAAAGACGGAGAAAATACGCAGGCAATACCCCTAATGGAAGAACTTTTAATATATGGAAACAGTCACAGCGATGTCGTTATATTGGAAGGGATTATGTATGCGGACTGGTATAAGCCGTTATTTGAATTAGCTGTCCGGTTATATGGCAGTAACATATATGCTTACTATTTTGACCTGTCGTTTGAAGAAACACTAAAAAGGCATCAGACGAAACCAAACTGTCATGAATTCGGCGAAGAAGCAATGCGAAGATGGTGGAGAGAGAAAGATTATTCCGATATATTGAATGAAGTCAGTATTACAGCCGGAGAAAGTCTGGACAGTATTGTTGAAAATATTTATGATACCGTTTGCAGAAAAGGAGAACGTAAATGAAACCGGTTATGCAGCCAACTTCTGAAACCTGTGGTCAGGCATGTATTACAATGATTACAGGCAAAGATATAGATGAAGTAATTAAGGATATGAAAACAAGCGGACCTACCAGCATAGGGCAGCTGATTGAAATATTGGGTTATTATGGAGTGAAACATGCTGAAAGGAATACTCGCATTTCAAAAAAGAATCCTGCACCATATGAATATTCCATTTTAACGGTGCACACAAATGCAGGATACACTCATTGGACGTTGCTGTTCGGTAATAAATATTATGACCCTGAATTTGGATTGATTGATGGCGAGTACACCTATGGGAAAATAACGTCATTTTTAGGAATATATCAATAAGGTGCTTAGGGAAGGAGTCAGGAGGAAATTGTTATGAAGAAGTGGTATGATGAAGAATACGAATGGGAAATAGAAGTGATAGGATTTAATAAAGATAATGAGGAAACAGAAAGATTTTGCCGGAATGGTGAGGAGGTTGGAGATAAATATACCTGCACTTATGGCTGCCCGGTTAATTCACAAGGACAGGGAATCTGCTCTAAAGTAATGATGATGATGTACCCTATAATGGAAGCAGTCAGAAGCGGCGGAGATTTAGAAAATATAGGTGGAGATAGCAGATACAGTAAAGTCATTATGTGTCCCGACGGGTGCGTTCTGTTTAGGCTTACAGCTAAGCCGTTAGGAAATAAAAATTTTTTTAAGGGTAAATTTTTCGATTAGTGGTTTAGAATTACCTTACATGCTAAGGTAGACATCATATGTCTGTCGGAAAAAATGCGGCATTTCTCGCTTTGTGTCGTGTTAATTTTGTCTCTGTATTGATAAGATTTTTCCTGAAAGGAGGGACACTGGTTGGACCAGAAAAAGATAGGTAAGTTACTAAAGGAACTCAGAAACGAAAAAGGACTCACGCAGGAACAGCTTGCAGAAATCTTTAATGTTTCAAACAGAACCGTATCTCGTTGGGAAAACGGAAATAATATGCCTGATTTGGATATTTTAATTCAGATTTCTGATTATTATGAAATTGACCTGCGGGAGTTACTGGATGGAGAAAGGAAAAGCGAGAAAATGAATAAGGAATTAGAAACAACAGTATTAAAAGCAGTAGATTACGCAAATAGTGAAACAGAGAAATATACCAAAAGGGTTTTCTGGCTCTTACTGACAGGGGCTGTGCTATGGATTTGTTCTCAGATAATATCCCATACAAGCCTTATTGAGAACAATGTTATGAGTGCAATCTCTGATTTTGCCATGGGATTATCGTGCGGAATGGTAATTTGCGGAATAGTTATTACAAGCCGCTTTGGACAGAGAATACGGGCGTTTAAACAGCGGTTGTTAAAAATGAAATAACACATGTTATATTAAACGATATGGGGCATGGCAATTGCATGCCCCATATATTATGGTAGCAAATAGAGTACGATAATGATATAATCAATTTGATATATTGCTGGTTGAGAAAGGAGCATGGTTATTGACATTAAGGACTATGGCTGTGCCGCCGTATAAATATAAGCGAGGGAGCATAATGCATGATAAACGAATAAAGCAGCGCATAGCGCAGTGGCTGATAATACTGATAGCATTTTCCATATATTTTAGTCTATCATGCTTTCTTCCGATATATAAGGCGCCCGATGAAATAATGAGATATGATATTTCCGCATATATACTGGAGCATCATAGGCTTCCGGTTGGCTCGGACGAAGAAATTATAAACGAACTTTGGGGCTTTTCCTATGCATTTACTCCCTATCTGCCATCTATACTTGCAGCGGGAATAATGGCAATAGTTTCGGTCTTTAGCAGCAATGCAGTTGTTATGGTTATCGCCTCCCGCTTTATAAACGTCCTGGCAGTAACGGGCTGTGTCTGGCTGGGGTTCAGAATTGGAGAAAAGTTATTCCCCGAATGTGAAAACCGTTTCCTATATTCCGTTTTAATAGGATTTCTGCCACAGATTACGTTTTTGGCGGCATACCTTAACAATGATGCTTTTGCCGTTTTTACGTCAATGCTTATTTTACTTGGCTGGCTTTATGGGAAGGAACAGCATTGGGGTTATAGAAGCTGCCTGTTTCTGGGAGTTTCCATCAGCCTGTGTGCGTTGACATATTATAATGCCTATGCTTGGATAGCCTGCAGCATATTATACTATTTAGGAACCGTTATGCGGGATGAAAGCATTGAGGAAAAGTGGAAATATGCCATAGGTCATGGCTGTGTCATTGCCCTGACAGTACTGGTATTGGCAGGTTGGTTCTTTATAAGAAATGCGGTACTTTATGATGGTGACTTCCTGGGAGTAAACGCGCAGAAAGCCTGTGGGGAGCTTTACGCAATGGAAGCTCTTAAGCCGTCTAATCGTATGACTTTCGCGAATGAAGGAAAAACGATATGGAATATGCTGACGGAAACGGAGTGGATAAGTTATAGCGTGAAGAGTTTTTTTGCCTGTTTTGGAGCTCTGGATATATGGGTATCAGCCAAATATTATATATGTTATGGAGTATTGATGTGTACAGCCGGAGCAGGTTGTGTATTCGGCTGCCTGAAAAGGAAGGGCAGAAGCGAAAACAAGCTGTTATATTTATGCTGTGCGTTGTGCATGGTAATTCCTGTTGTCTTGAGCGCTTATAATTCCTATTCCAGTGATTATCAGGCTCAGGGTCGTTATCTGATGCCTGCGCTTCCTGCGCTTATGCTATTCGTGGTAAAAGGATATCAGCAGATTGACGAAATGCTGGGAAAACGAAGGCAGTATGCTGCGATTGCAGCATGTGCGATGTGGCTCCTGTGTTTCGTAATGATTTTCGTGAAGGTGATGTTGCCGCAGCTTTATATTGGTATTTACGGAACTCTCCTTCAATAACCAGAACTTAGACATTATAGACAAAATAAGGGGCGATTGCGCTTGCGATGAGCACCGTTTTTGTTTATAATGTCTAAGTTCGTGACTTGTGATAACAGTTTCGCAATTGGCTGATTAAAAATTTGAATAAAAGGAGACAACAGATGAAAATTCAGACTATCGATATCGTAGGATTAGGCGCGCTTGGCGTGATGTATGCCGACTTCTTTACGAAGAAGCTGGGCAAGGAGAATGTACGTGTGCTTGCCGACCATGACAGGATTGTGAAGTATAGGAAGGAAACAATTACCTTCAATGGCGAAGTATGTGATTTTAATTATTGTGACGCCGCAGAAGAGAGCCGTAAGGCACAGCTTATTCTGTTTACGGTGAAGTACGGAGCTTTGGAGGCAGCTATGGAAGAAGCAGCGCATCTGGTCGGTCAGGATACGGTTCTGATTTCGGCATTGAACGGAATTCGCAGCGAAGACGACTTAAGCGCTAAGTTCGGTTGTGAAAAGGTGGTACACTGCATCGCACAGAAGATGGATGCCCAGAAAGCAGGTAATACCGCGACTTGTGCCAACAAAGGTGAACTGGCGCTTGGTATTTTGAATGGCGGAAGAGAAGAGTGCCTGAATGCGGTTAAAGAATTTTTTGACGAAACAGGCTTCACATACTCCTGCCCGAACGATATGAGGCATGCCATGTGGGCCAAACTGCTCTGCAATGTCGGTGTGAACCAGACGGTATCCTTATGTGAAGGAACCTACCGCAGTGTGCAGCAGGAGGGAAAAGAGCGTGAAATGATGAAGGCAGCCATGCGTGAAACAATCCTTGTAGCAAATGCAGAAGGCGTAGATTTATCAGAGAAAGATTTAAATGACTGGATTGCAATCATAGACACCCTGAATCCTGAAGGAGAACCCTCTATGCGTCAGGACAGCAAGGCGGGCAGAAAAACGGAAGTAGTGCTTTTTGCCGGAACAATCTGCAAGCTGGGAAAAAAGCATGGCATTGCTACTCCAGTGAACGATATGTTTCTTGAGAAAATCATATAACATATGTTATCGAACCTGCATATTTAATTTTTAAGAAATATTAATAAATTTTTGACTACAATCTTAAACTTTCACCGTTATAATATGTAAATCGTAAAAAATTATTGGAATAGTAGAAGATGATTATATCTTTTGCAAATTCTTAAATCAAGATTTAAAATTATTTTTACAAACGGAGGAAGAAGATATGTTTCAGATACTTTACCGCTTTTTTGCACTGGGATTGGATGTGATTCCTGCTGTAATTCTGATTGTGCCGATAATGCTGATTGCGCAACGTATGTTATTTAACCCTATGAGTGTTGGAAGAAAGTTGTTAATGATAATTTTTGGAATCTACCTGTCAGGAGTTTTTCTGGTAGTAGGCATTCCTTCTCTTACTACGATACATATAGATTTAGTATTCAATCTAATTCCGATTATTGATATAGTAAGTGACCCTATAGCATATATTGTGAATACTTTATTAAATATCCTGCTGTTTATGCCGTTGGGATTTCTCATGCCGGTCATATGGAAGGAATACCGTTCCATGAAGAAAACGGTTTTGTTCGGCTTTGGAGTGTCGGTAATGATAGAATTGCTTCAGATGTTTACATTCAGGCTTACGGATATTGATGACCTGATTTTCAATACAATAGGTGCGGCAGCAGGATATTATATCTACATTTTATTTTTGAGATATAAGTCTAAAAGGGCAAAAGCTGAACTGACAGCAGCAAGTGAAGCATTAGAAAGCAGATTGGAACTGCCGATTGTTTTTGCAACAGTATTTCTTATTATGTTTCTGGTTCGTCCCGTAATATCAAATGCGCTATGGTCTGTCATAATGCAGTGATTTAGGAATAGTATAAAGCAGTGTCCGCTTTTAAAATCGAAAACAGACGCTGCTATAAAGGTTATAAAACTCGTTTCTTCAATCTGGAAAGCTCAACATAGAACCAGATAAAATCAGCTATAAAGAGAATTATACATACCGGAAGGAACCATACGCCCAATTTTTTTACGAATACTCCGCATAAGATGATATATCCAAGCATGAACTGCATAAGCAGGTCGCATATCCAAAGCATGGCAAATATGAGATTATAAGCCCGTATCTCTACATTTCTCGGTACGATAATCCTGTTTTTCCCGAACAGATTTTCCTTTATGCCAAATAGCGGAATCAGTTTACTGAGAGCATGCCATGCCCATAAGAAATACATCATGATGATAAGCATAATATAACCGCCCTTATCGGAATAATCATCAATCTGCCCTGCTGCATTCCAGTGATACGGAACTTCTTCCGGTATGTGCTTCCAATAGCATATCAGAAATACGGTTATGCCGATTATCCAGAGAGAGATAAAAATATCAAGTATTCTCAGCGGTTTATATATTATTTCTTTGTACTTTTTAAACATATATGCCCCCTGTATTCATGTATTTATATTGCTCCCTTTTCGGAATTGCGTACCCACTGCTTATTAGGTTGAACTAACCTGTATATTCATACATTTCTTAATATTTCAAGCAATTTGAGCAATTGCTTTTGGAATTCTGTAAACAGGAAATTGTCACTTTCTACATACTGTATTGCAAAAAACAATCATTTGTTAACGTTATTATAGCCTGTTTTTACGGGTACGTAATTCAGAAAAGGGAGTTATATTAAACATTTACGAAACTCGTGGCTTTAAAAGTAGTTTGTCAATTACCTAATGTAAATCCCCGCCAGCTTCATATCCTTATCAAATGATATTGAATAGATAACACTCACGTTTTCATATATCACGCTGACTTGCGCCATAGCAAAAAGCTGTCCACGCTGTTTGAATTCACAGGTATATACCGTGCCAAATGCTTCAAACTGCCCCCAATCGTCACCGACTAAACTTTTGGCTTGTTCAAAGCTTTCCGGAACAAGCAGTGCCTGAATTCCTTCTATTGAGTCGGCTCTCAAAGTATCAAAGTCGTTTTGATCCAAAAGCATAACCATATCTTTGGCTTTTTCTTCTACAATTTCCTGAGAGAAAATACCGCTGCTCCCCATTTCGCTGGTTTGTGGAAACAGCCACATGATATAAGAAATAAGCGATAGCGATACAATGAAAATAACGGCTGTTATAGAAACTGTGATTTTGAGAATTTTTCTCTTTTTATATGCCTTTTTCTCTTCTTCTGTCAGGTTTTGATTAAATTCCTCCGAAATTTCTCCCGGCGTCCCCATATCCTCCATAATCAAATCAAAACCTTCCCCATTGTTCATACGTGCATGAATATCCGATAACAACTGTTCTTTTATCTCTGATTTTTTGCCCTTAGAGCATTTCACATTTTTAATAATATTATCTACATATTTTTCTGCATTCATCTTTGTATCCCCACATTTCCTTTCACATATAATATACGCTATGAATTTAATACTTCATATTCGAATAAGCAGTTGTTCAACGGCCGACTGTTACGAATCCCCCATAACCCTGTCAACCCCTCCGGCTATCCGTCTCCATGTTATATTAATCTCCGATAAAGCCTGCTTTCCTTTATCCGTGATCACATAATACTTCCTGGGAAGCTGTTTCTCCTCCGGCTCGCACCATCTGCTTTCAACAAGCTTTTCATCTTCAAGCCGATACAGAATAGGGTACAGGGTGCCTTCCTTCAGACAGAAGATACCGTTGCTGCTTTCCTTAAGCTCCTGAATAAGCTGATAACCGTATTTTTTTTCAGCCGAAAGCAGCTTCAAAACAAGCATATCAAGAACACCCTTTTTCATCTGCCGTTCATATTTGTCATTCATAGTTTTTAAGGATATGCCTCCCTTCTCCAAAAAATGTCTTGATTAGATTTATGTATAATAAATACTTTGTAATACTAAATATATAATAATACAGTGATAGTGCGGTGTCAAGCACAAAATTCATGATTTAAAGGTGGAAAAATGTGCTGTCTGTCACATTTATTTATCTTATAGGAAATTACGCCGCAGTGTAAAACATTCCAATGAGAATGCGAAGCATTCTTGGAATCGTCGCTGCTGAGCGACGATTTTTTATAAAAGTCGGGATTGTATAATAATAGTTTATGACGTATATTTATACAATAGAAAACTGCTTTACAAGTCTTCAAATGCGCATATTTATATTAAGTAAATCATTATAGAAGAAAAGGATGTTGCATAAATTGACTAAAAAATATTCTATCAGCGCTGCTTTTTTGAAAAACGCCGCATACATATCCATGTTCATCGACCACTTTTCTGCAGTCGTGTTTATGGCCTATATACATTGGAATGGCGTTCATATCCTTCAGGTGGATCAAGAAAATGATATATACCAAATCGGGAGGGCGATAGGAAGGGTTGCCTTTATTCTGTTTGCCTTTATGGCGGCGGAAGGCTTTTGCCATACCCGCAGCCATGTTAAATATCTGTTGAGGCTGGGAGCTTTCGCGTTTATTTCAGAGATTCCATTCGACTTGGCATTTAAAGGAAGCTTATTAGAAATGTCAAGTCAGAACGTATATTTTACACTGTTTTTAGGAGTTCTTGCGCTTTGTATAATAAGTAAACTGCGTGGGCATCCGATAGTACAGTTTTTAGGTGTGGCGTTATGCTGCATGGCAGCGGCGTTTCTTAAAACGGATTATATGTTTATGGGAGTCATGCTGATTGTCGTATTCTATTTATGCAGAAAATCCTTCCTTTGTCAGGTTTTAATAGGTTCTGTTACAATATACGTGGGAATAGTACTGATTTATATAGTGAGATATTTGGATAAGGGCTATCCCATTACTGTATTATTAAAATCCGGTCTGAGTGAAATGTACGGACTATTTGCTTTTATACTCATATTTTTTTATAATGGACAGAAGGGAAAGCAGCTGCCTAAAGCATGCTATTACTTATTTTATCCATTGCATTTGCTGCTGCTCTATGGAATAAAGCAGTGGCTGTTCTGATAAAACGGGGGCAGTATGTAAAGAGAGCAGTGTTGATATATAGAGGGAAAAGGAAGAATATGGTAACATGAAAGAAATAATAACACGAATCGGCAATGATATCAAAGAATTTTGGCCGGCGGTTATCATGATAGCCGCTTATACTGTTTTGGTTAATCTTATATTTCACGCTTTCTGTCCTATGGTTATCATAACGGGCTTTCCCTGTCCCGGCTGCGGAATGACAAGGTCGCTTTTTTATCTTGCAACAGGAAGGCTTTATCAGTCCATACAGATGAATCCAATGGGAATCCCGATTGCATGTATTATTCTCTATTTCTGTTGGAACCGCTATATAAAAGGAAAAGAGGCTAAAGGAATAATACCGCTCATAGTGATTGCCCTCGTTTTATTATTGACGCTTTATTTCCTGAGAATGTATTTTTTCTTTCCTGACAGAGTGCCGTATGTTTACAGTAAAGACAATGTATTTGAAAGATTTTTTCCATATTACGAACAAATACTGTACGATTTGGGAATATTGTGATAATATTAATATACTTGCAGATTTACCATATACGCTGCATACATAAACATATGAGGGAGGAAAAAAATGGATAGCAATAACATGTATCAGAATCAGCAGCCGGGACAGAATCCTGACAATAATCAGAACGGTAATCCAAACGGTAATCCTAATGGTAATCCAAACGGTTATTATCAAAACATATATACTCAGGGGGATAATAGCCAGAATATGTACACAAATCCTAATCCCAATGTGAACCCGAATCCGAATTTTCAATATAATCCGCAGAATAATGGTTATCAGTCATCATATCAACCGATGCAGACAGATTTGGAAGAACCGGTCACTATGGGTGAATGGGCGATTACAAAATTGGTTATGTTGGTGCCCTGCCTTAATGTCATCATGATGTTCGTATGGGCATTCAGTTCGAGTGAGAAGAAGAGTAAATCTAATTACTTTAAAGTGGCTTTAATATTTGGAGCTGTTTATACGGTTCTTTACATAATACTTATCATATGGATTATCAATGCAGTCGGCCAGGGTTATGGCTATATAAATTATAATTTCTAAGACTGCCAACGTCCGGAAGCTCCGCAGGGAAGTATCAGGCCATTAGAGCTGACCGGCAGGCCGATTTCGGAAGCTTGTACCTGACCGCCGAATTTCGGGACAATTACTGTCTGGAGCATATATGACAGTACTGCAGGCTGTAGTCCGGTAGTGTACGAATTTATCAGAAAAAAGAGGGGGCTTTTCGATAAGATTCCGGAAGTTAATTCAATGAAGGGGAAGATGTTTTCTTCCATCTTCCAGATTTCACCCTTCGGACCTCTTCCATAGGAGGGGGGATCCATTATAATTGCATCATAAACGTTGCCGCGGCGGATTTCACGTTCCACGAATTTCGCGCAGTCATCGACCAGCCAGCGAATAGGCGCGTCGGTGAGTCCTGAAGCGGCAGCGTTTTCTTTTGCCCATGTTACCATGCCTTTCGAGGCATCTACATGCGTAACGCCCGCTCCGGCTTTTGCGGCGGCAAGGGTTGCACCGCCTGTATAGGCGAACAGATTTAAGACCTTAATCGGTCTGCCTGCGTTCTTTATTTTAGAAGAAATCCAATTCCAATTGACAGCCTGTTCAGGAAACAGACCGGTGTGTTTGAAGCTGAAAGGTTTCAGATTAAAAGTCAAATCTTTGTACTGAATATTCCATTCATCGGGCAGATTGAAAAATTCCCATTCGCCGCCGCCTTTAGCACTCCTGTGATAGTGTCCGTTTCTTGTCTGCCAGCCGGGATGTTTCTTTGGAGTATTCCATATGACCTGTGGGTCAGGTCTTACCAACAGATAGTTTCCCCAGCGCTCCAGCTTTTCACCGCCTGAAGTATCTATTACTTCATAATCCTTCCAGTCATTAGATATCCACATATATTAATCCTCCGGTCTGAAATGGAAATTCCCGGCTTTATCCCTGCGAATTGCAAGTCAATGGGAATGTCCGCCTGTTTACTGTATGTTTAACGTATCTTCGCCAGCGCTTCCTTAGACAGCATTTTTTTGATATTGCAGACAAATAGTATTGTAGCGGTGGCAGCCGATAATATATCTGATACCGGCTCCGAATAATATACGCCCATTACTCCGAAAAAGTGCGGAAGAATAATGGCAAGCGGTATTAAAAGAATAATCTTACGGAAAACAGCGATAAAGAGGGAAATCTTAGCCTGCCCCAATGCAAGGAATGTCGGCTGTATTCCGTTTTGCAGTCCGAAAATCGACATACCGAACATAAACACCGGCATAGTCTTTCCAACCAATGCGATTAGTTCCACATCGTCCGTAAAGAAAGCAGCATACCACTCCGGAAACAAAATAGTAGAAATCGTCGTAATCAGCATGAAGCCAAAGCAGATTCCTATCATATATCGGTAGACTTCCCTGACCCTGGCAAAGTTACCTGCCCCATAGTTATAACTGATAATTGGCGCCATACCCTGCGTAAATCCGCCGATCGGAGCTGAAAATACCTGCATGACGCTCTGCATGATAGTCAGCGAGCCTACATATAAATCCCCGCCGTAAGTCTGTAGTCCGTGATTCAGTACGATACTTATGAAACTTTCCGTAGACCTCATGATAAAAGGAGAAATCCCAAGGGAAAAAATGCTGAAAAGAATGCCTTTTTCAAGTTTCATACAGCTTTTCCGTATCTTTATCGAAGTTTTTGGACCTATCAGAAAGCTGACTACCCAGACCGCACTCAACGCTTGTGAAATGACAGTAGCAATCGCGGCGCCCCTAACTCCAAGGCCAAAAGCAAAAATAAATATCGGATCCAAAATAATGTTTGCAATAGCGCCGATCAATACGGAAAACATTGCTGTTTTTGACTGACTCTGGCAGATAATAAAAGCATTCAGTCCAAGTGAGAGTTCCACAAAAATCGTTCCGACTAAATAAATCGAGATATAAGAAACCGCGTATCCGATTGTTGCGTCACTTGCACCGAACATGTACAGCATCGGTCTTTGAAACTTGTAGAAGATCGCCATCAGGACGACTGTACATATAATCAGAAAAGTAACGCTGTTGCCCAGAATCTTTTCCGCGTGTTCTTTGTCCTTTTTACCAAGCCAGATAGCAGCCAGCGGCGCCGCTCCGTTGCTGATAAAAGCAGAAAAAGCGGAAATAAATACCGTAATGCAGAATGTTACGCCAACGCCGGTCAGCGCCGCGGCTCCTACGTCTTTCATATGACCTATATATATACGGTCTATAATACTGTATAATATATTAATTAGCTGCGCCAATATTGAAGGAAATGCCATGCTGACAATCAGACTTCCTATTGAAGATGACGCCATCCGCTCCTCCCTTGACATCTCTGTGGATTTTTCTTGTTCGTTCATACTTTTCACTTCCTAAATTATGATTATATATTATCAGACTTATATTGTCAAAACCAAACACACCAATATATATTGACACTGATTATGTTATATGATAATCTAGTGACAAGTTAAAAGGGAGTAGTTGTTATGCGTAAGCAACATGCCCTGGTGAAGACCATGTTTACGCATCTTTCGGTTTTCAAAATGTACTATTTGATTGAAATACGGTATTAAATCAAGATTTAATACCGTAAAAACACTGGAAAGTACGAGACTTTTAGCATGTATTTGCTGAAAGTTTTTTTATATTATAGGAAAATACACCACAGCGTAAATCATTCCATTGAGAATGCGAAGCATTCTTGGAATCGTCGCTGCTGAGCGACGATTTTTTATATTTAGACAAGTTTAAAGAAAGGAGCATAGTAAAATGAACGTGGCATTACAACTGTTATTATTAGCATTAGGATTCGTCCTCCTTGTAAAAGGCGCCGACTGGTTCGTAGAAGGTGCAAGCAAACTGGCCGAGAAATTCGGAATTCCACAGCTGGTCATCGGACTGACTATCGTGGCGATAGGAACCAGCCTTCCGGAGGCAGCAGTCAGCACTTCGGCAGCTTTAAAAGGCAGCGCGGAGATTACAATCGGGAACGTGCTGGGCAGCAATATAATGAATGTGCTTTTAATTCTTGGAATAACATCTGTTATTTCACCGCTGTTTGTTCAGAAATCAACAGTAAGATATGAAATCCCGATGGTTATAGCGGCTTCCGTGATACTTCCGGCGATGGGTATTTTTGACGGGACTGTCGGAAGAATTGACGGAGTCATCTTGCTGGCAGGCTTGGTATTGTATCTGCTATATCTGTTATATATGACGAAGAAAGGACAGGCGGTTGACGAAGAGAGTAAAGAAGCGGATAAGGAATGCGGAATATTAAAAATGCTTTTAATGATTCTCATAGGCGGCGTGATGATTGTGGTTGGCAGTGATGTTACGGTTGATGCGGCGACAGCGCTTGCCAGAATATTCGGTATGAGCGAGAGACTGATTGGATTGACGATTGTTGCTTTCGGAACATCGCTTCCGGAACTTGTGACCTCCGCTACGGCAGCAATCAAAGGTAAAGCCGATATTGCAGTCGGAAACATAATCGGAAGCAATATTTTCAATATTCTGTTTGTGGTAGGAATTGCATCTGTAATAACACCTGTTGTTTATGCGAAAGTATTTGTGGTTGACAGTATTGTATGTATAGCGACTGCGGTTCTGTTATGGCTGTGTGTATTCCGGAAACATAAGCTGCAGCGCAGCGGCGGCATAATTATGCTGATATGCTATGCCGCATATTTTGTTTATTTATTACAATAATTAATACTGTAACTATTTGTTTTCAAGAAAACGATTATATTTCTCTCCCCATTCACCGAGCGCATCGGTTACAGTGCCGAACTCTTTTCCTATATCGCTCAACGAATATTCAACTTTTGGAGGAATTTGGCTGTATTCCTTACGGATGATCAGACCATCTTCCTCCAGTAATTTTAGTTGGCGTGATAAGGTCGTGTTTGTCATATTATCCGGCATCATACGCTGAAGTTCGTTAAAACGGATAACCTTATTTTTTTTCAGCAAAAACATAATATAAAGAGACCATTTTCCGGACAGTACTCTCTGCGATGTATAATATGGGCATTTCCCAAATTGTTCATTATTAGTCATTATAATAACCTCCATAGGTATCAAATATAATACCGGTATCATAAAAGACAGTACTTGTGATTACGATTTTACAATGATATTCTATACTTAGATTTCAAAGAAGTCAATACTAAACAACGAACAGCACGCGTTGCAGGCTGTTCTTATGTTAATCAAAATCAGGAGGTTTTATCATGGAAAAAGTACTTCAATTTTTAAACGATGCCCAGACATTTTATCTCGCTACCGCAGAGGAGAACGGTCAGCCCCATGTCCGTCCGTTCGGTGCAGCTGTCATATTTGATGGCAAACTTTACATCTGCACTAACAATCAAAAAGCCGTTTATCAACAAATCAAAAAGAACCCAAAGATTGAGATTAGCGGAATGACAGGAGGCAAATGGATTCGTCTCCTCGCTGAAGCCTGCGAAGATGACCGGTTGGAAGCTCGTACAGCTATGTTGGAAGCGCATCCTGAACTCGGCAGTATGTACAAGGCAGATGACGGCATAATGGTTGTACTGGCACTGGTCAACGCAACCGCACAAATTTGTTCCATGACAGACGCACCGGAAACGATTACTTTCTAATGGACGTTGTTCTTGGCTATGCAATGAAGGAGTTTCAATCATGAAAAGGAATATTATTTATGCTCCGCCTCTTGATATTCCGTCGTTCCAACTGACGGTTACAGAAGGATGCAGTCACAATAAATGTACTTTCTGTACGATGTTTCGGGGCATTGATTTCAAAATTATCCCAACTGATGAGATTGAGAACGACCTGCGTGAGGTGTCTGCTGTCAGTCAGCAAATTGACAGGGTATTTCTTGAAAGCGGTGATGCTTTTGTGCTTCCTGCTAAGCATCTGCTTGAAACGGTTGAACTCATTCATCGATACCTGCCGAAAGTAAATGTTATCACAGCATATGCTTCTGTCAAAAACATTATATCAAAAACGGATACGGAACTTAAGGCATTGGCAGAAGCAGGAATTGGAGAAATTAATATCGGAGTGGAATCCGGACTTGATAATGTCCTGTCTTTTATGAATAAGGGCTTTACTGCTGCACAGGCAAAAGCGCAGCTTCTACGTCTGCGGGAAGCCGGTATGCCCTTTTCCGTTAATATTATAGGCGGTTCGGCAGGCCCGCAGCAGCTACAGGAAAATGCACTCGCAAGTGCGGAATTTTGTAATGAAGTTA
>CAZRKN010000072.1:0-22870 GCA_964600805.1 uncultured Bacteroides sp. | reverse complement strand
GTCGGCATATAGCTTTCTACTTCCGGCAGCTCTAACGGCAGCTCGCTCTCATCTATCGGAACATATCCGCATTTTTCACAATGTACAATCGGAATAGGCTCTCCCCAGTAACGCTGTCTGGAGAATACCCAGTCTCTAAGTTTGAAGTTCGTCTTAGCAGTTCCGATGCCTTTTTCTTCAAGAAAGGCAATCATCTTTTCTTTTGCCTGCGCTACATTAAGTCCATCCAGAAAACCTGAATTACAGAGTATTCCAGTAGCCACATCCGTATAAACTTCTTCCTGTACATTCTTACCGCCCGCTACTACTTCAATAATCGGCAGATTGAACTTTTTCGCAAAATCCCAGTCTCTTTCATCATGAGCAGGAACTGCCATGATAGCGCCCGTACCATAGCTCATTAATACATAGTCGGAAATGAAAATCGGTATTTCTTTTTCATTAACAGGGTTTACAGCGCTCAATCCGTCAACCCTCACACCCGTTTTTTCTTTTGCAAGCTCAGAGCGTTCAAAATCGGATTTTCTTGCTGCCTGTTCCCTGTATGCGCATACCTCATCCCAGTTAGCAATCTCATCTTTATACTTGTCAATAAGCGGATGTTCAGGAGACAGAACCATATAGGTTGCTCCAAACAAAGTATCGCATCTGGTCGTATAAATGCGAAGCTTATCTTCTTTATCCTTAATGCTAAAATCCACTTCCGCTCCTGTTGATTTACCTATCCAGTTCTTCTGGGAAACTTTAACCTTCTCCACATAATCGACTGTATCAAGCCCCTGAATAAGCTTATCGGCATATTCGGTAATCTTAAGCATCCACTGACTCTTTACCTTCCGCACTACCTCGGAACCGCAGCGTTCGCATACACCGTTCACCACTTCTTCATTGGCAAGTCCTACCTTACAGGATGTACACCAGTTAATAGGCATCTCAGATTTATATGCAAGTCCGGCCTTGAATAATTTCAGGAAAATCCACTGTGTCCATTTATAATAGTCAGAATCCGTCGTATTGATTTCCCTACCCCAGTCAAAAGAATAACCTAAAGCATGTAACTGGTTTTTAAAACGTACAACATTATTTTCCGTAACCACCCTTGGGTGAATATGATTTTTTATTGCATAGTTCTCCGTCGGGAGTCCAAAGGCATCCCAACCCATAGGATAAAGAACATTATACCCCTGCATTCTTCTTTTCCTTGCAACAATATCAAGCGCCGTATAAGGTCTTGGATGTCCTACATGGAGCCCCTGTCCCGATGGATACGGAAATTCTACCAACGCATAATATTTAGGTCTGGAATAATCCTCGGAAGTCTTAAATGCTTTCTCATCATCCCAAATCTTCTGCCATTTCTGTTCTACTTCTCTGTGGTTATATAATTCTGCCATAACTGCCTCTTTCCTCTCGTTTATCTTTTATACGGATAATTGTGAAACCGTCTAATCTTCTTAATAATTTTACTATACCCGAATAATTTGTCAACCTTTTAATGCAAAAACAGGATGCTGTATCCCCCAATACATCGCATCCTGTTTTCACCTCTAAAAAAGATATTTATCTGCCCAAATCAGCAGTATTAATTAAACATATACCTATTCTTCGTTGCCTGCAGCTACTTTTCCGGCTCTTGCAGCAACTTCTTTTTCCTGTACATCGCTTGGAGCCTGCTCATATCTGGTAAACTGATATTCATATGTGCCTCTGCCTCCGGTCATGGAACGTAAATCGGTACAATAACCATTAAGACATGACATAGGAATATCCGCTTCGATTACCTGTTTACCATCAGTTGTAGGATTCATTCCAAGCACCCTGCCGCGGCGTTTATTCAGATCTCCCATAATATCGCCCGTATAAGCATCAGGTACAGTCACCTTAAGTGATGCAATCGGCTCTAACAGAACCGGTTTAGCTTCCATAAATCCTTTCTTAAATGCCTGTATTGTAGCCATCTTAAATGCCATTTCGGAAGAATCTACAGGATGATAGGAACCATCATACAGATTCGCTTTTACACCGACTACGGGATATGCCGCCATCGGACCGCTCTGAACTGATTCCTGTAAGCCCTTTTCCACCGCCGGGAAAAAGTTTTTAGGCACCGAACCGCCTACTACGCTCTGTTCAAATACATAGGGTTCTTCCAAAGAACCTGAAGGTTCAAATTTGATTTTTACATGACCATACTGTCCGTGTCCGCCTGACTGTTTCTTATATTTATATTCCACGTCAGAGTTCTTCTGTATCGTTTCTCTGTAAGCAACCTTCGGATTCGAAAGTTTAACGCCTACTTTGTACTCGCTGAGAAGTCTGCTTGTAACGACTTCCAGATGAAGGTCGCCCATTCCGCATAAGAGTGTCTGCTTATTCTCAGCGTCATTGACGATTTTCAGAGTCTGGTCTTCATGAGTCATCTTCTGCAGCGACTGTGAAATCTTATCAATATCAGCCTTATTCTGCGCTTCGTAACGCATCATTGTATAAGGTGTGGAGATTTCAGTCTTACCATAACGGATAACATTTGCCTTAGTCGAAAGCGTATCTCCGGTTCTTGCTGCTGTAAGCTTTGCAATCGCACCGATATCACCGGCATGAAGTTCCTTTATCTCTATAGGCTTGCCGCCCTGAAGCACATACAGCTTGCTTATCTTCTCTTCAATATCCTTATCTTCATTATAAATCAGGTCATCACTCTTGAAAACTCCTGAATTTACCTTTATCATGGAATATTTTCCGATGAATGGGTCTACAATCGTCTTGAATATATAAGCGGACTTCGGTTTAGAGAAATCAAAATTTGCCGCAAATATTTCGTTAGTTTTCAGGTTGATTCCGGCAACTTCCCTATTTTCCGGACTTGGCACATATTTCACAATATCGTCAAGCAAGGTGAAAACGCCCTGACACAGCACATTTGAGCCCATGGACATCGGCACGATGCTGCTTTCCATAACATTACTTCTAAGGGCAGCCCTGATTTCAGCTTCGGAGAAAGAATCTCCGTTAAAATAACGCTCCATGAATTCTTCGCTCGTCTCTGCCACCGCTTCCAAAAGCGCATCCCGGCAGATTTGCAAATTAGCCTTACTGTACTCAGGCATTTCACATTCTACTACTTCTTTATCTTTCCAACGATATGCCTGCTCTGTGATAACATTGATGTAACCGACAAACTTCTCATCTTCACGAATCGGCAGATGGAACGGAGCCATCTTTTTACCATAACTCTCAGTCATGTCTTCCACGACCTGTCTGAAAGACGCGTTATCAATATCCATGTCAGTTACAAATACAAAACGCGGCAATTTATATTTTTCACATAATTCCCATGCCTTCTCCGTTCCGACTTCCACTCCGGCTTTACCCGAAACAACGATAATAGCTGCGTCAGCTACGGCAGCCGCTTCCTCTACTTCTCCTACGAAGTCAAAAAATCCCGGTGTGTCCAACAGATTAATCTTTACGCCTTCCCATTCAATCGGAACAACTGAAGTGGCAATGGATATCTGGCGTTTCTGCTCTTCCTTGCCATAGTCGCTGATGGTATTGCCATCCGACACTTTTCCCATACGGGAAGTCACTCCGGCAAGATATGCCATTGCCTCAACCAGACTGGTCTTTCCACAGCCACCGTGACCTAACAGCACAACATTACGAATTTTGTCAGTTGTGTAAACATTCATATCCTATCCTCCAATTCCACTTATTTACTCATAACCTTAAATGATATGATGTGTATATTTTACTAAATTTTTTATGGAATTGCAATGTTTTTTAAGTATTTTGCACATTATTACTGTTTGCTTATGTCTTCTTCCAATTTACCGGCAAGCACAAGCGTCTGATCAAGAATCTTCTGGATTTGACTGACATTTTCCATATGCTCTTTTGCCATATTATTTGCATCTTTTATTGAAGAAATAATTGCGACAAGGTGATTTGTAATGGTATTTAAAGTATTCTTAATCGCGTTTGCAGAGCCGGCGCTGTCCTTCGCCAATTGCCCCATTTCATTGGCAACTACGGCAAACCCGCGGCCGTGCTCACCACTGCGTGCCGCCTCAATAGATGCATTCAATGCAAGCATATTAGACCGTGAAGCATTGCTGCTGACTTTGTTTACTACTTCAACTGCATTTTGCACATCACTATCGACACCATTTGCCATCTTATCCATTTCCGTCAGCATATTAAACAAACTCTCTATCCCTTTAATGACTTCCTGAATAGAGCCATCAACAGCTTTAACAGACTCCTGAAACTGATTGGCAATCTCTGTCATCTGCTTCTTTATATCAACAGAGTATGTACAGCTCACACATCCGACAACTTCCGTGCCATCCTTTACCGGTACTAATTCTCCCTCAAATGCTTCACCCATAACCTCTTCCGGCAATAGGTTATGCTTCCGTCTTCCGGTTCTGATCACTTCATTAAATGCTCCGCTTGGATCAACAAATACCTCACCGACACTCAAAATCGGGGGTACCCCATCAGGAACGGAAAATCCCTGTATGACCCCATTCCTGTCCAATACTGTCAAGAATACGTCATGTTCAAAAAACTGTCTGATAAACGGTAATAATTCAACAATCTGAGTCAACTTCTCATTTGCCATGAGTAAATACCTCCTATTTTTTATATTTGCTCACTTATATGGTCTGCCCTATATCTTACAAACCGCCAATTATTCTATTTTATTGTATCAGACTTTTTTAAACGTAACAAGATACAACTTATGCTTTCTTGTTTTCCTAGTTATCAGAATTTTCTCTTCTAATCTTCATTTCACTATAATATGCACTGATGCATTCTCCCACCAAACTTTTTCCTTCATACGTAGGAATACCCCAGGAATCTTTCAAAGACTCATCGAAGACTATTCTGCATACTCTTCCATCCTCCAGCACAAAATCACACCATGTATACAAATTGGTCCGAAGCGGTTCCATAAAGGTACCGGGAGATAATGTTACGTCAGATTTCAAAGTATCTCCCGTATTTGGATCAACTATAGATACTTTTAGCTTTATTATTGTTCTAAATTCCCGAACAGTATCCAAATAGTAATAAATATCATTATACGCTTCCAAAAAACCGTTTTCTTTAATAAAATATTCCGTCTCCATCTGTAAAAGTTCCCCCATAAGCGGGTCCCCTGCAATTACCACCCGTACAGAGGCCGGATTTGTAATCCTGTCTTCCAGATATATACTATCACTTCCCATATATTTTATATTACCGCCTTCGACTGCATATACTCCATACTTTCCGGTGCAATCCAAGTCTCCTCTTTCATAGAAGAATATATAATTTTTATTTTCTGCCGTATGAATAAGATATATCCGCCTGCTCTGTTCATAATATGCAACTCCCCACCCCTCATATTTTCCGCTGCATATCCGGTCATTCACCTGCAAACCGGTATCCTTCTGCTCGTCATCCGGATAGAAAAATACTTTAACTAAATCCATGCTTCCATCCATATCTACATCATACAGAAATGGAATTTCTTCTTCCAACTCTATTACATATGCTTCCGGTATTTGCTGATATTTTTTATTAAACAATTCAGGCATTTCAGAAAATCTGACAACAGCATGAAGTATATTTTCTTGTGAACCAAGTTCTTCAGACGAAAAATAAAAGCATAAGCCGTGATAGCTAATGGTCCATGTCGATACCGTCGGATCGTTACATAACTGCTTAACCTTTTCTGCCGGATTATCGCCAAGCCGGATACCGGAATATCTGCTCACTAATTGTTTTGCTATTACTGCAGCAAGATTGTCCATATCAGTGACAACGTCTGATATTTCTATATCCTTGCCGGTCTCGGGATCAAAATTATATCCTCTGATACAGAATCCTTCTCCGTTTCTCTCTTCCAGAAAACTCAGCGCCTGCTTATCCGCCCTGTGTACGATTAACCTATAAGAATCATATTCCCAAGACTCCTGTGCTAACTCACAATACCGACTCAGACTTTTACGAAGCTCAGGATAACACGCTTCGTCCATATTAAGTGCAAGATTACCGTAAACCTGCAATATCTCCGCATCCTTATCCTTTAATGGCGGTCTGTATTCATCCAGCCATTCTTGCAGACAATTTAATTGTTCTTCGGTTATACTTACTTCTTCGTATCCGCTTTCCGGTTCTTCTTTGTCTTCTATCTCAGACTCATCGTTTTTTTCAACAGGCTTTTTAGCAGTCTCCCCTTTGAAATCTTCCTGTATATCACCATTCAGCAATTTATCAGTATCTGCTGTGTATGGAGTTTTTTCTGTTTCATATACAGACTCTTTGAATGAACATCCTGTTATACACAGAAGACATATACCTGTTACAAGTATGTACCGTATATTTAGACTTCTCTTTTTCATTATTCAATCCTCCATCTGCCACGAAATTTTTTATACCATACCGTTTTAATATTGTTTCCAACTAATACCCCTTCGTTACCGTCTCACAGCCTCTGTAAATCACCAGTATTGATATATTTCATATGGGATAATCTCCCCATCTATTCCATAACCATATTCACTTAAAATATTTCCCTGTTCGTCATAGTCATAATATGTATCAATAAACGAAGGATTATCTTCATAATAATAACCATAGTACTTCCTGTTTACCATATTACCCTGACTGTCATAGCTGTATTCTGTTTTACTAATAAGGTTTCCATCTTCATAATATATCTCACTTATCTTATTTCCCTGACTGTCATAACTGCAGACCGTCTCGCTATCGTAAACACCCTTTTTGACATACAGCTTCTCATCTGTCTTATTTCCCTGACTGTCATAGTTATAATTATACTCGTGTATTAATGTTCCGTCTTCATCATAGCATACTTCTTTAATAACATTCCCATTGCTGTCGCAAATATATGATATTTCATGGATATATCCGTAATTTTTAGAACAGTATATTTCCTTTTCTTTTCTCCCATAAGCATCATAACTGTATTCTTCATATCCATATATATCAGTCCTGCCGTGCGAATAATGCTGCTCCCTCGTCAGATTTCCATTAATGTCATAGCTAAATATATAGTCAATGCCCACTCTTCCATCACCGTTCGACTCTATAAATCTTATCAATCTTCCCTCTTCGTCATATCTTCTTACATAATCCAGAAATAATTCTCCATACCAATAACATTGCTCCCACGTCAAGTTTCCCCAGCTGTCATAACTATATATATACTCAGAATAAAGTTTACCATCCGCATTATAAGAAGCTTTACTTTTAAGCCGCTTTTTTCCATCAGCAGAAATCTGCTCTCCTGCATCTGCCCTAGCTTCGAGCTCTTCTTTCTCTTTCATTGCCAGCTCTTTAGCCTCTTTCTCCTCAGCTTTTAGCTTAGCCTGCTCATCGTCTTCCTGCTCTTTCTGTTCTTTTACCACCTCTTCTTCCGTCTCTTTTGTTTCCTGTTCCTTTACTTCCTGCCCTTCCTTTTCTTTAACTTCAAGTACATCAGCATATGCCTGCTCCAATCCATTCTCTGTGCTTTCTTCCGGCAGCTTTTCATCACTGCACCCTGTCAGACAGACAATAATAAAGAGTAGGATTATATATGATGCTAATTTAATAATCTCTTCATTTTTCATTTTCTTAATCTCCCTTAAATTAACCTGCTGCACATACGTAATAAAGCAGCTATAATTGGTATTGTTATGTCCCTAAAATAGTTTTCAGTAATATTAAGCCTAATACTATCATATAATTGCATCATTTTTGCATACTTTTTGCATATTTTACCAATATTTTTATATTATTCTATTGCACGACAGTTTTCCGGTTTATATTGATTTTCTATACGCAAAATGATATATTTATCTGGCAAAGTGTTCTTTTTAACAAATTATTTAAAGGAGTACCTTTCATGGACAAATTTACATGCGGCTTTATAGGACTTGGACTTATCGGTGGTTCACTTGCCAAAGCGATTCATAATAAATTACCGGAAGCACATCTGATTGCTTATGATACAAATGCTGCTTCTTTAAAGCTTGCCATTAAGGAAGGTGTTATTCAGGAAAGCTATTCCCATATCGGAGAAGAGTTCGGTGCATGTAATTATGTATTCTTATGCGCTCCTGTATCGCATAACGATGAAAATCTTCTTACAATTAAAAAACACCTGTCCACGGATGCCGTATTAACAGACGTCGGCAGTGTGAAAACAGGTATTCATAAACATATTGCTTCAATAGGAATGGAAAAACAGTTCATCGGCGGTCATCCGATGGCAGGCTCAGAGAGATTTGGTTATGCTAATTCCAAAGCGAATCTCTTTGAAAACGCTTATTACATATTGACGCCTACTGATGAAACTCCAACTGAGAAAATTTCTGCTTATCAGACTTTAGTTCAGATAATCGGTGCCATTCCGCTTGTGCTGCCATACAGCCAGCATGATTATGTGACGGCGGCAATCTCCCATCTTCCTCATGTTATAGCCGCTTCGCTGGTAAATCTTGTGAAGGATTCAGATTCTAAAGAAGGAATAATGAAAATGATAGCTGCCGGAGGTTTTAAAGATATTACGCGGATTGCCTCCTCTTCCCCGGTGATGTGGCAGCAGATATGCATGACAAATACAGAAAATATTTCTGCTTTATTAAAGCAGTATATTCAAAGTCTGACTTTGTTTCAGCAAACGCTTGAAACTAAAGACCCCAATCTTCTCTATAGTTTTTTTGATAATGCAAGAGCTTATCGTGAATCATTTATTGACGCTTCAAGCGGTCCGATTAAAACAGAATATGTTATTACGGTAGATATTGCCGACAAGCCCGGCGCTATCGCCGCTATTGCCTCTCTGCTTGCCATGCATGACATCAGCATCAAGAATATCGGTATTAATCACAACAGGGAGCTTGCAGAAGGCGCTCTCAGAATAGAATTTTATGAAGAAACTACTACAGCTAATGCAATTAAGGTTTTAAAAGAACATGGATACGGTATCCATACGAAAGAATAATCTTACTATATTAGTCATCCCTCCACTTCATTATAGTGTGAGGGTATAAGAGCAACTGTTGCCTTAGCAAGGCGTACAGTTGCCCTTATTTTTTGCTTTATACACTTCTACCCCCAAACTTCTTCATGAGAGTATAATTCTCCTCTTTCGATTTCCTGTCTGGCTTCTCGTATAGCCTCCACTTCATCCGGTAATGAGGCATCCTCCTCAACAAATTTTAAGAGAATCCTGCAGACTGTATCAATTTCTTTTTCGTCTACAATCTCAACCAGACCACGCAATGTTTCTCTGCTCATAAAGCCACCTCCTACAATCCTTTATATGCCTCGCCTCTAGGCAAAACAGCATCAATGATAATTATGTCATTTTCCATCTGATAGATAACCCTATAATCACCGATTCTCAACCGGTACAGATTTGAGTAACCTTGTAATTTTTTAATATCTCCAAATGGTATTCTTTCAATTCCTGCCTTTATCCGGTCTTTTACTCTTACATCTAGGGACCTAATGTTTTTCATTGCCTTTTTCGTATAAATAAAATTCGGCATATCATGTTCCTCCCTTCGGTAATTATACTTTAGCGTGCGGATATGCCTCACGTCAAGTTGTATTTAAATTTTCCTTAAAAATAGAAGTGTCTCCAATGGAAACCACTTCTAGTAACCATGCATGACATCAGCATCAAGAATATCGGTATTAATCACAACAGGGAGCTTGCAGAAGGCGCTCTCAGAATAGAATTTTATGAAGAAACTACTACAGCTAATGCAATTAAGGTTTTAAAAGAACATGGATACGGTATCCATACGAAAGAATAAACACAATAAGTTTCCGTGTACTAACATATAAACATCGCATCCCCAAAACTAAAAAAGCGGTATCTCTCTTTAATTGCCTCTTCATATGCTTTTAATACATTCTCTCTTCCTGCCAGAGCCGATACGAGCATAAGTAACGTCGATTCCGGCAGATGGAAATTCGTAATCAAAGCATCAAGCACTTTAAAACGATATCCCGGATAAATGAAAATTTCCGTATCACCGCAGCATTCCGTCAGTCTCCCGTTCTCATCCGCTGCACTTTCTATTGTTCTGCAGCTTGTCGTTCCGACACATATGACTCTGTGACCGCTCTCTTTTGCCCTGTTAATCTTCTGCGCAGCCTCTTTTGTCACCTGATAATATTCTGAGTGCATATGATGTTCCAGGATATTCTCCGCCTTTACCGGACGGAATGTACCAAGTCCTACATGCAGGGTGACATATGCTATTTCTATCCCCTTTTTCTCTATCGCATCAAGCAGAGCACGTGTGAAATGTAATCCGGCAGTCGGTGCTGCCGCAGAACCCTCATATTTTGCATATACAGTCTGATATCTGTTCTTGTCATTAAGCTTGTGTGTAATATAAGGCGGAAGAGGCATCTCGCCAAGTTTATCGAGAACCTCTTCAAAAATACCCTCATATGAAAACCGTATCAGTCTGTTTCCTTCATCTACAATCTCCAGCACTTCCGCTTTCAGCACTCCGCCGCCGAATACAAGTTTCATCCCCGGTCTTGCCTTTTTACCCGGTTTGACCAAAGTTTCCCAGATATCGTTTTGTTTCCTTTTCAAAAGGAGCACTTCAACCGCCGCACCTGTATCTTCCCTGACACCCATCAGCCTTGCGGGAATGACTTTCGTATCATTTAAGACAAGGCAGTCCCCCGGCTGCAGATAGTCAATAATTTCATGAAAAATATGATGTTCTGTCCGCCCTGTTTCTTTATCAAGTATAAGCAGCCTTGAATTTGAACGTTCCTCTAACGGATCCTGTGCAATCAGTTCCTGCGGAAGGTCGAAGTAAAAATCTGATTTTTTAAATTCTTTTTTTTCCATAAAACTTTATCTCTTTATCATCCTGACGCTTTTTCACACTATAAGAAATCTTATCACGGGCATAAAGACCACAAAATTATAAGTCAGCATTTTTCAGAAACGCTACATATCCTCTTTTTGTCTCATAAACATCGGCTTTGCTTGTAGCTTCCCAAGGAGCATGCATATTTAATACAGCAACGCCGCTGTCGATGACATTCATGCCGTATAATGCAAGAATATAAGCGATTGTTCCTCCTCCGCCTAAATCCACCTTACCAAGTTCAGCCGTCTGGAAATTAATTTTCTCTTTCTCAAAAATATCCCTTATGTGCGCTATATATTCCGCATTGGCATCATTGGAGCCTGACTTACCCTTAGAGCCCGTAAACTTATTGAATACCATACCACCGCCAAGATATGCTACATTTTTCTTATCAAAGCTTGCAGCAAAACCCGGATCATATGCACTGCTGACATCAGATGAAAGCATGCAGGACTTGGAAAGGCATCTTCTTAAATTGAGTTCACTGTATTCACCTGTCAGATTCATTACTTCTGCTACAGCATTTTCAAAAAATCTGGACTGCATTCCGGTAGCGCCGACGCTGCCGATTTCTTCCTTATCCACAAGAATGCAGCATGCAGTTCTATTAGTGTTCTCAACTTCAAGCATAGCTTTTAATGAAGAAAACGCGCATACCCTGTCATCCTGTCCATAAGCCAGAATCATGCTTCTGTCAAAGCCGGCTTCCCTTGCATTTCCTGCAGGAACAACTTCAAGTTCGGCTGAAATGAAATCTTCCTCTTCTATCTCATATGATTCCTTCAAAATAGAGAGAATACCGCTTTTAACTGCATCTTTCCCGGAGTTTTCTTTTGATTCGTCATCGTCTGTCTTTTTATCTTTCTTTTCCTTTTTATCAATTATCAGGGGCTTATTTCCTATGATAATATCCAACGCTTCACCTTCGATTACTTTGGACGCCTTCTTTTCAAGCTGTTCCTGTGCTAAGTGAATCAGTAGGTCAGATACGAAAAATACCGGATCATCCTCGTTCTCTCCTACATTTACTTCAATCGTCGTACCGTCTTTTTTAACGACAACACCATGAATTGCAAGCGGAATCGTTACCCACTGATATTTCTTAACGCCGCCATAGTAATGCGTATCAAGATATGCAAAACCGCCGTCTTCATACAATGGGTTCTGCTTCACATCCAAACGTGGAGAATCAATATGTGCGCCCAGAATATTGAGTCCTTCCGCCATATCTTTTTCTCCTATCCGGAACATGACAATAGACTTATTCATCCATACCGAATACACTTTATCTCCGCGTTTTAATGCAGTCTTGTTCTTAATAAGCATATTCAGTTCCTGATATCCGGCCTTCTCAATCTGGTTTACAATCGTATCTATACATTCCCTCTCCGTCTTTCCATTATTCAGAAAATCCATGTACTCCTTAGCAAAAACATCCACTTCCTTAAGCTGCTTACTACTATAAGTCTCCCACGTATTCTTATGTTCCATGATTCCAGTCTCCTTTTTTATAATTTTACTGATTTCTTTAGTTAATTCAAAACTATCTTTTTCCATAACCTAGTTGTGCAATATAGACAAGATCATAAACAGGGTGCTCTGGAGCCGTCGGTACTTAGGCTGCGTGTTTTGCAGCCTTATGTACCGCTACGAGCGACAATGCAGCGCAAGCGTGCCCTGCGTTGATTTGTCTATATTGTACAACGGCCGCCTTGAATAACTTATTTTGATAAATTAACTTCTCAACTCAATCCCCATTCCTTCCAATCCATTGAGAATCTTCTTCATGACGCCACTCACATCCGCTTCCTCAAGTGTCCTGTCTTTGGCACGGAAGGTTATGGAATAAGCAACAGACTTATATCCTTCCTTTATCTGGCTGCCTTCATAAATATCAAACAGCTTGTATTCCTCCAAAATTTTACCGCCGCGCTGCGCAATCATCGCTTCAATCTGTCCGGCTAAAATGTTCTTGGGAACGACCATACTGATATCCCTGGAAACGGCTGGGTATTTTGCAACACCCACATACTTCCTGTCAAAAGTTGCAAATGGCAGTATTTCCGGCATATCAAGTACTGCAACATATGCTTTGGTACTTAAATCATAATTATCGCATACTTCAGGATGTACTTCGCCCAAGAAGCCCACAATCGCTCCTTCATAACAGATATTCGCCTGACGTCCCGGATGCAGGAAATTTTTGCCGGCATTAGGGTCATAAACTGCTTTCTTATTCATCCCTATGCTGTCAAAGAATTCCTCTATCACTCCTTTCATGTCAAAGAAATCGCCTTCTCCATACATTCCAAGTGTAAACTGCATCCTCTCATCCGGCAGTTCATCAAGCGGCAGGTTCTTCGGAATATATATATTTCCAAGCTCATAAAGGCGTACATCCTTATTTCTTCTGTTATAATTGGTAGCAAGACTCGTCAACATACCGTTTAAGGATATAGTTCTCATTATGGAAAAATCTTCTCCAAGCGGATTGGAAATTGTTATTGCTCTCCTTAATGCATCATCTTTATCCAGAAGCAGCTTATCAAACACCTTAGGACTTTCAAAAGAATAGCACATCCCCTGCGAGAATCCACAGTATTCGGCAATATCTCTTGCTTTCTGCTCTATCCTAAGCTTAAATGACAGCTTACCCGTAGTAGCTTCACCGTTCGGTAATGTCATCGGAATCTTATCATAACCATAGAAACGTGCCACTTCCTCTGCTATATCCGCTATTCCCTCCAAATCCTGCCTAAAGGATGGGATAATAAGCATCTTCGTGCCGTCGCTTAATGTTTCAAGTTCCAGTTCCAGCCTTGCAAAGATTTCTTCCATTTCTTTCTCGGAAACTTCTGTTCCAAGCAGGCTATTGATGCGTTCGCTGTCAAATTTGATTTTTCTGAGTTCCTTAAGCGGTGCGCATACGTCCGCCATACCGCCGACTACCTCACCGCAGCCAAGTTCCTGAATCAGCTGGCAGGCTCTGTCGATTGCTGCCTGCGCATTGCGTGGGTCAAGACCTTTTTCAAAAATACCTGAAGCATCGGTACGGAGTCCAAGCCTCTTAGCCGATTTTCTGATATTGGCACCGTTAAATGTAGCGGCTTCAAACAGAACCGTCTTTACGTCGTCTGTAATCTTGGAGTTTTCTCCGCCCATGATGCCTGCAATACCGATTTCCTTCTCAGCGTCACAAATCATAAGCATCTCGCTGTCAAGGTTTCTCATCTGTCCATCCAGAGTCTGGAATACATCTCCGTCTTTGGCACGTCTTACTATAATCTCATGACCTTCAACTGTGTCTAAATCATAAGCATGCATCGGCTGTCCGTACTCTTCCATAACATAATTAGTTATGTCAACCAAATTATTGATTGGACGGATTCCGCTGGCTGCCAGCCTTCTCTGCATCCATTTCGGAGATGGTTCAATTTTGATATTGGTACATACTCTTGCACAATAACGGGGACACAGGTCTGTATCTTCCACTTTTACGCTGATATAGTCTTCCACCTTTTCATTATTGGCCTTAACCTCAATTTTAGGCGCGATAAAAGGTTTTCTGAATGTAGCAGCCGCTTCTCTTGCCACACCAATCACGCTATAGCAGTCTACCCTGTTAGAAGTTATTTCATACTCAAATACGGTATCCCTAAGTCCAAGCGCTTCTGCTGCATCTTCACCGACTTTTGCATCCTCCGGGAAAATATAAATGCCAAGTTCCGGCGCTTCAGGATACATATCCCTGCTTGAACCAAGCTCCTCAATGGAACACATCATTCCATTAGAAGGAACTCCTCTGAGATTACCTGCTTTAATTACAATCCCGTCTTCCGGCAGCGGTCCTCCGTCATGTCCGCCGGCAACCTTACCACCGTCTAACACAACGGGCACTTTATCCCCTTCTTTAACATTCGGTGCGCCTGTTACAATCTGAATCACTTCAGATCCGATATCTACCTGGCAGACAATAAGCTTATCCGCATCAGGATGCTTTTCTATTTTTTCAATCTGTCCAATTACAATCTTTTCCAGATTCTTATCCATTCTTTCATAAGTTTCCACTTTCGTTCCGGTCAGGGTCATGGCATCTGCATACTCTTTATCCGTGCATGAGAGTTCCGGTACATATGCCTTAATCCACGATAATGCTGTATTCATATATTTTGATTCCTTTCTCGTTTTTTCTTAATCTGCGAATTTGTGTACCCAAGACATCTACGATGTCTGCACAAATATTGCATAACACATACAAGTATGTGTGAAAAATTTATTTTACACACTAGAATTGCTTCAAAAACCTCACATCGTTCTCATAAAGCAGTCTCATATCATCAATTTCATATTTAAGCAATGCAATACGTTCCAATCCGATTCCAAATGCGAATCCCGAATATTTTTCCGGGTCTATTTTGCTCATACTCAGCACATTCGGATGAACCATGCCGCAGCCTAATATTTCAATCCAACCGCTGCCCTTACAGAAACGGCAGCCTTCTCCTCCGCATTTAAAGCAGCTTACATCCATCTCGGCGCTCGGCTCTGTAAAGTTAAAATGATGTGGTCTGAACTTAACTTTTGTCTCCTCGCCGAACAGCTCTTTTGCAAATTCTGCCAAAGTGCCTTTTAAATCTGCAAAAGTGATATGCTTATCAATAACAAGTCCTTCTATCTGATGGAAAGAAGGTGAATGGGTCGCATCTACTTCATCGGAGCGGAATACTCTTCCTGGAGCAAGCATACGGATAGGCAGCTTGCCTTTTTCCATCTCATGCACCTGTGTGCCTGAAGTCTGTGTACGAAGTAAAAAATCACCATTTATATAGAAAGTATCCTGTTCATCCTTGGCAGGATGGTCCGCCGGAATATTCAGGGCTTCAAAATTATAGTAATCTGTCTCTATCTCAGGTCCTTCCACTACCTCATATCCCATGCCGACAAAGATTCTTTCTACTTCTTCCATGGCTATTGTATTCGGATGGCGGTGCCCTATCGTACCCTTTTTGGCGGGCAGGGTAACATCGATTACTTCTGCTTTCATCTGAGCTTCTCTTACCGCTTTTTCCATCTTGGCAATCGCAGCCTCAAGTATGCTTTCAATCTGTTCCCTCGTTTCATTCACCAGCTGTCCTACCTTCGGCCGTTCCTCCGGTGCAACATCCTTCATGCTTTTTAATACGCTCGTCAGTTCTCCCTTTTTACCAAGAAAGTTGACACGCACTTCATTCAACTTCTCCAGAGCATCACTTGCCTCAATCTGACGCAGCGCTTCTGCTTTTATCTGTTCCAGCTTCTCTTTCATATTCTCTTTTCCTTTCATAATTTTTCTTTGAAATTTTTCATTTAAAAATCCCATGTGCTGATAACAACACATGGGACGAAACAATCCGCGGTACCACCCAAGTTTCCTGTCTGTCATTCTGACAAACAGACCCTCTTTGCGTAACGTGCATCCTACGGCTTATACTACTGAACCTTCACGGTCTTTCACATAAGCAGCTCCGGTGGGAAATTCGGGACACTATCTGAACTTAAGGAAGCTTACAGCCGATGACTCCCTCTCTCTGTAAGAAAATACCGCCCTACTGGCACCTTCATGGCTTTTGTTTATTTCACTTTATTCTAATGAGTTTTACCCGACTTGTCAAGCCATCCGAATAAAAATTTGTAGACAGGTCCAAAATAACGGTTAATGTGCGCACCAATCAAAAGTATGTACATCACCATATAAAAATAAAACATCATAATGACCACAGTAGTCAAACTTCCATATGTGCCGAACCCGTTAAAGTTCTCAACGTATACCGCAAAAATATAAGATGCAATACTCCAGACTACCGCTGAAAAAACCGCACCGGGAAGCTGCTTCTTATATTTCAGTTTTACAGCCGGAACAAAAGAGTATATAAGCGCAAAAATCAAGGTCAGTATCAACCATGAGAATATAAATCGAAAATGCATGATGAACTGTACGATAATCTGCAGCTGCGGAAAATCCTTAAGCGCCACATCAACTATGACATTACCGAATACCATGACGAAAACTGCAAGAATAATTGCAATTAAAATAATAATCGTATAAAAGCATGCAACCAGACGAAGCAGCAGATAGTTTCGCTTCTCTTCTATATCGTTCACTTCATTGAGTCCCCGTATCAGTGCAAGCATAGCTTTTGCAGCCGACCAGATGGCTACAATGGCAAATACCGTAATAGTTCCGGTAGATTTAGAATATACATCATATACCACTTTTACTACGAAATCGTCTATGGCATTGGGTAAAACCCTCATGATAGCGGTTATCAGATTTTCCGCAGTCAATGTTGTAAACGGCAAAATCGCACACAACGCCATTAACAGAGGAACCAGTGACAAAAACAGAAAAAATGCGGAGCTGGCTGCAAACGCACTTATATTTTTGCGCGTCATCTGTTTGGAAAAATCTCTGAAAATATAGTATAACCTGATAATTGTTTTCATTATTACACCCCTGCATATCGCAAGCCATTTAACCTTTTACCTCGCAGTCCGTAAAGAAACTCGCAAGTATTTCCTGATAGTCATATCCCAGACTTCCCATCTCTTTGGCGCAATTCTGCGACATACCTACGCCATGTCCGTAACCGCCGCCAACTAAAGTATATCCTACCATATTCTCACCGGTTTTGTCAGCCTTTATTATTAAAAAAGCGCTCGGCAGAAGCTTTCCTGCTGCTATGCTGCTTCCATCCTGCCTGATTACTTTGCTTTCACCATTACATAAAATGCGTCTGATATTATATTCTGAAATTACTTTAATGACAGCCCTGCTTCCGACAACAATCATTTCATCCGCTATGCCGCCCGCACCTCTTTTACTTATATAGATATCCTTAAGTTTCCCGATATCCTCTATATCTTCCGATACATAATAATATTCGCCTTCTTTTCCCTTCCTTACCTGAATCTGCGAAGCGTTGGCGCGATACCGTTCCTTAATCCTTTCTATCAATTCATCCGTATCAATCTTCTCCACTTCATACTGCCATCTGTACCACGGCTCGTTACTTTCAAAATCCGAATCATCCACAGCGGTTATATAGGCGGCAAAATTTTCTTCCTTCTCCATTTCTTCTGCCCCCGGTTTCAGCTGACCGTCTTCCTTGATGCCAAGTTTTCCCGGTCTGATATAATCAATCGCCTGTCCATTTCCTGTTTTCCATATCGTAGTATCCGTACCATAACCACACGATGTCGAATAGTAATAATTTTCCGCAAGCTCGCCCTGATGGTACAACATCATTCCATCCGTTTCCTTAACCGCCGTGGTCGTTGCAGAATTCTCCGCAATATTATGGTATACCTGATAAGATGTAGTATCATCCAAATGCGCACCAAAAGCAGGCAGTCCCGCATGTAATATATAACGGTACGCATAAGTTCTGGCGCATACCGCTTGTGCCTTTAATGCCTCTATGGGATAATATGCCGGCATCTCACTAGGAACCACGGCATATAAATATTCTTCTAACGGGAGTTCATTTATAATCACCATTCCCTGATCTGTCTTGTAAAATTCCAGTCTTCCCCTGTATGAATTGTTTTCATTGTTAATACCCTCTATTTCCAGTTTGACTGTATCAGTCAATGCAGAACTTTGAAAGGAAACCCTCTCCCCCTCTTTAAGCTCGTCAGCCTTAACCTTAATCTGCTGCCCATCCACCGTAACAAGAGCCTCATCATAATAGTAGCTGGCATTTCCTGTATTCTTAAGCAATACACGGATTTGATCCATCTCACCTTCCCTGGACACAAGGCAGGCGCAGATTTTGTTATTCCAAACTACAAAGTCCGTATAATCATAACCAATCATAAGATCCGATTTTTTCTGTGCTTCCAGCGCACCGCATAACTTATATACCTCAAGGTTCTCTTCTGTCTCATATAGACCATACCCCTCTATCTCCATAAAGTCATCTGATACGCTTAGCAGTTTACCGTGGATTTTATCCTGCTTCTGACGCTGTCCCGTAAGCCTGCCTTCTTTAAATGTCAAGTCCGAAACGCTCTCTCTTACTGCCATTCCGGCTACATCCGAATCTGCCGGCACCGTAAAATTAACCTGATGATAAAAACATTCCATTATTATATCATTTCCGCTTTCTGCATCATGGCTTCCGTCATTTACTTCCATAACCCAGACATTTTCCAGAATGGTTTCATCAGGCAGTACCCGCATACATGTAAGAAGCTGTTCCCCTTTAACATAAACCTCTTCCTTGGAAAATTCCGAATCTTCAAAAGACGAAGATAAATATTCATACTCGCCGTATTGCGTATACAGCTTCTTGTTCTGTGCATCTACCTTTATTATAAATATTGTAGTCTCCCATATTGAAGAATCCGTATCCAGATATGCCAGCATGAGCTTATATGCCTGATACCAGTCCTCTTTTAAAAATGTATGAGAATCCTCATACTTTTCTGTAAAATCAGGAATATTCATATCTGCGCCGTTTAATTGTTCATATATGCTTTTATACTGTCCATATGTAAGTTCAGCCTTTTCTATAGCCTGATTTTCTTCAATTTCTACCGATGCCCCCAGCGCCTGAATCAGAATATGTACATCCTCTGTGCTTATTCCTTCTCCCTGCGGTATTTCCTTTTTTGTCCCCATACTGTTCAGCCAAATCATAAACAGAAATACCATTCCCGCCAGAATACATAGCAATTTCATTAAATTTTTTAAATTACCGCTTTCCGGATTTCTATTCATTAAATTAATAACCATGCCTCCTTCTCAGTCTTCACTTTTATATATTTATGTATACGCCAGACGGAAAATGCACTCTGCAAAAAGTTAAGAAAAAGCAGCCACAACGGCTGCTTTTGCATACCCCCGAAATGCCGGATCCTGTATTTTGACTCCTAGCAACAGCTAGGTGGGTAACCGCAATCATGTTTCTGCCTTCCCCTGCACAAAGTCCATAATGACCGAAGGCCTGACATCCACATGAAGATATAGGAATCCCGTTTAAAGTAACTGTAGGTTCAAAATAACAGGAATTATCGCACATTTCAGGTTAATTTCATTATATCCAATATGGAGCTAAAATACAACAGGAAAAACTTATTTAATCAATCCTATTTAACCAATCCAGCTTTATATTAGGATTATAATTTTGAATCTATTTAGTTTACTTTTGTCAGAAACTACAAACCAATTTCCTTAAGCAAGCGCTTCCGGTACTCAGAATCTTTAAAAGCACGTTGTAAATCTTTTGACCGATTCTGATTTATTAATATTTCAGCCAGCCTGCTCATTAGTTCCAAGCATTCTTCTCTCCCTTCTTCTCTTATGGTATTCTCATATTTTTTCACATCAAATTCTTCCAACAACATCCCCAACACCTCCGAACGGTATTTCTTAAGGAATTCTGATAATATATCATGGTCTATACAGTAGTCTATCGCCATGTTCAGTGCTTCATTCAGCTTGTATCTATCTGCAATATACTGTCTCGCTATACTTACAAACTCAGCATATTCACTTAAGACACTGCATTTTAAACTATTATTAACTCAATATTTATTGATTAATGCCTTTACGATCAGCCAACAGTCAGAAAAGTCCGGCGAATATATCAATACCGTTCAATACAGCATGACATTTCTTATAATCCGGAATCTTAAAGTTTGTTGCTTAAGCCGACTCTAAAGGGCGGCTTTATATGTCAACATCAACTTACGCTTATTGCAAGTTATCAAAGTGATTTTATTTTTCTCATTTCTTAAGATTTCTTTAAACTTATCGCATCTTATTGCACCTATGTACTTATCAGCTTATAATCAAATATAATATCTTTGTACGCTCCATAAGCGTATCAATAAATAATCCATAAATAAAAAGAGGTATGAATATGGACAACACAGATAAAAAAACTCTTATGAATAAACGCGAGACAGACTGGTTTCGCGGAATTGCAGCAGTGATGGTGGTATTATCACATTATGGAGATTGGATAAATATAATAGTAACATTAGATGGAAATGTAGAAACTTTTAGATTTGCCCTGACAAAACTGGGGATATACGGTGTGGATATATTTTTCCTCTTCTCAGGATATGCCATGGTGAAATCCCTTGGAAACAGAAAAATGAGCTGGCAATTTATATGGAAGAGGATAAAAAATGTGTTTATTCCATATTTAATCGTGATAGGCATTATTGAACTGATTTCCGGAGATCTGACCTCAATCCATGACTTTTGTCTTCTTATTAGCGGTTATAATTACTGGTATATGTGCGTATTATTCATATTCTATATAGGATTTATAGTTATCTATACGATAATACGAGTTAAAGGAATCAGAGTAATAGCTTTTTCCATATTCACATATGCTTTATGCTATAAGCTTAATCAATATGAGATGGCGCCATTCTGGTTTGTATCTAATATTGCCTTCGCTATAGGCATAATCGTAGGAGAATATGAGCAAACAACTAAAAAGATTGTAGACAAGGTGTGGATTCCTATGACTGCCCTACTGACAATAGGGATGACATTCGTTATAAGATGGGGACTGGAAGGCGGCGTAAATTTGGACAATGTAAATTTGAGCGGTGACCCTGAAGATTATCAGCTATGGTTTCAAATTGGCGCAACCGTAGTTTGGACGTTAATCATTCTTATTCTTGCATCTAAATGCCAGATACATGAAAAAATATTTGCATTTTTAGGAAGAAATTCCCTCTATATTTATCTTACACACGTATACGTCTTTATGAGATGCATAAATTTTTCTAAAATTGATTCTATACCGGTCAGATTCATAATAAGTCCGATATGCATTGTTTTTGTGGCGTTTTTATGTAATCTGATTATATCCTGCATGTGGAAGTTAATTTCCATGTCGGCCTCTATAATAAAGAAATAAAATAATTTGTATTCCAATATAAATTTTTTGGCTTCTTTTTCTATGCGAGAATAGTTCTTCACTGTAAAATTCCTTTTTCGTACTATTTTACTTGCATAATATCTATTTACACTGTATACTTTATCATGCAACAATACTAGAAAAAAGGAGAATATACCAAATGAAAAAATTATCAATAATTCTCACATTAATCCTCTCACTCCTACTCTATGGATGCGGTAGTCAGGACGTCAAGCATAATGATGTCGCATCGGTTTCAACCATTAAATCAGCGCTTCATGGCAATTTTGATGCACCTATTCAAAAACAAGTTCAGTCAGGTGACAAACATTTTGAAGTAATCGCCAAAACCGATATCTCCGGCACAGATTCAGATAGAAAAATCACAGTATCGAACGATAATAGCAATTTTAATGTTGATAATTACAAAAATCAGTATGCAACAGCAGGTACGGCAGCGGAGACCAAAACCGGATTTATCAAGTTTTCCGCCACCAATGAACATAACGTTTTGGGGCACACGGTCAAAGAATACGAAGAAGCCATAATAATGTATGTAATCAACACCGTAAACATAAGAAAAGGTCCTTCGACAGCCTTTGAAAAAGTCGGCACATTAAATCGTGGACAGGCAGTCATCGTACTTGGACAGGCAGATACTAACTGGTACGAAATTGCCTACGGTGAAAATAATGAACTCAGGGGCTTTGTCAGTAATAAATATCTTCAAGAAAACAATATAAAAAACGACACTCCTACGGATGCTGCTTTCACAGCGTTACTGCAGAGTTTTCAAGCTCAGGGCATTACGCTTACAGATGAACAGTTGAACGCACTTATTGCCGCATGGGAAAGCATGCAAGAGGCTTCTAACACTCCCGTTCCTCAGACTCCTGCACAACCAACAACTCCCGCAGCACCGGCAGTTCCCGAAATAACTCCCATACCTGATGTAAGAAATACAGCAGGAATTATTCTTGTAGGAGACTCCCGGTTCGTACAGATGCAGGAAGCCGTAGGTCCTAACTATTGTACATGGGT
>CAZRKN010000071.1:0-23055 GCA_964600805.1 uncultured Bacteroides sp. | reverse complement strand
ATTCTGCAGAAAATGAATGGCATTGATAATTTATGTATTTATTCTGCAGAAAATGTATTAGAATTGATTATTTATTATATAAATTTAATATTAAGTTTTTACTAAAAGCAGAGTATATACTACCGTGTTACATGATAACAACATAGACATTTTATTCCCGCGAGCAATGAGCCAAGTGCCGTGCCTGCACGAGCATTTGGCGAATGCCGCGGGGGTCAAATACCCCGCAGCTCTGCTGCGTTGCAAGATTTATGCCCCGTCAGCTTGCCGCGGGGTATTTGACTTGGAAAAAGCAAGTGAAAAATTGAGAATTTTACTTGCATCATTGCAGGAACCATGTTATAGTAACGGCAGAGATATCGTATCAAATTCTATGATACTATTTTCTGTTATTGTAGGACTCATGCTTAATTCTAAGAATTTCAAGCAAGTATCCCGGAAAAAATTAATTTAATATGAAACGCATGGGATGCAGAAAAGCGTAGGACATATCTATGTTTTGTATACCATGCCGGAAAGGAAGGTATACAAAAATGCCAACAGAAAAAACAAAGCAGACCGGTTTGAGAAACAGCATGCCCAAGGACAGTTCTGCCAAAAAGATTTTCGGAGATTCAACATTATGTGCACAGTTTCTAAGAGATTACGTGGACATTCCTATGTTAAAGACGATAAGGCCGGAGGATATCGAAGACGTTACAACGCAATATCTGCCTATGTTCACGAATGAACGCGACTCAGATATCGTAAAGAGGATTCACGTAAAAAATGACGAAACACCGTTTTTTTTAATTTCTCTTATTGAACATAAGTCAAATGTGGATTATAATGTAGTTATGCAGATGTTCCGATACATAGCTTTTATATGGGCGGATTATGAGAAGGAAATGGAGAGAAATCACAAAGGAATCAGTAAAACAAAGGGATTCCGATATCCGCCTATCCTTCCGATTTTGTTCTATGATGGACCTGATAATTGGACGGCAGCCACTAAGATGCATGATAGAGTTCTTTTAAGTGATATCTTGGGCGAATACATACCGAATTACAGATGTATATTAATACAGCTAAAAGATTACACTAATCAGGAGCTTATGGATAAGGAAAATGAACTTTCCGTAATAATGATGGTAGACAGGATAAAAGATAAGGCTGACTATGATAAGCTGAGCGATGATGACGTTAAGAAGTATATTAACGATATTGCCGCGAACGCTCCGGAATATTTGCTTACAATTATTTCAGATATAGTGGGGATTCTGCTTAACCGGTTGAATATACCGAATGAGGAAGTAGATGCATTCACTGCACAGATAAAGGAGAGAAAGATGGGAGAATTATTAGCACACTTTAAAGGCTGGGATGTACAGGCAGCCAGACGTGAAGGCCGGGAAGAAGCACTGGAAGAGTCTGTTATGAAATCAATAAGGATAATAAAGAAATTAGGCTGCACTGAAGAAACGGCAAAGCAACAGCTTATTGAAGAGTATGAATTAAGCCGGGAAGAGGCTGCCGACAAGGTAGAAATGTACTGGCAGTCGTAATGGATTTTGATAATAACCAGGTAATAATATTCTCCGCACTTTAAAAAGGAAGCTTCCGAAAAGGCAGTGGATTACTGTATCAGGAATATTTTCGGAAAAGTGAGTAAATTTATTATAATAAGAAAAACAGTAGTAGCGGAATGATTTTAAAACCGGAATAATAAGAAAACCAATAACTCCACACGGGACTTTATTGGTTTTTCTTATTACCGGATTTTTCATATTTAATGTTTTTTCTGTATGCTACGATTCTTCAGGCAGAAGTTCAATCATGAGCTGCATCTGAAAATCCTTGTCTGTAGCAGCGCGTTTCAAGTCATCAAATCTGTTCAAATTTATCAGAATAGAGTTGAGAGTATTGATGCGGGTTTCACCCTCTATTCTTCCCTCGTTGCGTTCCTCTTCCGCAATTCTTTCCATTATTTCACACATAACTTTCTGTCCCTCCTCTGTTTCTTTGTACCGGTGTTTGCTTCCGGAAGTAATGGGAAACTTATCATTATAAGCATTATCGTCAACAAATACTTTCATCAGTTCCGAAACATCAGAACCATCTTTTACTTTGGCATTGACATAAACCTCTTCAAATCCATTATCGGCTTTTTCTCCTGTTTCCCTTATAACACGGTCTACATGATATAGTGGAAGACTGCCATTAAAGATATCAAATTTGGAAATGAATACCACGCAGACATCTGGAACATTTTTAAATTTATCACCGGGGTCTGTCTGATTTGTTGTAAGGATTGCACCGTTATACCGGACGCGCCTTTGGTGATCGTCATCATTGGCACGCTGTACTTCAATGTCGATTTTCCGTCCGTTGCCAAGCACACATTTTGCATCAAGGATTACGGAACGTCCCTGCAGATTTGTACCGACAAATTGGGGCGTGGCTTCTAATACTGTTAATTCTGAATCAGAAAGAATCACCTGTAGGATTTCTTCACAAAATTTTTCATCTTCCGCCATTTTACGAAACATTAAATCGTCAATCGGATTCAGTTTCTTTGCTTCCTCGCGGATTTTTGCTTTATTGCTCATGTATTATCCTCGTTCTGTGTTTGCAGCAGAAATTACTGCTGTTAAATATAGTATATCATTATTTTACCGAAACTCAACAAATTTTTATTATAAGGCAACGTTTTATGATGATGATTTATCTGTATTATTGGTAAATATTATGCCAAAAATGTTTTTGAATTGATATTTTATGAAAAAAAGCAAGCGAAAAATTGAGAGTCTCACTTGCATCACTGTAAGAACCATGTTATAGTGACGGCAGAGATATCGTATCAAATTCTATGATACTATTTTCTGTTATTGTAACAAGGAGTCATGCTTAATTCTAATAATTTCAAGCAAGTATCCCGGAAAATTTTATTTAATATTAAAGAGGATTCATGTAAAAATGACGAAACACCGTTTTTTTTAATTTCTCTTATTGAACATAAGTCAAATGTGGATTATAATGTAGTTATGCAGATATTCCGATACATAGCTTTTATATGGGCGGATTATGAGAAAGAAATGTAGAAAAATCACAAAGGAATCAGTAAAACAAAGGGATTCTGCTTAACCGGTTGAATATACCGAATGAGGAAGTAGATGCATTCACTGCACAGATAAAGGAGAGAAAGATGGGAGAATTATTAGCACACTTTAAAGGCTGGGATGTACAGGCAGCCAGACGTGAAGGCCGGGAAGAAGCACTGGAAGAGTCTGTTATGAAATCAATAAGGATAATAAAGAAATTAGGCTGCACTGAAGAAACGGCAAAGCAACAGCTTATTGAAGAGTATGAATTAAGCCGGGAAGAGGCTGCCGACAAGGTAGAAATGTACTGGCAGTCGTAATGGATTTTGATAATAACCAAGTAATAATATTCTCCGCACTTTAAAAAGGAAGCTTCCGCTTCACGATTTTTTAATCTATTACACCTTTGTAATGTTGTTATTTAAGTTTTACTAAGGGCAGTGCAGTCTGCTGAAAGAATACGCGCAGTATGTTGCGAAGGTCAGAGCTTACGCAAAGGAAATGGAATATCCGGAAGCTGTCGAAAAGGCAGTGGATTACTGTATCAGGAATATTTTCCGAAAAGCGAGTAGATTCCCACTTCTCGATTACGCATAAAAAGGGAGGATGCCAAGTAAACGAATTTACTTGGCATTTATTATGAAAAAGTATTAATTAATCAGATTATCTGAATTATTTCATTTGCTTTCTTTAATAATAGTATATGCATAAGAAATGTCTAAAAAATGTTTCACAAGTGAAGTTTCTTTAAATTAAATATGAACAAATTATGAACAGCGATTTACAAGACGAGCCTTTCTGTCTTCAACTGATATCTTCAGACACAATATTCCTCCACATATTTTCCCGCGCTCTCCAATGCTGTCTCATACTTCTCCGCACATTTCTGCACAATGACATCACGAGATATACCTAATTCCTGATATGACTGAATCAGTATGAGGGTTCCCATTTCGATGCCTATTTCGGTTCATATTTCGATGCCTATTTCAAATCCCTCTTCGTATCCTTCCTGTCTCATGTCCTCAAATGCTTTGCACATATTATATCTCTCCTCTCCGCCTTTCTAACGTTAATATTATATCGTTTTACAGTTGTTGAATTTATACTATCACAATCAATATTAATAAGTAAAGCAACGGCAATTTTGCACTTAGTAATGCTGAACAATACCATATAATGTATCAAATTAATTTTTCAGATGCTATTATATACAATATATTGAATCCTGTTGGTCGTTATCGTAATTACGTTGTTTAATTTTCTGCAAATATTTAACATTTTAATAATCTACTTTACAAAATAACAACAATTGTGCTACAATTAATAAAACATATCTGGGAATCTGAAATTCTGGAACATCTTTAATCCACGTCATGGAATCCGAATCCCTAATATGAAAATAAAATAAGGGAGGAAGACTGATGGGGATAAAAGATGATTATCAGTTTGATTATCTGGATGACAACGACAGATTTGCAGACCAGATAAACGGAGCATTATTCAAAGGAAAACAGATAGTAAAGGCTGAGGAACTGGAAGCAGCGGATTCACAGATTGTAAACACCGTGAAGGAGGAAGCAGCCGGAAATATGGAAGGACGCAGAGGAAAGAAAAGCTCCGGAAGCATTAAAACAATTGTAGATAAAGTGCGTACATGGCACGGAAGAAAGCTTCACATTCTTGTAATAGAGAATCAGACTTATGTGGACTATCAGATGGTTTTAAGAAATATGCTATCGGAGAGCAACGGATACCATAAACAATGGAAACAGAAAAAAAGTTTACATGCAAAGTCCGTAGATTTAAGAGATGGTGATGAATATATGTCCGGCATTAGTAAAGAAGAGAAATTTGCACCGATTATTACGCTGGTAGTGTATTTTGGAATTGACCATCCGTGGGATGGAGCTAAATGTCTGTACGAACTGTTGGATATTGATGACGAATTAAAAGTATTTGTAACAAACTACAAATTGAATCTATATGACTGTCAGGAACATGACACGTTCGATGAATACCGTACCGGACTGCGTCAGGTATTTGAGTCTGTCAGATATTCAAAAGACAAGAATAAACTAAAGAGCGTCATGGAAGAAAATCGTGAAGCATACAGCAAGATAGACAGCAATACAAAAGACATGCTGGAGGTTATTGCAAATATAAAGATACCGGAAAAGTTTAAGACCATAGAAGGCGGAAAGGAGAGATATGATATGTGCAAAGCATTTGAGGACATGAGACAGGAAGGATACGAAGAGGGACTTGAAAAAGGAATCGAAAGAGAAATCCGCATACTGATTCAGTCATATCAGGAATTAGATATATCTCGTGATGTCATTGTGCAGAAATGTGCGGAGAAGTATGAGATAGCATTGGAGAGCGCGGAAAGATATGTGGAGGAATATTGTGTCTGAAGATATCAGTTGAAGACAGAAATGAACATGAACTGAAAAGTATAATTACAAAAATTTACAAATTTATTGCATTTTTTTTGCTAAGGCTTGATTTTATAATCAGGGTCAAATATAATAGTAGACGCACTCTGAATATTAAAAATAAGTTAATCATTGATATGTTTATAGCAGGAGACTGTTTATACGAAAGAGGTTCATAATATGACAGAAAAGGAACAAACTGATATTATACAATTTGATAAAATGCAGGAGATTTTTCAGGCTGCGTTAAAAGAGCTTTTTATTAATCCTGCTTCATGTGAAGAAACAGAACTTCATTATTTTTCTGTTAAAAAATCAGAGAATGAGGAAGTTATCTGCTATGATGGTCATTTATTACCGGCATCAGTGACCGAAAACAAGACAGCGGTAGGTTATAGGCAGTTTATTAAAGATTACATTCAAAATACTTTGAAAAAAACTTGTTATGTTTTGGAAGAATCGGAAATATATAATGATAAAGAAAGAATGGTAAAATTTAAGGTATTTTGGGTATTTTTTTCTGAATGTTTGGATAGCAATAACGGCAAAATGTTATTAAAATGTGTGTTTCAAAAATTGACAGATGTATTTAATCAATGTGTGAAAGAAGTAGTAAATGGTATTCAAAATGACAGCCAAATTTCTGATAGCGGATATGTTGGTATAACACAGAAAATTTTGAAGGACGCTGAAGTACGGGCTGCTTTAAATATGCAAGAATTATTTTCACCGCTCAATATTGATTTTATTGACAATCTTTCAGGGGAATACTATGAAAAGTCTGACTGTGAATCCAATATGATTTTCCTGTCGAGTGAAGCATCAAAGCATCTAAAGCCGGAAGATTTTCTTTATGGATTCAGCAAAATTGAATTCATTCCTTCGAACAGAAGATTGATCAGGAAGCTTCTGCAGATTACTCAGAATAAATTATATCTTGTTTTAGAAGCAGATGAGCGAGAGAATATGTTTCATGTTGTTGGAATCTGCACAGAGAGCGTGTTGTTTCAAAAGTTTAAAAAAAGGAATGTAATGTCTGTTCCATATATCAGAGTGAATATAAAAAGACATATGCAATGGGATATATTTCTAGGGGATATATATATATTTACCTCCATAAATGGGCATTATAAAGTTGACCGGAAATTACGGGAAGAATTTATGACCGAAAAACTTAAGGCGTATTTTGGAGGAACAGAAGAAAATTATAAGGAACTGTTTAAGAATATCAAAAAGTCTACGGAACAGACGCATGGCACAATGTTTGTTATCATGGAGCCTGCCGATGCTCTTATTGAAACGCAAAGGCTGGGGGATAAACAGTATGGACTTCCGGCCCCTGAGTACCTACAGCAGAAGTGCGGAGAATATGACAGAAAAGATCTTATTCAGCAGGAAATAAATCATCTTAATGCGATTGACGGATGTGTTATTTTTGACACCGACGGTAATTTATATGGAATCGGTATGATTTTGGATGGGGTCGCTGAGAAAAAAGGTTCGCCTGCAAGAGGAGCGAGATATAATTCAGCATTAAAATATCTTACCTTTCTGAAAAAGGAATCCCGGAAGGCAATGATATTGGTGATTTCGGAGGATGGATCGGTGGATATTTTTACGGCTGATGATATTAGTGATTAAAAATGAAATTGACTAAAGGGGTCAACAAACCGATTGTTTTATTATTATTTTTTGTTTGCCGCTATTTAGGAACACTTGACAAATTACGATATATCATATAGAATAAAGAAGAATAGCCTATTGACTGCATTGGTTTAAATATGCAGAGTTGGTTATTTTAGTCGGAATAAGTAGGAACTTCTTTAAGAAGTTGAAGATAGACTGGGGGTGCGCAGTATGGATAAGGCTGCAGTATATGAATTAGAAATGAAGAGCAGACGGCCTTTGCTTGGTGAATATTATTATGATTGGCCGGAACGGTCAATGATGGAGCAGGTGTCGGGTGGTTATGATTATGACGATGAAGAGGTTGATTTTGACTTAGAGGAGCTTCAGGAACTTCATATGTTCAACAGATAAAATAGAAAAATCAGAAAAGAACAAAGCTAAATGGGTTCTTACACAGATCTTTATACTGAGTAAGAACCCAAAACTTTTGCGCGGGGGAAATATGAAAAAAAAAATTGACATTAGAATTATGAAACTCAACAAGTGGTATGTTCCTAAAAGCTTTGACTTGGACGAAGTGCAAAATCCGGTTGTTCTTGGTTTTTTTGATGAGCTTAAGGTAGAAGAAGTGACGGAAGATATAGACCCCGGGAAATTACATCCTTTTACGTCCGGCTATAAGGAACTTATAGAATGGAAGATTAGGGAAAAGAAGAATGTCGAGGATTTCAGTTCTCAGGAGCAGATACTGTTTTTGAATATAGAGGAAAAGGATAAAAAGGATGGAACCGCTTTCAGTGAGGAAACCGTACGAGAGTTTTGGAGTGATAAAGGCGGCAACTACCCATATATTTTTTTATCAATGATACATATCTGTCACAAGGGTAATCTTGTCCGGGCTTTGAAAAAAATAAAAAGAACATTCCGTAAAAACTATCTGGCGTATGTTTCTTACGACTATTGCGATATTGTCTTATTTGCTCATAATGTGAAAATTCGTGATTTTTTAAATAGAATCAGAAAACTGTTTATTTTGGACGAGGGAGAAGAAAAAATTATTTTTGACACTTTTTCCATGGTCAGTTTCTGGCCGCCGTGTGTTCGTGAACAGGAATATCAGGAATTGTCAGAGGAAAAGGCGGAAGTAAATACAGATGAAAAGTTCCATGTGACGATAAATGTCAGCGTAAGGAATTATGAACAATTCAAGGAGTGGTATGCAAGCAAAATAAAAAACAGGAATCCCGGAGTGAAGCTCTATAATATATATGGCAGACATGATGTTTCTATTACCAATGAAAAGGCTGATGTTCAATGGCTTATGTGGATCATGCAGATATTGCATGATAAGAACAATCAGAAGATGTTCTGGACGTTTGAAACCTTTATCAAGGTAATAGATGCGAATAAGAAGGGTATTGGTGCTTACAAAAATCTGGGTCAGATAAATAAGCTGCAGCCAATTGATGAATTGGAACAGAGTTATGAGAAGGTAAAAGAAAGGTTGGAAACTGATATCAGTAAACTGATAAAGACCGTTGACATTTTACCGGATCCAAGCAAGTATACTTTACCTGTATATGAAGTAAGGGACTGTATATGCAGTATAGTTAAAAATGGATTTGCGGAAGAATTTGTATGCTGTATCTATGAATCCTTTTTACATTTTATTTCCTACATGGAGAAAAAAATCGGGAATATGGGGTATGGATCCGAAAAAATATCAAGGGAAGATAAGGTGCGCGAAAGTGATATAGCTCAGGCATATGATGAGTATTTTACCGCAATCAACAATTTAGTCAACAGCACAATGCATAGCGACAGGCAGTTCGTACAGACCACGACTGTCAGTGCGGCTTATTGTTTTGTTCCTCCGAAGATTATGGCATTTTACAATGCTTATGTTTATCGGCTCAAACAGATTTTAAATGATGAGAGCGAAAAACCGTATAATTATACATTCCTGATTTATCCCAGCTTTTCATCCAGCATGTCTGTTAAACAGATTTCATTGAAAGGCGATATACCGCCATGTGATAGAATATTGACAGTAACGGCCAATGAGCAAACGTTATATGATATTGAAGCTGTCATCTGTCAGTTAATCCATGAACTTGCGCATTATATTGGCGGCGACGCTTTGAGGCTTCGCTCAATACGTTGTCAAAAGATAATACATACTCTGGTTAGATGGACTGCAGATGAATGTAAGATAGATGAGATGGCATATCAGAGGCTGTTGCAATACTTCGATAGTGTGGCGGATGATGAGAAGAGAAACGGCACAAAAGCAGGCACCTATCAATATTTACAATCCATTTATGATTTGGGCAGGAAGATCATTAGGGATATAGATAAAATAAGCGAGAATGATGATTTTTTAACATCGGAATTTAAGAAAGTGAATGATAAAAACGAAAGTCTTCGTGACGAATTTCTGGAAAGCTGCGGAATCGAAGCAGAATATCAGGCTGATTATACGAAGTATTATAAGAAGCAGTATCATAATGTAAAATACAGGGAATTCTGCGATCGTATAATGAAAATAGAGAAACCTGATACAATGGTAAATTATAAAAAATATATAGATCTGATAAAGTATGTTTATAGTGAATGTTATGCTGACCTGCAGATGATCCTTGTAGTGGCGATGAATGCAGAAGATTACCTGAACAGTTTTCGGATAAACGTTGGTCAGAAAATATCAACAAAACGTATCATTCGCATTAGTACAATCTTTCGTGTAATGAAGGACTGCGGATTCTGGAAGGAACCAACAAAGCAAGATAGCGAAAGATTCAGGGCTATTTACGAAATTATCAGAGAATATAACAGTACAGTGGAAAAAGCGACAGAACAGCAGAGGCTTCAGTATGCGAAAAGAAAGGCCGGTATGCTTCGCAGGGAAAATCCGAGTTTCAGTTTTAAAAACGGGATTAAATTAAAAGAAACAATGAAAAAAGACAAAGAATCCGCTGACGGGAAAATGCAGGAACAAAAGAGCGTTCCTATGACAGATATTGCAGTAGGCTTATATGAATATCTCATAGAAGTAACGGAAAGGTCTTTAAAAGAATATTCAAAGGATGATAAGCCGCAAAAAATTCAGGAAGTAAGGAAGCTGATAAAAGAAATACTTGATTTTAAAGATGCCACAACAATGTTTAATTGTGTAGAATCAGAACTGGAATCATATAAAGAGATAGTTTATAATTTGTAAAATGGTTTTGACACCTCAACACTTCTTGTCCTGAGAAGCTCCTCAGAGCTTCTCAGGTTACGGGTATCTTCTATCACTTCTAATCAATCTCTCATATTCTACACCTTCCATCTCTATCTTTTCATAATATTTAAAGCCCAATCTCGCACACAGCGATTTAGACCTTTCATTCCCTTCCATTACAAGGGCCTGAATGCAGGTAAAACCCAGTTCGGTCGTTCCGTATTCAAGAATCGCCCGACATACCTCATATGCATATCCCTGATGCTGATATGGCATTGCAATTACAAAGCCAAGCTCCGGAACATCAAAGCCTTCACGCCAACTGATACCCGCCCGGCCTATGACTTTTCCGCTGCTTTTTTCCAAAACGGTCCACATTCCATACCCGTAAAAAGCATATACATTTCTGATATAATCCTGAATATAAGCTATTTCCGCAGCTTTGTCATTATATAAATCTTCCATATAACGAGTAATAGACGGCTCCTTATAAATCTCGTAAAAACTGTCTGCGTCCTCAGTTGTAGTTTCACGTACTTTACATCTGTCTGTCGTCAGAATTGTCCATGGCTGTCCCGTGAGTCTTAAATATGCAAGCTTAAGCGATTCATATTCAACCTCTTCAATATGTTCTATGGCATATTCGGCGCGTAAGAATCGTTCATTGCGATTCTCATCATGCATGTAGACAATAACAGGCAGTTTGCTGTTTTGTATACGCATCTGGCAGGCAGCATTATCTGTAATAAAGAGAGTATCCGGTAATTCGGCCTGCTCTGTTTGTAACCTCATATCAATTTTTTCATTTTTAATGTTCTCCGTCATATTAACATTATTTATTAAGATATCATGCACACTCTTAATGCATGCTTCAACATTTTTTGCCGCAAGTTCATCTGTCAACGCGCTTATTTCACTTTGCGCATTTTCTTTTTCCAAAATAAAAACAACCCTTTTAAACATACTCTTTACCTTCTTGATTATTTCGTATAAAATGATTATATATAAAAATCCGTTAAAGGAAAACAAATTTAAAACAAATAATTGAATGGGTAATTGCAAAGGAATTAACCATCCGGCCAATTAAGAAAGGAATGAAAGAAATGGGACAAAATCCAATCGTTACATTTACCATGAAAAACGGAGATATAATTAAAGCTGAATTATATCCCGAAATCGCACCTATATCAGTAAATAATTTTATCAGCCTGATTCAGAAAAACTTTTATGACGGTCTGATTTTCCACAGGGTAATCAAAGGCTTCATGATTCAGGGCGGCGATCCTGAGGGCACAGGAATGGGTGGTCCGGGCTACTCTATCCGCGGCGAATTTACGCAGAATGGTTTTGAGAATAACCTGAAGCATACTGAAGGAGTGCTCTCCATGGCAAGAAGCATGCAGCCTGATTCGGCTGGCAGTCAGTTCTTCATCATGCACAAGACAAGCCCTCATCTGGACGGCGCTTATGCGGCGTTTGGAAAAGTGATAGAAGGTATGGATGTGGTGGACCGCATTGCACAAACACCTACCGATTACAACGACAGACCGCTGGAAGAGCAGGTAATGCAGACAGTTACTGTCGATACTTTCGGTGTGGATTATCCGGAACCGGAGAAGTTTTAAGCAGTTTCGGGTATAGGTACTGTTCAGTTCTCAAAAAGACATCCTTTTATTGGGATGTCTTTTGCTGTGGCGCTCATATGCTGTTGATTACGCAAACATGATTAACTCATTTCATATACAATTCTGTTGCGTCCGCTGTTTTTTCCTTCATACAACTTTTCGTCTGCATCACGCACGATATGTTCGACCTTTCCATCGTTTCCTTCCGTAATTCCAAAAGTCATTGTGACTCCTAATGTCGTGTCGCCGTAAATTATGCGCTGACCACGAATTTCTTCCAACAGTTCACTTATATATGAGACAGCCGTGTCTAACTGCATATTATTGTATACCAGCAGCATCTCTTCACCGCCCCATCTGGCGACAAATCCTTTGCCACGCATATGTTCCTTCATTCGTTCGGATATCGTTGCGAGAGTTATATCTCCGCATTCATGACCATAAGTATCATTGACATTCTTGAAGTGATCTATATCGCCGATAGCAACACAGAAGGGCACCCCGTCTTTCCGATAGTTCTCACATGTCCGTCGGAGTAGTTTTTCACCGCTTCTCCTGTTGTATAATCCGGTTAAGATATCCTGTTCCACCAACTCCTGAAGCGATTTCTGCATTTTGATAAGATAGCGGCTCATTTGCCCGAGTTCGTCTTTGCGTTCCAGAATATTAGCATCTAATTTCGTATGCAGCTCACCGTTGGTGATTGTTAATATAAATTTATTCATGCTTTGGATTGTATAGACCAGCTTACCGGAAAAACGCGTCGTTACAAGGATTACAATCAGCATTGTGAGTATACCGAATGTGATGGTCGGCTTAATTGAATTAAAAACCAGCCTTTCTACTTCGGCAGATGGTTTTCCGAGAAAAATCATTCCGATACAGCTGCCATCGGCTGCATAAAGCGGCTCATAGTAGGAAAAATATCTAACGCCTTCTACTATCGTACTTGCATAGAAATGCGGCTGACTGCCGTTTAATACGTCATTAACAACAGTACTATTTGCCTTTGTACCAATTGCTCTGATACCGTCATCGGTCTGAATAGTAGTGATCATACGGGTATCTTGATAGAAAATTGTAATGTCTATATCCGTCTTTTCTTTAATGGAGTCAATAATAGAAAAGTCATCGTTTAAGAGGTGTTCTCCCTTCATCATTTGTACTGCGTCGCCATCATATTCTATATGATAATCACCTTCATATACAGTGTCAAACAAATCGATGACGGTGTGGCACATATTTACCAGACCATTTTTGGTTTCAACATTAATTGACGCAGCAAACTGTATGGTGCTGAATGCAGTGATCACCAAAGTCAACAGTATAAGCGGGAGCATATTCATTTTGAGCAAAGTCCGGAAAAAACTGTTCCGTTTTAAATTCATTTTCATCTTCGTTTCCACTATATCTGATACCCTCATTCGTCTCAATAATGCAACAAATTCTCACTATTATAATAGTGTATCATAACAGCCTGTCAAAAAGGAATGTGATGTCATGAATCGGCTGTGAATTGAAATGATTCGACAGTGATTTGAAATGGGTTCAATTATCAGGCTCAATTATCAGATTAAATGGAAACCCGTAAAATAAAGTTGTCTTCTTTGACCGAAAAACTGTATATACCACCATATTTATCCACAACAGCGCAGATACTGTGTACACCGATTCCGTGTCCATGCGCATTCGTGACAGGAATATCCTTATGAAATACTATATCCGCATCGCAGGAATTGATAATCTGCAGGAAGAATTTTCCGTTTTTTTCATATGCCGAGACATCAATTGTTCCGGTTAAGCCTCTTTCTTTTCGCCTCTGGCATGCGTGGAGGGCATTTTCTAACGCATTGGACAATAGCACGCATAAATCATTTTCGGAAACAGGGATGTTTTGTGAAAGTGCCGCGTCTATTGTAAGCGGAATGTTTGAAGCTTTTGTGCGTTCAACAAAAGCGGAAAAAATTAAATTTGCCGCTTCATTTTCGCAGAGGATTGTTACTTTATTCGCTTCAATTTCCGAACATATTTCGCGGATATACCCTTGTGCCTGCTCATAGAGCCCGTTTTCTATACATGAAGATACGTATTGCAGATGGTGGCGTAAATCGTGATTGTAAGTTCTGGTTTTCTGCTGTGACTCCCGCAGGGCTTCAATTTCGCGGACGGCCTGTGAAATCTGCAGGTTTATAGCATCCTGTGTCTGTTCCAGCTGGAGGCGTATCCGCCCCTCTGTTGAAGAATAGACTATAAAAATCAGATATGCTACGCTGCATACAAACGGCATGAATTCCACCACAACAAGGGTGCCCTCCGAAAGCAGGTTGGTGTAGATGCTCGCTAAGTAATCAAAACAATAATATAAGGCAGGAACCAGACCGAATTGCCACTGTGCTGAAATGGTATTATGTGATACGGAACGCACGGAAGGCGCAATAAACCGCAGTAAAAGCAACAGTATAGGCAGCGTCAGAATTACCTCAGCCGTATCCTGCATCATGAAGTTTTCTGAAAAGATGGTGACGATAAGCAGTGCAAGCCATCGTCGGGTCTGGCAGCATAGATATGCCGTTAACACAGAAACCGTAGACCAGAGGATTTTTCTGCTGAGGGCATACAACACTATAATCAGGGGAAGATGCGTGATGAGCGGATATAGGTATACAACTATATCGGGGCTGATCAGAAAATATATCAATCCCTGAATTGATAGGCTTAAAGCTATGCTGCCCACTATAATCAGACGTCTTCGCCATGTCCATAGAATATCGCAAAATGCCGCAGACAGAATCATGCCAAAGGCGCCCACTGCAATAGAATTAATCAAATATATGCTGTTCATGATATAAATACCTGTTTTCTGCTGAATACATATTCGAGATATTTATTTTTTATCTCGGAACATTTTCCGTGAGGAATGGGGATTTTCGCAAGATCATTCATTGTAATGGCTTTGTAGGAGATGCTTTGGATATATTCCATATTTACTAAGAATGAGCGGTGTGGCCGCATAAAATTATCATATTTCGAAAGCTTGCCGCACAGCTCATCCATACTCCCGTTGCTTTCCTCTACAGTCCCGTTTTCCAAATGAAAAAATAAAGTACGTCCTATTACTTCACAGTATTCCAGCTTTGTCAGGCTGATTCGGGTGATGCTGCTTTTGCTTTGAAGGATCAGGCTGCGTTGTCGTATATCTTCAAATTCGGAGATGATTGAATCCATCAGACGAAAAAAATCCTCAGTACATATGGGCTTTACCTGATAGAAATATGCTCCTACAGTATAGGATTCCACCGCAAATTCAGAGGATGATGTCAGAAAAACGATTTTGACAATGTCGTTATATTGGCGAATTTCTTTGGCCACACTGATACCGTCTTCTCCCGGCATAATAACGTCCAAAAACAGAATATCAGGACTCGCTCCTTTTTCAAATTCAGCCAATAACTCCAAAGAGCTGTGGAAAGCTGTGTACACAATTTCCCGGTTGCGCTCTGTACGATACTGCTCAATCAAAGCGCTGATTTCATTTAGTACAGACAAGTCATCATCGCAAAATGCTACCTTTATCATAAAAAATGCCTTTCCATAGTATGCAAATTTGGGCTCCGCAATCATGCTTTTTCATCTGAAATGTCTGAAATACCAGATAATACTCATTAAGGTATTTTGGCAGATTGATACCCGACAAATATAATACAGTATAACTGAATGCCATAACATAAGTCAAGTTAAGAAAAGTTCTGTTGTACCGTAACAGATATTTCTATTATTGGTTAAAAAGAATAAAAAAATTAATTGACAATCAAAATAAATGGTGATAGACTTACAACTTGTAAGGGCAAAGGCGCTATGAAGAAATTCGTGGCGCTTTTTTCTTTATAACAATATAATCCGCAGGAGAGGGTTTATTGTAAAAATTTATATTGTATGAGAATGTGGAGCAATGGAGCTTGTGGAAAGGCGGATTGACTCCACATTTTTGTATGTGAGGAGGAAAAATTATGACAGAAGAGATTTTGAGTGCCGTGAACGGCGAAGTGTTTGGCGTATGGTTCTTAATCGGAGCCGCGCTGGTATTTTGGATGCAGGCCGGTTTCGCCATGGTGGAGACCGGTTTCACCAGAGCTAAAAATGCAGGTAACATACTGATGAAGAATCTGATGGATTTCTGTATCGGTACGGTTGTCTTTATACTGATTGGTTTTGGTCTGCTGCTTGGTGAAGATATGGTTGGCCTTATCGGAAAACCCGGCTTTGATATTTTCACAAATTATGCGGAATTTGACTGGTCGAACTTTGTATTCAACCTCGTATTCTGTGCCACGACTGCAACAATTGTTTCAGGAGCAATGGCTGAAAGAACTAAATTTTTGTCCTATTGTATTTACTCGGGAGTGATTTCCGCATTGATTTATCCGATTGAAGCACATTGGATATGGGGCGGCGGCTGGCTGTCACAGATGGGATTCCACGATTTTGCAGGTTCCTGCGCGATACATATGGTTGGAGGTATTTCCGCTTTGATCGGTGCGAAACTGCTGGGTGCGCGTATCGGTAAATTCACAAAAGAAAAAGGCGGTAAAGTTAAGGTAAATGCCATTCCCGGACATAACCTTACTATCGGATGCCTCGGCGTATTTATATTGTGGCTTGGCTGGTACGGATTTAACGGTGCGGCATGTACGAGCGTAGAGCAGCTGGGTTCGGTCTTCGTGACAACGACAATCGCCCCTGCAATTGCAACCGTAGTTTGTATGATTTTTACATGGGTAAAATATGGCAAACCTGATGTTTCTATGTGTCTGAATGCGTCTTTAGCCGGTTTGGTGGCTATTACGGCGCCATGCGATGTTACAGATGTAACGGGAGCGTTGGTTATCGGAGCGGTTTCCGGACTGTTGGTAATATTCGGCGTATGGCTCTTGGATTATAAGCTTCATATTGATGACCCTGTAGGTGCGGTAGCGGTACACTGCCTGAATGGTATCTGGGGAACTATAGCAGTCGGACTTTTTGCAACTGCATCCGCACCCGGAAATGACAGTGTGGTCGGTCTTTTCTACGGCGGCGGATTTAAACAGTTGGGATTACAGCTGATTGGTTTTGCAGCTGTTGCAGCATGGACGGCAGTAACAATAACAATTGCCTTCTTAATCATAAAAGCAATAGTTGGTCTTCGTGTCAGTGAAGAGGAAGAAATAGTCGGGCTTGATTCCTGCGAGCATGGTCTTGCATCTGCTTACTCAGGCTTCAGTATCATGGATATCTCCAATACGATGACGATGGATATCAATGAGAATACCAGTCTTGGTACAGAGGACTTTGACGCTGCTTCTGCGGTACAAAAAGATGCAGCCGTTCCTGTCGTAGCGGAATATCCGACATCTTCAACGGGAATGCACAAGGTAGTAGTTATTGCAAAATTATCCAGATATGACCAGTTAAAGAAAGCAATGAACGACTTAGGCGTAACCGGAATGACAGTAACTCAGGTTATGGGATGCGGTATCCAGAAAGGTTCAGGAGAAGTATATCGTGGTGTTGAAATGGATGCAACACTGCTTCCGAAGGTTAAAGTTGAAGTAATTGTCAGTAAGATTCCTGTTGACGCAGTTATCACAGCAGTTAAGAAGGCGCTTTATACCGGACATATCGGAGACGGCAAGATTTTTGTATACAATGTTGCCAAAGTAGTAAAGATACGTACAGGAGAAGAGGATTACGCTGCATTGCAGGATGTTGAATAAGCTTTCACCTATATCCCTTAGTTTGTATATGTGAAAAGAGTTGGCTTCGGTGCTTCCACCACCGGGGCCGATTCTTTTATATCTTATAGGAAATTACGCCGCAGTGTAAATCAATCCAATGAGAATGCAAAGCATTCTCTTAATCGTCGCTGCCGAGCGACGATTTTTTATACTATTCCTGAGGTTAAGCTGGAAATTATTGCAAATCCCGTTTTTGTTGCGTATAATTATTTTAATTATATATAAATTATATATGTATATAATGCATGGTTATCGGATATGGTCAATTTCGAAACTCCCAATTTCAAAAATGTAGTTGTGCAATATATACAAAGCATAAGCAGGTGCTCTGCCGCCGTAGACAACTGAAAGTGGTCTTGTACTTATGGCGGCGTATTTTGCAGCCTTAGTACCGCTGCGAGCGGCAAATCAGCGCAAGCGTGCCTGCGTTGATTTGTATATATTGTACAACGGACTGTTTGAAAAAAAGAATTTCGTAATTACCTATACAATAATTATAGAGAAAGGAACTTGGAATATGCGCAAAACAAAGATAGTATGTACATTAGGACCTGCGACGGATAACGAAGACGTAATGAGGCAGCTTATGCTTTCCGGAATGAATGTTGCAAGATGCAACTTCTCTCATGGCGTGCATGAGGATCACAAAAAAAGAATGGATATGGTTAAGAAAATCCGTGAAGAAGTGAAAAAACCCGTTGCTCTCCTTTTGGATACCAAAGGTCCTGAAGTAAGGGTAAAGCAGTTCAAAGATGGAAAAGTGACTTTGAATCCGGGACAGCTGTTTACTTTGACTTCAGAAGAGGTCGAAGGGACACAGGAGAAGGTTTCCGTTACTTATAACCGTCTTTATGAAGACCTTGAAAAAGGTATGAAGGTTTTGATTGACGACGGTCTGATAGAGATGCAGGTAGAAAAAGTGGAGCATGCCAATATTGTGTGCCGCGTAATAAACGGCGGCGTGGTTTCTAATAATAAGGGGATCAACATACCGGACGTAAATCTCTCAATGCCATATTTAAGCGACACAGACAGAGCGGATATTCTTTTCGGAATCGAGCAGGATGTAGACTTTGTAGCAGCATCGTTTGTACAGAACAAGGATGATATTTTGCAGCTTAGGAGACTGCTTGATAAAAACGGCGGCGAAGATATCAAGATAATTGCCAAGATTGAAAACATGCTGGGAGTGCAGAATGTAGATGAAATAATAGATGTGTCTGACGGTATCATGATAGCAAGAGGCGATATGGGAGTTGAAATCCCTTATGAAGAGGTGCCCGTAATTCAGAAAATGATTATTAAGAAGGTGTACGAAAAGGGTAAACAGGCAATTATTGCTACACAAATGCTGGAATCCATGATTAAGAATCCCAGACCGACAAGAGCTGAAGCAACGGATATCGCCAATGCGGTTTATGACGGAACCAGCGCTATTATGCTTTCTGGCGAGACGGCAGCAGGCGCATATCCCGTCGAGGCAGTTAAAGCTATGGTGAGAATTGCAGAACGGACAGAGCAGGATGTTGACTATCAGCAAAGATTTTTTGCACACGACAGAAAAGCAAATAAGAATATAACGGATGCAATCTGTCATGCAACCTGTACTACGGCATATGACTTAAATGCAAAAGCAATCGTCACGGTTACGAAATCCGGATATTCGGCCAGAATGATATCCAGATACAGACCGGAAAGCGATATCATAGGCTGTACAACGACTGAAAAAGTATGCAGGCAGCTTGCCTTGGCACGGGGAGTAACCCCGATTCTTTTAAAGGAAGAAAAAGACGTGTTTGACTTGTTTGACAGTGCAATTCAGGCGGCAGAAAAAATGGAACTGCTGAAAAAAGGCGATATCGCTGTAATCACATCAGGCGTACCGATTGGCATGTCCGGTACGACTAATATGATAAAAGTGCAGACTGTATAATGCAGAAACCGATAACATTATTGCAGGGATTGAGGTGGATGTATGAAAGAATTTCAGTTTTTACCGTACCAGTCAGCAGAAGAAGATGTGGTGTTTTCCAAAATGGAAATAACCACTCAGCATGGTGCTCTTGAAGGAAAAACTCAAACAAATGAATACATTCACAATGGAACAGTTTTCGTCAAGTGTCAACGAATTTTTGGCTTTTTGACGTTATGAAGTTTTACCGGATAATAGTAAAGGCAGGGTTTCCAGACAGTCTGCTTGGGAAAAAACGTATGATGAATATAATATTTTTAACAAAACACAAATGATACATTCTGATTTTGATGAGGTGGTTAAAGAGACGCTGGGAGATAATGACACTACTGAATAAACAACGCCACCACCGGAATCGTCGCCAGACTTAAAATTGTAGTAAGAATGATTCCTCTGGAAATCGTAGACTCATCTACATTCAGCTGCTTAGATAGCATAAGCGGCATATTGCCTGCCGGAACCGCAAGCATCAGCGCACAGGTGTTTAGTATAAGAGGCTCTTTTATAAATAAACTAAGCGTTAAGGTAAATCCAACGGGAAGCAATATTTGTCTGATGAATGCAAATGCATAGAGCTTTGGATTTGAAAAAATATCCTTAAGCGCCATCTGCGCAACAGAGACACCGAGTACCAGCATGGATAAAAACGTAGTGGTACGGCCGGCATAAGTCAGCGAAGATGAAATGATTGATGGAATCCGTAAGTTGCTCAGGTAAAATATGATAGTCAATGCCGCGGAAACAGTCCCGGCATTGACAAGCTTGTGAAAAAGACTTCCGGAATCTGTATTGGAATTTTGATTATCAGAATCCTGTTCTTCCGAATGCTGCTCCGACGCGGCTTTTTTCAACGTAGAAAGACCAAAAGTATAAACAAGAATATTATAAATTAAATTACTCATAGATACAAAAATCAAAGAGCCCGAACCCAGAACGGCGGAAGCAAGAGGGATACCGATAAAGCCTACATTTCCAAAAACCGTCAGCATACGGTAGGAATACCGTGCATGCTTCGGCACCTTTAATATCAACGGAATCAGATAAGCGAAAAGAATCAATACGGTATAGGAAAGCAAGAACACACACATACCGACCCCTAATTCGTGGAGGGAAAGCTTCGGAGTATCGTCAAAAGCTGAACATATTAAGAGCGCAGGATTGGTGACATTGACAATCAATCCGGATATCTGTCTTGAAGTATCTTCGGAAAGCATCTTTTTTTTAAAAAGAAATATTCCTGTTAAAATCAAAATCATAATAATTATCATTTGCTCTAATACAACTGTAATACTCATCTTAATATCATTTCCTCTTTTTTTTAAAACCTGGTAATGCAACGTACGTCTTAAAAATATGTTTTACAAATGCACATGCATAACTGATTGTACCTCGCGTAGTTTATCATATTCAAATAAAAATTGAAAGAGTCTTAACAGAAAAATAAAAATAATATATACTGTTTATAACATGGGTGTGTGGACAAGTATGTCCATAGAACGGAGGATATATGCATAAATATATTATGGCGCTGGATCAGGGAACGACAAGTTCAAGATGTATTTTGTTTGATAAAGAAGGAAATATATGCAGCATGGCACAGAAGGAATTTACGCAAGTTTATCCGAAGCCGGGCTGGGTGGAGCACAATCCGAGGGAAATATGGGCGTCGCAGCTGGCGGTAGCGACGGAGGCTATGGCGAATATAAGTGTGTCCGCCGGGGATATTGCTGCAATAGGAATTACTAACCAGCGTGAGACTACGATAGTATGGGATAAAGCAACCGGTAAACCTGTTTATAATGCAATCGTATGGCAGTGCAGAAGAACTGCGGAAGTGATAGATGAGTTGAAAGAGAAAGGCTATGAGGATATGATACGGAGAAAGACCGGATTAATTCCTGACGCTTATTTTTCCGCAAGCAAGATAGCCTGGATTTTGGAGCATGTGGGAGGAGCAAGGCAGAAGGCGGAGGCAGGAGAGCTGCTTTTCGGAACGGTTGACAGCTGGCTCATATGGAATCTGACAAAAGGAGCGGTACACGTAACGGATTATACTAACGCATCCAGAACCATGCTTTTTAACATTCATGAGCTTTGCTGGGATGAAGAATTGCTGAAATTATTCAGTATACCACGCTGCATGCTTCCGGACGTCAAACCCTCAGGTTATGTTTATGGAAAAACAGATGCAGGGGTTTTAGGAGGAGAGATTCCGATTGCGGGTGCAGCAGGCGACCAGCAGGCGGCGCTGTTCGGACAATGCTGCTTTACGCCGGGTCAGGTAAAGAACACATACGGTACGGGCTGTTTTCTGTTAATGCATACGGGGGATGCCGCTATCACTTCAGGAAATGGACTGCTGACTACGATAGCTGCCGGGACAAGTGAGAAGGTGGAATATGCGCTGGAAGGAAGCGTGTTTGTGGCAGGGGCGGCAGTCCAGTGGCTGCGCGACAGTATGAGAATGATAAGGAATTCAGGTCAATCGGAAGTATATGCCACGAAGGTGTCTGATACCAATGGAGTATATGTCGTGCCTGCTTTTGCCGGAATGGGAGCGCCATACTGGAATCCTTATGCAAGAGGTACAATTGTAGGAATTACAAGGGGATGTGAAAAAGAGCATTTTATCAGGGCGGCATTGGAGTCTGTTGCATATCAGACGGTAGACGTATTGAAGGCTATGCAGGAAGACGCGGGCATGCCCATGCACGAATTGAAGGTAGACGGCGGCGCCAGCGCTAATGATTTCCTGATGCAGTTTCAGGCTGACATAGCAGGGCATTCCGTGTATAGACCGAGCTGCATTGAAACAACGGCATTGGGCGCTGCTTATCTGGCGGGACTGGCTATCGGATATTGGAAGGATAAGGAAGAAATCTGCGCCAATTGGAAACTGGATAAAAGATTTGATGCTGCTATGGAGGATGAGCGGCGTACAGAATTATTAAAGGGTTGGAAAAAGGCGGTTAAATGTGCGCTTGTTTGGGCGGAAGAATAATAAAGTAAAAATAGTATGCGATATAAAAAATAATGGGAATACTATGGAGGAGATATGGTAAAGCAAGAGATGGCATTTGTGGTGACGGACGAATATAAAGCATGGATTACCGCAATTAAAGATAAAATAAGGAAGAGTCAGATTAAGGCATCAATAAAATAAACAGGGAAATGTCAGGATTTTCAGAAACAAATGTTAAACAGGGAAAAGAAAGTGGCTTGAGTCCTTGAAGAATAGCGGTTTTGTAAGGGTTTAAGTCACTTTTGATTTTTATGAGAAGTATCATAACTTATCGCAGAATGGTGTAGTTTGA
>CAZRKN010000070.1:0-23718 GCA_964600805.1 uncultured Bacteroides sp. | reverse complement strand
AGGATATCTGAGAGGAGCTGTCCTTAGTACGAGAGGACCGGGATGGACGGACCGCCGGTGTACCTGTTGGCTGCCAGAGCCATGGCAGGGTAGCCGAGTCCGGCAGGGATAAGCGCTGAAGGCATCTAAGCGCGAAGCCCCCCTCAAGATGAGATATCCCATTTGAAAGAAGTAAGACCCCTTGAAGACTACGAGGTAGATAGGTCCGGGGTGCAGGCGCAGCAATGCGCACAGCTGACGGATACTAATAGGTCGAGGGCTTAACCAAACAGTAAATTCACTTTGTGAATTAACTGGGAAAGAATCCTTACGGATTCTTCCGACAGAGGGCAGTTATAAAGGATGGAGATTTTTGGTATTTGGTTTTGAGGGCATGTCCCTCAAAAGAAGGCTTGTAAGTGAATTATTGATTGGAAATTCACGAAGTGAATTTTCTACAGATAATTTGCAAAGCAAATTTTCTATTATCCTCGATAGCTCAATGGTAGAGCACACGGCTGTTAACCGTGGGGTTGTAGGTTCGAGCCCTACTCGGGGAGCTATGTAGTTAGTAACTACGAAAGTCCGTAGGCTTCAGTGATTACGGACTTTTTGTGTTAGAAAAAATACTAAACAAAACCAGAAAGAGAAAATATCTGCGAGAACTGGTGAGTAACTATTAACTGAAAACAAACAGGGATTGAGTTGTTTACTGGTGTTTGAGGCGCTATGTTGTTAGACAGCATTTTAAATAGTGCAGCGACTGCGCAGTCGCTGCGAATTAAAATCTCCATTTAGAAGCTATAACCATTACAGTGTGCGGTAAAAAACAGCACGCTTTTTTCTTGCTTATGGCAGAAGATGCAGTAGATAGTATTTGTTTGTAACAGTGTACAGCAGGATGCACAAAAAAGAAGAGAACTCCACCGTCCAAAGTTTGGTTCTCTCCCCACCTGCCATCCTGAACCATCTCCATACGGACGGGGTCTGTTCTTGCTGAAAACAGAACAGGAATGGGAGGCATCTCTGGAAACTTTATCGGAAGACCAGGGGGGGAAGACGGAAAAATGCTGTAAAAGAAAGAACAACCAGCACGAAAGAGTTTATGGACCGTCCGTACCATCAGAGTGATATCATTGTGGTGCTGGATGTGTATTGACGGGAGGTTCATGCCGGTGATAAAGCCGGATAGTGTATCCGCGTAAATATACAGCTTAACTAACTCCGGATGGTTTTTGGCAATGATCTTTGCAACGACTTCCCCTAACGACTGACCCACAAGCCATGCTTTGACGTTAAGCTTCGACAGCAGTTCGTCAGTTGCAGCAGTAAATTCCCTGTTGTCTGCAAACTGTATCTGATAGTCGAAGGTCATGACAGAAAAGTCTTTCGCAATCTTTCAAAATACAGATAGAACAAATCCGACAGACCGATCAGCATATTTCTCAGACTGGCCTTTGTATGGAACCAATAATCGTGGTAAGTTTTTGTCATATCCTCCGTACCGGGAATGACAAAGCGAGGATCAAGGCAGAACCATATCCAGTCAATTACTATGGCATCATACCAGTCCACTATGGTCCATATTATATATGTAATGCCAAAGTCCTGAAAAAACTTCTTGCGCCATTGAAAAAAACGATCAGCGCACAAAAATACTGACAACCAAAGCAGAACCCCCTTTTCTGATAATAACTTTTTTGGAGTGCGGCATATGTCCGGCGTCAATAAGTCCCAGCTCCCACACCCTATCGGCAATCGCAGGGGGATAATTGTCAATCCCGCTCAAGGAATCTTTGCTCATGATAAGGAGTGGTATTGTGAACAAGACACTTAATATGATACATTCAATAAATAAACAACCATAAATAATGCTCCTCTAATCTTAAAATTTATTTTTTCCCGAAAATGTATTCCATCATTGCGTTACAGAATATTCGAACAGCCTGTTCATAACCGTCCGGTTCAAACAGGGAACGGTTGGAAGCCGCCAGAGCCGGCATATTACACATATCTACGATGACCGCGGCCTGCTTATCCGCGCCTGTGGGAATTGGAGTACTTAGCATGTAAAGCTGATCTTTGATACGTTTATGAACTGGATTATGCAGCTGAAAGGATGCAAGACCGAACCTAGCCGTTGAATTTTATGGGAAATAAATTAGGACAGTTATGGTATTCTTCAGCTAACTTATGGAATAAAGATCAAAATAGTGAATTCTTCTTTCGGGAAAATCACCGTCCAAGATAATTTTAAGAGCCTTCAATAATCTTCTGCCACTCTGTCCGTTAGGTGCGTCCTGCCACTCCGTCACGCATTTGAAGATCGACATGAGTCAGTGTCAAAAACTCTTTTTCCTTGCAAAGTGCAGTCATATCATTAGCAAACTAACTACCGGACGCTTGCAGTTTAGGAAGATATTTTCCAAATTGTCGGTTAAATTCGCGGTCTTCTTCCATTTTTCGTTCAAAATGCGAAACTGAAATTTGGGTCACTACAGATTTCCAATATGCATCATCTGCAACCGGAAGCCATGGCATATCACTATATTTTCCCATAGCTGACTGTTTACTCGGAATTATCAGTATGTTTCTTCAAGTTCATGTTGTATTTCTTCAGCGCGTTTAGTTCGTTATTTTAAGTTCCATTTACCAATATTGACTCCGTCTTTTAGAATCATTGATCCACATTGATGAAAATAGAATTCAAAATATCTTTCTTTGGCTTCTAAGTATAGATTTTTTACCCATTCATACTCGATAGGTCTGATATCTGCTTTAGGAGCTGTTTCTCCGCCATTTCCTGCTTTTCAATCGATAGGTAGACTATTAACAAATGAGTTAGTTTATACTAACCTATATATAACCAAATTATATGGGAATGATTATACGGAGGAAAATATGTTTATTACATTGAAAAATGCGACAAAAAAATATGGAGAGGGTGAATCGCTGGTTTACGCATTGAATCATACAAATCTGGAAATTGAGAAAGGTGAGATCTGTGTAATATTGGGGCCTTCAGGATCCGGTAAGTCCACATTACTTAATATGCTTGGGGACTGGATCACTTAGATGAGGGAGAAATAATTGTAGGCGGCAGAAACCTTTCGGGGTAAAAAAACAATATGCTTACGGATTATCGTAAGGAAGATGTGGGATTTGTTTTTCAGTTTTATAATTTGATTCCGGATCTGACTGTGGCAGAAAACATTGAGGTGATGTCGGATATTGCTGAAAATCCTTTAAATATTGATGAAGTGCTGGAAGCTATGGGGATGGAAAAATATCGTTACCGTTTTCCGAAAGAACTTTCCGGTGGTCAGCAGCAGCGTGTTGCCATTGCAAGAGTAATCATTAAAAATCCTAAGTTATTACTTTGTGATGAATTGACAGGTGCGTTAGATACAAAATCATCAAAAACGGTTTTGGAGTTTATAGAGAAAATAAATAAATTGTATAAAGCCACAACAGTTATTATTACCCATAATGAAGCGATTGCAAAAATGGCGGACAGAGTTATTTATATCAAAGCGGTAAATGAGAAATATTATATGCGTACCTACATATCCGCAAAAGAGAATATGCGGATTGATATGGTAAAAATGCAGGCTGAAATGTTTAGTATTATATCCTATATTATTTTGGTTGTCATGCCGTTAATTGTAGTGGTTATTGTGAGTATTGTTATTAATCGAAAGGTAAAGTCTGAGCAGAAATTGATAGGCATATTAACTGCTCTTGGGTATAAAAAGTAGATTGATGCTTCATTATGCCTGATTTGCCATGATACCCGGACTATTCGGCGAGGTATTTGCCGTACTCTTTACAATGATATTTGCACAACCTTTTGGAGAAGTATGTTTGGCCGATTACGAACCTATGCGAATAAAATGTCATGTAGACCCTATAGCAGCAGTCTTGGGAATTATTGTTCCTACGGTAATGTACATATTTGCGGCGATACGTTCGGTAAATGAATTATTAAAAAAAGATACAGTACTTCTGCTGAACGGAAATTCAGGTTGTGATGGTGAGCCAATATCGGTAAATAAGCCGGTTTATCAACGTCAATCGTTTGGATAAGCTGTGGATCGTAAAACACTTTCACCGCCTGATGGAAAGAATGGCCCGAAAAATCAACACCCACAAGGGCAAGGATTGGAACAACACATGTGGAATTCAAGTCAATCCGGAGGGGCACGAACATGGCTTTGCCATGACGCTGGTGGGTTGTCCCATCGCGGACTTCGTCAAAACCCACGGGCATATGGACATCATGCCCCTGCTCTGTGCCGGTGATATCAAAACGACGAGGCTATCCACGAAAAGCTCATCCGCCATCACACCGTGGCGCAGGGAGCGGACACCTGTGATTATTGATACATAGGAGATCAGGAAACATGGTAAAATAACACCGTCCATCGGAGGATGAATAATCGTAATTATATGTCGAGTATGATGTCAAACATTATAAGTAATCGGGGGTAAGCACCGTCGTAGTGGTGATACCGGATAAGATACTTTGTATGTTTGAATATTGTACTTGGCGCTATTTTTAGATAGTGGCAAAGAGATGAATCCTAAGAGTATTAGGAAAAGACTCAGGCAGAAAGAGCAGATGGTAAAAGAAAGAAAAGCAGGCAGTGTGCATCAGGTAAGGCAAAAAGATAAAGGTGCGAGGTGAAAAGAAAGGGGGCTGTCGCTTTGGCGAAATACTTAGTGTGATATGCTCATCCTACTTAATTTTTCAATTTGTCATATTGACAAAAAAATTGTCATGATGTAAAATAATTATTGATAAAGTTGATGTAATATTCAGAAGCGGGAAGATGCACTGAAAGCAGAGTATGATGTGCAATATAATTAACTGGATTCCGGTCGCGATTATTTTGTTTGCCGATTTAAAGATAGCTCCAAATGCTGTTGAAGTCGCTGGCATAGCTCCTATCACTATTGTAGTGGTTTTCGCAACAGCAGTTATGTTCGAGATTGTCATAGTGGATGTGTATGCTGTTATTGAAAAACTGGTCAAGGTAAGAAGCATGGTTTTGGTAATGGTGGTTTTATAATTTAAGGATTGTGGCTGAGAGTTTGATTTTATTGAATGAGTTTGTGCTAAGTCAGAGATGTAATGGATAGGGAAGAGTATTTTATTGATTTATAAGAAATCACCAATCTGCTTTATTCACATAGGGCAGATTGGTCATTGTTAACATTAGAATGATTCATAACAGAATGAATTGTGGAGGTGTAAGAACTGATTCAGGGAAAGTGGAAAATCTCAGAGGAATATAAGAATGCCAGTATTGAATTGCTGCAAAATAATTTATCCTCGCTCAGGGCCAAAATAGGTATAAGCCAGGAAGAATTGGCTGGAGTGGTTGGAGTTTCGCGTCAAACTTATTATCCGATTGAATCCGGGAAAAAAAGAATGACATGGGGAATGTTCTTAGCTCTTATTTTTATGTTTGACTCTATAAAGGAAACATCTGAGATGCTTGAGGACTTACGCATTTATCCTATTGATTTGGTTATGCAATTCAACGACCAGATTGCTCCAGAGGACAAGGTGATTTGATGAGCGATGCTGAGATGCTTGAAGGGATTAACATTTGCAGTAAATGTGTCAGGGCAGATGAAATATCAGGGGGAATATTGCATTAAAAGAAGTATCATGTTTACACCTAATGAGATACGGGTTAAAAGAATAACAAAAAGACAATGCTGCTCCGTGAATGAAGCCAGGGATATAGAGCAAGGCAAAGCACAAGAAAAGGGAAGAGATGGCATAGAAATTATTATTGAAAGAGCAGATATTGAAATTGACGGAACACGTGGTAAGAAGGAAGTTTTAGAAAAAGTTCTTCGGGCAGTTGATGTAAACGCCGGAGTAGATGCTGCTTGCAAAATATGGTTGTATAGCAATGAATAGGAAGAGGATAGACATGAAGAACAGTTTTGAACGGGTTGCTTCTCCAGAAAAACTGGAAGAGAGTGCAAAGAAACTAAAGGCTTTTAGGTCTGAAATATATAGTAAGCTTAGTGAAAGACCGCCAAAGAAGAATGCATTTACAATAAACCGACAGAAAAGCGAAGAGCATAAGGAAGATGCGGATCAAGAAAAGGTGAGAGATGACACACATAACAGGTAGTAGTTAATATGGGTATGAATTATAAATTTACTGAAAGCGAATGGAATGCGATACTAAGGGCTTATAATAATCATCAGGTGGAGTTTGCACCGATAACACGCTCGAACATAAAGAATACGCTCGATTCAATTAAGACGAACAGAACTATAAATTCGACTGAACAGGCAGATCGGATTATAGCATTATTGTTGGCGGGTAAAGAAAATAATTCAAAAGAAAGTTTGAAAGAAATAGAACAGGAGAATATATCTGGAAAAGAGATACAGACAGATGTAGTTGTACTAGATATTAACCAGATTATTGAACAGTTAAGGCTTTTTATAAAAAGGACATATGAGAACAATCAAATACACAATTACTATAAAGATAGGGGATAGATAGAATGGATGTAAGAATTTTGCCAGTTTATGGGTCAATACTGGATCAAAACTCCATGTCTGGTTCAAGAGATGCGTTTTTATCCATTCCGGGGGAGTTTAAAAGGCAAAGGACTACACTGAATATTGATAAAGATACACTTAGTAAGCATTCTATTTTGATTGGAGGGACGGGATGTGGTAAGTCTAATGTGTTTTATCACATCATTGATCAAATCAAGAGAAAGATGACACCTGATGATGTGATGATAATATTTGACACAAAAGGGGATTATTATTCAAATTTTTATAACGGCAACGATGCTGTAATTGGTGGGGGAAATAATTTCGCAAGCGTCACTGAGAGATGGAATATTTTTAAGGAAATTGTAGCTGATGGATGGGGAGATAAGGAAATTTCTCTTAATGCACAAGAGCTGTCATGGTCCATTTTTAAAGAATCAATTGATAAAAGCAAAGAACCGTTTTTTCCTAATGCTGCAAGGGATTTGTTTGCAGCAATACTCTTGTGCATGTTATATGAAGGAAGAGATGATTTATCTTATCGTAAGGAATGCCTGTTTAATCATGAATTAAAGCGAGCTCTTGATGAATCGACCATATTTGATGTTAAGGCAATGATAGAGTCACATCCAAAGTTTGCTTCTGTACTTAGCTATATAGGGGATGGTTCTACGGGGCAGGCTCTTGGGGTTTATGCAGAGATGCTTGGCACAACACGGAAGCTCCTGCTATCTTGCTTTGATGACAGAGGGATGTTTTCAATCAGGGATTTTGTAAGAAAAAAAGGAGGAAGGGTTCTGTTTATTGAATACGATATGTCCATCGGAGAGACTTTATCTTCAATATACAGTTTGCTTTTTGATTTAGCATTAAAAGAGGCGCTTGGAAGAAAAAAAACGCAAGGGGATGTTTATCTTATATGTGATGAATTCAGGTTAATCCCCTATCTTCAGCATATTGATGATGGAGTAAATTTTGGAAGAAGCTTGGGAGTAAAGGTAATAGCCGGACTTCAAAGCATTAATCAGTTGACAGAAGTCTATGGCGAATATAGAGGGAAAAATATTATCGCTGGTTTTTCATCTGTGTTTGCTTTTCGGGCAAATGATGTTTACACTAGGGATTACATCGTTGGGTTGCATGGCAGGAATGTAGTTATGGAGCAACACAAAACACTGACAAATTCAATACATGAGGAGCGGCATGGCGCTCATGTTGTTGAGGACTGGGATATGAACGATCTGGAAGTTGGAGAGGCGATTGTTAGCTTTCCGTTTGGGAAACCGTTTAAGTATAGATTCGATTTATTCAGAAAGGGACGTATATGAGCTTTATTCATGATTATTCCAGTGGATTGACCGGAATGATTATGGCTGGTATGGGAAGTCGAAGATCACGTAAGGCACTTCAGGCAATCTATGATGCAAATGAGGCTAATCAGGGTATTATTCGATATCAGCCAAGTCAGATTGAGGCATTTTTTGATGAAAGTATTCCTTTTGAAAACATGATTTTTTCTGGAGGGGCGAATAGTATAAGAATTCGAGCAATTGCACGTGCCATTGAGTGCGCATATGTACAAGGATACTCTATAATGGTACTGCATTGTGGAAACAGAGAACTGGAGCAGTGCCTGGATAACTATTTTGGTTCTGATAATTTATGCTTTATAAACAGTCTTAATCCTATCTATGATCCGTTTTGTGGGGCTACGAATGATGAGATAGCGAGGTTAACAATATCTTCTTCAGCAAAGAATTGTAAGATTAATACTATGGGCAGGTACTATATGAATGGAGTAAGTGATTACATTCGTGCGAATCGCAAAAATCCCCGGTGTTATATGTTTATTAACTGTCCGCATTTGACATTTATAGATGGTGTAAATAAAGCTGAGAGTCAGGGACGGCTAACCCAAGAACAGGCAAGAACTATCATCTCTCAGATTATGCAGGGTGAGATAGAAAGAGGAAATATTGAAACTTTTTTTCAGACTTTGTCTCGTCAGGCGTTAGCGATATTGGTACAAAAGGGTAATGCAGTTAATGCGGTTAATTTGTCTATAGTTGCTCAGCGGCGGCAAATATTTTCTGTAGATGTACAATCTGGTACAAATGACGTGTTGCTTAATGTATTGATGAATGAGGCGGATTCTCTTCTATCGCGTGGTGAAAGGGTAATGGTCGTTATAGATGGCATTCAAATGGGTGCAAGTGAAGTGCTGTATGATTATATTAAACGCGGCGGAGGCAATTATAGCGTTATAGCGTCATCGGATGATGTTTATTCTGGATTTGGAGGTTCTGATAATGACTTCTTTGCATTTGTGGGGAAATGTTCGAAGGTTATTATGTCAAAACACGCTTCGGCATATAGTTGCCAGAAGTTTTCGGAGATAATTGGTTCTTATGATAAGCAAGAAATAAACAGTTCCTATGCGCAAAATACGAACTATGTGGGATACTGGGGGTATGGAACCACACAAACGGCAAGTGTTAATGTAAAGAGAGAGAATATTGTGAAACCGGAAGAGATTCAGAGAATGGCGGTTGATGAAGTTTATATCATGGATAAAGTAACTGGAGAGTTATCATATACTCCTGTTTTATAAAACAGGTTATGAGTTGAATGAGCGAAGATATAAAAACAACTATTTTAATTTTGGAAATAAGTAATGTAAATAACTCTGTTCAAGCATGATTTTTTGCTGGATATGTATAACATACCGGTGGGAATTGAAGTATATAAACACGAGTTTTTCAAAGGAGGAATCACAAATGGAAGAAGAAATGATGCAGAGGACCTTCAACGATGATGTACCTACGATTGTCAATGCAAGTGAACCACACATGGCCTGCCTGTTTTTGCTTGACACGTCAGGCTCTATGGAGGGAGAACCTATAGCAGAGCTGAATGCGGGGGTGAATCAGTTCAAGGTAGGGGTTTGCGAGGACAAGACCACAAGAGATGTCCTAGACATTGCAATTGTGGAGTTCAATTCAACACATCGTGTAGTGCAGGAATTTGTACCTATCGAGTATATGGAGCCGGTCAATCTTCAGGCTGGCGGCGGTACTAATATGTCTCCGGCGATTCAGACGGCCATTGATATGGTGAATGAGCGGTCAAGGTTTTATCGCAGGTCCGGCACAGAGCCTTACAAACCGTGGATTATTATGATTTCTGATGGTGCACCACAGGATGATATAAGCGGAATCGTGAGTGTGATTCAGAAAATGGAAGAGGACGGCAAGTTGAAGTTTTTTTCTCTTGGTGTGCAGGGATATGATTCGCAGACGCTCCACAGGCTTTCCGGTCCTAAAGTCATGACACTTAAGGGGAACGATTTCAGAAGCTTCTTTGACTGGGTTCGTAAGAGTATGAGATCCGTGTCTGTTAGTTCGCCCGGTGAGAAGCCTAAAGGAGTACCGCTTCCGGAGAATGTCGATAAGGACACGGATGATTGGATGTAAATATGGAGGACGCGTATGATTTATGCCTATGGAATCACACAGCAAGGACCATATCATATAAAGAAGGATCTTGTTTGTCAGGATGCGTATAGAATTATTAAATGTGGGGATATTATGGCTGTTGCAGCTGTGGCTGATGGCCTTGGAAGTGAAGAACATTCCGATGTTGCTTCCCGTCTGGCAGCAGATCTTTCGGTTGAATATTGCGCAGAGCATATTAAACCGGATGAATTTGATGATGAAAGGATTCTTGCTGTAATTAAGGACTCATTCGAACTTGCTCAAAATAAAATAGAGTCTGTTGCGGCTGAAAATGGTCACGAACTCGATCAATATGATACCACACTCTCACTGGCAGTACTTATTGGCGACAGGCTCTATTATGGACACTCAGGTGATAGCGGCATTATCGCAATGAATACAGAAGGAATATACGAGAAGGTAACAGATCAGCAAAGGGATTCTGACGGCAGAGTGTTTCCTTTGTACTTTGGTGAGGATAAATGGGTCTTTGGAAGGCATAAGAAGCCTGTAGCCAGTGTTCTTCTTGCTACTGACGGTATGTTTGAGATATTTTTCCCAATATACATACGAAAGGAAAAAGTAAGCATTTATGCTGCTCTTGCCAAATATTTTATGGACCCAAAAGGGATTGGCTTCAAAAAAGATGGTGAGAAGGGAGTTGAGGAGAGAATAAGTAAATTTGTTTCAAGCATATCAGAGGCACAGGTAAATGATGATAAAACCATTGTGGTCATGGCAAATGATCAGACGGAATATGACTTACAATCTGATGACTACTATGCAGAGCCGGATTGGGACGTATTGAAACAAAAATATGAGGAAGAATGGAGGAGACAGGCATATCCGTATTTATATAAGAACGAGAAAAATGAGTCTGTTCAAAAAGATAACCCGTTCTCTGAAGATATGCCTGATGTTGGCAAGTCCGAGGGAAATGGCTGATAATGATTAACACCTCCTTTCCAGATTTGATATTTATCAACAAATCTGGGAGGTATGTGATTTATTGAAATGGATAATGGAGTATATGATATTAGATAGGATGAATAGACTAAATTATCAATATGCCAGCACATTTAACACGAAGCAGAAAGTGTTTCAAATTCATCTTCAGGAAGTATAAGGGAGGTCTTCATGAAAAAAGCTTTTGAACATTATTTTTCAAAACTCAATAATTATGCTGAGGAGAAGTTTGGGACCAGACCTACAGTTACCTATACGGATGACCTAAATAAGGATTTGCTTGTTTCTGCTCCGGATGAAGATGGAGATGTAGAGTGGCAGCCAAAACTTCAAATGGAAAACATTATATGGGCTGAAGTTGAGGATGAGATTGGATTTACTGTTTGTCAAGAATTAAGGGAGTACTACTCGTCATACTCATTCTTGATGCTTTATGGAAAATTTGGAACGAGCTATCTTAATTTTTATCCGATTAGCGCTTCTGAGCCAGTAGCGAATATCGTCGAAAGGGCATTTTATGACGCACAAGAAGTATTTCCGCTCTCACAGATGTTTCTGATTGGTAATGCTTCGGTTAATGAAGATGATAACTTCTTCATATATTACGATAATAAAACGGGCAAGTTATTTTGTTATGATGCTGAGACTAAGAGGGAAGTTTTGCTTTCATATTCTATTGCAAAGACAATAGATGCGATGGAGGCTCAAATGTGATATGGGAATAGGTGTATATGAAGGGATTTCTAAAAATGAAATAACGGCTAAGAGGATGACATCGGAAGGGAAGCCGTATTCCCTTAATCATGCCGAGGAATTAATTGTTAATATGCGCTATAAGGGAGAGGGAAAATTCAATGCGAATTCTCAAGGGTGGGAAAGGAGCAGTACATATTATTTTAAGAAGCTGCAATCAAAGCATCCTGAAATATTCAGCAAAAAAAATACTGCAAGAATTGAGATTGGAGAGTCACCAAGAGTAGATGCTTGTTTTGTGAAGAACTTTCCGCAATATAGGGGATATGAAAACGAAACACTTATTCATCATCATGTAGGAAAAGATGGTCAGGCTGTTGCGATACCGCAAAGTATGCATAAAGGTTCCGGAGAGATTCATATCTACGAGAACGAATTAGGAATTACTGATAATGCAAGAAAGTTCTCTGATAAGTGTAAGGAAATATGTGAAAACAATCCAGAGATGGTTGGTCAGACATCTGATAAATTCAAGGGATTACAGATTGAGAGAAGTGTTCAAGCAACTTTAAAAGGGAGTGAAAACGCAATATCACGAGCTGGATCACATGAATATAAAAACACAGGAGAATATCAAAAGAAAAATGCGATAAAGACCGCTTCGAATGGATCTGACAACCACACATCTGTCGCTGTACATATAAAAAGTCACGATAGAAAATAATAGATTACGGAGAATAGGTATGACTTTGTTTGGATTAAACGGGAGAAAATATGAGCTCAATCAGAAGCCATTTAGCAGTGGTGGTGAGGGAGATGTCTATAGTATATCAGGAGTATCTGACCGAGTGGTTAAAATTTATAAAACCAGTCGTGTTACAAAAGAACTGGAAGAAAAGATAAAGTTGATGGTGAAGCGGCCACCAAGCAGTTCTGTTTTAAATCAGGTTGCTTGGCCGATAGATGCTGTTTATGATTCAACGGACTCATTTTGCGGATTTGTGATGCCGAAACTGGATATTACTGATGAACTTAGCGACATCTATGTATATCCACCCAAGATGGGAATTACATATCAGCAAAAACTTGTTTTAGCGCAAAACATCTGTGTGGTAATACATGAAGTCCATCGTGCGGGTTATGTTTTTGGGGATTTTAATCCGAGAAATATTGGCATTAATGCGAACACTGGAGCAGTGGCTTTTCTTGATACAGATAGCTATCATATTGTGTTGAATAAAGACGGGAATCAGGCGTATCGCTGCAGTGTTTGTGCACCCGGATATGCGGCACCAGAACTTTTGGAGAAATGTGCCTACCACATTGCTGCTCATCCGGAAGATAAGCAGGTGGCTTATGGAAAAACACCTCTCGATACATTTACCAGAGAAACAGATAATTTCGCTTTGGCAATTCATATGTTCAGGCTGCTGATGAATGGTTTTACGCCCTTCAATGGGATTAATGAAAATGAAAGTGCCTCAGTAGGCTCTCCTGGAGTGGGGGATGCAGCAGTAAAAAGAGATAGTTATTGTTTTAAGCCGGGGAATAAGCCTCAAGCTACTGCCGTTCCTGATATGACTATTTTACCTGATGAGGTGGCTAATTTATTTACGAGGGCATTTATTGAAGGGAGGAAGAATCCGACTAAGAGACCTAATGCTATCGAATGGCACAAAGCCTTGGAAGACTATGAAAGAAACCTAGTTGTTTGTAGTAAAAGTAGGGCACATATGTACAAAAGGGGCTTATCAGCATGTCCTTGGTGCGAAGCTGATGACAGATATATGCTGGCTATGTCGCCTCAGCTTAAGCAGAAGTCCTTTGGAACACCAGTAATGCCTGTAGTTGTTCCTCAAGTGAATAGTTCTCAGAGTGCATCTTCTCAAGGATATACTTCAACACAGCCAAAACCAAAGGTATTTAAAAAGTTGATATTGGGATTGGTTGTAGCTATTGCAATAACAAGCACTGCATACATGACATACAATAACGTAATTATTCCTGGGAATAAGTATAAGGAGGCTCAATTATTGTATGAAAATACGAACTTCGAGGAGGCAAGGAATATTTTTCTTTCGCTTGGAGATTATAAGGACAGTATTGAACAGGCTAAGGAAATGTCCTATCTTTTGGCTTTGAATGCAATGGATGAAGGAGATTATCAATCCGCATATATTAAATTGTCTGATATTCGTGGATACAAAGATAGTGAGGAATTATATTATGAGTCAAGATATGCCTATGCCACAAAGCTTTTAAAGAAAGGCGATTATGAGGAGGCAATCGAAGAATTTGCATCATGTGGTGACTATAGCGATTCTGAGAGCAAAGTAGATGAGGGGTATTATCTTTTAGGCATCGAACTTTCAAACACTGGAGACTTTATTGAGGCCATACAAAATTTTGAAAATTCTAAAGGATATGCAGATAGTGCAGAAATTATTGATACTATAAAGGAATCACATCCTTTATTGCTTGCGGAAATAGAAGATGAGGTCGTATTTGGGTCATACGAGCAAAATAATGATGGTGGAGATAAAGAACCCGTTGAATGGAGAGTGCTTGAAAGAAATGGTACTGTCCTATTATTAATTAGTAAATATTGTCTTGATTGTAGACCAAACTATACTACGGGCGGAAGTTATACATGGAAAGATAGCCAGTTATATTCATGGCTTAATGATGTATTTTACTTGGAGGCTTTCTCGGATGATGAGAAAGATGCAATTGTTACTGTAGGCTCATTGGGGATTGAAGCTTTCGAAGATGTTGCAAATGATAAAGTAACATTATTGAATAGAAATGAAGCATTGTTGTTCTTCTACAGTGATGCTGACAGAAAAGCAGGTGCAACTAACTATGCAATTGCACAGGGGCTTAGCGTGAGAGAGGATGGCACATGTTTTTGGTATTTGAGATTGCCGGATGCGAAGGCTAGTAGCAGTATGCATTGTGTGGTTCCAGAAGGATGGTGCTCATACTATTCTGCTCAGTATAACAATGATGAAGGGGTACGCCCAGTAATATGTGTCGATACAACAAAATAAAGATTGTAGAGGTAATAAACAATGACACTACATGGCTTAAGAGGACAACAATATCAATTAGACCAGAAGCCCTTTAGTAGCGGCGGAGAGGGGGAAATTTACAGAATTTCTGGAAGTAATGACAGGGTCGTGAAGGTTTATAAAAAGGGAAGAGCTTTTGAGGAATTAGAAGAAAAGATAAAGTTGATGGTGAAGCGGCCGCCAAGCAGTTCTGTTTTAAATCAGGTTGCTTGGCCGATAGATGCTGTTTATGATTCAACGGACTCATTTTGCGGATTTGTGATGCCGAAACTTGATATTACGGTTGAATTAGGAGAGGTATATGTTTATCCTCCGAGAACAGGAATTACATATAAGCAGAAGTTAATTTTAGCTCAGAACATATGTGCTGTCATACATGAAGTACATAAGACGGGATATGTATTTGGTGATTTTAATCCTCGCAACATAGGGATAAATTTAAATACCGGTACAGTGGCCTTTTTAGATACCGATAGTTATCATATAGTTATTGATAAAAACTCAAACAAAGCATATCGGTGCAATGTGTGTGCACCGGGTTATGCTGCGCCTGAATTGCTGAGCAAGTGTTCGTATCACATTTTAGCCCACCCTGAAGATAAACAACAGGCTTATGCAAAAACTCCATTAGATACATTTACTAAGGAGACGGATAATTTCGCACTCGCAATTCATATTTTTAAGTTGTTAATGAATGGATTCACACCATTTAATGGAATAGCGGAAAACGACTCTGTATCGGCAGCGTCACCGGGTGTAGGAGATGTTGCAGTCAGGAGAGACAACTATTGTTTTAAGCCCGGTAATAAACCCCAAGCTGTTGCAGTACCTCCGTTAAATATACTTTCACACGATATACAAGCGTTATTTACGAGAGCTTTTATTGACGGAAGGGATAAACCGGAGAAACGCCCATCAGCAATTGAATGGTATAAGGCGCTTTTTTCATTTGAGAACAGCCTTGTTACATGTAAAAGAAATCCTGCTCATATGTTTAAAAAGGAATTGAAGACTTGTCCTTGGTGTGAGGCAGATGATAGATATAATGCATCTATTAGTCCACAGTTGAAACAAAGGACATTTTCAAATCCTGTAACACCTCCGGTTGTGCCCACACCAATTCCTGCTCCTGTAACGCCTCCTGCCAATACAAGTGTAGGTACCCGGAATATTAGTTCTGCGCAATTAAATACATTAGGAACGCCTACTTCCGCAATTCCTGCAGGTGCGCCTTCGTGGAGACAAAAAGTTAATGCGAATGTAATAAAAGATGTAGTAGGTAAATGGTTAAATATAATAGGTTGGTTAGCATTCGTAGGAAGTATTGTATATGTGTTGTTACCATTGGTTAGTAATGGATCATTACATCTGGATGAAACAAATATATATGGGATTGATGTTGTAAAAGATGCTATTGTGGCTGTAATAGGTGTTGCATTAGTATGCTTTGGAACACATTTTGCTTTAAGCAATTCCGATATACTTGCATTTATTATTTCTGGGATTTGGAGTCTGATATTCTGTATATCTGCAGCAACTGTAAGATATACGCAAATGGGGTATAACGCAATAAGTGCCGAAGAGACATGGAAATTTTTTGGAAAACTTGTTTTGGCATTTGGAATCGCCCTTGTCGTGGGAGGAAAATTAGGAACAACTATTAGAATTGGTAAGCAGGTTTCAAATAATGTTGCAAAATCTAAGCATCATTACACAGGATTTGAAATTTTTTATATTATACTGATGGCAGTAAGCAGTTACGCTTGCATACCGATGCTCTATAACCTATGGCTATTTTATAGACTGCTTGAAATGTACAACTTGGTTGTAATAGCTATGTGGGCGTTTCCAATACTTGTATTTTTGATGTTTGGATATACGGATTTTGGTGAAGTAGTTAAGACATGGTTCTGTGCATCTATGGCAACCTACTTTACTTGTCTGGTATTATGGTTAGGGCATGTGGGTGGTGCAGATGCTATATTTATGTGGCTTATATTCGCAATTGTTGGGATTCTGTTTATCATATTTATGATTACAGAGCTTGTAGAAAGTCCTATTTTGGGATTGACAATAACCCTATTTTTCGTTTTTTTCATCGTTGGTGCCTATGTTGACTTACAAGTTATGAATGAAGGTCCTGGTTCAGTGGGATATATTTCGCATTGGCTGGTTTCCGGACCTTCAATATTACTTATACTTTTGGCAACAGTAAGCACGTTGAAAGAAGTTATAAAGAAATAGAGAGGTCAGCTATGGATAAAAGGATATCATTCAATTCTGTTATGGAATGAAGATTGGGGATGATATCACAACTCTAGGTGTAACAGGTTAAGGGAGATAGTGTGACTCAGGATGTTGAAAAAATTTGTGCATTAGAAAAAGATGAGCGGTATGAGGAAATAGAAGATATTCTTGAAAACAAACTATTAAAAACTCTTAAATCATATAAAAGTGGGTGTCTTACAGATAACGAATATAAGTGTGGCAACCATGATATACTGTGGGGATTTTGTTGGAATGACATTGCAAGCCGCAACTATAATGCAATTCTTAATGTTGGGGAATTCCAAAACCGGCAACGTATGTTTGAGGATTGGAAGCTTAACAATGACGGTCAATTGCCTACAAGTCAAATAGGCGAACCATGGTTGTTGTCCTAGAGCGAAAATGAGGGCGAGCTCTCACCTGAATTAAAAGCTAAATTTTTTTCCTGCTCTTATAGGAAATTATAAAAACCTTCTTCAAATTCGTCATCCTCAAGGTCATCATCCTCAGTGAGGAAGTAATGCATGTCGAGCAGATCAGAGTCAGTCATGTTTTTGACCAGTTTTGCAGTCATGCCTTCCGGAGGATTTTTGATATATTTTTGCCTGAGTTCCTCTATAAATTTTGGATCCATTGTAAGCCTCCTGTCTGTTGATATTTTCAGTATGGAGCAGACAGAAGATAAAATCAAGCTCATTTTACCACTGGAGCGGCAGAAACGCCATCTCATGGCTGCATTTCGGACATTTGAGAGGGTCGTAACCGAAGGATAAAAGAATGAGCTGTCGCCATTTGTTAAGCTCTGGCAGGATCCGGTGCCTGGATCTGGGGACTGCCCTACGGGGCCCTTCATCCGATTTGCGGTGTCTTGCATAGAGCCCGTAATAACGTGTCATCTTGAAATGTTTTTTGGGGATATGTCGGATGAGAAGGGAAATGAAATCCAATACAGGAACCGTTTTTTATCTTTTTTTAAATGGCTGCTTTGGTCTTTTTAAAAGAAGGACCGATATGTGCTTCAAGTTCGTTAAGGAGAGCGGTCATTCAGAAAGAAAGGGCGCAGGTCTTCACCAATGGTAAAAACGAGGTGCCTGTGGGTACAATCAATGAGTTTAAAGGACATTTATTAGAGCAAACTGACAAAATTTGAAAAACTTGTAAAATGGCAGTGTATAGTGTAGTATATTTAAAAGGGTTTCTACGGCCTGGGAATTGCTTATATTGGGAGATATAGTGCCGGTGACTGATTTTAACGGTATAGCGCCGGATGATTTCTTTATGCTAAGCACGGAAAGGAGTCTGCCATGAACGTTAAAATCTGTATTTGTGATGACTCTTCAGAAGAGCGGGCATCCCTAAATGCTCTGGTACAGGAGTGGTCGCAGCAGTCAGGGGCGGATGTAAGTGTGTCCGAATTCCCTGATGCCGAGGCTTTTTTGTTTGAATATGAGGATCTCAAACCTGATGTTGTGCTTCTGGATATTGAGATGCCGGGGATGAATGGCGTGGAGCTGGCAAAGCGTCTTCGTGAGGGGAATAAGCTTATCCAGATTATATTCATTACCGGATTTTCGGAATATATTGCCGAGGGATACGAGGTTGCTGCATTACACTATCTGCTGAAACCTGTTTCGAGGGAGAAGCTCTTTTCGACATTGAATCGTGCTTTGGAAAAACAGGAGAGTGACGGTCGGAAGATAGTGCTTGAAAACTCTGTGGAGACGGTTTTGCTTCCGATTAATGAGATTCGTTATATTGAAGTGAACAAGAACTATATTACCGTTTACGCAGAAGGCAGTTATACCGTAAAAAGAACGCTAAAAGAGATAGAGACGGAATTGGATGAGCGTTTTTTAAGGGTTGGAAGGTCTTATATTGTCAATATGCTTTTTATTTCCCGGGTGACCCGTACAGAAGTATTTCTTCGTGGCGGCGAATCGGTGCCTCTTCCAAGAGGTGCGTATGAGACAGTCAACCGGGCAATCATAAATCTAAAGCGGTGAATATTGCGTCTGACGACCCGGTCTCGCAAGCTGAGAGAGGAGCATGGTTATAAATATGAAAATATCACGGAGAACGGATAGAAAAATAGAGGCATATCAGCAGGAGCTGTTAAAGACCCATTTTGCGGAAGTGGACAACATGTACCGCAGAATGCGGGGATGGCGTCATGATTACCGCAATCATATTCAGGTTTTGAAAACCTATGCCGATAATGGAGATATTCAGGCAATCACCGACTATCTTAAGGATCTGGAGACTGATCTGTACACCGTGGACACTGTGATCAAAACCGGAAATCCTATGACAGATGCGATTTTGAACTCTAAGATTGCCTTGGCGAATGACCGGGGAATCAAGGTCGAAGCAGACGCACACATCCCGGCGCTGCTGAATTTTTCGGCAGTGGACCTTTGTACAATCATTGGTAATCTTTTTGACAACGCTATAGAGGCCAGCGTTTTATTGCCGCCGGAGCAGCGGGTAATCAGGGTTTATATGGATATGAAAGGAGTGCAGTTGTACATTTCTTTTTTAAATTTTACAAATGGCAGAAAGCTATCAAAGATAGGTAATGTTTTCAGAAGTACGAAAGGCGGTGACCACGGTCTGGGGCTGGGAAGAATAGACTCAGTGGTGAAGAAACTGGGCGGCTACCTGTCCGTAAATTCTGAGGACGGGGCATTTACGACGGAAATTCTGCTGCCGGAAGCCTTGGATTAGCAATTTGTCCCCCATAAAGTATGTTTCGTCCCCGAAAAAATATTTCGGGGATTTTTGATTTATAATGTTTATAAAGGTTCTGCCCAAATTTGCTGTGTAAGGGGTAGAATGACATGAGGAGTGAACAGTATGTCTACGGAAAACAAAAAAGAAAAGTTACAAAAAGAAAAAAAAGAAAAACCAAAGTACGGTATGTGGCAATGCGTGGGTTTCATGTTCTCACGGGCGTTCCGATACCGTGCAGAGATTCCGTTTATTCTGCTGCTGCAGATTATTTTTAATATCTCCAGTGCGGTATTCGGGTTTTATATGTCTCCGATGATTCTGGCGCGGATTGAAGCGAGGAGTCCTGTCAATGAGCTATTATTGACCGCAGCGTTTTTAATCGGAGGGTGTCTTGTTTCGGACGCTTTGATCGCGTTTATCGGCAACGGAGCAGGCAGCTGGGGATTGAAAGCAGCGTATCATATAGAACTGCGCTCTTATATTTTGGGGGAACTTAGGGATAAGTCAGCGGCTACATCCTATGTCAATTGTCTGGATACGAAATGGCAGAGGCTTAAGGAACGCGCAAAAGAATGCTGCGGCGGAAATAATGAAGCCTGCGAGAATATATGGCATGTCCTGCAGGAGCTGGCGGTACGGCTGGTAATGTTCGGCTTTTTCGTTGTGGTGCTGACACATGTCCATCCCATGGTCTTCGCGGTAACGATGGCTTTGAGCATTCTGGATTTTATAGTATCTTCCTATGTCTATAAGTATAATTACAGGCACCGGGAAGAGCGCTCACATTTAGAAAAGCAGATGTGGTACTTTGCCGGTCGGTCCCGGGATTTGTCCTTGGCTAAGGATATCCGCCTGTTTGGATTGAAAAGCTGGTTCCAGCGTCTGACTGACAAGGCATTTCTGGCGCGTCAGGCATATTCCAGGAGGGAACATATTTTTTACCTGATCGGAACCTTTTCCAGTACGATTCTGGAATTCCTAAGGAGCGGAGCCGCCTGTTATATCCTGCTGAAAATGTGTCTGGAAAGCGGCATGAGCGCTGCGGAATTTATGCTCTATTTTTCGGCGGTCAATTCCCTGGGTGGGCAGTTCAGCGGCGTGCTGAACAATCTGCTGGAGCTTAGAAATTTGTGTCTGGATCTTTCCAGTCTTATGGAATGCCTGTATTATGAAGAGCCTTTCCGCTTTGATGGCGGGAAATGTATTCCGGAGGATGAAACATACGAGATTAGGCTGGAAAATGTCAGCTTCTCTTATCCCCAGTCGGATAAAAAGATCATTGACGGCATGAACCTGACTGTTAAAAAAGGAGAGAAGGTGGCGGTGGTAGGCTTAAACGGAGCAGGTAAGACCACGCTGGTCAAGCTCATGACAGGCCTGCTGGATCCGGATGAAGGCCGTGTTCTGCTAAATGGAACAGACATTCGGGAGTTTAACCGGGGAGAGTATTACGGGCTGTTCTCGGCAGTGTTCCAGCACTTTAGCATTCTGGATATTACAGTAGCGGAAACGGTGGCGCAGTCGGTTACGGACATCGATATGGAGAGGGTGAAAGACTGCATTGAAAAAGCAGGGCTTAAGAAAATGGTTTCAGAGCTGCCGGCGGGGCTTAATACGCATCTGGGACGGAGCGTCTATCTGGACGGCGTAATGCTTTCCGGAGGGCAGTATCAGCGTCTGATGCTTGCCAGGGCGCTTTACAAGAACGGAGCGGTGCTGATGCTTGACGAGCCTACGGCGGCGCTGGACCCTCTGGCTGAGCAGGATATGTATAATAAGTACAGTGAGATGACAGAGGGCAGAACTGCGGTGTTCATCTCTCACCGGCTGGCGTCCACAAGGTTCTGTGACAGGGTTCTGTATCTGGAGGATGGAAAGATTATTGAGGAAGGGACGCACGAGGAACTGCTTGAAAAGGGCGGGGAGTATGCGCAGCTTTTTGAAATCCAGTCGAGATATTACAGGGAAGGAGCTGAGTTTGATGTCAACCAAATCTGAAAAAATCAGCTGGCGCAGGGTTGTCCGGGTCAATATTCGTGCGGTCAGGCTTCTGGCTTCCAAAAATAAATGGATGTTTCCTTATGCGGCTGCGAAATCGCTGTTAAATGTAATCGAATCATATGCGGGTCTGGTCATCATGGCAAGGCTTATCGGGGAGCTTTCGGGAGAAAGACGGGTGGAAACGCTGACGATGTGGGCGCTTGCATCAATACTTACGGTGGCGGCTTTCAGAATCATCAACGGGGTAATGTACCATGCGTATGCGGTCAAATCCTCGCTTTTCTGGCCTAACATGCAGAGAATCGAAGACGAAAAGTTCATGTCGATGGATTACTGTGATGTGGAAGACCAGAAGGTACGGGATCTCTATGACCAGATCACTCAAAACAGAAACTGGACCGGCTGGGGGTTCGCGAAAGTCCAATGGATTTTTGAAGAAATAGTGTCGGATTTCTTTTCGGTAATCGGCGCAGTCGCGCTGTCGGTGGGGTTGTTTATCAGGAAGGTTCCGACAGAAAGTCCGTTTGCGTATTTGAATCACCCGTTGGTCATCCTGATTTTTCTCGGGCTGATGGCGCTGACCGCAGCCATAGCTCCCCGGATGACCGCGAAGCTGACGGAGAAGAATGCGGCATTGAGCAATGCTGCAAGACTGGGAAACAGACTGTTCTCGCACTTTGGGTATCTAAGGGACGATGCTGACAACATGGTGGATTATCGAATGTATCCGCAGGCGGAGATTGCCGATCATTACGCGTGGAAAGAGAATATCTGGTATGTAGGCGGGATATGTGACAAACAGTACAAGGGCAGCTTTGGACTCTGCCTTATGGGAGTGCCTCTGGGTGAGAAGCTGATGCTGGCTGTGATTTATATGTTTGTCTGCCTGAAAGCCTGGGCAGGAGCCTTCGGAATCGGAGAGGCCGCACAGTATGTAGGTGCGGTTAGCAGGCTGGCCTCAGGTATTACAGGGTTTATGACAAGGGCAAGCAATCTCAGGGTAAACACAGAATTTGTGGAAAATATATTTGAATTTCTGGATCTGCCGAACAATATGTATCAGGGCAGCCTGACTACGGAAAAGCGGCGGGACAGGAAGTACAATGTGGAGTTTCGTGATGTAAGCTTCCGGTATCCGAATGCAGAGAATTGGGCGCTTAGAAATGTTTCGGTGAGCTTTGAAGTGGGAAACAAGCTGGCGGTGGTAGGCGAGAACGGCTCCGGCAAGTCCACCTTTATCAAACTGCTCTGCCGCCTTTATGATCCCCAGGAGGGAGAGATTCTTTTAAACGGCGTTAATATCAAAAAATACCGCTATGAGGAATACATGGCTATTTTCTCGGTGGTCTTTCAGGATTTCTGCCTGTTGGCCCATCAGCTTGGGCAGAATGTGGCAGGCTCCTGTGACGTGGACGAAGACAGGGCTGCGAAATGTCTTGAGGACGCCGGCTTCGGAGAACGGCTGAGGGAGCTTCCTGATGGACTGAATACCTGGCTTTTTAAGGATTTTGACGAGGAGGGTATTGAGATATCCGGCGGAGAGCGTCAGAAGATTGCTATCGCCCGGGCATTGTATAAGGATGCGCCGTTTATTATTCTGGATGAGCCTACGGCGAGTCTTGACCCAATAGCGGAGGCGGAAATCTATCGGAAATTTGATGAAATCGTAGGAGACCGCACTGCAATATATATCAGCCACAGGCTGTCCAGCTGTAGGTTCTGCGAGGAGATTCTGGTGTTTGAGGACGGAAACATCATTCAGAGGGGAGATCATGAGGAGCTGATCGGTACAGAAGGAAAATACCGGGAACTCTGGGAGGCTCAGGCGAAGTATTACGAGAAGTCGAAGCAGTACGAGGAGGATAAGAAATATCTGTAGGAGATGTGAAGAGTTGTAAGAAAGCAGACGTTAAAAAACCCGTAAACTGGTGTGCTACCCGTCAAGTAGACAATTAAAAAAACAAAAAGTTTTTCTGCCCGG
>CAZRKN010000069.1:0-23775 GCA_964600805.1 uncultured Bacteroides sp. | reverse complement strand
CATTGAGAATGCGAAGCATTCTCTGAATCGAGTGCGCTGGCACTCGATTTTTTATCAATATAAAGATTTTCTTTATTGTAATAAAGTTAAAATCTTTTCGACTCTTTGATCTGCCTGCGCAATCATATTCTGTCCCATCTGAAGAAGTACATTTAAATTTGAATACTTTATCATTTCTGATGAAAGGTCAGTATCACGTATGCGAGATTCAGATGCAGTTACTTTTTCTACGATATTTTCCTCATTGGCAACCGTATGCTCCAGCCGGTTCTGCTGCGCTCCGATTTTGCTGCGGCTTGCAGCCAGTTTATGCAGAGCCTCTTTTACGCGGGTATTTGCATCAGCTGCGCCTTCTATGGTAGTGAGGTTTATTTTATCTATTCCCAATACCTCCGTATTCATTTCATCAATTTCCAGCCAAAGCCCGGAGCCTTTTTCGCTGCCGGTCTGAATCCAGAGATTTTTTTTCTCATAGTGGGGTTCAGGCTCCGGTTCGCCGATTATATCCGGTTTTTTATTAATTTCACCATGTATATTCTCATCTTCTTCATAGGCGGCAATTCCATAATTGAAAGATAACTGAGAGGATTTGCCTGCGATGATTTCGCGGTTCCAAAACAGGCTGTACCCCCAATCGTCACCGGGTACATCACGGTCTTGATAATTCCATTTATAGTCTCGATAATCATAAGGATTTCCTACAGAAACAGCATTCGGCATAGAATCTTGTTCAAACGATACCTTTTCAGAAAATGCCAGAGCGCTATTTGGATCAATTAATGAAAGACTACCTGGGATTGTATTTATAATATTATTAGTGCCATTATTAAAAATGTCAGCCCAAGTTCCGCCATCAGTAAACATATAGGAATCAGATTTAGATCCACCCAGCATGATTCCGGCTCCATTTTCATCTTTTACAAAATAAAATTCATTTCCGCAAGTAGGTTTGCCATACAGGGTATCCGAATAAGTCATAAAATCCATCTCAATGTTTGTATTTCCTAAGTTTTCAAAAGAATAATAAATATTATATTTTTTTTCGTGATTTTGATCTTCAGGTAAAATAGTAACCTTTTGAATAATCTTTATCTTGACATTATCGTCGTGCTTATATATAAAGGTTCTTTGGCAATAATCATTTGAATCATTATCTTTTCCTAATGTATAATCACCTGTAATTAGATATAGTCCTGGCTCGTCAGGATCTTTGTCTACGACTTTATCGGCGTCGATTTTATGTAAGTTTATCGGGGTATTAGTTATTAAATTTTTGTCTTTATCAAAAAGTCTGAAAGAGTGCTCGTACCATAATATCATATCATATGTTTTTCCATTAATAGGAGCATATTGCTCATATTGCTCATCTTTTTCATCTACTTTTATAGTAATCTTAAGATCCATATCATAATTTCCGTAATCGAATTCTCCAAAAGGGACATTTCCCAGATTAAAAGGATCAAGTACACAATACTTATACGGTATATCCCCCTCTGATATCGAAGGACCGCTGGGCGCAGAAACATATTCTTTCAAAGCCCATCTAAAAATCGGTATCTCATTAAAGGTCGTTGTATCAGCAACCCTGTCAATTTCAGTCAGAAGCTGATCCACCTCCGCCTGAAGATAGTGCCGGTCTAAATCTAAATTTGTACCATTCTCCGCTTTCACGGCCAATTCACTGATTCGCTGAAGCATATCCGTGACTTCGTTCAATGCGCCGTCTGCTGTCTGGCAGAAGTTTATGGCAGCCTTGGTGTTTTCGATACCCTGATTAAGCCCCCTGATCTGCCTTCTCATTGTTTCGGACATAGCAAGACCTACCGGATCATCGCCCACATGGTTTATTTTATATCCTGAGGAAACTTTTTCCGTAGATTTTCCTTGCAATTCGATATTTTCATTAGCGATCCTGTTTGTATTTAATGCTTGTAAATTACGGGAAATAACCATTGATTTCTTTGCCTCCATAGTGAAGTAAATATTTATGCAGCATCATATATTGTATCGGATGCTGCATTTAAAAAGTTTAGATTCAGGAGATGAACAACGCGAAAATAAAAATCGTTAACCGCAGTTTATTCTTTCACGGGTTTAATATCTCGCTGCTTGCAGCGTTCGGAGGGAAGAAGTTGGGGATGGATACCCCGTAGCTTGCTGTCGGGAGGTTCATTAATGTACGTATGCATATAACGCAACCGCCGGCAGAACTCTGCTGTGCTGCAGCCATATTTTAGAATATTGAGACGCCGGCAGAGGGCATGCGACATTACCCGTTTCAAAAGTAATGGAACATACGGTGGTGCCATTGCTGTATACCCAATCAAGATAACTGCCAGCCATCTGGCTGTCAGCGGGCATCTTTTTGTAAGGAACCAGCGACAGCATATATTTGGAAAAATCATTATGGAGTTGACTGTAGCTGCTTCCGGCAATGTCATAGTATGCAATTTCACCCATAGAATGATAGCTGATGATTAATGAAGGGCTATATTTCTGGGTGACGGAAGAAAGGGCTGATGATTCAGGTTCTGAGAGCGGAGCGGTTCCTGCATATTCTGAATATGAAGGCAGAGTTACTTTTGCATCGTAGCCGAAACCTGCCGGGAAGTTTCTGTTAAGGTCTACACCGTGAGCATTGGATTTCCATTCTTTAAGATATTTTGCATAGGAATTTTTAGTGCGCTTGGTTAATTTGTCATATTCATAGCATGTGCGTATCGTCTGTGCAAGCTCCGGCGAGCGCAGAGCGCTTTCCCCAAACTGACTGATTGCAATGCCGTCAGGATTGACCATAGGTATGATATGTATCGCCGCATTAGAGAATAGCTCACGATAGCTTATGCCGCCATAAGTTCCGCGGTCATAATACTCAAGACAATACTCAAGCTGTTCCATTACAAGTAACGGATTAGTGTATTCGCGGCCATGTATGCCTGCCTGTATCAGTATGTGTTCGGAGGCGTTTTCGCTTCCCATAACAAGCTCATACAGAATTCTGTTATCGACGGAAGTACCGATTGCATTAACATGAAGCAAATCGGGATATCTAGCCTGAAGCTGTTGGATGTCTTCTGTCATTTCCTCATAAGTATACATATCATTATCGCATACAATGGCGTCAGCCTGCTTTAGATATCTCACATCTACATAACCGGCCAATGTTGTGCCATCCGTGCTTATTCCGGCACACGAATCCGCAGGACCTGATATAACCTGAACGGCAGCTCCGTCAGGCAGAGAAGCTATGGGTTTCCCTGACAGAGAGGCATCAGCATATACATTCAGCCGTTTTCCGGAGAAACGGACATAACAGGTTGGAAATGGGGACTCCCCGGATGCTGTCGCCTTAATCGGGATTAGATATGAAAAAAATAAGACTGAAAATAAGAAAAAAATTGTAAAAGCCTTCCTATAAAATTTCATTGTATAAGTCTCCTCATGCAGTAATATGTTCCGGTATAATATCAGTGAAAATTATAATCAATGTCTTCTTATACTTTAACACAATTGTTTGTTTACGTAAATATGAAAAATTATATGATATTGCTCTTTTCAGAGGGATTACCCTCAATCTCCTCAATCAGTAAACCGCTCTTTTCAGCCTGTTCCAACAGATATTTATACCTTTTCATTACAGCGTTCACTTCGTAAATGTAGCAGTCTATCAAATCCGGATCAGTTACGTAATCAAAACCGGAATAAGCGATTTCCAAGGCGCGTCTTGTCTGAATCAGTTCTTCACGTATGGAGGGTTTACGAAGTTCCACAATATCATCTGTATTAACCTGATCGGATTTTTGATGAAATAAAATTTTCATATTAAGATCAATACTCCTTTCTCAGCCTACGGATTTGGGCGCAGTAAATTCCTTCTTTAAACATTATAGTCAAAATATGGAAAAAATATTCCGGTTATATTAATGATGTATAGTGAATATAGATTAGTAAAAAGAAATAAAAATCTGTGACTGATGACATAAAGATAAAAGGAAGGAATGATTTTTATGGAAAAAATGGGCAGCATGGCGGCAATTTTGGCAGTATGTATTCTGGTGCTTGTGATTGGCGCATTTGGAAGGAAAATAGAGTGGGTTATTAATTTTGTTCTGCGTGCAGTACTGGGAACGATAGGCATTTATTTTCTAAATAATTTTCTGCTCGCGAGTAATATTTCGGCTGCCGTAGGCATTAACCCAATGACTGTTTTGACATCCGGAATCCTTGGATTACCGGGGCTTGTAGTTCTTTATGGCATTAATTTTTTCAAAGCATTGTAAGTTTTTCACAAAAAAATTTTTTTTAATAAAAACCTCTGGACAAGATTAAGCAATACATATATAATTCGATTTACAACTCAGGAATTCTTATATTGCGTATATGGTTACTCATACCAATGAGCGCCGTATCACATCAGTTACAACTGCTTCTGCAGTTATCAGGGAGTATCTTCCAATGATTCCGTTGAGTCGATTTTTTGCAAAGGAGGTGGTCTTATTGGACTGACTTGTTATCAATTTCTTTTAATTCTATTGCTCATAGCAGCTGTCTTTATGGATTTCAAGTGTGACAGGATACCTAACGGCATAATTATACTTGGTACAGTCATCGGCTTGTTTTCCCGTATCAGGGAAACCGGATGGCAGGGCATTTTAAACGCCGGGGTTGTGATACTTATTTCTTTCTGCATTTTATATCCGTTTTATCGGATTGGAGGATTAGGAGCCGGAGACGTAAAACTGTTACTTATGACAGGCAGTTTCTTTTCGTCAGACATGCAGCTTCATATCATGGCATTTTCTTTTATTATCGGAGCCATTTTATGTATTGAAAAAATTATATCGGAAAATAATTTCAAAGATAGAATGCAATATTTGTTTTCTTATCTGGCAGACGTGCTGCGAACAGGGCAATGGAAAATGTATGAAGAGAATCTTAACCAGGATTCCCGTAAATGCAAAAGCAATAAAATACATTTTGCATTACCAGTATGTTTCAGTGTAATGCTTGGACTAGGAGGAATATTTTGAAACAAAAGATTTTCGCAGTCTGCGATTTGGAAGAAACTTATGCATTCCGTATGGCTGAGTATATCGTGGACAAGGTAACCATGCCGTATGCCCTGCATCTTTTTACCAAAACGGATGAATTGCAGCCTTTCTTAGACAGACAGGAAATTTCTGTTCTGCTGATTGGAGAGAGCGCCATGCGGCAGCTGAAAATAAATTCCGGTGCGCCGAAGATTTTTGTCTTGAAGGAAAGCGGGCAGGATAGCGCTCAGGAAGATGAAGTGGTGACGGAGCCGGAGGTAGGAACAGACTATAAGTATATAAATAAATATCAAAATCCTGAACAGATAATATGCGAGATGTTAGAGCAGATTACAGAACTGGAGGGATGGAGTGAGGAGAGAAAAGCGCAAGGATTAAAAATGAAACTGGTGGGCATATACTCTCCGGTCCGGAGATGCTTACAGACAACATTTGCCCTGACAATGGGACAGCTGCTGGCCAGAGAACATAAGGTACTATATCTGAATTTTGAATGCTTTTCCGGATTCAGCATGATGCTCCGGAAGGAATTTTCCGCGGATATGATGGACATGGTCTATTACTTTAACTGTGCCAAAGAAAAACTTGCTACCAGACTGCCGTCCATTGTACAGAATATTAACGGATTGGATTTTATTCCACCGGGAGAAGCCAATCTCGATATGAAGGGAATTGCAGGAGAAAAATGGGTAGAGCTCTTGGAAACAATCGGGAGAATAAGCGATTATGAATATTTGATTCTGGATTTGACAGACGGAATGAATGGTCTGTTTGAACTGCTGTCACGCTGCTATAAGATTTATACGATTACGAAGGACGACAGTTTTGCTATGGCTAAGATGAATCAGTATGAGAAGATTTTGCAGTTAAATGAATTGAATGATATTGCAGAAAAAACCGTAAAATGCCGTTTCCCTTTTTTTGAAAAAATACCTTCGGATTTGAATCTGATGACGCATGGTGAACTGGCAGGGTACGTCAAGGCGATTATAAAAGAGGATTTATATGAAAAACAGACAGGATGAGTTAAGAAAACAATTACGTGAAACTCTCGCAGCAAGCATTGATTATTCCAGGGAAATATCGGATGAAGAAATGCAGGAACTGATTGACGAGCTGCTTATAAGGGAAGGCAAGAAACAGGCAATGTCCTTAGCCGAGAAGGAATGTCTGCGTAAAGAACTTTTTCATGCGGTAAGAAAACTGGATGTACTGCAGGAGCTTATTGATGACACAGATGTCACTGAAATAATGATTAACGGTCCGGAGCATATTTTTATTGAGAAAAAAGGCAGATTAATTCATTCAGAGCTTAAATTTGAAAGTAAAGAAAAATTAGACGATGTAATTCAGCAGATTGTAGCAGCCTGCAACAGAGTTGTCAATGAGGCGTCTCCGATTGTAGATGCCCGGCTGGAAAACGGTGCAAGAGTCAATGTGGTTTTAAATCCGATAGCGCTGAACGGACCGATTGTTACGATTAGAAGATTTCCGGATAAACCGATTGCGATGGAAGATTTGATCTCATTCGGTTCGATTCCTGAGAAGGTATGTCTATGGCTCAAAGATCTGGTGAGGGCGAGATACAACATTTTTATCAGCGGCGGAACCGGCTCGGGCAAGACAACTTTTTTGAATGCGCTCTCTAATTATATTCCGGAGGAAGAAAGGATTATTACGATCGAGGACAGCGCGGAACTGCAGATTTTGAATATTCCCAATATCGTCAGGCTGGAAACAAGAAATGCCAATGTGGAAGGCTGTAAGGAGATTACCATTCGGGATTTAATTAAATCATCTCTCAGGATGCGGCCGGATAGAATAATCGTTGGCGAGGTCAGGGGAGGTGAAGCCTTTGACATGATGCAGTGTCTGAATACGGGGCATGATGGTTCTATGTCAACGGGGCATGCCAACAGCTCCGGGGATATGCTTTACAGATTGGAAAATATGATTTTGATGGGCATGGATCTGCCGCTTAATGCCATAAAGCAGCAGATTGCTTCCGGAATTGATATTATCATTCATCTTGGAAGGCTTCGCGATAAATCCAGAAAAGTACTGGAAATCGTGGAGGTGCTTGGATTCGCGGAGGGGGAGATTAAGCTGAATCCGCTATATAGATTTGAGGAAGAGGGCGAGGATAAAGGTGGCAGGGTATTGGGAGCATTACAGCAAAAAGGAGAATTAACTTATGTTGAAAAACTTAAAATTGCAGGGATACGGACGAGCCGGAGTTGATTATGGAAGCTATATTTTAAGCGTAAGGGAATGGATATTGTATTCTGCCGAAGCCATGTTGATTATTGCTGCTATAGGATATTTCTTTTACCGCTCCGTATGGGCGTGTTTGTTTTTAGCTCCGATATTATTTATTTTCCTCAAGGAAAAGAAAAAAGAGTTGGCTAAAATAAGAAGGCAGGAGTTGAATATGCAGTTTAAAGATGCTGTATTGTCGGTGTCTGCTAATCAGAGAGCCGGCTATTCCGTGGAAAATGCCTTCAGGGAAGCATATAAGGATATGGCTATGCTATACGGATCTGAAAGCTACATCTGCCATGAAATAAACCACATTGTAAAATGCCTGGATAATAACATTACATTGGAAAGGCTGTTATATGATTTGGGAGTCAGGAGCCATGTACCGGATATTATGCAGTTTGCAGACGTGTTTATGATTGCCAAGCGCAGCGGTGGAAATATGACAGAGATTATATCTGATACGGCGGATACTATTGAACAAAAAATTATGGTAGACAGAGAAATACAGGTTCTTGTAAGTGCGAAAAAAATGGAGCAGAAAATCATGAATATGGTTCCGTTCCTGATTATTATCTATATCGATCTGACATCAAAAGGATTTTTTGACGTTTTGTATCATAATCTGACAGGTGCTCTTATTATGACGGTCTGCCTTGTTGTCTATCTGGCGGCATTTACGATATCAAAAAGATTGGTGGAAATAGAGGTTTAGTAAGAAAGAGGAGAATGGGTATCAGTATGATGTATGTATATCTTGTTGTATTAGGAATTTTCATTCTGCTGTTTGTAATATCACGGACGGAAAATGTATCTGCATATATGAATATGGCGGAAAAGAAATCATATCCGGGTGAAATATTTTTCTTAAGGGCTGCCTTGTGGCTAATGAGACAGAAGGAGAAAATTATAGAAAAAAGCATAGGTAATGGGAAGATAAGCAAAGAGCAGCTCTATAGAGGACAGCTTGAAAAGAACCTGAAGCTTTTAAATCCATCTTTGCCTGAGAAGCAGCAAGTAATGGAATTTCGGATAAGGCAGTATTCGAATGTGATGTTGGTGCTCTTTGCAGGAAATATACTTTCGCTGTGCGTGGCGCTCAGCGCGCGCACAGACAGGCTTTTACAGGAAGGAAACTATATCAATAGAAAGGGATATGGCCAGGGAAATATAGAAGTTGCCTTATTAGCTGAGGTAGAAGGAAGAGAAACGGAAAGTATTATCTATACCGTAGATGAGCAAAAGTATACAGATGAAGAAATCCGGATGTTATATAAAGAAGCGGCTGAGAGTCTTCCGGAAATCGTTCTGGGAAATAATAAAAGTATGGATGCGGTAACAGAGAATCTTAATCTGGTAACAGCGATAGAAGGTTATCCCTTTAAGATAGAGTGGGAAAGCAGCAGCTATTCACTTATACATACAGACGGAACTGTTAGTAATGAAGAATTAGAGAAAGCGGAAGTAGTAACATTACGGGCATATTTCCGATATGACGGAATGGAGTTTGAAGAAATATTTCCGGTGCAGATACAACCGGCGGTTCTTACACAGGAGGAATTATTAATGCAAAGCATTGAAGCTTCCTTAGAGGAACAAAATCAGGCGAGCAGAACAGGAAGCGCCATGATATTACCGGATTATATAGAAAACAAAAATGTAGTTTGGAAGGAGGTGATTCAGGATAACAGCGGCTATTTATTTCTGCTGATATGCGCGGCATCCCTATTGATATATTTTTCCAAGGGCAGGGATGTAGAGTTGGATTTGGAAAAGCGTAAAAAGGAATTACTGTCGGATTATCCGGAAGTGATTAGCAAACTGACATTATATATGGGCGCCGGAATGACTATACGAAGAGCTTTTTTCAAGATGGGGGAGGATTATAAAAGAAAAGAAGCTTTTAATAGAAAACGATATGCTTATGAGGAAATTTTATTGCTTGTGAATGAACTGCAAAGCGGTATATCGGAGACAGAAGCTTATGTGCATCTTGGAAAGCGGTGTCAGCTGCAGCCATATATGAAGCTGAGCGCTCTGCTGTCGCAGAATCTGCGAAAGGGCAGTAATGATTTACTGATGATGCTGCGGCAGGAAGCGGCAGGCGCATTTGAGGAAAGAAAAAATACTGCAAGAAAATTGGGGGAAGAAGCCGGAACCAAGCTTCTTATGCCAATGATGATGATGCTGTGTATTGTTATGGTAATTATAATGTTTCCGGCATTCTGTTCATTTTAAAAACGTAATTTCAGTAAGAAAAATGTAGTAGGAGAAATTATTTGAAAATACAAGAAAAAGGAGGAAAATCATGGGTAAAAAAAGATTAAAAGGATTTAAGGACTTCCTAAGGGAAGATGAGGGAATGGGAACAGTAGAGATTATTCTGATTATTGTGGTATTGGTCGGCTTGGTAATTATTTTTAAAGCGCAGCTGCGCAGTCTGGTACAAAGCGTATTTGAAAAGATTACGTCAGACAGTGGTACGATAATGTCATGAGGAAAGGATATATAACGATTTTCCTGTCATTATCGCTGACATTGATTCTGTCCCTTGTATTCACCGTGATAGAAGGGGCGCGAATCAGTGCAATCAGGATGAAATTCGAGTGTGCGGCGGATATTGGGATGAATTCGGTTCTGGCGGAATATCATAGGGAACTGTTTAAGCAGTATGATTTGCTGTTTGTGGACACCTCCTATGGCGGAAGCATACCGTCCATTGCTAATACGGAAGAACACTTAAAAAGATATGTTCAGGAAAATATACAGAGCTATCGTAACAATATTTTTCATAGTACCGGAGACTTTCTGAATATGAGCGTGGAAAGTATAGAGCTTATAGAATATTCAATTGCGTCGGATGATGATGGAGATGTGCTTAAAAGACAGATTAGCGATTATATGGCAGATTATCCGATGGGAAATCTGCTTGCGAGGATTACGGGAAATACCGCGCAGATTGAAGGATATCAGATGGAGACAAGGAATGTTGAGGATGAAAGGGAAAGCGTTCAGACGCAGATTGATGAAATCGGTCTGCCCACGGAGGAGGTGGAAGAAGGAATATATGAGGAGGTTCCGCTAAATAACCCTGCCGATATCGCCAACGCGACGCGCAGCATAGGAGTGCTGAATCTGGTAGTAGATGATATAGACAGTATTTCAGCGGTAAAGATTGTGCCTGAGCAATATATTTCCGGACGTGCATTGATGCATGGAAGCGGAACATGTGCAGAAGCAGAAGCGGTTTCCGGAACATCTAACGATATTCTTTTTCTGGCTTATTTATTTGATAAGTGTGGTTATTATGGAAATGAGAAGGAAAATTCCATGATGCAATATCAACTTGAGTACATAATTGCAGGCAAGGATACTGATTGGCAGAATCTTGAGAAGATAGCCCAAAAGCTTCTTAAGTGGAGAGAGGTTGCCAATGTACTTTATATCATGTCCGATGGCGCCAAAATTGCGGAGGCAGAAGCAATGGCGCTGTCGCTGACAGCAGTAATGCTAAGCCCTGAATTGGCAGAGCCGGTGAAGTATTTGATTTTGTTCGCGTGGGCGTATGTAGAAAGTTTACAGGATGTAAAAGACCTGCTTAGAGGTGGGCGTGTGCCGATTTATAAAAGCTCCGCCGACTGGAAGACCGGAATCAACAGTATTACAGATGTCAGAGGGAGCCTTAAGAATACGGAAGAAGACGGCAGAGGATTAAGCTATAAAGAATATCTGGAAATTATGTTATTTTTTACGGATTCCCATGACAAGACATTTCGGGCTATGGACATCATGGAAATGGATATTCGGAAAACCCCCGGAAACAGTGAATTCCGTATGGATGGGTGTTTTGATACATATAGTGCGAGACTGGCGGTTACAAGCGGATTTGGCTACAGCTATGAAATGGAACGGCTGTATGGATTTTATTAGGTGGAAAGGAGGTAAAAGGGGATGCCCTTTTTACGGTTACAAAATACAAATAAAAACAATTCGACAGCAAATTCTCTCCGGACATATCTAGATGTTCTTCACCAAACTGGACCGATAAAAAGGGTGTCCTCTTTTACCTCGTGGAAGCTTAAGGCTTCTATGACGGTCGAAGCTGCTTTTGCGCTGCCTCTGTTTTTGTTTTTCATTGTCAACATGGTATCCATAATAAATATAATTGGAGTACAGAGCAGATTTAATGCAGCGCTTCATCAGGTAGGAAATAAAATGGCATTTTATGGATACGCATATGAAAAAGCCGCAGGAGATATATTGCCTGACGGAGTGGCAGCTGTAATGTTGACGGGGTTGTATGCCAGGCAGGAGATTATGGATTATGTCGGAGTAGGGTACCTGAATCAGTCATGTATTAAAAATGGGGCAGCGGGGATTCGGTTTGATGGAACATCAATTATGGAGAATGACGATATTGTTGAAATCTGTATGAATTATCAGGTTTTGCCGCTTTTTAAGATTCTTGGATTCGACAGCTTTGACGTAAATCAGCGTTATTACGGAAGGGCATGGACCGGTTATGATGTAGAAGTTGGAATAAGTGATTTTACACAGGATGACCCAATGGTATATGTGACAGAAACAGGAACGGTATATCATACAAACCGAAACTGTACATATCTTAATCCCACTGTTACAGCAGTAGATGCAGATGGAATAGCGGATAAAAGAAACCAGTCAGGAGGAAAATACTATCCTTGTGAAATCTGCGGCAGTGGTAATATGCAGGGGACAGTATATATTACAACTCAGGGCAGCAGTTATCACACCATGATTAATTGTTCCGGCTTAAAAAGAACAATTTATACGATACCTTTGTCGCAAGTAGGAGGAAGAGGACGGTGTTCAAGATGCAGATAGGCAGGATTGGAAAGGAGTATGGTTATTCTTATGGAAGTGATAATTTTCGTTTTATTATGCGTATGTTCAGTATTTGATATCAGGAAAAAGGAAATTCCGCTCATTATATTATCTGCAGGCTTTTTGACTGCACTGGGAATTAATATATGGCACATATGGAATGGATTAGAGTCTATTGCAGAAATGGCAGCGTCTGTATTGCCGGGAGGTTTTTTTCTGTTAATCAGTTTCTGCACGGGAGAAAAGATAGGATACGGAGACGGTCTGCTGCTTATAGTAATGGGACTGCTTATTGGATTTGGCAGATGCTTTCTTGTTGTATGCATCAGTATGTTTTTTTCATCAGCATTTGCGTTGATCTTACTGGTGTTTTGCAAGGCGGGACGAAACAGCAGGCTGCCGTTGGTTCCGTTTCTGACCATTGGGATGGGGGTGAGCTTTTTTGTATAGAAAATTAAAGAGCATATCAGTAAAAGGGTATATGACTTTGGAAGCAAGCTTCATTATGCCGTGGGTTATCTTTATGTTTATTTTTTTGATCTACACATCTTTCTATGTATATGATAAATGCGTGTTGTTCCAAGACGCTTATACACTATGCCTGCGTGGGAGTATTCAAAAGGAAGAAGATGGCGCTGTGAATTATATTAATACCCACATGAGCGGGCAGTTTGGAAAAAAGTATTTCGGAACAGATCATGTACAGGGAAGCGCAGAGCAGCATAGTCGGGAAGTGAAGGTATATGCGGAATGCCGTGTGCGGCTGCCTTTAAATAATTTCATGACTATGGCGGGAGAAGAAGGCTGGCAGATTCATACAGATGCTAAGGCGTGGAAGATTAATCCTACGAAACTGCTCCGCAAATGCAGGATGTCGGAAAATATTCTATAGGTGTGGGAAACAGCATCAGCCGGAGTGTCAGTCAGGCAGTAATAAAAGAGAGAGGGATGAAAAAACAGAAAAATGATAGATGCAAAATATTTTAAGGATTATAAACATAATTACATGATTCTAAAGTGTGAAGAGATAAAAACGGGAGACAATTATATCCGCAGTATGCTGGCTCAGAATAAAATAGATGGAATTGTGAAATGCTCTGTCAGAAATGTCAATGGAGAGGCATACCTTTATTATGACATTAGCTCTAAAGTCACCTTGGAGAATCTGTTTCAGGGAAAGAAGATGTCCTATGAACAGGTCAGGGATTTTTTTGTTCAGTTAGATATGATTTATCGGAATCTGGGGCAGTTTTTTATGGAAGAGAGAGGCCTGTTGATGCGGCCGGATTGCATTTTATATGATTTCACGTCAGAGAAATATTTCGGATTGTATTACCCTGTTGCAGATGCAAAGAGTGAAAGTCCTTATGAGCCGTTGATGGACTTTTTGCTGAATCATGTGGACATGGGAAACCAAAAACTGGCAGATGCCATTTACCGGATATATGAAATGTCGGAAAGCCCGTTTTTCTCGATGGCAGATGTTTTAGCGTTTTTCGATGAATCGGAAGATGTAAAAGGCGTTATGAAAACAATTGATGACGATAAAGCATTTGGGGAAAAGAATATTGCGGGGACAGACATAACATATGAAAACGCTGTGGCAGCGACAGAGTCAAACAATTATAATTATGGCAGGAATTATAGCAGCAGCCATGAAAGTGAAGGGCAGGCGGAGCAAAAGAAAAATAATGTTTACTATACTGTTTTCGCCGCAGTATCATTGTTCGGAATCGGTGCAGTATTGTGGATTTATAAAAATTATAAACTGACACAACGTGAGCTGATGATGATTATGTGCTGCATGGCAGTTATGGGTTTATGTTTGGTTTTTTCTGCGGCACAGGTTCTGCTATCGGGAAAAAGAATGAAAAAAAAGGAGCAGGAAGAGCGTGAATTATTAAGGGATATAGAAGACGAATTTCGCGAGGAAAGGCCTGTTGCTTTGCAAAATGTGCTGGACAAAAGCATGAATGCATGGCCGGCACAAAAAGCACAGAAACAGCATGAGGGATATAGCGCAACAATATTTATGGATGCAGGAATGCAGGACATAGAATATAAACTGTATGCGTTGGATAATAAAAATAAAAAGCATATAGAATTGACGCAGTTTCCATTTACCATAGGGAAAATGGCAGGCTATGTGGACTGCGTTCTAACAGATGACTCTATCAGCAGGCTTCACGCGCGCATTGAAAAGCAGGGTGACAAAATATTTCTTACGGATATGAATTCCATGAACGGAACATATAAAAACGGGCTGCGGATGGAGCCGAGCGAGACAGTAGAAATAGTGCCGGGAGATGAAATCCGATTCGGAAAACTGAATTATTGCTATAGATAAAATTATGATTCCTGTTTCAAGCCATTCTTGTTTTGCATTACGTCGTTTGCTAATATTGACTAATCGCGCGGAATTGATATAATTTTTATTAAACAGTATTTCCCATGTAGACAGCAAGACGCAGGGGAATGCTTTACCGGCAGAAAGTTTTATAAAGGAAAATAAGACGATTGATAATGGAGCAGCAAAAGAGAATATGTAGAAAATGCCTGACCAGAGATATGGATCAGGCGGAATATTTTGCCAATCTGCATACATATATCGAAAATCTGGATGCAGATATCAAGGTTGACAGTCAGATATATGATGAACGGTTGGAAATCTGCAAAGACTGTGAGTTGCTGTCGGACGGAATGTGCAGAGCCTGCGGCTGTTTTGTTGAGCTGCGGGCAGCTATTGGGAAGAATAGCTGCCCATATGATAAGTGGCTGGCGCAGAAGCCGTCGTAATAGCTTACAATTTGACATGACGGGGTTAAAATGTTACTCTCAGAAGTGAGAGAGAGGCATAGTATTATCATGGTACTTGGGCAGTTGGATAATTTATTAATTGAACAGGGATTTTATAAGGTTTCATCTAACCTTCCGGAATTTTCATTTTTCTTCCATAGTGAAAATGCGTATGTGAATGTGCTGCAGGTTATTGATTACAGTCAGTGGCTTTATATTTCAACGGACCAATACGCACATATAAAAGATACGATTCGGGATTTTTTCCGGAAAAAGGGAATAAATGATGTGCATATCCTATCGCTGCTTGTCAGTGCAGATATGGAGAAAGCGAAGCAGTTATGCGGACAGGATGCTTTCTGCTGGTTAATTGATCCGGTAGGAAACAGACTGATAATCCATGAAAATCAGGTGGCTGATTTTTACGGAATGAAGAATATTCTTGAGAGTTTTCTTTATGAGATAGCTAATAATGCATACGGTGGGCAGGATACTTTATCGTCAGCGCAGACAGTACATGAAAACTCAAGCCCGACAGGAGGTTCAGTCTCCGGAGCGCGAAGGAAGGTATTGAGTTGGGGAAATATTCTTCTTGTTACAATGAATGTGATGCTGTTCATTGCATGCATGTTCACGGGAGACCGATTATATGATATAGGGGCATTCAGCGTAAAAAATATTATAGAAGGAAGAGAGTGGTATCGTATTGTTTCAAGCATGTTCCTGCATGCAGATATACAGCACCTTTTCAGTAATATGCTGATATTGTATTATATTGGAAATGTAGTGGAAAAGCATATTGGCTGTGTGCCATATATGATAATATATTTCTTGTCGGGCATTGTCGGGAATATGTTTTCCGCGGGATATGAAATGCTGACCGGAAATTATGTAAGTTCAGTAGGTGCCAGTGGCGCTGTTTTTGGAATAGAAGGGGCGCTCTTGATGCTGGTGCTTATATATAAGGGTAAATGTGCCGAGGTGACGACTGGCAGGCTGGTATTTTCAATGGCTTTTTCGTTATATTGCGGTTTTACCAGCAGCCATGTCAATAATGCTGCACATATTGGCGGTGTATTGGCGGGATTTGCGGCAGCGGGTATTTGCTGGCTGTTTATTCCTGAAACCAGAAAAAAGAAAGCAAGGGAGTGAACCATTATGAAAATTAATATTTATTATGGCGGAAGAGGACTGATTGATGACCCGACACTTTACGTATTGGGAAAAATAGAAGAGGTATTGGATGAGTTGCATGTGACGGTGGAGACTTACAAGCTTATGGAATTGAAAAACAGCATTACTACACTGCCGCAGACGCTGAAAGATGCTGATGGGATTATATTGGCAACGACTGTAGAATGGTATGGCATCGGAGGATATCTACAGCAATTTCTTGATGCTTGCTGGCTGTACGGGGATAAGGAAAAAATCAGTAAGATATATATGTGCCCGATTGTAATGTCTACGACGTATGGAGAGCAGGAAGGTAAATTGAATCTGGCTACCGCGTGGGAAATTCTGGGTGGCCGCCCTTGCAGCGGTTTGTGTGGATATATTGAGGACATAAATATTTTAGAGGACAATGAGGACTATGTGCGTATCATTGAGAAGAAGGCGGAGAATCTTTATCGGACAATCAATCAGAAGATGCCCTGTCTGCCTGCAAGTAATCAGGTGGTCAAACAAAAGATAGCCGTTCCGCATAATATCGATTTGACACCGCAGGAATCAGAACAACTTTCACAGTACGTTTCAGATGACAGTTATGTGCAGCGACAGAAAGCAGATATTCAGGAGCTGACCAGCTTATTCAGAGATTTGATGGGAAACAGTGAGAAAGAAGATGAAACGGAATTTGTGCAGGAAATGCGGTCACACTTTAATCCCATGGCAGGATTTGAGGCTAAATATAAACTTGTGATTGAGGAAAAGGATAAGCCGCTGATTATTGAATTAGACGGAGCGCACATGGATTGCTTTTATGGGGAGACGGACAATCCCAGTGTTGAGATACAGCTGAATCGTGAGATTATGACAGAAATCATTTCCGGTGCAGCTACTTTCCAACGTTCATTCATGGCAGGTGATATGAAGATGAAAGGGGACTTTACGGTTCTTAAAATGTTAGATCAGATTTTTGTGTTTTAGTAAAAAAATATTCGGAGAAAGGAGTACAATTAATAATATGAAAGACGATAACTGTATTTTTTGTAAAATTGCCAATGGGGAGATACCATCGAAGACATTATATGAGGATGAGGAATTCCGTGTAATTCTGGATTTAGGGCCTGCAGCAAAGGGACATGCGCTGATTCTGCCCAAGAATCATTATGCGAATCTGTACGAACTGCCGGAAGATACGGCATCCAAAGTGATACTGCTTGCGAAGAAGATGGCAGCGCAGATTACGGACAAATTGCAATGTGATGGTTTCAATCTGATGCAGAATAACGGAGAAACAGCAGGGCAGACCGTATTCCATTTCCATATGCATTTGATTCCAAGATATAAGGACGATGGTCAGAAAATTGGCTGGAAACCGGGTAAACCTTCACAGGAAGAACTGGAAGAGGTTAAGAATCAGATTGTAGGATAAAAATAATCAATGTAGCATGGAGGAACATAATGCGTACAATAGACGTAGCGGAAATTACGGAAAACATCAAAGAAATGTGCATTGAAGCAAATCATTTACTGGCACAGGATATGGATGCAGCCATGAAAACGGCGGCAGACAGCGAGAAATCACCGCTTGGAAGGCAGATTTTGTGTCAGCTTCAGGATAATTTAAAAATTGCCGGAGAAGATATGATACCAATCTGCCAGGACACGGGTATGGCAGTGATTTTCCTTGAAATTGGTCAGGATATTCATTTTACGGGGGGAATTCTGGAAGATGCCGTCAATGAGGGGGTAAGAGCAGGATATATAGAAGGATACCTCAGAAAGTCAGTCGTAAAAGACCCGCTTATCAGGGAAAACACTAAGGATAATACGCCGGCTGTCATCCATTATGAGATGGTCGCGGGGGAACAGGTGAAGATTACCGTTGCTCCTAAAGGATTTGGCAGTGAGAATATGAGCAGAGTGTTTATGCTTAAACCGGCAGATGGCATAGAAGGCGTAAAAGATGCAATTCTTACCGCAGTAAAGGATGCCGGACCTAACGCCTGCCCGCCTATGGTAATTGGCGTAGGTATTGGAGGGACTTTTGAAAAATGCGCATTGATGGCGAAAAAAGCATTGACAAGACCTGTTAATGTGCGTTCCGACATTCCCTATGTGAAAGAATTGGAAGAGGAAATGCTTGAAAAGATCAATAATACAGGAATAGGACCGGGAGGCTTGGGCGGAACGACTACGGCATTGGCTGTAAACATCAATACATATCCGACACATATTGCGGGACTTCCGGTTGGTGTTAATATCTGCTGTCATGTGAACAGGCATGCGGTCAGAACAATATGAGAAATGGATAAGAAGGAGCTGGAAGATGGAGCAGTACATACAGGTGCCGATGAGCACAGAGGATGCAAAAAAACTGCATGCCGGGGATTATGTTTATATTACCGGCACTATTTATACGGCGAGGGATGCAGCGCATAAAAGAATGTATGAAGCATTGGAAAAAGGAGAATCCCTGCCGCTTGAAATGATGAATAATGTGATTTATTATATGGGACCTTCCCCTGCAAGGGAAGGAAGGCCAATCGGTTCCGCCGGACCGACCACTGCAAGCCGTATGGATAAGTATGCGCCTGCGCTGCTGGATTTGGGTCTGATAGGAATGATAGGTAAGGGAAGGCGGTCCAAGGAGGTTAAGGAAGCCATTGTCAGGAACGGAGCAGTATACTTTGCTGCGGTAGGCGGAGCAGGAGCTTTGCTGTCCAAGTCCATTCAATCCGCTGAAGTAATTGCGTACGATGATTTGGGTACAGAGGCAGTCCGCAGACTGGAAGTTAAGGATTTTCCCGTTATCGTTGTAATTGATTCAGAGGGAACAGATTTATATGAGACTGTGATGAACGGTTGATTTATAGAAAAATATAAAATGTGTAAATACAGTTGTGAAAAAGTTATAGCTTTTTTCAATATTTGTGATATAATAAAGAAAAGTTTCGAAAAGTTTCGCAAATTGAGAAAGGAGCGTGGTATTGAAATGAAAAAGAAAGTAGGCTCGTTCTTAATGGCGTTAATGTTAGCGGTTACACCGCTTTTGACGCCATTTTTGAGCGTAACGACAGTAAATGCAGAAGAAAATCCTACATTGAAGCTGCATTATCACAGAGAGGATGGAAATTACGATGACTGGGATGTATGGTTCTGGGATGATGGAGGAGAGGGAGCAGGCTATCCGTTCACTGAGGAAGATGGTGATATGGTTGCCACCAGGGAAATCAATCCGGGTACAACGCGTATAGGATTTATAGTACGAACTTCAGATTGGACAAAGGATTTTGATGGTGACCAATTTGTCGATGTTTCAGAGTTGCTATCCGGCACCGTACATATTTATGTTGAGTCGGGGATTGAAGGATACACTAAAGAATATAGTGATGACGCTGTTACGGGAATAAAGCTTAGGACAGCAAAATATAATGATGATGGAACGGTTACGGTTACGATGACAGGTAAGATTGACGGGGATGTGTCCGATGCCTTTTCTGTTACAGGAAAAGAGGGCAGGATTGACATTTCTGAAGTGACGGAGACTTCGGATTTCGTATACACAGTGACTTTATCACAGGAACTGAACCTTTCTAAGAGCTACACCATTATTTTTGAAGAAACGGAATATAATATTACTATGCCAAGCATTTATTCTACTGAGTCTTTTGAAGAAGAGTATACTTATACCGGCAACGATCAGGGGGCGGTATGGACTGAAGCCGGAACAAGCTTCCGCGTATGGGCGCCGACCGCAGAAGCGGTTACTTTGAATTTATATGAATCAGGCCAGGGCGATGCGGATGATTTGATAGAAGAGATTGAAATGACACCGGATGTAAACGGAACATGGATTGCACAAAAGGATGGCGATTTAAGAGGCGTTTATTATACTTATTCAGTAGTAGTTGACGGTGTGCAGAGGGAAGCATGCGACCCGTATGCGAGAACTACAGGTGTCAACGGCGAAAGAGCTATGGTAATCAATCTGGACGAAACCGATCCGGAAGGCTGGGACAGCGATGTAAATCCGCATGCCGGCGAGAATATAAATGATGCCGTTATTTATGAACTGCATGTACGGGATCTTTCCGTAGGCGAAGATTCAGGAATTGAAAATGCGGGAAAGTTTTTGGGATTAACGGAAACCGGAACTAAGACGGCAGGCGGAGTTTCTACAGGTATAGATCATATTAAAGATTTGGGAATAACGCATTTACATTTACTTCCTATTTATGATTTTGGCTCCGTTGATGAGACCAATATTCAGAACAATCCTTATAACTGGGGGTATGATCCGGTCAACTATAACGTGCCGGAAGGCTCTTATTCAACTGATCCATATAACGGTGATGTCAGGGTTAAAGAATTGAAACAGGCGGTCAAGGCACTCCACGATAACGGCATAAGCGTTGTTATGGATGTTGTCTATAATCATGTATACAGCGCCTCATCTTTCTGCTTTAACCAGATTGTACCGGACTACTTTTCACGTGTGAATGAAAACGGAGTTTATTCCAGCGGCTCAGGCTGCGGAAATGATACCGCGTCCGAGCGTTCCATGGTAAGAAAATATATTGTGGATTCTGTATGCTATTGGGCGGACGAATATCACATTGACGGATTTCGCTTCGATTTGGTCGGACTTCTGGATACCGAGACTGTCAATGCAATTATTGAAGAAGTTCACAAGGAGCATCCTGACGTTATTTTCTACGGCGAGGGCTGGACAATGACGACTGAGCTGACCAAAAACGGATATACCATGGCAACACAGCTTAATTCTAAATACACGCCCGAATTTGCATATTTCAATGATACGATTCGTGACGGTTTAAAAGGAAGTGTATTTGACGATAAAGACTTAGGCTATGCATCAGGTAAAAGCGGTATGGAAAGTACCATCGGTCGTTGCTTTATGGGTGCGGATACATGGTGTGGCAGCCCGTCCCAGACTATTAACTATGCGTCATGCCATGACAACCTGACATTATTTGACCATTTACAGACCGCCAGACCGGAAGCCGACGAGGCAACCCTGATTAGAATGAATAATCTGGCAGCGGCAGTTTACCTGACTGCGGAAGGTGTTCCGTTCATGCAGGCAGGAGAAGAAATGCTCCGTACTAAAGTTAAGGACGATGGAACTTTTGATTCTAACAGTTATTCTTCCGGTGACAAAATAAACTGCCTGAAGTGGAGTGATTTGGAAAAGGACAGCTATGCGCAGGTTTATGAATACTATAAGGGACTGATAGCCTTGCGTAAGGTGCATGGGGCGCTTCGCCTCACTACGGCACAGGAAGTTGATGCAGCCGTTACCGCAGTAGAAGGCTTAGACGCTAACGTCATTGCATTTGATATTCAGGGCGGTATGAGCGGAGAACCTGCGGAAGAGCTTTTTATCATATTTAATTCCAATGAAACTGATACAACGGTATCTCTTCCGGCCGGAACATGGAATGTCTGTGTTAATGGTGAAAAAGCCGGAACGGAAGTGCTGGATACTATCACAGGCGGCAGCGTGACGGTAGAGCCTATTTCAGCAATGGTGCTTATAAAGGCAGATGGAGAGGATGTTTCTCCTTCGGACACGACAGATGATACGATGCCCGACACAGTATCGGATACGATATCAGACACTGCAACAAATGAGAAGAATAGTTCAAATCTTGCTTTGATCATTGGCGTTGTCGCGGCATTAGGCATTGGAGCTGTTTTTGGCATAATCGGCATTAAGAAAATTAGGAATAAGAAAAAATCATAGTTATATTATTCAGACTTTACTTTTATTAATGAAGTCAGAGGAAGCACGGGGTTATATACCTGTGCGCTTCCTCTGACAAAAATTAAGTCCGAAAAGTAACAATATAAAATTATACGGAAATTATAACCGCAAAAGCATTGACAAATAATTTTGTCTTATGTATAATAACATTTGCCTTGTGTGATAGGCATAACTTCATATTGGTAGAGGAAGAGTTCAGACTATGGAGAAATACTCAAGAGGCTGAAGAGGCGCCCCTGCTAAGGGTGTAGGTCGCTTGCGCGGCGCGAGGGTTCAAATCCCTCTTTCTCCGTTTTAGCTATTGATAAAATAATCTACCGATAAATTAAGGCTCGGAAGTGTTGGTTTTTCAGCACCTTCGAGTTTTTTAGCGCCACAATTCAAATTCTACCTCCAGCCTTGACTCCGGAATAACAATTGCTTTAAGAAACTTAAGCGCATGACATGTATTTCCCGGTTATTGTGCGACGTGGCAGGAAGAATATATCATAACCGTACTTGAAATGATTATGACGGACTGATACAATAGTGGATAATAAAATTTACAGATTTGTACCTGCTTTGTCAGGTGGCAGCAAATCGGAAAGGCATGGTACCATGATGAGCGCAATTGAAATTTCAGAAGCTATTCGTTATATAGGTGTGGAGGACAAAGATATTGATTTATTTGAGTCACAGTATATAGTACCGAAAGGAGTTACATATAATTCTTATCTTATTCTGGACGAAAAAACGGTCTTGATGGATACGGTGGACGCCAGAAAAACGGAAGTATGGCTGGGAAACTTGAGAAAAGAGCTGAACGGAAAAACTCCGGACTACCTGGTAATCTCCCATTTGGAGCCGGATCATGCAGGAAGCATTGCAGCAGTGGTGGAAGAATACCCACAGATGAAACTGGTAGGGAATGCCAGAACTTTTTCGATGTTTCCCCAGTTTTTTGACTTAAATATAGAGGAGAAAAAAGTAGTGGTAGCAGAGGGTCAGGAGCTGTCGCTGGGCAATCACACGTTGCAGTTTTTTATGGCACCTATGGTGCATTGGCCGGAGGTTATGGTCACTTATGAACAGAAGGAAAAGGTGCTGTTTTCGGCGGATGGCTTTGGACGATTTGGAATGTTGGCGGATGATGGAGACTGGGCATGTGAGGCAAGACGTTACTATTTTAACATTGTAGGAAAGTATGGCGCACAGGTGCAGGCGCTTCTGAAAAAGGCGGCAACATTGGATATTGAGAAAATCTGTCCCCTGCATGGACCTGTACTGGATCAGAATCTCAAGTATTATATTGGTAAATATGATGTTTGGAGCAGCTATACACCGGAGGATAAGGGTGTACTGATAGCATACGCTTCGATTCATGGAAACACCGCAAAGGCGGCAGTGCAGCTGGCACAGATGCTTAAGGAAAAAGGCGAAGAAAAGGTAGTTGTATCCGACCTTGCAAGGGAAGATATGGCGGAGGTTATAGAGGATGCATTCCGTTATGACAGGATAGTGCTTGCAACTCCCACTTATGACGGCGGGCTGTTTCCTTGTATGGAGAGTTTCCTGATGCACTTGAAATCCAAAGGCTTTCAGAAAAGGACGGCTGCTTTGATAGAAAACGGCTCATGGGCACCTATGGCAGCAAAACATATGCGGCAGATGCTGGAGGATATGAAAGACATTACTGTATTGGAGCCGGTTGTATCTATTCGTTCTTCCTTAAATGATAAAAACCTGGAAGAAATGGAAACGCTGGCGGCAGAAATAACCTCAGAAAAAAAGGAATGAGAAAAAGAGAAAAAGGGATAAAATTCCTTGACAAGCAGTATAATCAGGTGATACAATAAAATTCCACCGCCTATT
>CAZRKN010000068.1:0-23924 GCA_964600805.1 uncultured Bacteroides sp. | reverse complement strand
GATGATAAAGAAGCATCCGGAAATCGGCGGGGAAATTCTTGCAACCATATCGGAACTTCCGGATATTTCAATCGGAGCGAAGTATCATCATGAAAAATATGACGGAACAGGATATCCCTGCCAAATCGCAGGTGAGGACATTCCGCTGCTGGCAAGGATTATCGGAATTGCGGATGCTTATGATGCTATGACTTCCAGACGAAGTTACCGTGATGTCCTGCCGCAGCAGGTAGTACGCGAAGAAATAGAAAAAGGAAAGGGAACACAGTTTGCTCCCGAGTGCGTGGATGTCATGCTGCAGATGATTGACGAGGATACGGAGTATCGGATGTGCGAGCATTAGGCGGGGCAGTAAGCCCCGCTGCCTACCGTTCCACTATATAAAAATCCCACCCCTTCAGGGTTATACTGTCCCCGTCTTTTACATTCTCTCCCTGCATCAGCAGGACTCCTTCTTTCCCATGATAAGTAATCGTCTTCTCATCATCCGAATAATTAAAGAAGTAGATAACCTCTTTACCGAAATCATTTATTCCACGTTTGATAATAACCGGGAATTGCTCCTGTGTCAGCGGGATACCGGCTTCCTTGCAGAGATAGAGAAGTAAGTCCTGTAGACTGGAATGGTCAAAATAGCAGCCCAAGTAAGCTGCGCAGCCTTTGCCATAGCGATTATACGTGATGGCGGAATACTTACCCCAGTGAGGGTGTTTATACGAAGCCAGAGTATCGGCAGTGGACGGCTGAAGCAGTTCCATCCAATAGTGAACCGAGGGAGCGGCATTACCACAAGACTTGCCGGATATGTCTCCCGTGTCTTCTGTGAAAGAAGCTGTCTTAGATACATTGACTTTTTCCGATGAATTTGTAAATTCCAAATCGATAAGCCCGACATTGACCGCATCAGTAAATTGATCATATGTCATTCCGAACACATCTGTCAGTCCGTGCGGCTGGTCATCATGGTATATTTTTAACATCTTGTCGGCAAATGCAGTTTTAAAAGTGGATATGAGGTGTCCTCCGTTTTCCACATAAGTACATAAGGCGTTGACAAGAGTGTCAGAGACACTGTACAGGGCGGGGGTAATCAGCAGTGAGTACTGACTAAATAAGTCAGTATCAGTATCGCTTAAGATATCGCATTCGATATTTAACCGGTATAATGCGTCATAGAGCCATCTGACTATATCGTTGTATTTAAGTTTTTCGTGAATGCCGAACCATTGCAGGGCGGTGAGAGCTTCATTGGAAAGCACCATAGCTACATGTGATTTCTTTTTCAGGTTTTTCAGATGCTCACCGTATTGTGCAAATTCTGCACCAATCCGGCAAACTTCCCTGTATGTTTCGTTTTCCTTTAAATTATGGCTTAATATGCCCTTCCAATAGGATTCAATCGCATTGTGGATAGAGTGCCAGTGCCAGTACATTACCGAATTGGAGCCGGAAGCAATGTGGCTGAAAGCCTGTAACCTTAATTGACCGGGGTAGTTAAGCCAGCCGTGATTACCCTGTGCCTCTGTTTCCAGTATCAGATAGTTATCCTTTTTGACAGAGCGTGCAATCGCTCCGCCGATGGATATCTCCGTACCTGTCAGGTCCTGTGCGGAAGGATGGTATATATCAAAGCCTGCCACACTTAAAGGTTTAGCCGCTTCCCATTGATTGACTTCCGGTTGAAGTCCGAAAGAGAATCCGCGCCAGTCATAGTCGAAGTTCTGTGTGATGAACTGGTCAGGACGGGTATATTCTTTGACGATAGCGCATTGCCATGCAAGAAAATCCGTCACAAGCTTTCGCTGAAATTTCCGGTATTCCGCGCCGAGACTTCCGTTAATCGTACCCCTGACATCGGGAAAATCCTCCCATGCGTTAATGCGGTTGCTCCAATAATCCAGCCCAAGCTCATGATTGAGCGCGTTTAAGTCATTATGAAAGATTTCCTTCATGTATTCTACAAACTTTACCTGTGCATAGGAGCTGCATGTGTCATAGGATTTAGTTTCATTATCAAGCTGAAAGCCTATTACATGCTTATATGGCGCTGCTTCTTCCATCAGCCTGCGGATGATGATTTCAGCATGTTTAAGATACATGGGATTGACGATATCCATATTCTGTCTGCGCCCGTAACGCTCCGTGGCGCCATGAGTCTGAGTGATGACATCGGGATATTTAGCGGCAAGCCACGTAGGAATGGCATATGTAGGAGTTCCTACAATTACGTTGATACCGTGTTTTTCCGATGCCCGCAGCATACGGTGCAGATGCGTGAAGTCGAACACGCCTTCCTGCGGCTCCCATGTACTCCATGTGGATTCAGCGATACGGATTACATTGATATGTGCCTTTTCCATCATCTCCATGTCGGTTTCGATTCTGTCATAGGGCAGGTATTCGTCATAATATGCCGCCCCGAATAAAAGTTTGTCTGTTTTCATATGGCCTCCTGATTTTGTATAATTATTGTATATTTTCGTAGTAATATCTAAGTGTCAAAAGGTGTTTTAATTAGCTGTGGTGGCAGATTGCGCAATCTGCCCGTCGAGTTTATATGGAAGTGCTTCGTTTACAATACATAGTTGTACAATATAGACAAATCAACACAGGGTGCTATGGAGCCGTAGACCACTGAAAGTGGTCTTGTACTTTAGGTGCCGTATTTTGGCACCTTATGTACCGCTACGAGCGACAATGCAGCGCAAGCGTGCCCTGCGTTAATTTGTCTATATTGTACAACGGTCGTCTTGATAAACGTAGTTTTGTCGATTCCTAATACACCCCCGGTATGAACATTTTCTATAAATTTCTCCCCGTCAAATTGTATATTAAAACTATTGAAGTAGAACAAATCCTCTGTTATTATATCATATAGTAATAGTAAACTACATAACAAATTGCTTATTTCGGCTCTTGCAAAATCCATATACGCAAGCTTTTGTAAGAGCCGAAATGGCAATTTCTAATGTCGTTAACTATAGTCAATTGAGAAATATCTTACTAAGCAGAATTTAAAGAAATACAATTAAAACAATCAAATAAAAGGAGGGCAACATGGAGAACAGGTTTGTTGTAAACATCATTCATCGTCCGGAGATGGTTCCTGAATACGCCGAGAAGGTGACCGGACATGGCAAAGAAGAAGATATCGGCAGAAAGGCATTGCTGACGGAGTCGCTGGACATTTTTAAGACACAGCAGGAGATAGCTCATAAGAATGGGTTAAAGACTACTATTCAGATGACATATGCTTCCTTATTTAATGATGAAGCAGTAGAGCTGGCTAAAGCGGATCACGAGAAATACGGTGACGAAATCGCTTTGACGCTGCTTGGTCTGCCATGCAAAGAGTTTCGTGAAAAATATAAGACAAAGGACTTCTGTATATGGATGTTTTCCATGGAAGATAAAAAATCCATAGTAGACGATGTGTTCGGCAAATTCAAAGAGCGTTTCGGTTTCTATCCGGAATCAACAGGTTCGTATTATATGGATGCCGAACTGATTAATTATATCAAAGAGAAATATCCGATGGTAAAATGTGCCGTTGCTACCTGCTGGGAAGAAGGTCCCAAGGCATATCATACCTGTAATAACTCATGGTACACTTTCTTAGATGGCGGTCCGTGGGCTCCGTGGATTCCGAGTAAACAGAACGTTCATGCACCTGCGGCAAACGAAGAAGAGGACAGCGGCATAGTAGCTATTCCTCACTTGTCCCGAGATCTGCTTGCATGCTATGACGGCAACGGTTCCAATTTCGGTACGCATCCGCAGAATGTACTGCGCAGTATGTGTTATGACAGTAAGACATGGGAATATCCGTATCTGTATAACCTGATTGACCAGTACCGCGACCTTGCAAAATATAACAACGGATACGCTTATAATATGATGTTCGCAGGACCCGGCTGGATGAATAAGATGGGACGCTGGGAAGCGCCTTACGAGCTTTTGCTTAAATCTTATGAGGACGGTATGGCATATTACGGCCAGCTGAAAAAAGAAGGCAAGCTGGAAGACATGACTATGGCTGAGTTTGCAGACTACTATCGTGAGAAAAAGGCGATTACCGAGCCTGAATGCGCACTTTGGAGAGACATTTTATACGGTTCGGACAAGCAGCTTTTCTGGTACTGCGACCCGTTCATGAGAGCCTGTGTAAATATGGATCAGGGCGGCGCTATCGTTGATTTGCGACCTTATGCGGCGAAGCTTGAGTGGCCTGTGGGAATCGGAACCAAGCATGTATGGGATGCTTCTTATCCGTTCCTGATTCAGGAAAAATACAGGGCAGGATACTTCACTCACTATGCAGGAGAAGGTACTATAAGAAGCGCTAAACTGACTTATAACGGTGAAGAGGTGGATTTATGCCTGTGCAGGACCAAAGCGCATTTCTCTCAGGAGGGCAAGACCAGAATACTTACGCTTGACCCGGTAGATATTGAATTCTATGATTTGACGGTTAAGCTGCAGACGAAGCTGTATTTTGAAGAGGGTAGTTCAAACATAAAGATTGAAAGAAATATCCTTGAGATGAGCAATCCTGATGCAGAAGTGGAATTAAACGAATATATGGTTGCATGCTATGGTACGACGGAGTATTCGGAAGATATGAGTAATATCACATTAAGCTGCACCGACGGCGTAAACAGCAAAGAAATTAAATATGCATATAAATGCCGTGAGGAGCAGATGGAAGGTGCGAAAGAAGTTGTTTCCGTCATTCCGGAGATTGCGACAAGAGTGTCATTAAGCTGTGAGAAGAAAGACGCAGTCGGCTATATCAGAGAAGGATATGCTTTCTCACCGATGTTCACATTAGGTTATACGACCAAGTTGAAAGATAAGGAGGTATTTGCAACATGGCTCAATCTGGCAAAGGCAAACTAAATTACAGATGTCCCTCCTGCTTTATGAGAGATTTGGATATCGATATGTTCTATGATAAGGATAAAAAGGAATTTCACTGTATACGCTGTCAATATGTGGGAACGGAAGAAGATGTTCTGGAGAAAAATGAACTGGTAAGATTCCGTTACAGGGATGCGATGAAGAGATTTACAAAATTTGATTTTGACTAAGTTAGTCAACCAGAATGTTTAAAGAACATACATGCATAGTATGTATAAAATAAATATACATATTATGCATGAATACACAGATTCATAGGCTGAGATAGGAGTATGGCGACGATGAGATTTTTAAAAGGCATGGACATTTCCACGCTGAAGGAAGTAGAAGAATCAGGCGGTAAATTTTATGACCATGGTGTAGAAAAGGACGTTATGGACATTTTCAAAAGCTATGATGTGAATGCAGTACGCCTGCGCCTGTGGAATGACCCCTATACGGAAGACGGTAAGCCTTATGGCGCGGGTACCAACGATTTACCTACGACAATCCTGCTTGCAAAGCGGGCTTTGGAAAAAGGAATGGATGTGCTTCTTGACTTCCATTACAGCGATTTTTGGGCAGATCCCGGCAAACAGAGAATACCTAAGGCGTGGAAAGGTATGAACCTTGAACAGCTGGAAGAAGCGGTATATAAGTTTACGAAAGAAACGCTGGAGACCATGAAAAAGGAGGAGGCGTTTCCGACGCTGGTGCAGGTGGGAAATGAAGTGACAGCCGGTATACTTTGGCCTTATGGCAAAGTACCGGATTATGATGGATTGACCCGTTTGATTAACGCCGGTATACGAGGTGTACGCGCAGTGGATTCTGAGCTTCCGATTATGATTCATCTTGATAATGGCGGAAACAACGCTCTCTATCGTGACTGGTTCGATCATTTTCTGGAAAAAGGCGAAGACTTCCAGATTATCGGATTATCATATTATCCGTTCTGGCATGGAACCCTGGAAGACCTGAGCAATAATATGAATGATCTGGCGATTCGTTACGGCAAAGAACTGATGCTTGCGGAATTGTCCATGGGATTTACGATGGAGGATTATGCATCCTATGAAAAGTTAGAGCCGAATGAGCGCAAGGGAATGGCTACAAGCCCCGAACTTGTTGAAAAAATTCAGTATCCGATGACAAAAGAGGGACAAAAAGCATTTCTGGAAGACATATTTAATAGGTTGAAAAATGTGCCTAATGGCAAAGCTGGCGGCTTCTTCTATTGGGAGGCCGCATGGATTCCGGTACCGGGATGCGGTTGGGCATCCGACGATGCGATAGCCTACATGGAAGAAAAGGGGCCCGGTGGAAACGAGTGGGCGAATCAGGCATTGTTTGACTATGACGGCAATGCATTGCCTGCGCTGGAGGCAATCAGGAATGTTGCTTTTTGACTAATGTAGTCGATTCTCTTATGATAAGCTGCGGGCGCAGCAGATTCTTGCTGACGGAAACGTGATTAATCAGGGAATTTAAGGTATAGAAACCGCATTTTCCAAGTTCCAGCCTTTCCTGTCTGATAGTAGTCAAAGGCGGATTAAGCTTGGCTGAGACCGGAATATCATCAAATCCGATGACACTGACGTCTTCCGGAATCTTAATACCGCGTTTCAGGCAATCTTCAATGACGCCGGAAGCAAGGAGGTCATTACCGCATATAATTGCGGTAGCGCCGAGGTCAAGTAAGCCGGCAACATGATATTTAGCGGCGTCTGCCGAGAAATATGCGTATGGCATCCAATTTTCATCAAACGTAAGATTATGCGCTGACATGCTTTCTATATAAGCCTGTCGGCGTTGTTCGGTTATCATGGAGTGGGCGGAACCGTTCAGCAGCGCAATTTTACTGTGTCCAAGACTGATTAGATGCTCGATGGCGCTGTCAATGCCTTCAAAGCTGTCCGTGCCGATATAACCGACATTGGGATTCTTTCTTATATAATTATCAAAGAGGACTGTAGGCACGGTTGTGGCATTTAACTGTTCCATCCAATTATCCTGCAATGCGAAGCCCAGCATGAAGGCGCCCACATATCCGTTTTTCAGCATAAAGGTATCATATTTCTCATCTGACTGGAGAGAAGGAGTGATGGGCATGATAGTTACGTCATAGCGCTCTCTGTAAGCAAGCTGCTTAAATCCAAGAATAATATCATAACCAAACTGTTCAGAAGTCTTATAATCCATGTTTTCAATAAAAATACAAAGCCTGCGGTTGTCTTTTGCCCGCATCTGTTTGGGAGTATATCCCATTTCGACGGCAGTATCCAATACGCTTTGGCGCAGCTGCTCACTTATATCACTTGCTCCGTTCAACCCTTTAGATACTGTACCGACTGAAATTCCCAATCTGTTTGCAATATCTTTGATGGTAGCCATTACTCTCATCCCTTTACTTGAAATTTCTTACTACATAGTTATATAGGAAAATTGATTAATTTTCAAGGAAGTGTATGCATAATTGGTAAAAATATACAAAAAATAATAACTGGATTTATTTAAAATGTAGAAGAAAGCTTCATTATATAATGGGGAGTTGACAAATTGTATAAAAAAATGTAACATTTATTATAACTACGAAAGTTTACGAAAAAAACGTGAAAAAAGCGTGCGAATGTTTTATACTTGATATTTTCTGCTAAATGGGGTAAAATTTAATAAATCAGATTTGATATAAGATGTGGAAACACATTTTATATAGATAACAAATCCAGAAAGAAAAGGAGAGGAAAAATTTATGAAGAAGAAATTATTGGCAACATTACTTGCAGCATCAATGGTTGCTGCATGTCTTGTTGGATGTGGAAACGACTCCGGAAGCACATCGGGGGGGGACACAGGTTCTACTACTAATGCAGGCAGCGACACAGGTTCTACTGCTAATGCAGGTGGTGACACAGGCTCTACAGACAACGGCGGTACAGAGGCTCCTGTAGAGTACGGCTCAGGTGAAATTAAAATCTGGGTATCCGAAGCTTTGGTAAGTTTCACAAAAGATCAGGCGGATTCATTTATTGCATCAAATCCGGATATGTCAGGCTATACAGTTTCTGTTGAGCCGGTAGGTGAAGGTGATGCAGCAGGTAACATGATTACAGACGTAGAAGGCGGAGCTGATATTTATGCTTTTGCACAGGATCAGATTACACGTCTGGTTTCAGCAGGCGCATTATGCCCCATTACAGGAGCTAATGCAGAATTTGTTTCCACACAGAACGATGCGGGTGCAGCAAGCGCAGCTGTAGTAGGTGGTACAACTTTTGCATATCCTATGACATCTGATAACGGTTACTTCCTTTATTATGACAAGAGTGTTGTAACAGATCCTTCATCTTTAGAGAAAGTTGTTGCAGACTGTGAAGCAGCAGGCAAGAACTTCTATATGGAAATCAACTCAGGTTGGTATCAGCCGGCATTCTTCTTTGGTACAGGATGTACACTGACATATGATACTGACGATGCAGGTAATTTCACAGCATGTAATATCGACTATGTATCCGATGCAGGACTGGTAGCATTGAAAGAGATTATTGAGCTTAAATCATCTTCTTGCTTCCAGAACGGTTCTTCTATGAGCACGGCAGTTAACGTTGGTGCAATCGTAGACGGTACATGGGATTCTGAAGCAGTAAAGGGTGCATTAGGTGACAATTATGCATGTGCTAAGCTTCCTTCTTTTGAAGGTTCTGACGGTAAAACTTATCAGTTAAGCGGATTCGGCGGATTCAAACTGTTAGGTATCAAACCTCAGGAAGATGCAGGCAAACTGGCAGTATGCCATGCACTTGCACAGTATCTGACAGGCACTGACGTTCAGCTTGCACGTTATCAGGCTGAAGGATTCGGTCCTTCCAATTTAACAGCTCAGCAGGATTCAGCAGTTCAGGCAGATGAGGCTCTGTCCGCACTGGCAGCTCAGCTTGCATTTACGATTCCTCAGGGAAATTATCCTGGTGATTACTGGACATTGGCAACATCTCTTGGTGATGATGTTATTACAGGTACGTTAAGCACATCTTCAAGTGATGATGATCTGAAGGCAGCTCTTCAGGCATTCCAGGATACTTGCATTTCCTATGCACAGTAATTAATGATTTTATTGACCGAGCGGAGATATTTATCTCTGCCCGGTCTCTTATTAGTAAATACACAATCGGGAGGGATTGATATATGGGAAAAGATACGAATTCCGGTAGCGTAGCAAAAAAAAGTAAAGGAAATTCGATCGGAAAGTTTTTTAGCGGGGTTGGCGTCGATTTAAAAGAACTTGGTCTTACATTTACCGAGGGAGATTGGAAGACGAAAGTATCCTATTTGATTATGGGTTTTGGACCTATAATGCGTAGGCAGTTTTTGAGAGGTTTTGCGTATTTAGTATTAGAAGTACTGTTTATCCTCTATATGGTTGGTTTCGGATGGAATTACCTGAAAGATATTGGTACATTGGGAACTGTTGCGAGGGTAATGAATGACAACGGAACTTATAGTTATAATGATAACAGTTTCCTTATTTTGTTATATAGCATCTTGTCAATAATGGTTATTTTCCTGTTCATTCTGGTATGGAGAATGAATATAAGAGAGAATCGTAATGAAGAAAAGCTGATTGCTGCCGGTAAGCCGCTTGCAACAGCGAAACAGGATCTTCACTCTCTTCTGGATTCCAATTTTGACAAGACATTATTGTTACTGCCTGTTTTAGGCGTATTTGTTTTTACGGTGCTGCCGATTATTTTCATGATTTGTGTTGCATTTACAAATTATGATGCAAATCATCAGCCGCCGACTAATCTGTTTTCATGGGTTGGTCTGGAAAACTTTAAGAATTTGTTTTCGTTCGGCACAACGGGACTTGGCGCTACATTCTTTACAGTGCTGGCGTGGACATTGACTTGGGCATTTTTTGCAACATTCCTGACATATTTCCTGGGAATGGCTGTTGCAATTATGATAAATAAAAAAGGAATCAAATTTAAGAAATTATGGAGAACCATTCTGGTTATGACCATTGCGGTTCCTCAGTTTGTTTCTCTGTTGTATATATATAAAATGTTTGCAAACGACGGATTGATTAACACATACCTTATAAAATGGGGATTGATTAGTTCTTACATCCCATTCTGGTCAAATCCGACGGTGGCGAAGATTTTGATTATCGTAATCAATCTGTGGATTGGTATTCCTTACACAATGTTGATTACAACCGGACTTTTGATGAATATTCCGGAAGATTTGTATGAAAGTGCAAGAATTGACGGGGCAAATGCTTTCCAGATGTTCCGCAGCATTACGCTTCCTTACATGCTGTTCGTAACAGGACCGTTCCTGCTTACTCAGTTTACCGGAAATCTGAATAACTTTAACGTAATTTATCTGTTGACACGAGGCGGTCCGCAGTCTATGGCACTTTCCAATAAAGCAGGATATACGGACTTGCTGGTTACCTGGCTGTATAAGATGACAGTTGACGATACGAATTACCGGCTTGCTGCTGTTATAGGTATCATGGTATTCGTTGTCACGGCGGTGATTTCTCTGGTTGTATACAGCTTACTGCCGTCAGTAAAAGATGAGGAGGGATTCCAATAATGGGCGGTTCTATGAAAACAAAAAGAGCAATAAGTAATGCAATAACATATGTTGTATTGATTCTTATCAGTATTATTTGGTTATTCCCATTCGCGTGTCTGATTTTACAGAGTTTCCGTTCTTATAATGAAGGCGGCGGCGGAATGGTGGATTATCTGCTTCCCAAGCAGTTTTCATTGGATTCATACACATTTTTGTTTAGTTCAGAATCCAAGTTTGTTCGCTGGTACGGAAATACGTTGATAATCGCAATATTTGTAGCTATACTCCAGACTATTGTAGTATTATGTGTAAGTTATGCACTGTCTCGTATGCGTTTTAAAGGTCGTACATTGTTGATGAGATTTTGGCTGATTCTGGGTATGTTCCCCGGTTTCCTTACCATGATCTGTCTCTACTTCCTGTTAAAGCAGTTTGGATTGACACAGGCAGGAGCTATTCCGGGATTGATTCTGATTTCGGTAGCAAGCTCAGGTATGGGGTACTACGTTACTAAGGGATACTTTGATACGATTCCCAAAGCGCTTGACGAGGCGGCAAGAATCGACGGCGCTTCAAGAGCAAGGGTATTCTTTACAATGATTATCCCGATGTCGAAACCGATCATTATCTATGCTGCATTGGTTGCATTCATGGCTCCATGGTGTGATTATATATTTGCTTCATATGTTGCATTTGGACATTCAGACAGCTACAACGTAGCAGTAGCATTGAACAGATGGATATGGACCAACGATTATCAAGGATATTTCACAAGGTTCTGTGCGGGCGGTATTCTTGTAGCCATACCTGTTACAATCCTCTTCATGTGCCTGCAGAAATACTATGTTGAAGGTGTTACAGGCGGCGCTGTTAAGGGTTAATAAATGTAAACATACAATAAGATATGAAAACGGTAGCCGTAATGACTACCGTTTTTGTATCTTAACAAAGCTAATAGAAAGGTGCGTTTTATTATGAAAAAGAAGCGTTTTGTAAGTATAGTATGTGTGTTTATGCTTGTAGTTTCTATGATTGCAGGATGCGGTAAGGAGAATCCCGAAACAGGAGAAAACGTAGATTCTTCCGGTACTGAGTCAGTGGAAGGCGTGGATTCTCAGAGTTCTGCTTCCGGTGAAGGTGAAACAGAATCCGGTACAGATGGGAATACGGATTCCTCCGCTGATACCGTCTATGTGTACGACTATGAGCAGGAACTCAACATTATTGACGATAATTATAGAAACTATTATGAAATCTTTGTCTATTCTTTTTATGATTCGGACGGCGACGGAATAGGGGATTTAAAAGGCGTTACACAAAAGTTAGACTATATTGCGGATATGGGCTTTAACGGTATCTGGCTTATGCCAATCATGCCGTCGCCTACATATCATAAGTATGATGTGACTGATTATTATAACATTGATGAAGCGTATGGGACGCTGGATGATTTCAAGGAGTTGGTTGATGAATGCCATGCACGTGGAATACGCCTTATTATTGATTTTGTTATTAATCATTCTTCAAGTCAGCATATGTGGTTTAAAGAAGCTGTTACTTATTTAAACGGACTGGGGGAAAATGAGGAACCTGATTCATCAGCCTGTCCTTATGTGGACTATTATCATTTTTCAAAAGAACAGGTAAACGGCGACTGGTATAAAGTAAACGGGGCTTCGTGGTACTATGAGGGCGTATTCTGGTCTGAAATGCCTGATTTGAATTTTTCAAGCGAAGCGCTGAAAAGTGAATTTGAAGATATCGCGAAATTCTGGATAGAACTTGGCGTAGACGGCTTCAGGATGGATGCGGCGATGCACTTTGAGGAAAGCGATATCAGCTTCAATACGGAAACCCTGAACTGGCTTTTTACATACTGTAAGAGTCTGAAACCGGATTTTTATATGGTTTCAGAGGTATGGGCGAACGAGTCGTCAATTGCGTCATACTATGCCAGCATGACGCCCAGTATGTTCAATTTTGATGCAGGGGATGCGGAAGGTAAGATTATCAAAACCGCTAAAGGTTCTTCTAAAGCAGCGTCCTTTGTTCAGGCAATGTTAAAATATCAGGAGGATTTTTCCGCTTCAAATCCTGACTATATCGATGCGCCGTTTATCACGAATCATGATATGGGACGTGTGGCGAATGCATTACAGAGCGATGAGGATGACTTAAAGCTTGCATGCGGATTACTGATGACCATGAACGGAAGCCCGTTCGTATATTACGGTGAGGAAATCGGCATGAAGAGTAAGGGGACTAAGGACGAGAATAAGCGTCTGCCGATGGTATGGTCGGATACGGATACTGCAGGAATAACCAACGGGCCAAAGGACGCCGACTCAGGCATTACGATGTCATTTCCGGGAGTGGAGCAGCAGCTTGCAGATAACTCCTCACTCTTAAACTACTATAAACGTGCAGTAAGACTGCGCAATGAAAATCCCGAAATTGCCAGAGGAAAAATTGAGATTGCGGATTCCCTGACAGACGGCAATCTGGCATTTATCACCAAGACATGGGAGGACAGTGTGATAGGAATTGCTTATAATAACTCCGATGAGGAAATGACCCTTTCCCTGACAGGCTCAGGTTATGAAGGCATGTCAATCCGCGGATACTTAACTCTTCATGGAGAAGTAATCGAATTAGAAGACGGAACCCTGACTCTTCCCGCCTGTTCCATATGTATATTGAAGTAAAACGCTGCGATATATAAAACAATAAACATGGGCGGTAAACACAGCTGAAAAATATGATTGAAAATTGCGTTCTTTTAGTGTAAAGTATTAATAGTATTTTTATAAAATATATTCATATTGTTAAAGTATGAGACGAAGGAAGGTTGAGTATGAAAGAGAGTACAAAAAAAACAGGGGGTTGGCGCAGTAATAAGTGGATTCGTGCGGCAGTTCCCGCATTACTGCTTCACTGCAGTATCGGTACGGTATACTGCTGGTCGATTTTCAGTCAGGAAATAGCGGATTATATCGGCTTTTCAAAAGGCGCAACGGAATGGGCATTCAGCTTTGCAATCTTTTTCCTTGGAATGTCTGCGGCATTTCTCGGAAATGTAGTTGAGAAGGATATTCATAAGTCCTCTTTGATTGCGGCTATATGCTTTGCAGTCGGAATGGCGGGTACCGGATACTTTATTTATTACGGCGGCGTTCATAAGGGAAGCACGCTGGCACTTATCGGAATCTACATATGCTATGGATTTATCATGGGTATCGGACTTGGAACAGGATATCTGTCTCCGGTTAAGACGCTTATGCTTTGGTTTAAAGACAGAAAGGGTCTTGCTACAGGTTTAGCTGTTGCCGGTTTCGGTGCGGCAAAGGCGATTGCAAGTCCGATTATGCAGGCTATGCTGGATAATCTTGGCGATGGCGGAATCTATAAGATGTTCCTGATTCTGGCGGTAGTTTATTTTGTCATGATGTTCGTAGGACATCTGCTTCTCAAGAAACCTGATGACTGGCATGAACCGCAGTCTAAGGAAGAGCGTAAGAGTATTATGTCAGTTATTAAGACCAGACCGATTACCAACTATATCGGAATCTGGCTGATGTTCTATATTAATATAACATGCGGTCTTGCCCTTATTTCACAGGAGAAGATGATTGTAAAATGTATCGGTCTGGCAGGCGCGGTTGGAATTATTTCCACAGTATCAGCCGTTTTCAATGCCGGCGGACGTCTTGGCTTCTCTGCATGGGCGGATACCATGAAGGACAGAAATACGATTTATAAGCTTATATTTATACTTTCCATTGCATTTACGGGAATCGTGATTCTGACAAGCGGAATTAAGAACGGAGAGGGCAATATGCTTCTGACTGTTCTGGTTTTGTGCCTCATTTTCGTAGTAAATGCAGGATACGGCGGAGGATTCTCCAATGTGCCTACACTGTTGTCCGACCATTACGGAATGGGCAGCATCAGCGCGATACACGGTATCACACTTTCCGCATGGGCGTTTGCCGGACTTACCGGTAACCAGATGGCTTCATTTATTGTGAATCGTTTTGGAACGCCTGTGGAAATCGAGCATGCGCTTTCAGACGGCAGCGTGGAAATGATTACGGTCAATCCGACCGGATATCAGACCGTTTTGTATGCAACGGTAGTGCTTTATATCATTGCATTGGTAATCAGCCTGGTTCTTGTAAAACCTGCTGATAAAGAGAAGGCATAAATTTATACGCAGTTAAGGTGTACAACAAATAAAAGGAAGCGGGGTCCATTGCCGGGAAATAAGCAGAGGACCCCGCTTCCTTTTATTTGTTGCACACCAGTCAATTCTTAATCTACTTTAACAAGAACTCTCTCTGTTCCTCAATCTCTGCCGGTATCTCCACGCCTGAATTCTTCATCTTCTGCGTCAGATTATCCATATGGTGCAGCTTCTGAGAAAGCTTGATATCATAACGGTCCATCATGTCCTTATACAACGGATTGGCTTTCAGCTTATTCCGTATTTCCTTTGAAAACGGACAATGCGTAAACAGAATGGTACGCGCTATTTTGTTAAGACGCGGCGAACCGGCGCCCTCAAATATAACCCATGACAGATAATCCCTGACGTACATTTCTTTATAACTGTTCTTAGCTTTCTGCATAGCGATCTTAATCTTATCCTTGGCGTCAGCGGAAAGGTCTCTGTTCTTCTTATAGAACTGGATGTAATCGAAATATTCACTGGTAAGCGACGGCTCAGAAACATCGTTCCATCTTGCACCCTGAATACGTTTGCACATTTCCCAGCGATACTCTCCGGTGAGACGGACCAGAATATTGTTTAAGTCTTCCATCTGGAAGATTGATACCATCATACGTGCCGGAGACGTACGTTTACGCCCCTCGATTTCCTGCCACATTACGCCGCGGACGCCCACGTTAGGCATCAATATGATGTCAGGCAGTATTTCCACGTCGATAGCTTCCTTTGCGATACCGATATCCGGTCTGGCGTAAAGAGTTTCCCTGTAAAATGCGCCGAAATCAATAGAGCGGATATTGTCCAGACACTTCCGTATTTTATCCGAGGACACAAGGGAATCTGACAGGTCTTTCAGCACATTGCTTTCCGAGAAGACCGGTGAATATATGCTGATGCGTCCAAATGTCATTTTATTACAGCTGGCAACCATGTTATTAAGCTCAAACAATACCTGCTCCTTCCTGTCGGCAAGCATATTAGCCTCTTCGGAAGCTGCTATTTTGCCGTTTATCTTTAATTCACGTACATACGCAGGATAGTCATTGTCAAATTCATTACGGCTCGGAACCTTGCGGCCTTCATAAACCGCTTTCAGCCATTCATATACCGTATAGACGCCGAGAGCCGGGTCACTTGGCAGCATGTCTACGATTGAATACAGATAGGCGGCGTTTTCCAAGCCCGCCAGTTTTTCGTCCACATAGCCGAAGTTGAAGAACATTTTGACTATCTTAGGAATATTTGAATCTGTAAGGCTCTTGATAAATGCCTGCGAATAAACCTGATAGAAAAGTTTGGTAATCGTCAGACGCAGCTTTCTGGAAGCGTCGTCGGAACCGTTTTTATCTGTCATCTTATTATATTTATCAATACATGCCCTGAAATTGGTCATTATCTCGTCACTGCATTCAGCATAAGACAGAATAGCATTCAGGGAATCGGTAAGATTTGCTGTTTCGGCTGCGGAAGTCTGCTCTGAATGCGTTTCTGCGAGCCGGTCAAGAGAATTAAGCTTCTCCTTGTATTCGCTTATGCGCTTATTGTACATCTCCCTGTCGATGGAATCCTGACTTTCCAGCTGAATGATCATCTTGCTGATTGCAGCAATGATGGAAGTGGAATCAGCATCGTGCGCACCAATTCTATAGAGCATGCTTGTATATAAATCGAAGAAATCAAGATGATTTTCATTCATAAGCAGATGTACGATTTCTGATTTATATTCGTACATAGCACGGCAGATGGACAGTACATGATGAACGTCATGGCTTGTGTTTAAAAGCATACCGCGTATAAAGTCTACCTCTTTTGTTTTGTCAGGGATGCTTTCAACCAGACTTCGCAGTTTTGAATAATATCCCTGCAGCCAGACCGGTACCTCTTCTTCAAGAACAAGTTCGGCTACTGACTCAAGTCCGGGAAGCGCTCTTGCTGTCAGTCCATGCGCAGTGCAGAAACGGTAGTATTCTGAGTAGTTTTTTTGCAGGTATTGATAAAAATTATCACAGTCAAACCGCATCATTTCATATTGGTCAATTACGTCGCTTATCTGCCTGAATAATGACGATACAATTATATTGGTTAAATCCGGTTTAGCGCCGAGAATGGTAGCTAAGCGTTCTCCTGCGCAGGGATATGATGCGAGTGCCGTATCTTCTACCGCCTGATAAGTAATAACGTAGGAATCATAATTAATCCCGCAGACCCCTATCACGTCGCCTTTGCTAAGATAAAATTCGCCTCCCGGATATGAGGCGCGTACAGAACCTTTGGTAATTACATGTAAAGCAGTAAGTGGCTGCCCGCTCTGAATGAGCAATGTCCCGGCCGGATATTCTTTGACTGCCATTTATATTCCCCCTTCTTATGCTGCAATATGCTTTAGGAAATTCATACCGGATTAGCCGCCGGTAAAATATATTATAAGATGTTTTGATGATAAATACAAGGAAATAGCATATTTTTTTAGTTATAAGTTCTGAAAAAAGAAAGCTGAAAAAAGAAATTAAAAGAATAGGATTTTCTACTGTACTTTTAATTAGAATATGATAAAATATTTATAAAGTGTGTGCTGTTTCGTGTGCATTTTTGCGAGTCATTTTATTTGAATCGGGGAGGTCTCATCAATATATGTCAATGGAAAAAGAAGATATTGAATACAGAAGGCGTGTTGTTAATGATTACAGACCCGATGTAGAGCGGCTGGTAAGGTATCTGCCGTGGCTGGAAGAAAAGGCGGGCAGAATCGTTTCGGAGAACTTTGAAGGTTCGGGAATAGGAGAACATTCGATTCCGTTTCCTGTTTACGATTCCACGTTACTCAGCTTTATTAAAGATGCGCAGCGGACTAAGCTTTTAGACCGTAATTATGTATACATATATTCGAAACATAAAATAAGAACTACCGAGGACGAGCTAAAGGCTGTATCGCAGGCGGACATCACACAGATGGATGTACTTAAAGGGATTCTCTCCAAATATGTAATGGGAGGGATGACGAAGGGAAGGATGTGGACTGATGCAGTGCAGAACCGCATTTTCCTGAAAGTTGTACAGAAGATGAAAGAGATTTTGGATTTTTGGGGTTGAAGCTTACGCTTTAGATTATTTTGTATTTGTATAAGGAAGGTATTATGGGAGAAAAATCAGTACAGAAGAAACAATACATATTAGAAACTGCACGGAAGGTATTCGTGGAAAAAGGATACAAAAACGTGACCATGAAGGATATAGTGGAGGCTTGTGAGATTAGCCGTGGGGGACTGTATCTGTATTTTGGAAGCACGGAGGAGATTCTGCTTGAGGTTTTGAAACAGGAAGCGGATGAAACTGATGATGTCTTTACCAAGAGCCTTAACGAAGAGGATTCGGCAGCGGACATCCTTACTTTATTCCTGAAAGAACAGAAAAAAGAGCTGCTCCATAAGAATAACAACCTGACAATGGCTGTTTACGAGTATTCTTTTACCAATGAGGATAAGAAGAATTCGATACTGCGCAAACAGTTTGATGCAGGCGTTAAGGTTATAGAGAAACTGATTGAAATCGGAATTGCATCAGGGGAATTTTATTGCGAAAACCCAAGAGGTGCGGCTTTTAATATTATGTATGTGCTGGAAGGAATGAAGATTAATTCCCAGACAATGGGACTTACGGAAGCTATGGTTGATGAACAGCTTCTTTATATAATGGAAGGCTTAATAGTAGAATAATGGTGAAAATTGCCCAATAAAAATCGTCGCTTGGCAGCGGCGATTTCTAGCAGGTGAGAATACGGAGGAGATAATTCATCATGGGAAATGTAAAGCGTATTTATGTAGAAAAGAAGGAGCCCTATGCAGTAAAGGCAAAGGAACTGAAGGAAGAAATCGGAAGCTATCTGAGTATTACAGGCGTAAAGGATGTGAGGGTATTTATCCGCTATGATGTGGAAAACGTACCTGAGGACGTGTTCGGCAAGGCATGCAGGACCGTCTTTTCCGAACCGCCTGTAGATATTTTATATGAGGAAAAAATAGATATTCCGGAAGACGGAAGAGTGTTCAGCGTGGAATTCCTGCCGGGACAGTTCGACCAGAGGGCGGATTCCGCGATTCAGTGCGTGGAGTTTTTAAGCCCCGGATTACATCCGCATATCAAGACGGCCGTTACCTATCTTATAACAGGACAGATTTCAGATGATGAATTTGGAAAAATAAAGGCTTATTGCATCAATCCCGTAGATTCCAGAGAGACTGATATGGTCAAACCCGATACGCTGGTAACGGAATATGACGAGCCGGCAGATGTGGCGGTATTTGAGAATATGCCTGAGCGGGAAGATTTTATCGATATGCCCCAGGCGGAGTTAAAAGAACTTTACGATTCTTTAGGGTTAGCCATGACCTTTAAGGATTTCCTGCATATCCGGAATTATTTTGCCGGTGAAGAGAAAAGAAATCCGACCATGACGGAAATCCGTGTTCTTGATACATACTGGTCCGACCATTGCAGGCATACCACATTTTCCACGGAGCTTAAGGATGTTGCTTTTGATGAGGGCTATTATCAGAAGCCTATTCGTAAGACATATGAGAATTACCTTGAAGCCAGAGAAGAGCTTTTTGCAGGAAGAAAAGATAAGTTTGTCTGCCTGATGGATTTGGCTCTGATGGCAATGCGTAAGCTGAAAAAAGAGGGCAAGCTGGACGATATGGAGCAGTCCGATGAAATCAATGCATGCTCCGTAGTAGTTCCGGTGGAAATGGACTACGGAAACGGTCCTGAGACTGAAGAATGGCTTGTATTCTTTAAAAATGAAACCCACAACCATCCTACGGAAATAGAGCCTTTCGGCGGTGCGGCGACCTGTCTTGGCGGTGCAATCCGCGACCCGCTCTCAGGCAGAGGCTATGTATATCAGGCAATGCGTGTGACGGGAGCGGCGGACCCTACAGTGCCCGTGGCGGATACATTAAAAGGAAAGTTATCACAGAAGAAGCTGGTGCGCGGTGCGGCAAGCGGTTATTCTTCCTATGGAAATCAAATAGGACTAGCAACAGGCTTGGTCAAGGAAATCTATCATCCCGATTATGTGGCAAAAAGAATGGAAATCGGTGCGGTCATGGGTGCGGCGCCGAGGAAAAATGTCATTCGTGGCAATTCGGACCCTGACGATATAATTATCCTTCTTGGCGGCAGGACAGGACGCGACGGCTGCGGCGGAGCTACAGGTTCTTCCAAAGTGCATACGGAAAGCTCCATAGAGACCTGCGGTGCAGAGGTGCAGAAAGGTAATGCACCTACGGAACGCAAGATTCAGAGATTGTTCCGCAGAGAGGAAGTCAGCAGATTAATTAAGAAATGTAATGATTTCGGAGCGGGCGGAGTATCCGTGGCTATCGGAGAACTGGCTGACGGTCTCACGGTGGATTTGGACAAGGTACCGAAGAAATATGCGGGCTTAGACGGTACGGAACTGGCTATCTCGGAGTCTCAGGAAAGAATGGCGGTAGTTGTTTCGCCAAAGGACGCAGATGAGTTCCTTAAATATGCAGCACAGGAAAATCTGGAAGCCGTAGAAGTTGCTGTAGTTACGAAAGAACCCCGGCTTATACTTAAATGGCGCGGTAAGGAAATAGTGAATATTGCCAGAGCATTCCTTGATACTAACGGAGCGCATCAGGAGACTTCCGTGCGTGTTAATATGCCCGAACCTGAGAAGAATTATTTGAAGAAAATTGCTGATTCCGATACAGAAGCAGCATTGGATAAAGGTGATGTGAAAAAGGCATGGCTTGCCCTTCTGAACGACCTGAACGTGTGCTCGCAGAAAGGTCTTGTGGAGATGTTCGACGCCTCGATAGGCGCGGGCAGCGTTTACATGCCATACGGAGGTAAATATCAGCTGACCGAAACACAGGCGATGGTTGCCAAACTGCCTGTATTAAAGGGGAAGACGGATACAGTGACGATGATGAGCTATGGCTTCGACCCATATTTGTCAAGCTGGAGCCCATATCATGGAGCCATATATGCAGTTACTGAATCAATGGCGAAAATCGTCGCAAACGGCGGCGACTATAAGAAGATTCGCTTCACATTCCAAGAGTATTTCAGACGTATGAGTGAAGAAGCGGAGCGGTGGAGCCAGCCCTTTGCGGCGTTGCTTGGAGCTTATGATGCACAGGTAGGCTACGGACTTCCGTCAATAGGCGGCAAAGATTCCATGTCCGGTACTTTCAATGATATCGACGTACCGCCGACGCTGGTATCTTTCGCGGTAGGTATCAGCAAATCGCAGAACATCATAAGTCCTGAGCTTAAAAAGGCGGGAGATAAGCTGGTTCTGTTCAAATTTGCGAAAGACGAATATGACCTGCCTGTATATGAGAATGTAATGCAGGTATATGATAAAATCATGACGCTTATGTCAGAAAATAAAATCATGGCAGCTTATGCTCTGGATTCAAAAGGCATAGCGGCAGCAGTCAGCAAGATGGCGTTCGGTAATAAACTCGGAGTTGAAATAGACAAGAGCATTGCCAAGGAAGAGCTTTTTGCAAACGGTCTGGGATATATTATCGCAGAGATGCCGGCAGAAGCAGCAGATGAGCTTGTAAATACAGGCGCGGAAGCAGGTTTGCAGGAAGAAAGGGATTCCATAATAATCGGAACGGTGACAGACGAACCCATATTTGTATATGGTGATGCGGAGATTACAATGGATGAGGCGCTTGACGCATGGACTTCCAGACTGGATAAGGTATTCCCTTATACTGCTGAAAAGGATAAGAGTCAGGTTGAGTCATCCGTATATAAAGCTAAGGAAGTCTATGTTTGCAAAAATAAAGTGGCAAAGCCTACGGTATTTATCCCCGTATTTCCGGGTACAAACTGTGAATATGACAGCGCCAAAGCCTTTGAAAGAGCGGGTGCAGATGTTGTGACGAAGGTATTTAAGAACCTGACGCCGCAGGACATCGACGAGAGCTTTACTTTATTTGAAGAAGCCATAGGGAAAGCACAGATCATCATGTTCCCCGGAGGTTTCTCTGCCGGTGATGAGCCTGACGGTTCAGCGAAGTTCTTTGCTACGGCATTCCGGCATGAGAGAATGAAAGAAGCTGTCATGAAGCTGTTAAATGAAAGGGACGGTCTGGCGCTTGGTATCTGCAATGGTTTTCAGGCTCTTGTTAAGCTGGGACTTGTACCTTATGGTGAGATTGTCGGACAGAAAGAAGATTCTCCTACTCTGACTTTTAACACTATTAACAGGCACATCTCCAAAATGGCGTATATTAAAGTGGTTTCCAATAAGTCTCCATGGCTTAAGGGAGCTGAACTTGGCAAGACTTATGTAAACCCGGTATCACATGGAGAAGGACGCTTCGTAGCTCCTAAGGAATGGATTGACAAACTATTTGCAAACGGACAGGTTGCAACCCAATATGCAGATATAGACGGCAATATATCCATGGATGAAGAGTGGAATATCAACGGTTCTTATGCGGCGATTGAGGGCATAACCTCTCCTGACGGACGAATATACGGTAAGATGGCTCACTCCGAGAGAAGAGATGTAGCAGTAGCCGTGAATATCTATGGCGAGCAGGATTTGAAGATATTTGAATCGGGAGTGGAGTATTTCAGGTAACGAATTAGAATGACCTTGTAGTAAGGAAAAACCTTTCTATGAGGTCGTTTTATCTTATAGGAAATTACGCCGCAGCATAAATCATTTCATTAAGAATGCGAAGCATTCTCTGAATCGTCGCTGCCGAGCGACGATTTTTTATCTTATAGGAAATTACGCTGCAGCATAAATCATTTCATTGAGAATGCGAAGCATTCTCTGAATCGTCGCTGCCGAGCGACGATTTTTTATTTGGAGAGAAAAAGCCTTGAAAATAAAGGAAATGCAGTTATTTAGGTGTAACAGATAAAGAAACTTTTATATCGCTTGGTAAAAATTCTATTATTTCTAAATAAACATATTTTTTAATTTCATATTCAATGTTGTTATAGTCTCTTTCAGAACGATTTGTCAAGGACATAATAAAAGATATTAAAAAATGCCCGAAAAATTCAGCATTTTCAAGCACTTCCACAATACACATATTCAGTTATTTTTCATGCTCTGCATATCATTTTCAATCAATCGGACAATTTTATCATTCATGCTTTCCCTGCTTTGTCGGCTGTAATGGAATGATACGTCATAGGTGGTATTGCCTATTTTCCTGGTAAATCCTTTGCGCTTTTCCTGCGCCCTCTTGGTGATGTCTGCTTTCTTCATTTTCTGCTCCTTTACATAAAAATAGAGCGCATAGATTTGATTTCTATACGCTCTGACGCTGTGTTATTATTTTGTTGTGATTGTGGTAATCTTTAATTAGACAAATTGGAATTAAATTTACCAAAAGCGGAATGGAACAACCGTTTTGATAATTAGCGCAAAAACAATGGAAATCCCCATCATACAAATTGTTTCCTTGACGGATTTTCGTAAAACAAGTATTCCAAGCAGCAACATTAAAAGGTTCAGCCAAGAACGAATATCTATATAAAACATTCCATACGCAAAAGCAGTGTTCACCAAAACTCCCAAAATGCCTGCGGAAAGAATAAGGGCAACCCAGCCTTTCCCTTTCGCATACCAGCATAAAAAGCCAAGAAACGGAGAGGCGATTGTATATGCAATCCAAATCATAACATAGCTTCTTGGAAAGAAACCCGCCACGAAATTACAGTACAGAAAATAGCTTGCTACAAATCCTACAAAAAACAGAAAAACATTCATTGCGGCTCTAAAAGGTGCATAACTGTATACAGCTATACAGATCGCAATCACGATCCACGGTGCAAATCCGCCTAAGAAATTGTGAAAATCCAAGGCATTATCAATTGCTTGTAACAGGACTGGAAGATGCCCTTGCGTATAATCTAAGTATTTGGAAAATGTCCCCATACAGATTCCCAAAAGCAAGATACCGATTGTAAGAATAATTTGCCTTTTGGTAGAATCTGATTTTTGAGGTACTCGTATTTTATCTAAAAAATCCATTTTCTAATCTTCCTATAAATTCCCCTTTATATCGCTAATAGAATACCACAATCACACTCACATTTCTACCAATTTTTCATTAAATTTCTTCAAGCTGTTCCTTTTCCGTCCTCCATGCTTTGGGTGTGATTTTCTCGCCCTCGGCAAGCAGCGTTTTCAAATCGG
>CAZRKN010000067.1:0-24737 GCA_964600805.1 uncultured Bacteroides sp. | reverse complement strand
AAAGAGAGGGAAAGACAATGGATTTGACTTATGAAAAATGCGGAGATTATTTGATGCCGAACTTAATACCTGATCCGGAGCCGGAGGAATCGCTGACCAAGTACGGGCTGATGAGGAGAAATTATCTGGAGGAACACCGGAGAGGAATTTACAGCGGGCTGCTGATGACAGGCGAACTGAAAGCGCACTGTCTGGAGATACAAAGACAGGCGGAGGAGAGAATGGACTTCCTGACGGAGCAGATGGCGAAAGCAGAGGGAGTGGACGAGGCGCTGAAAGCATCCGATCAGATGAAATGGGTGCGGAGAATGAATAATATTAGAGCGTGGGCTGAGGAAATTGTGCTTAAAGAGATAGTATACAACTAATAAAGGTGGAGCGGGTGACTGCTCCACCTTTAAAATGTATTATAAGGAATATTAGTCAAACGTTATTTTACCATGTTCTTTTTCAAATTCGGCAATATGCTTTTTCATAAGAACTTCCAATTCTCTGTTGGCAGAACGACCATTATAATCTGCAACATAACGGAATTTCTTAAGGATTTCAGCATCCGTCCTTAATGTAAATTTAGCTGTATCAGTCATCATAATAATACCTCCAATATGACATTATTATACCGTCGAAATGACGGCTAAAATTATATTGACGGCACAATGACGGCATATTATAATTTCGATAGAAGAGAAATATGCGGGAGGTAACACAAAGTGGAAAAAAGAGAGAAGAATTTACTGGATATACTTGCGGAAGAAAGATTACATAAAGGTTTGGAAAAAGCATTAAATGATAACAAACTGTATCAATCCGCACAAAAAGAAGTTGATGAAGCTATAAATGAGCTGGAGAAAGTAGGATTGAGCAGGGAGCAGAATAAGGTGGTTGATAAGGCGATTTCCGCTACTAATGCAAGCGGAGCTGCATATGGTGCAACTTCTTATAAGCAAGGACTTTATGATGGAATAAGATTGATGTTGGAAGTAAATCAAATTAACCGAGGTGGCAATATATTGAATGAGCTGGAATTGGATTGTAAAAGATAATATAGCTTCTATGAGTATTTACGTTATGTTTTGAATTCTTAGTTTTTAAATTTATTAATATAACTTTTGGATATGTATCAAGCGTTTGTTGTAATAAATCAATGAACGCTTGCTTTATTATCATAGGACATACCGCGCTGATATGAAATTAGGTGGTAAGAAAAAGGCATAACTTTCGCATATACTTGCGAAGAATAAATTGTGATTGTAAACAAAATATGTTACTATAACTTTAATAGTTAGTTATTTTTAGTCAATTGGAGGGGCAAATGGCGGTTTCGTATGCAAAATTGTGGAAAGTATTGATTGATAAAAAGATGAGTAAGGCAGACTTGCGGCGTGCGGCATGTATTGCACCCAATACCATGACAAAACTCCGCAGAGATGAAGATGTATCAATGGAGGTGTTAGGGCGCATTTGCCAGACATTGAATAAAGATTTTGGAGATATCATGGAATATATTCCGAAAGAACGGGAGGAACCTGAATTATGACACCAGAGGCAAAAGCAAGAGAAAAAATAGATACAAAGCTTATAAAATCAGGATGGGTAATTCAGGATATGTCTCAAATTAATCCCATAGCCTCTCTTGGAGTTGCAGTTAGAGAATATCCGACAAGTACCGGACCGGTAGATTATGTTCTTTTTATAGATGGAAGTCCAGTAGGGGTAATTGAAGCGAAAAAGGATGATTCAGGTGAAAATATTACTTTGGCTGAAAAACAATCAAAACGTTATGCAAACAGTAAGTTAAAATATGATAATGTAGACTATCGGATTCGTTTTGCCTATGAAGCAACGGGAACACTCACAAGATTTACGGATTATGATGATAAAAAATATCGTTCCAGAGAGGTGTTTTCATTTTTTCGCCCTGAAACAATAAAGTATTTGTTGGAACAGGTAGATACAATACGAAATAATATGAAAAATTTGCCAGAATTAGACACGACAGGTTTTCGTAAATGCCAGATAAAAGCTATTAGTGAGTTAGACAAGTCTTTTTCAGATAACAAACCCAGAGCACTGGTACAGATGGCAACAGGAGCGGGAAAAACATTTACGGCTATAACTGCGGCATATCGCTTGTTAAAGTATGGGAAAATGAGGAGAATTCTTTTTCTGGTGGACACCAAAAGTCTTGGAGAGCAGGCAGAGAGTGAATTTCGTGCATATGAACCAAACGACGATCCCCGAAGTTTTTCAAATATATATAGTTTGTGTAGGTTAAAAAATTCATATATTCCGAACAATGTGCAAGTCTGCATTAGCACGATTCAAAGAATGTATTCTATTCTAAAGGGCGAAGAATTAGACGAATCCGCAGAGGAAGAATCAATGTTTGAGCAATCCTCTGTTACGACACAAGCTATAAAGGAAGTTGTCTATAATGAAAAATATCCGCCGGAATTTTTTGACTGTATTATTGTTGATGAATGTCATCGGTCTATTTATAATGTCTGGAGTCAGGTGTTGGAATATTTTGACGCTTTTATTATTGGGCTTTCCGCAACGCCGGATCAGAGAACATTAGGTTTCTTTCAGCAGAATATGGTCAGTGATTATTCAAGGGAGCAAGCTATTGTTGATGGCGTCAATGTTGGAGAAGATATTTTTATTATTGAAACGGAAGTAGGCAGAAACGGCGCTCATTTAATGAAACAGCTCATTGAATATAGAAATCGTCTGTCAAGGGCAAAACGCTGGAAACAGATGGATGAGGATTTAGATTATGCTAAAATGCAGCTTGACAGATCGGTCGTAAATCCAAGCCAGATACGTACTGTTATACAGGATTTCAAAGATAATTTGCCAACAATGTTGTTTCCAGGGAGAAATGAAGTGCCAAAAACACTTATATTTGCGAAATCGGACAGTCATGCGGACGACATTGTTCAGATTGTCAGGGATGTATTTGGCGAGGGAAATGAGTTTTGTCAAAAGATAACCTGTCAAGCACAAAAACCAGAAACGATATTGAGTGCATTTAGAAATAGTTATAATCCTCGTATTGCAGTTACGGTAGATATGATTGCTACTGGTATAGATGTAAAGCCTATTGAATGTTTAATATTCATGCGTGATGTTCGGAGCAAAACTTATTTTGAGCAAATGAAAGGACGCGGAACACGTTCACTAGGGAAGGATGATTTACAGAAAGTAACGAGTTCTGCTACGGGGAATAAGGACCATTTTGTAATAGTAGATGCAGTTGGTGTTACAAAGTCAAAAAAGACGGATACACGTCCATTAGAAAGCAGACCTACAGTAAGTATGAAAGAACTAATGCTGAATGTGGCTATGGGAGCTAAGGATGGAAGAACATTAACCTCACTTGCAAATAGGATTATCCGTCTTAACAGCCAGATGACTCAAAAGGAAAGAAATGAATTTCACAATATCGTTGGTGATTCAGCGGGAAATGTGGCGGAACATTTACTGGATGCTTTTGATGAGGACGTCATATCTAATAAGGCGGGCGTAATACTTGAAGAGGACAAAGAACCGGAAATAGAAGAAAAAATAAAAATGGAAGAAGTGCAAAAGGAACTGATAAAGGAAGCAGTAATGCCATTTTATAATCCTGATGTTCGTGAATTTATCGAGAATGTCAGAAGAAACCATGAGCAAATTATTGACAGCGTGAATATAGATACTGTAATTTTTTCGGGATTTGATACAGAGCAGCAGGGGAATGCGGATAAAGTAATTTCATCATTTAGAGAATACATTGAAGAAAATAAGGATGAAATATATACACTTCAAATTATTTACGACCAAAGGTATCAAAAACGTCCTATGGCGATTGAGCAGTTAAAAAAATTATATGAAAAGCTGAAGAGCATGAATATTACCGTAGAGCGTTTGTGGGAATGTTATGCTATTAAGAAACCGGAAAAGGTGAGACGCGGAACAATGGCACAGATTACAGACCTTGTTTCTATGATTCGGTTTGAAATGGGATATATAGACAAATTGATGCCTTTTACAGATCGTGTGAATTACAATTTTATGCAGTGGACTTTGAAGCGAAATGCGGGAAATGAACATTTTACGGATGAGCAGATGGAATGGCTTCGTCTTATAAAAGACCATATTGCAACATCATTGAGTATAAAATCAGAAGATTTGGAACTTAGTCCGTTTGATAGAAAAGGTGGATTAGGCAGATTATATGATGTGTTTGGTGAGAAATATGAAGAAATATTAATGGAGATGAATGTGGAATTAGTGGCATAATGAGGAGATAAAATATGACATATTATAATTTGTTTTGTTTTGCGAAATTATATGCTGTGGTGACTGGATTGGACAAACAATCTTTATTAACGAAGGCAGAAATAGATGCGGCATGTGAGGCACTAAAGTCTATGGCTGATAGCAGCAATAATTTAACTAAGGAACAAAAAGAATGGTATAAAATGATAGTTGATTTTTGCAAAGAACAGACGGAGAAGTATAATAATGGATGATTGGACAACTTATGAACTGGGTGAGCTTCTTTTGTATGAGCAGCCAACAAAATACATTGTAAAATCAACAGATTATGATGATTCATATGCGACGCCTGTTTTAACAGCGGGGAAATCTTTCATTTTGGGATATACTAATGAAGAAGATGGAATATATCCCCAAGATGGGTTGCCGGTAATTATATTTGATGATTTTACGACAAGTAGTAAGTATGTAGATTTCCCATTTAAAGTAAAATCTTCTGCGATGAAAATATTGATGCCGAATACACAATTAGTGTCGCCAAAATATATTTTTTACAAAATGCAGATAATTCAGTTTGACCATAGTACGCATAAGCGGTATTGGATTCAGAAGTATTCTAAATTGAAAGTTACTATACCAGACATAGCTGAACAAAAGAGGGTAGTCCGGGAAATTGAGGAAAGGATTTCGCAGCTTGATAATGGGGAACAGATGTTGCGAAAGACAAAGCAGCAGTTATCAGTCTATCGTCAAGCTGTATTAAAAGAGGCATTTAATGGGAGATTTACAGAAAAATGCCATAAAGATATAAATGAAGAATTACAGTGGGCGACGAATAAGGAGATAAAAAGTTTACCGGATATTCCTAAAGAATGGAAGTACATTTCGCTACATAGATTAGGAGAACTCGGAAGAGGACGTTCCAAACACCGACCGAGGAACGATGCTAAATTGTTTGAGAATGGAAAGTATCCATTTTTACAGACAGGAGAAATAAAGGCTGCTGGTAAATATATAACAGAATACAATAAAATGTATGGTGAATTTGGCTTAAGGCAGAGTAAATTATGGGCTAAAGGTACGCTATGTATCACAATAGCTGCAAATATAGCCGAAACAGCTTTTTTAGGAATTGATGCCTGTTTCCCTGATAGTGTAGTGGGATTTACTCCTAGTACATTGGTTAATCCAATGTATATTAAGTATTTTATAGAATCGCAGAAATTGCGATTATGGGCTTTTGCACCAGCAACTGCGCAAAAAAATATTAATTTAGATACATTGGAAAAACTGATTGTTCCTTACTGTGATATTATTGAACAAAATTTAGTTGTGGAAGAAATTGAAGAAAGAATGTCAGTTTGTGACAATATTGAAAAAAACGTAGATACTGTTTTGCAACAATTAAAAGCAATGTACCAAAGCATATTAAAAAGCGCATTTGAAGGGGGATTTCATTATGAGCGATAGTTCGTCAACTATTATTTCTAAAGTGTGGGGAATGTGTGACCCTTTGCGTGATGATGGTGTTTCCTATGGTGATTATCTGGAACAGTTGACATATTTAATTTTCCTGAAAATGTCAGACGAATATACAAAGCCGCCCTATAAGAAAGAAGCAGGTATTCCAAAAGGGTATGCATGGTCTGATATGAATACATTAACAGGTTCAGATTTAGAAAGCCAATATAAGAAAACACTCGAAAAACTTGGAGAGCAGAGCGGAATTCTCGGGCAGATTTTCAAGGGTTCTGTAAACAAAATCAGCAATGCTGCGATTTTATATCGTATCGTGCAGATGATAGATAAGGAAAAATGGGTTTCTATGTCATCAGATGTAAAAGGCGAAATTTATGAAGGCTTGCTGCAGAAAAATGCAGAAGATGTAAAATCTGGTGCGGGACAGTATTTTACTCCAAGACCGATTATCAGGGCAATGGTACAATGCGTACAGCCGGAACCAATGAAAACAATAGCGGATCCCTGTTGTGGCAGTGGCGGATTTTTTCTGGCGGCACAGGATTATATTTCTAATCCAAATAACTATGCTCTTGACCGCGAACAAAAAGAATTTTTAAAGAATCAAACATTTTATGGAAATGAGCTTGTTGCCGAGACTTTTAAGATGGCATTAATGAATTTATATCTTCACAATATCGGAGACATTTATGGAAAAGTTCCAATAGTTCATGGAGATTCACTTTTGACAGATCCGGGATATCGGGTAGACTATGTTCTAACAAATCCGCCTTTCGGGAAAAAATCCGCGCTGAGATTTACCAATGAAGAGGGCAAACAGGAGGGCGAAGATTTAGTTTACAACAGACAGGATTTCTGGACAACGAGCTCCAATAAGCAGTTGAATTTTGTCCAACATATCAATACTATTTTGAAACCGACAGGAAAAGCGGCAGTAGTTGTTCCTGATAATGTATTATTTGAGGGTGGTCCGGGTGAAGTAATCCGTAGAAACTTATTGCAGACAACCGATTTACATACGATTCTGCGGCTCCCGACAGGGATTTTTTATAAACAAGGCGTAAAGGCGAATGTCATTTTCTTTGATAAACGTCCGGCAAGCGCAGACATACAGACAAAGGATGTGTGGATATATGATTTTCGTACTAATATGCACTTTACGTTAAGGCAGAACCAAATGATGGATAAAGATTTAGAGGAGTTTATATCATGTTATAATCCGAGAAACCGATATGAGCGCAAAGAAACCTATTCGGAACAAAACCCGGAAGGGCGTTGGCGCAAATTTAGTGCGGATGAGATTTTAAAACGGGATAAGACAAGCTTAGATATTTTTTGGTTAAAAGATAAATCACTTGCTGACTTGGACAATCTTCCGAATCCAGATGAGCTTGCAGATGACATTATAGAGAATTTGGAAAGTGCATTGGAGAGTTTTAAAGAATTGAGACAGCAGCTAGGTGGCAATAAATAAAATATGTGGATAGATTGTACAATGATATGGATTGATTTTGGGCAGGGATGAGCGTATGAAGAAGATAGTAATAGTTGATTTTGTAAATAGCTTTAAAGTTAAACCTTATAAGAGTATGACCTTTCTTTTAGGCGCGGGAACATCTGTGTCATCGGGAATACTATCTGGTGGGCAAATGGTATGGGACTTTAAGAGAAGTTTGTACTGTACTGCAAAAAACTTGAGGACAAGTGTATATGGTGATATGTCAAAAGAGAATGTGAAGAATGAAATACAATCATATTTTGACGGACAAGGTGGATTTCCTGCAATATGGTCACCAGATGAATATTCCTTTTATTTTGAAAAATGTTATCCATCAAGAAAAGATAGGGAGTACTATATTCAAGAAAAAGTTAGAGATGCAAAACCGTCACTTGGGTATTTATGTATGGGAGAACTAATAATCAATGGGAAAGTAGATCTTGTTTCGACAACAAACTTTGATGATTTAGTACAAGCGGGTGTTCATGCAATTGATCCAAGTATTTCAATTAAAACTATTTCTTCTGCTGTAAGTAGTAGTGTTGGTTTCTCTTTAAATGAAGGATTTCCAAATATAATAAAGTTACATGGAGATTATATGTTTGATAAATTGAAAAACACAGAGATGGAATTGCAAGAATTAGAGAGCAAGATTGCAGATATATGGGAAAGGGGTATAAAAGAGTATGGTCTTATAGTGATTGGGTATGCAGGTAATGACAGTTCTATAATGACAGTATTAAATAGATTGATTGATACAGGGGAAATAAAGAAGGGAGTTTACTGGTGTCAGCCTAAAGGTGTAGCATTAAGTTTAAAAGCAAGTGAATTTATGGAAAAAGCCTGTGAGGTGAATGAAGAATCTGCACTTGTTGAAATTGATAATTTTGATGGGTTGATGTATAGGTTATACTTGGCTATGAATTTAGAGAATCCCCAGATTGATGCGTTATGGAAAAGAGCAGATAAAAAACAGAATATTTTATATGATGGAATAGGAAGACATACAGCCAATGTGGTGACGAATGCATTGCCAGCATTACGGTATCCTCAAAAGTGTTATGTATTTGAAACAAATATTACTTCATGGAAAGAACTAAGAAGAACGGTTGATGATGCCTGTGTTGCTATTTTGTATAAAGGAAAAGTATGGGCGTTGGGAAGTAAATCTAGTATATTAAATGCGTTTGCTGAAAAAATAAAAGGTAGCATTGAGGAACTTGAGATTCCTAGATATATGATGGAGTTGGAATATTCAGATCTTTTTGGAATGTTTTATATGATTATTGAAAAGCATTTTGAAAAAATAGGATTAGTGTCATATGGAAAAGAAAGATATTACAACCCTAGCGCTAAGTATTTAAGAAATGGCTGTTACATTTATGATGCATTGAAAATTTCGTTATCATTTGTTGATCAAAATATTTTCTTGACGATGCTGCCAACGGTACATGCATTAAATGCTAATGGAACGGAGCTAGAGCGTTTTAAATATCAAGATATTGTTAATAGAGAAATATCCACACAATACAATCAGAAAATGAATGAAAAAATGGATGCATGGATAAATATGGTTTCATGTAAGGGCAAATTAGTTTTTGAATTGGGTGAAGCTATTTTGGAGTTTAATACAGCGCGAGTAAAGTTTTTTGGGAGCGCTAATATAGATAAGTGCTACCAAGCGCAAGAGCCAGAACTTGTTTTTGACTATGAGAAAGATAGTTACTCGACTGTTAATCAACTGAAAGGTTTGATAAACTATGGACCAATAGAATCATATTCGAATAGAAATATACGATTGGCTGTATTATCGCCTAAAGAGTGTGCGGAGGATATATGGCATCATTTAAATAAATTAAATGACCATTTTGTGACGAAATTAAAGATGGATATGGCATTTTTGCCAGAATATACTGGATTTCAAGAAGTTTTTAGATGCAGTTTGGATATACCAAACGGAAACAATCAAGCAAGATTTATGGGTTATTCGTTAAGCAAAGCTATGGCAGTGGAAGCAAAAATATATTTCAAAAATATATGTCAATATATTGACCGTTTTGAAAGAAATAAATATGAATTTGATATATTGGTAATTTATATACCTAATCAATTGAATAAAATGCGGGAATTGAAAACTGAAAATGAATATTTCGACTTACATGATTCGTTAAAAATTTATTGTGCTGGTAAAGGTATTGTCACACAGATAATTGAAGAACGTTCGGTGAATACTAATAATGATATGGCAAAAATAATTTGGGGGCTTTCTACCGCGATATATGCAAAGGTAATAGGAAAATTATGGAAACCGAAAGTAATCAAAAATGATACAGCATATATTGGATTGAGCTATGTGCAATCCGTGAATGACAATGAGAAAATATCAATTGGCTGTAGCCAGTTATTTGATTCAGAAGGAAATGGAATGAAATTATATCTGCGTCCGTTAAAAAATCCTCGAATGATACAGAAGAATCCATTTATGAGAAGTGAAGATGCGTGCAGATTGATGAACAATTTGAAAAGGTTATACGATGAATCGGTTCCGTTACATAAGTTAAATAGAATAGTCATTCACAAAACAACACATTTTACAAGAGAAGAAATGGAGGGAATAACAAAGGGCTTTGCGGGAGTGGAGGATATTGAATTGCTTCAGATTCAAGAATATACAACATGGAGAGGGATACGATTCCAAAATGATGTTGTGGCACCATTTCCTATTCAGCGAGGAACGGTTATTCCGTTGGATAAAGATACTTTTCTGCTTTGGACACATGGAAGTGTTCAACATGATGAATTGGCGGGTAAAAATAGGAACTATTATAAGAATGGAAGGGGAATACCAGCTCCATTGCTGGTGAAAAGATTTATGGGAAAAGCAACAGCAGCTGAATTGGTAAATGAAATTCTTATGCTGACTAAAATGAATTGGAATAGTGGTGATGGATTATATAAAATAATGCCAGTTACATTGGATTTTGCAAAGACGTTATCACGTGTTGCGAAACAAGATTTGATGGTATACGATAAACCATATGACTTTAGATATTTTATGTAAAGTTTTTATTGTATAGAAATAATGAGGAAAGATTAGTATGTTGATAATAAACATACAATTTTTGAAAATTTTCTTAAAAGTTGCGTCTGGAATTGGGAAGTGAAGTTCATATAGACATGTTTAATGACAGACTTGAAATTTATTTTCCGGGCGGTATGCTGAATGGTCGCAGTACAGGATTTGAATCTGAGAAATGTATCGTCTAGGAGACGGAATCCGATTATTGCCGATTATAGATTGCCGGGGTAGCGGCTTTAAGATAATATTGGATTCCTATGAATTTCAGGAACATTATACAGAAGAAATGAAGCCGGAGTTTAAGTCAAGTAATAGAGAATTTTGGGTGATATTTAAAAATTTGAATTATAATGCTAAAAATATCGGCAATGACTTATCGGCAAAAAATGCCGACAATAAAATGCCGATAAAGACGGAGCAGCAGTTAGAGAAGATACCTCAATACTTATCGGAACAATCGGAATGCTCTTGTAAAGATATTTGTATGCTTTTGGATGTAAAAGAACGTAGGGCAAGGCAATTGCTTCAAGAGTTATAGGAGCAAAAGAAAGTTGAATCTTATGGGGCTAATAGGATAAGACGATATAGTTTGGTAAAAGAATAAAGGTGACAGAAAAACAGTGAAACAAATGGAGCAGATTTAAGTCGGATGCAGTCGACGATAAAATAACTATTTAAGGGGAGGACATTAATATGACTATGAGAAAAGTATTCTATGCCCGTGTGGTTCGGGCCAAAAGTTTAAGGAATACTGTGGAAAACGCGACAAATTATAAGTAGATTTGAATTGTGTAAATGCCGTTTTCCCAATTTAATTGCATATATACCAACTATGGAGATGATTATATGATTCCAATTAAAATAGAAACCCTGCTAGAAGGGCACAAAGTAGAACAAAATCGGATAGAATACAAAGAAGGCTTTAATCCATCAGAAATTGTGCATACAATATGCGGCTATGCGAATGATATCGCAGGAGTGGACGGCGGATATCTTGTGATTGGTGTAAAAACAGAAAACGGGATTCCGATTTTGCCGCCGGTAGGTGTACCGGACGAATTACTTGACGACATTCAACTGAAAATATTTCAATACTGTAACAAAATTGAGCCTCGTTATATTCCAAAGATTGAGATTGTGGAATATCAAGGGGTAAATTTGGTTTATTTGAAGTGTGCAGCAGGTGATGCGGGACCATATCAGGCACCTGTGGATGTTTATTCTAAAAAGGAAGCAGGGAGAGAGCAAGAACGCACAATGAAATATTGGATTCGTCCGGCATCGCTTACAGTAGAAGCCAAACAGAGCGAGATAGCGGAACTTTTTGAAAAATTTGCGTCCATACCATTTGTTGACCGCATTAATAATCGGGCATCTATGGAGCATATACGCAGGGGATATCTTGAGGATTTTATCAGAGAAAGCAATAGTTCACTGGTAGAGGAACTTAATGTACGTTCTTTGGAGGACTTATTAGTATCCGAGGAAGTGGCAGAGGAAAAAGACGAAGGAATTGCAATTAAAAATATTGGTCTGCTAATGTTTGGGGAGAGACCAGACAAACTGATTGCAGGAAGCAAAATTGAATTGGTGCGTTTTCATGACAAAGAGGCAGAGGCATCAGATTTTACGGAAAAGACGTTTTATGGTCCGATCTGGAAGCAGGTCAAAGATGCTCTGGACTATATCAAAACAAATGTGATTGAGGAAAAGGTTGTAAAAGTTGACGGGAGAGCAGAGGCAGACCGCTTCTTTAATTATCCTTATAATGCTTTAGAGGAAGCGATTGTTAATGCGGTTTTGCACAAGAATTATAAAGAGGATGTGCCGGTAGAGATTAGGATATATGTGGATCAGATACAGATCATCAACTTTCCGGGACCGGAACATTACATTGATATGGAGAAATTTGCTGCAGGTAAAATCCGGGCAAGAAGATACCGTAATCCTAAAATCGGGGAATTTTTCAAGGAAATTGATTTGTCTGAGAAGAAATCTACGGGAATATCGAAAATTTTGCGGGAATTGGAAAGAAATGGTTCACCTTCGCCGGAATTTGAGACAGATGCAGATAGAACTTATATGATCACTACTGTAAGGATTCATAAAGGTTTCAGAGCTGATAATGAGAACTTCGGTCAAAAAAATGACCGAAGTTTGACCGAAGTTTTGACCGAAGTTTTGACGAAAAGAAATTATGATAAACTGCTTCCTATTATTAAATATTTAGATAAAAATGGGAAAATCACACCGCAAGCCGCTGAAGCAATAACTCAGAAATCGAAATCAACTACGTATAGGTACTTATCTATGCTTGTAGAGACAGGGTATATTGAGGTAAATGGGAATACAAGTAACATTATTTACAAGGTATCTAATGTTATAGATGTAAATGAAAGATAGGAACTGATGAGGATAGAGAGATGAATGGAGTATTTATATCGGATTTTCTGGAATTAGATAATAAATTGGACAAACTTGGAGTATTTGATGCTCTTATTGATCGTGACAGCCATTTTTTCATTAATGTACTGCGATTAAAACAAGCACAAACACCAGAATTTGCTGGTTCATATGAAAGAATTAATGACTTTTTTGGCAAGATAATGATTTTATTACAAAATTCAAATCAGAAAAATGATAAATTATATAGAAATGCGTTGGAAAGATTTCAGTTTTCTGAAGTAAATGGTATAAATTTAGGCTTTTCAGAATCTAGCATGGGTGCAGGTTTTGGGAAAGTATTGTCAAAACAAGTAATAAGTGATGCTTATGATATTGTAAAAACCGGATCTAATCAGCCAGAGATTTTTCAACTAGTTGGATTATTTGAAGAGAATGTTGGAGCAGATCGGTTAAGTGATATGATTGCAACAATTATTCTTCCAGATATCTTAGCATATACCAAAAGAATCAATGTAGAACTTGGCATAAACCCAGAGAATTATCCAGAAGTCGAATTTCTTAATGATGTAGTAATTAATCCCTATAAAAAATGTGAGCTTCTATACTTGCCAGAAGAAATTTTGCATGAATTGCCCATTGCTCGTTGTTGGAATGATATAGACCGTGTTATTGCGGAAAACAGGGTTATAAGGGAAGAAGTAAATGAGGTAATTGGAAATAAGTGGAGAAAGCTTGCATCTTCTGAGAAAAAATCATATTTAAAAGAGTATATATTTAAAGACTCAAAGCGTTGTTCCCATGTGATTGAAGGGTATAAAAATGAAGAAATAGGTAGATTTTCACCGGCATCTGATATTGAATACTTCATAGCAACAATATTTAAGCAAATGAAACGTAGCGGTGCGTTTAATTTCTTAGAGCACTCAGACCATTTCGGAATTGGAAGTTGGGAGGTTTCTTTAAAAGTATTAGATATATTTAAATTTTGGGTGGAAGATAATAAGGGATGGGATATGATCTTGTCAGCACCTTCTGCAAAGCGTGAGAAAACTGTTCAAGGGCTTATTCAGTTAAGTGGGCTTAAATATTGTGAGGATAATAATTTTGATTTTACATTTGAACCAAACGAGGGACCGGGACCTGCTGATATTAAAATCAGTAGAGGGTCAAAAGATAAGACAATTATTGAAGTAAAACTGAATACAAATCCTGATTATCTTCATGGATATGAGGAACAGATAGAGACTTATGCAAAAGCAGAAAAAACGAACAAGTGTATTTATGTTTATGTGAAAATTGAAAAGCATCCACAAAAAGATAAGAAAATTAAACAGGCATATTTAAGGAGACAAAAATCAGGTGGAATAGTGCCACATTTGTATATTATAGATGCTCAAAAGAGATTATCTGCTAGTAGAAAATCGAGTTGATACGCAATAACATAATTTATTTGAAGCAGAAAACTGGTAATACAAAATGAGGATTATATGGGCTATACCTTGGGCGGCGTAAACTTCGGTCAAAAAAATGACCGAAGTTTTGATCGAAGTTCATGTGGATACAAAATGGCAAAAAATCAGAAAACACGCAATTGTTCACTGATGATTTCACTAGCCTAATCTGTAAGGGCAGATACAACAACGTCGTCATATGAAGGATATTCTGATCGGGGCATGATTTAAGTTGCAATAAGTTGCATTAAGCTATGAATTATTTTCCGGTATAGAAAAGGCAATTTTATGAAAAGAGCATATTTGCAAGTAAAAATGGGAGTTGAAATAATTTGTGGTACGCTTCTAAGGGAATAATAATTCAAGATTTAAGTTGCAGACCCAAGGTAACTGTGATAACACCATGATAACAAAAAATCGAAAAACACAGAATATCAGGTACATATAGAATACGAAAATGCCGAAAACACACAGAAAATCACATAAAAAAATAATGATTTCTGCCACAAAAAACCGTGAGGGTGGTAGAACAGTTGGTTCCCGCCGTGTGGCTACTATCATCGAGTAATTTGAATATTACCTGAATTTATAGGGCTTTCAGAGAAATCGGGAAGCTCTTTTTGAATTGAACAACAGTAAAAAAATGAAAGCGTTACCATGACACTATATTTGAAATATTCAAAAGTGATAAAATATGTTATATTAAGAGTGATATATACGATAAATGTATTAAAGTCATAAGTATTATTATCTTAACTATATAGCGTTTAGCTTTTTGGTAAGCGGGTAAGAACGGATATTGGGAAATAATCAATGACTAAGGAACAGTAGGAGGAGATTTAAAGTGTTTTCAGATGTTAAACCGGAATTGAAAATAGATGAAATGCGGCCGGGAATATTTAAGATAGATGACAGTGGATTATCCAATGCATTTCTTGTAGTAGGAGAAGAAAAGGCTTGCCTTATTGATACTGCAAATGGATTAAATGATATAGGCGCAGCAGTGAAGAATTTAACAGATAAGCCATTGATAGTAATAAACACTCATGGACATCCGGACCATATAATGGGAAACGCTTGTTTTGAACATGTATATTTGAACCATGCAGACTGGGAACTGGCTAAATCATTTATTTTACAGCCGGAGGTGGATGCTGTAAGGAGAGAACATGGTCGGACATTTCCTGAATTTACTGATATAAATGAAGGCGATGTATTTGAGCTGGGAGGAAGAAAATTAGAAGCTTATGCATTGCCCGGACATTCTGATGGTGGAATAATGCTTCTATGCCCTGAAGAGAGACTGCTGTTTACCGGAGATGCCATTAATCATCATTTATGGCTTCATGCACCTGAGAATATCAGTGTTGAGGAGTGCATGGAAGAATTAGAGAAGAAAATGTTCTTAATGGACAAAGCGGATTATATTCTTCACGGTCATGCGGGAGATTATGATGATATTTCTCTGATGCAGTATCTGTTGGATGCATTGAAGGAAATTGTAGAAGGTAAAACTGATGAGGATTTTGAAAGAAGCGGTGGACCTATAGAGAAGGCAATGTGCCATATGTATAAAGTGGATGAAAATAAGAAATTTGCTTGTTATGAAAGTTTAATTTTGTATCAGAAGGATAATGTGAGAAAACAAATAAGTGTACTTACAGATTAAATTTTGGAGAAGATTCATTTGATAAATATTATTAAGCAATTTACGAGAATAGCCCTTTTTGAAACTTTGCAACAGAAAATCAACCTTATGGAGGTGAAAAATGATACCGGATCCCAAAGATACAAGCTTTTCTTCATTTAGTCATGTTCAGGAGATAATTGATTATATAGAAGAAAATCTTTTGGAAGAACTGACCCCTGCTATCATTGCCTCGCATTTTTCCGTTAGTGCGTCATCCTTCTCTTCTCTCCTTAAAAATTGTTGCGGAATGACAGTTATGGAATACATTCGTAACAGGCGGCTTACTCTTGTGGCAGAGGAATTATCCTCATCAAATACTCCAATCATAAATCTTGCTTATAAATATGGCTATGAAACGCCGGAGGCTTTCACAAAAGCTTTTTCCAGATTTCATGGCTTTCCTCCTAGTTTTATCAGACGTGGTTTCCCGATTTCAAAGGGTTTTCTGCCTATGCAGGTCAAAGTCATCATCCGGGGTGGATGGGATGCTGTAAAACTGACAAAATCAAATTGTGCAGGACAGGAATTATCGTCCCTTTTCTATTATAATTCGTTTATCGGAAGCAAAACGAATACGGACGTACTCGCCAGGCTCATTGCTGACGGGAAGATAGGAGGGGACCAAATGATAGAACAAAAAAATATGTGTCAGATTGACACAAGAACCATGCAGTTTCAGAAAGAGTGGGATATCATCTGCTCTTTAGCAGAGAATCTGCTCCAAGCCCATATTCCGTTCAAGGTTGATGGGAAAACCATGATTTTTGCGCATGGACTGGAATTTCCATTAGACAAAGTCTGTCTGACCTTTAAATGTGGGGATGAGGAAGCGGTCAAATATTTCTTTGGTTATGATATGGAAGTCAAACATAACGGAGACAGTTTCAAGTATTTTGATGTACTATACAAGGAAATGAAAATCAGATGCATGTTTTATGGCGGCTGTCCCGGCGCGGATACAGATGAATTTTTATACAAAAATACGGATTTAGTGCAGATTAATAATCTTGCCATTCCGGTACAATCCCTGGAATTTTATTATGAAAATGCAGAAAAAAATACAGTATATTATGAAATGGTTGCCAAATGGATACAAGAACAGAAAAACTATCGTGCGCAAAACAAGAAAGCATGGGAATATTCCGCTTATGAATTTTGGCTTCAAAATTGCGGAGCACCTTCTGAAAGAGCCGGGAAAGATGTGGAAAATCCATTGGGAATGCTAAAAAAATATGCGGATTATTTCGACAGCTATGCAAATGTGCGGATTGCAAATATATGTGGTTCCTGTGGGAAAAAAGCGATTCCGTTAGCTGTTTTAGGCGCGGAAGTGACTGTTTTTGATATTTCAGAGGATAACAGAAAATATGCATTGGAGGTTGCGGAGGCTGCAAATGTGACTATCAATTATGAGGTATGTGATGTCCTGAACATCAATATGGAGAAATACGAAGATTATTTTGATGTTGTATTCATGGAGGGTGGAATATTGCATTATTTTCATAATATTGATGAGTTTATGCATGTTATGTATACCTTGTTAAAGCAAGGCGGGAAGATGATATGCAGTGATTTTCATCCGTTTACCAAAATATCGGATATTCTGGGGTTTGGACAACCTGCCATGAGTTATTTTTCAACGGATGTTTTTGAAGGCGAAATGGCACATGCACGTTTCTATGAAGAGGCTGTCAGAAATCAGATTCCAAAGTGTCTTTACAGGAAATATACGATTAGTGAAATAATTAATTCTGTAATAAACAGTGGATTCACATTAGAAAAGTTTGATGAACATCCGGCATGGACAAATGACAGAGTTCCCGGCGAATTCACAGTCGTGGCAGCAAAATGACCGCTCTATAAAGGTTTCAGAATTGGTCAAAATGTACTATCTTTCTGACAAGAGTATTTATCGAATTTTAGGACAAATGAAAAAGTAGTATGAACGCGGGAGAGACTGTGGATTGCGTTTTCTCTCGTTTTTCTTTGAACAAAGAGAATGACACAGGAAGAATATGATGGTAAAATTTTAATGAGGTGATTAGGTTGAAAAATCAAAGATTTTTCAATCGGCAAATTTGGTGCAAAAGCGCTTCTGGCGCTGCCCAAATTCCCAGGTTGAGAAAGGAGCATGGATATTAAAATGCAAAAAGGAAGAATTATTTTCCTGAATGGCGTAACCAGTTCCGGGAAAACGTCAATTGTTGAAGCATTACAGGAACGTAATGATATATTTTTTTATGTTGTTGCCAATGATCTGTTTGAGCAAATGGTGGGAGATAAGTATCTGCGGGAGGATTATTGGAAATATCTAAGTGAAGTAATTATTATGATGTATCATACTGCCAGGCTATATTCAGATATGGGAAAAAATGTATTGATTGATGGAATATTAGTGGAGCGGGAAGAAATAAAGCCTCATTATGAACAACTATTGGAAATATTAAGGGATAATCCGCTTGATATAGTAGAGGTATATTGTCCTATAGATATTTGCAGAAAGCGTAATTGCATGCGTGAAGATAGATATGAAATGCAATCAGAGGAACAACTTAGGTTGATGACAAAAAATATAAAGTATAGTATGAAGGTGGATACAAGTGTATATAGTTCTGCGGAATGCGCAGATATAATTGTAAAGGAATTGTTTGCATAAAAATGGAGGAAGAGAAGTGAAAAAGAGGATTGTTGGAACAGTATTGGCTGCACTGCTTGGCATGACGCTTTGTGCAGGCTGTGGCGAGGAGGCTGCGCTAAATCGAATGGATATGTCAAGGTATGAGAGCGTTCAGGATACCGGAGGCAGTACGGACAGCGGAAGTGAGCAAAACACCGGAGACAATACAGAAAAAGGAAGTGTGGAAATGGCAGAATACGATGAATCACAGTTAAGGGAAGGCTATATCGATTATTCGATCGAACTGTTGAAGGAATCCGTGACAGATGAGGTCAACAGTATGATCTCACCGCTTTCGGTGATGATGGCGATGGATATGGCGGCAGCAGGGGCGAACGGCAACACGCAGGACCAGATAACGCAGATGTTCTGCCCAGGCGCAAGTCAGGCACAGATTGAGAGCTATTTAAGCGACATGATGCATCGTTATAAGGCCAATGAAGACGTGGAATTTCATATTGCCAATTCCATTTGGATCAACAACGGGTTTGCAGAAGAAATAAAGACGGAATATCTGGACAGAGCAAAACAGGTCTTTGAAGCGACAGCAAGGGTTCTTCCCTTTGATACTGCGGCGGTAGATGATATCAACGGTTGGGTAGATAAGAATACTAACGGCATGATTACCCGTCTGTTAGATTCGCTTCAACAGGATACAGTGTTGTGCCTGCTCAATGCAACTGCTGTAGAGGCCCCTTGGGCAGAGCCTTATGAGGACGCACAGGTTTGGGAGGATGATTTTACCGATGCTGCAGGGCGGACGCAGTCTGTAGAGATGATGCACGGCACGGAGGAAGATTATTTTGAGACGGAGGATGCCGTAGGTTTCCTGAAATATTATGAGGGCGGCGAGTATGGCTTTCTGGCGATCCTGCCAAAGGAAGGGATGACCGTTGAGGAATATCTTGCCGGTATGACGGGAGAGAGTTATCGGGAGTTTTATGATACCGGAACAGGAGCATATAAGGTCCATACCATGATGCCGAAATTCACATATGAATATGAGCTGACTATGAACGACGTATTATATGCGCTTGGGGTGCAGGATGCATTTGACCGCAATCTGGCTGATTTTTCCGTTATTGCAAGTCCTAACGAAGGCAATCTGTATATTGATCTGGTGCTGCATAAAACATTTATTGAAGTGGGGCAGTACGAAACAAGAGCGGCAGCAGCTACAGCGGTAACGATGCGAAACCTTTCCATGCCCATAGAAGAGGAGTATAGAGAGGTCTATTTAAACAGACCATTTATATATGCCATAATTGATACAGAGACCGGTGCACCGATCTTTATGGGGACATTACAGAGCGTACAGTAAAAGTCGAAGTTACGATAAGGTGTGGAGGGTTCACGTTTTCTAACCCTCCAAATAAACTTTGGAGGAAATAGAATGGAGAATCAAATCAATTTTATCCAAATTCAAAAGGATAATGAGGAACACTTTGAGATAGCATTAAAGTTATGGATTCCATTCATTCGTGAAGTGAATGAACATGACGGAACATACCAAGATGAAGAACGAATTATTGACGGATTGAAAAAAAGAATCTCAATCCAGGGATGCCGTAAGGATATGCACTTTGAGATTGCTATTGTAAACGGCGAGCCTTTTGGCATTGCGATGTTTGCTGTTGACCTTGGAACTGTATATGGTTTACTTGAGAAAGGTTATGGAACAATTATGGGCTTTTATATTCATCCGGATTTTCGTCGCAAAGGGTTGGGGACTGTATTAAACAGGCACATCGAAACGGTACTTTATAATGACGGAGCAACAAAAATGTATATTTGCCCGGATGCCGTCACCGGCAAACCGTTTTGGATAGCAAATGGATATAATAACAGCGGAAAAATTGATCCGGATGACAAAAAGCCTATTTATATTAAGGAGATTGCTGGCTCTGCTGATTTATCTGCAAGTATGCTATTCAGATAAAAATTGATAAGTCGTTAGAACAATAAGACATATGGGCGTGGCTGTTGCTATGCCCTATATTTTATAATGGAAGATGGATAATGGAAGTGATATAATTAAAAGGTGGAATCTCTTGCAAATTAAAGGAGGAAACATAGAATGAATGCAATATGTATCTCTGCATCAAATATTTCTAACAGTTATAAAGAAAGTACATCATATAAGCTTTGTGAAAAAATAAAAGAGATTTTGAGTCAAAGTGAAATTGAGTGCGAGATTTTAGATTTGCGCGAATTTAGTTTATCTCCATGCATTGGATGTGGTAAATGTTTTGACAGCAAACGATGTTGTAAAGATAAGGATTTTAATGCAATTTATAATAAGATAAATAATTCAAATTGCGTTTTCTTTGTTTCGCCACATTATGCTCCTATACCGGCAAAATTAAGTATGTTGTTGGAAAAAATGGAGGAGATTACATTTTTACATTGGTGGAAAGATAATACATATAAATCCGAAATGTATAATATTCCTGCAGGTATTATTTCTCATGGTGGTGGTTCAAATTGGGCATTATCTAGCTATAAGGCAATGGTAAATGATACAATAGCAAATGCATTAGACACGATTCAATGTAAAATCGTTCCATATAATGATGAATGGAATACGGGGATTTCAATTCCTATTCATAATGTTCTTGAAAAAGATGACATTTTTCCTATTCAGACATATGATTGGGAGATGATTGAACAGAAAATTCAAGAATATGTAAAATGTGTGGTACAGACGATTTGACAGTGTATTACTATTTAACATCGGTGAAAGAATCAAATTTACTACAAGAATATTGGGAGGCTGAATATGGACGAAAATATTTGTGGAAAAGTTAAGCTGGTCGATAACATTTTACAAGCTGAGGATTTTGTAAGACTGAGAGTCGAAGCGGGATTTGTTGAGATACCGGTGGAGCATGCCCGAAAAGCTTTGCAAAATGGATTACTAAATGTTTCTGCAATATATAATGGTGAACTTGTGGGTATGGGGAGGCTGGTTGGAGACGGTGCGATGTATTGGTATCTTCAGGAAATAATTATTTTACCCGATTTTCAACGAAAAGGCATTGGCACTATGATTGTTAATCATTTAATTGACTATGCAAAAGCAAATTCTATTACCGGAAAATTTACAACAATCGGAGGTGTTTCTGCGAAAGGGAAAGAACCATTTTATAAAAAAATGGGGTTTGATATTATTTCAACCGGAATCAAAAAAATGATAGAAATAGAATAAAAAGAGAGCGCGGGTAACTAATATGGGGATGGCATGGGTTTTCAAACCCTGCGAGGAAATGTTAATGAAAGAAATTATTGCATATGAGATGTCATTCGATAAAGCATTAGTGTATCAGAATGATATAAATTGTGTTCCTTTTAAAGAACAATACTGGCATGAATATATGAATATATATAATGAATGTTTTTATAAGATGAGAAAAGAATTAGAGGTTGAACCAATAAACTTTTATTCTGACTATTCTCAAATCAAAGATAAAGTAAATGATATTTTTCTTTATTTGCAAGATGGAGTAATAGCAGGCGCTGTTTCCTGTTATGGAAATGAGTTAGATGATTTAGTTGTTGAGAAGTCGTTTCAAGGGCAAGGGATAGGACAAAAACTGTTATTATGGGGAATGAATCATATAAGAGAACAAGGCTGCAAAGAAATTATTTTACATGTGGCTGAATGGAATCAGAATGCGGTGAAGCTGTATTTGAAAAATGGATTTAGAATCAAGAAAAAGGAAAAGGTGCGTTAGCAGTTTTGTATAATAGAGAAAAACCAGCCAAACCGGAAGGAGAACCGTAAATGAAATTCAAAAAAATATCAGACACAGAGCTGGATTTGCAGACTCTGGAAAAAGATTTTGAGCAGGCAGAAAAAATCAAAAAAGTAGCTGTCGGACAAAAATGTATTTATTATATAGGATTAATGCAGACAAAATATCTTCCCCTTTCCGAGATTGTATGGGCTTACATGCGCCAGGAGGACTGCGAGGGTACGATGTGCTGCGGCCGTATGGGATTTTCCAGTTTTTTCCTTATGATAACTACCGGTAATAAGAAGCAGCAGAAAACATATCTGGAAGATGCAAAGGATGTGAAAGCAATTCTGACGCTTCTTGAAGAACGCAATCCCCGAATGGAGAGCGGCTATTCCAAACAGCGGGCGGAAAAATACCTGTAAGATGAAAGGAAACTCAAAAATGATGAGTCATAAAGAAGGTCAGATTGCAAAGAGAATCTTAGAGTTACAAAATGAAGATGGAACATGGGGAAATGAATTTCATTCATTGGCTGTACCGACCGGTAAAAAGCCATTAACAACGGAACAGGCATTACGCCGATTGAAAACACTGGGATTTACCATAGAAGATGAACCTATCCGAAAAGCGGTAGACTGTATGGTGTCTTGTTTACGTGGAGAAAGAAAGATTGATAATTATTGGGAAAAAACTCATGATTGGAATTTGTATACGAAGTTGATGTTATCAACGTGGATAAAAATATTTGAGCCTGATAATGAGGTTGCATTGAGTTTTGCCAGGCAGTGGGCGAATATTATTGAAATGGCTTTTCAAAATGGAGTATATGATAATGAACAATTTCAAATTACATACCAGGAAGAGTTTTATCAAAGGGCAAAGGGACCTAGGGAAGTTGACTTTGTCAGCTTTTATCCTATAAACCTGTTGCAGGGGACGCTCATAAAAGAGACAGAAAGCCGCATGTTAGATTATGTGATAAATTACAGCAAAGGAATTTATTATATCTATGAGAAACCGTTAAACCAGTTGCCGGAAGTGTTCCGGTCCATAGAAACAAGTCGTTATTTAGCTGCTATAGATATTTTGTCAGAGTATGAACTGGCCGGGAAAAAACTGAATTTTGTAGTAGAATGGTTGGAAAAGAATATGGATGAAACCGGAGGCTGGGATTTAGGAACAAAAGCCAGGGATAATGTATATTTTCCTCTTTCGGATTCATGGAGAAAGGCTGAAATCAGAAAAGCAGATTATACGGAAAAAATATTATCAATAAGGCAAAAGATAAATAGTAAAGCAGTATAACGGAAGTGAAAGATTTCCGAATGGAACATATACATGTCACCTGATACTCTGCTGCGGTGTAAGTGGGTAAAGTCAAGTCAGGCTCTGAGAGCCTGACTTTTTCCTGGTTCCAAACTTCCATTACATACCACACCTTACCCGCAGCTCTTCCCATCGTCTATCCACTTCTTTCTGAAATTCCGCAATCAGCCCTTCATTTTCGGGTTTGAACAGGTGACGGAAGCGGCGCTGGGAGCGCAGGAAGTCTTCTATGGGAAGTTTTGTCTTGGGCTTATAGCTTAAAATCCACTTCCCGTCTATTACCTCATACAGCGGCCAGTAACAGGTATCGACTGCCGTTCTGCAGATATCCATAAGGTCAGAAGCCTCATATCCCCAGCCTCTCGGGCAGGGAGAAAGGACATTCAGGAAAGCGGCGCCCGGTGTATAGATTGCTTTTTCAGCCTTTGTGTGCAAATCTTTAAAATTACTTGTAAAAGTAGTCTGTCCTACATAGGGAATATGGTGTTCTGCCATAATCGCAGCCAAATCCTTACGTATCTGTACCTTACCGTTAGACACCTTTCCTGCCGGTGTGGTGGTAGTATCTGCAAACTGAGGCGTTGCGGAAGAACGCTGGGTTCCGGTATTCATATAAGCGCCATTGTCATAACATACATATACCATGTCATGTCCGCGCTCCATAGCGCCGGACAGGGACTGGAAGCCGATGTCATAAGTTCCGCCGTCGCCGCCAAATGTAATGAATTTATAATCTTGCTTAATTTTTCCACGTTTCTTCAACACCCTGTATGCAGTCTCGACACCGGAAAGAGTTGCGCCTGCATTCTCAAAGGCGTTGTGGATATAGCTGTCTTCATATGCGGTGTACGGATACATGAAAGATGAAACCTCCAGACATCCCGTTGCGTTGCCTACAACAGCCTTGTCCCCTTCGTGAAGCGCGCGCAATACTCCGCGTACTGCGACGGTACCGCCGCAGCCTGCGCACATTCTGTGTCCCGGAGCCAGCCGCTCCGGTTTATTCATTATTTCTTTAAAATTATATGTTTCCATATTCTGCTCCTTATAGAATCCATTTTTCCAAGAGTTAATCCCGAAGGGATTTACTCTTGTTAATTCCCGAAGGGATTTACTCTTGTTAATTCC
>CAZRKN010000066.1:0-24920 GCA_964600805.1 uncultured Bacteroides sp. | reverse complement strand
TAAACCTTTTAATGCATCAACAAAAACAAGATGTTCGCGCAGCTTTAAATCACAAGAATAATCATCTTGAAAACAGTCATCTAAAATAACATACCTTTCAATATTCGGGTGCATATGCAAATAAGCGTTAATTTCCTCTGTTCTGCTGTGATATTCTTCTCCATATGGGGTAATATCAATATCATATATATTATTGCTCTTAAAAAACTCTAAAAGTATATCCCAGTTTTTACCACCTGACCGATGGCTTGAAATAACTACTACCTTCGCTTTCATTCTATGTATCAATCCGCATATATTTTCTCCTGCATATGGTAATAAAGTCTGAACTTCTAAATCAGGCTGAAAAATATTTAATACGCCGTCAATATCAAGAAATACAGTAAGATGTTGATTATTCACTTGCGCTTTGACGTAGTTTAACATTTCCTTACATATAAGTTCAGTCGCATGAATATCTTTACCCCATTCATCAATAATTCTTTGTCCTTCTGACAATGCCGCCTCATATTGCTCTTTTGTAAATTCTCCTGACCGATAGGCCGCATCTAATTCATCTTTATCATCTATCAATACATCACCGCTTGTTGTAAGCATAACATCTAAATATTTATCCATAAAAGCCAGCACTCCATCCTCATCTATTAGCACAGAGTGAATTACATCTATATACCATGCTGATACATTTCCGTTTTCCATAAACATTGCCGTAATAGAATGTTTTTTTCCATCAGGGATTAAAGTAAGCCAGCACATTCCTTTTCCTGCTACGGGAACTTTGCCTGCCTTTTCAAAAAAATCCCAATACATATATTCTCCGTCCGTCAATTCATTCAGCGCCGCCCAACCATGAAATCTATCACATTCAATACGCATTTGATAATAAGGAAAATATTGAAAGCCCCATTTCAAATCTCTTGTCAGTCTTTTTTTAGTCATAAAATGCTCCTTGAATAATGCTTACTTTATCTTTTTGCAATTATGTAAACTGAAATCAGTTGAATTGCATAATACCATTATCTTACCACAAAAACACACACAATTCCATTAAAACCTCAGTTGGCAGATTGCACAAAATGTTCCCTAAGCTGCCTTGTGGAGGAATATGAGATTTTCTTAATATTTCGCTCAAAACCCAGCAATTTCGAGACAAGGATGTCACGAAAAGCCCGAATTGAGCCCGGATGGCGAATTTCGGGCGGTTGCGTCCTCTAACCACAACTTAACCGGAATATTTAGAAAATCCATATTTCGGAGTCAGGCAGTTTCGGGAACATTTTGTGCAATCTGCCATCTCAGCTTATAAAATGCCCCGTTTACCACCCAAATCTTCTTTAATATAACATTATATTATGTTACAATACTTTTAGTATTATTTGAAAAATACTGCTTTCAATAGCATATTGCAATCAAAAAAATATGAGCAAATTATTAATGGAGGAAAATATGAGAATCATATTCATACGCCACGGCGACCCCGACTACATCAACGATTCACTTACAGAAAAAGGTATCCGTGAAGCCAAACTTCTGGCAGACAGAGTTTCCAAATGGGAAAATATTACGGACATATACTGCTCTCCGCTCGGAAGAGCCCAGATGACCGCGTCTTATTCACTTGAAGCCCTTAAACGTGAAGCCGTTACATATGGGTGGCTTCGGGAATTTGCCTATGTTATTGACGACCCCACCACTGGAAGACATGGTGTTCCCTGGGATTTTATGCCTGAGTACTGGACCGAAATTGATGATATGTATGACAGATATAAATGGAAAAACACAGAAATCTACCGCTCTAATCCGGAGCTTATTCCGGCATATGACGAAGTATGCTCAGGAATTGACGGTATTTTAGAGAAATACGGATACAGACGTCACCATAACTACTATGTGACAAATCATGAAAAAACACCCGATAAGCAGGATGCAACTATTGTGCTCTTCTGCCATCTGGGTGTTACATTTGTAATAATGAGTCATTTACTTGGGATTTCTCCCGCCTTATTGTTCCACAGTTTCTATATAGCGCCCACTTCCTTAACCATCCTCGCGACCGAAGAGCGTATTCCAGGTAAAGCCGTATTTCGCACTCAGGTAATGGGTGATACCAAACATCTTCAGGACGGTGGAGAGCCAATTTCAGCGGCAGGCTACTTCACCGACGTATTTCAAATGTAAGTATAATGCTTTTTATCTGATTTTTTCTGGAAAACCTACTTTTTTCTGTACTTTACGCAGGGTTTTATTCGCATAATACCCTGCTTTTTCTGCGTTCGCTTTAATTATTCCGTCAATATATTCCTTATCCTTGCTAAGCTCTGCATACCGCTCCTGCAATGGTTTCAAAATGTCCACAACAGCTTCTCCTACTGCTATTTTGAAGTTGCCATAGCCTTTTCCGTCAAACTCACGCTCTGTTTCCTGCGGTGTCTTATTGGTACATGCGCAATATATGTCAATCAGGTTGCGAATACCAGGCTGCTCGTCACGGTAACGCACCTGACCCTCCGAATCCGTTACGGCACGTTTGAATTTACGGATAACCGTATCAGTATCATCCATCAGATATATACTTGCATTTGTATTTTCATCTGATTTTGACATTTTCTTCTCAGGATCCTGAAGAGATTTTATGCTTGCCCCTGTTTTTCCTAAATATGGCTCAGGAATCGTGAAAACATCTCCGTAAATTGCATTGAAGCGCTGTGCTATATCTCGTGTAATCTCTAAATGCTGCATCTGGTCCTTGCCTACGGGAACCACATCCGCCTGATAAAGCAGTATATCAGCTGCCATCAGCACCGGATAAGTGAACAGACCTGCATTGATATTATCCGCGTGTTTTGCCGCCTTATCCTTATACTGGGTCATACGGTTCAATTCACCCATATATGTAAAGCAGTTCAATATCCATGAAAGCTCGGCATGTCCTGACACATGTGACTGAAAATATATGCAGTTTTTCTCAGGGTTCAATCCTGCCGCAATATACAGAGTGAGCAGATTTCTTGCACGCTTACGAAGTTCTGCCGGATCCTGTCTTATAGTAATGGAATGAAGGTCAACCACTGAATAAAAGCACAGATATTCATCTGCCAGCGTCACCCAGTTCTTTAATGCTCCAAGGTAATTACCTAATGTCAGATTTCCTGTTGCCTGCATACCGCTGAATAAAACTTTATTTCCATCTATCATAATTAACTTTGCCCCTTTCTCAGCCTGCAAATTTGTGCTGGAATTAAGTTTATCATTGCATTCTGAGTTCGTCAACCCATAGCATCCTAAATTTCTGTAAAAAGGCAAAAGGGCATTCATATAAAATATGAATGCCCTGCACTTTAATCCTCTTTTTCTTCACAGCCACAGGTTTCCCTGTTGTCTCTAAACGGTCTTGAATCGAATCTGGGTTCAAATCTGGAATCGTCGCATCCGCAGTCCTGTTCTCTGCTTCTGCCTCTTCCTTCATTATTTCTGCCACGGTTTCCGCAGCCACAGTCCCTATCATTTTGACAGGAATTTTGTTCTGACTGGCAGCCGCAGCCGGAACCACGATTACCCATCAATAAAAACAGTAAAATTATCCATGCATTCATAGATATTTTCCTCTCCTTTTTTCTCATAAGATATCTTATGCAAAAAGGAGAAATCTGCCACTATTTTACTAATATTCGCTTCCTGATATATCGGAATGTATAATCCTCACCTTTTTCAGCTAACATATGCAGTAAGAACTCCAACTTTTTCTTAGTTTTATTATGAAGCAGCCCCAAATCCTTTCCAGACTCATAATAAGCTAACGGAGACTTATCAGTATAATTCATTCCGTTATACACTTTAGACGCCGCGATTCTGTCCATAAACATCTCCACAATATATCTGTTCGGCATCGGTGCGGGTGCCATTCCTCCCGGAATCTCTTTAACGCTGTAATCAATCCAGTACTCATAATGATGCTTGTTTCTTCCTTTATGGTGCAGCCATGCGGAAGAATAGCCGATATCCTCTCGTTCCGCATTATTCGGACTTCTATTTCCCTGATAATATATTGCTCCGACTATGAATTCCGAAGGACTGTATTTTGACAAATCATGAAGCAGCCCCTGTTTATACAGACCAACCTTAAAGCATCCCAGCATTACCAGATATTTATGGTATGTAATTGTCTTAAAATGCATCAAAGCCTTGTTCATCTGGTTTTGCTTCCTTTGACTTTCTTTTCTTTTCCGGATTCCATCCCCTTGGTGCCATATATCACTATTGAACGTGGAGGAACAAGTATGTTGTCACGAGTTTCTCCTAATCCGTTTTTATGAACATAAGAAGAGTTTATTGTAAACTCTTTATCATTCTTACCTGAACCTGCAGTTTCTTTCGTTGTATCCACTTTATCCTGCTTTCCGGAATATGTTGATAAAAGCGGCTTCCATTCTAATCCTTTAGACATCTGCGGCAGTCCGAACCGATATGGCTCCCAATGCATATTAACAGCTATATAGAACAGGCAATTGTTCTTTTTACCTACATCCGTTCCATACATACCGCAATACATGATTCCAAGACTTCTGCTCTCTGAGCTTGTGTCCGGTATCCACGCGTCCTTTCCATGGAAAGAAATATCCGGAAATCCACATGAAATATAATCCATTCCCATAAGCGGCGTCTTCACATGCAGGATTGAATTTGCCTTACGCAAGGCAATCAGTTCTTTCGTATAATTAAAAAGTTCTTCATAGGTGCTCAATCTGTTCCATTGCAGCCAGCACACGGGGTTGTCCTGACAATACGGATTATTATTTCCTTCCTGCGAATTGGCAAATTCGTCGCCACTGTAGATAAGAGGCGTTCCCTGTGACAGCATCACAAAAGACATCGCATTTTTCATCTGCCGCATTCTGAGTTCAAGAATTCCCTTTTTCCGGGTTTTTCCTTCCACACCGCAGTTCCAGCTGAAATTTTCTGTGACTCCGTCCTTATTATCCTCACCGTTTGCCTCGTTATGCTTACTGTTATATGAAACTAAATCATACAGACAAAAGCCGCTTTGTTTGGCAATATAATTTACAATACCTTTATCCGGATAGTTTTTCCTGCAAAGGTTCATAAAGCTGTCAATCATATTGGCGTCGCTCTTTAACAGTTTTCTCATATCATAAAGAAAATTATCATTCATAAAACCGAAGTTTTTATATGTTAATTCCTTTTCGGATTTGCCTGTTTCCACACTGTCTACGGAATAATCATCCTTTTCACCAATCAGCTTCGTCTCTGCAAGCAGAGGTTCTTTTCGCAACATTTGCATGGGAATATCGACCCCCATCAACTGAAAACCGTCAATATGATATTCCAGTACCCAATATTTCAATATTTCCAATATTTTTACATATCTGATCGCCGGCGGAAAGTAGAATTGCATCATTATCTCTATTTTATTTTGATGCAGCGCTTTCACCATATCTTTGAATTCTGTAACCGCGTCCTTTTTATGCGAATAGGTATATTTGGGCATAAAATACAAGCCCTCCTGATAGCCCCAGTAATTGACGCGTACATGTGAGCCTTCATCTGCTGTCTTGGGCTTCAGTCCTTTATATGCTGTCGCAGCCTGCTCAATACCCATCAGCTGTTTTTCTTCTTTAAATACTTCGTCAAATTCATATGATGGCATCAGCAATACAGACGTAATGCCAAGCTCCTTCAGATAAGGAATTTTTTCCACTACTCCCGCATAAGTCCCTCTACAGCTCACTCCTGAGGATTTATGCTTGGTGAAACCGCGCACATGCATCAGGTAGAATATACTATCTTCAAAAGTATATGACAATGCCATATCTCCTTCCCAGTCATATACATGCTCATACACTTTACAATGTGAGGGAATGTTTCTTTTTTCTCCATATTTTCTATCATTCTCAAGCGCCATGGCATATGGGTCCTGAATCAGCTCATCCCCCTGATACAAAAGGTAAGTGCAGTACCTGTCCTGATAGCCTTCAAGCAGCATGGAATATATATTCCCTCTTCTAAATTCTTTTGGAAAAGGAATCTTGATACCTGACTTATGGTTCTTATCAAATAGAACTATGCCGAAATCTGTATTTTTCTCGCAAACTGCTGATATATGCAAGCCTTCCGGTACAAATTTCACACCCAAAGGATAGATTGACGAAGCTGCTACATTGAAAAATTTATGCATGAAATTCCTCCCGGTATTATAATTACGGAACAGCCAACACTTATACTACTTTTTATATTTTAACATATTTAATTAATAATCTAAACAAAAACTTTGAATATCTGCAAAATTCAGGTAAATTTTCATTGAATCTCTACCAAAATTTCAGTAGAATAAGGTTATATAAAAATAATCAATGAAAGGAGCCTTGTCGTAATATGAAAAATGATGATTTTGAAAAAATAGAATCTGAGCCGACAAATGAAGCGTCGGAGGAAATGACGGTCGAACTTGACTTAGAAGACGGCAGTCATGTTACATGCGCAGTTGTCACCATCCTCACCGTATCAGATAATGATTATATTGTATTGCTGCCGCTTGATGAAAATGGACAAAACGAAAACGGCGAAGTATGGTTCTATCGATATTTTGAGGACGAAAACGACCCTAACAGAGAACCGGTTTTAGAATATATTGATGATGACGATGAGTATGAAGCTGTCGGTGAGGCTTTTGATGAATATCTGGATTCTGCTGAATTTGATGAAATCGTAGGCGATGAAGAATAGCATCACTAATTCACGAACTTAACTATAATAAACAAAAACGGCGCTCATTGCAAGCAAAATCGCGCCTTATTTTGTTTATTATGATTAAGTTCTGGTTATTGAAGTAGAATTTCGTTCCTCTATTCTCTCTCTGATATAATCGGCTCAAGGAAACGCGAAGGAGTATCCCTTCCGCCTTTTTGCTCACAATATAGAATATGCAGTTCTTTCTTCGCCCTTGTCATTGCCACATAGAACATTCTGCGCTCTTCCTCTATTGCATCCTGCGTGACGGACTGCTTAGCAGGTATCTTTCCTTCATTGACATCAGGAATATATACCGTATCAAATTCCAATCCTTTGGATGCGTGCATCGTCAGAAGGCATATTCCGATCTGCTCATTATCTTTTATGTCTGCTTTTATTTCTTCCTGCTTCCTTTTTACAAGCTCTCTGTATTGACTGATATAGTCATTCAATTCTTCAAAGCTCTTATACTTCTTGGCAAGCGCCTGAAAATCATCTAGCATATTCAGTAGCTTTTCTCTTGTATCTCCGTTGTAATTCTGTCTGATAAAATCATCATAGCCTGCAACCTGTCTGATATAACTTATGGCAGGGTATGGTCTTAATCTGCCAATACGCTCTATATCATGAAAAAGCTTGCGTGATACCTCCTGCATATCCGCATTATTTCTGTAATACTGCAAAAGCTCATCCAAAATAACAGGATTATGTAAGGCGCAGTCTTTTCTTAAGTATCTGAGCGGTCTGTTCATAAAAAGATGAAAAATCTCTCTGCTTCTGTTACCGTTTGCAAACTCCATATAGGCAAGAATATCTTTAATCACAAAATGGTCATACTGACATTGCAGTTTTTCTTTCATAATAAAAGGAATATTGTTTACAAGCATTTTCTCGGCAAGCAGGCTGCATTCATGATTTGTACGATATATAACAGCCGTATTGCATAAAAGTTCAGGTCTATTTTTTATTGTGAGCTCTTTTAGCATACACATCAGTTCATCATATTCCTTTTCCTTATCAGGGTATGACCGTATGATTATGCCCTGCCCCTCCTTGTGCGAAGCGTGTATTTCCTTGCTGAAACGGTTCCTGTTGACATTTATCACATTCAGTGATTGTTCAACTATCTGCTCATGGCAGCGGTAATTTACATCCAATAAGAGCTGTTCGGCATCGGGATAATCTCTCATGAATTTCTGCATAATATCAGGTCTGGCTCCCCTGAAACCATATATAGACTGGTCGTCATCCCCTACCACGAACAGATTATTTAAAGGACTTGCAAGACTTCGTACAATCTCATATTGCATATGATTTATGTCCTGAAACTCATCCACCATGATAAAACGGTATCTCTCCTGCCATTGTGAGAGAATCTCAGGATTTTCTTTAAATAATTTAAGACACAATAAGCCCATGTCGTCAAAATCCAGCTTCTTAAACTCATTAAGATATTGATTATATTCCTGATAGATATGTATAAGTTCTTCTTTTGTAAGAACATCTTCGGAAAAAGCCTCGGGCGGCAGGTCATCAATTTTTTCCCCATTATTTTTAAGCCTGCCGATATGTCCCAGCACGGTTTCTACTTTCTCATTATTCAGTAACATTACGGTAACAGGCATATGCAATATATGCAGCAGAAGCTTTCTTTTTTCCGGTTCGGTAATCAGGGTATACTTATGATATTTCCCGGTCTGTCTTAAGATATGATAAAAGATTGCGTGAAAAGTACCAAAATTTACAGGCGGTCTGTTTCCTTCCATCAGCTTATAAAATCGCTGCTGCATTTCTCCGGCAGCCGCCTTGGTAAAGGTAATGACCAGTATATCGGAAGGTTCCACGTCATAGTGTTTTATAAGATAGCGTATACGCTGCGTGATAACAAATGTCTTGCCGCTGCCGGGACCTGCAAGTACCTGCATGGTTCCGGCAGCAAACTCAATAGCTTTTTTCTGTATAGGATTTATAGTTAATTCAGGCATTCTGTAACTTTTCTATTCCCTTTCTGATTCTTAGAAGCGACTCTTCTTTGCCAAGCACTTCCATTATTTCCGTGGCTCCCGCCGGAGTCATCTGCTTTCCGGAAACGGCAGTTCTGACCGGCCACATTACATAACCGTTCTTACAGTCAATTTTCGCCACAAAATCCGTCAAAGTCTGATACAGGGCATCATTGCTGTAATCCTCCTGCGCCTCAAGTATCGGGAGAAGCTGTGTAAGCACTTCCAATGAAGAATCCTTAGTCGTCTTCATCTTCTTGTGTGTGTACATCTCCACATCGTACTCAGGCAGTTCCTGAAAGAAATCAACATGGTCTGCAATATCAGGGAACACCTCAATTCGGGTTTTCACCATATTTGCTATCTTTTTTAAATCAAAGTCTTTTTTCAGAACCTCTTTTAAATAAGGCTCAGCCTTCTCATAAAATCTGTCAAAATCCATGGACTTGATGTACTCACCATTCATCCAGCGCAGCTTAACATTATCAAAAACCGCAGGAGACTTACTTATTCTATGATAATCAAACGCCTTTACAAGCTCTTCCAGACTGAAAATTTCACGGTCATCATCGGGAGACCATCCCAGCAGTGCAATATAGTTTACTATCGCCTCAGCCACAAATCCCTGCTCTATCATCTCTTCAAATATATAGGAACCGTTCTCACTTCTTTTTGCAAGCTTTTTGTGGTTTTCATCCGTAACCAGCGGCAGATGTACATATACCGGACTCTGCCAGCCGAAAGCATCATAAAGGCGCTGATACTTCGGAGATGATGAGAGATATTCATTTCCTCTCACCACATGAGTAATATTCATGGTATGGTCGTCCACAACATTGGCAAAATTATAAGTAGGATATCCGTCGGATTTAATCAGAATCATATCGTCCAGTTCGGCGTTCTCCACGGTAATATCCCCATAAAGTTCATCGTGAAAGGTCGTGCTTCCCTCTGTGGGATTATTCTGCCTGATAACAAAAGGCTTGCCCGCATCCAGATTTGCCTGAATCTCCTCCTTGGACAGATGAAGACAGTGTTTATCGTAAACAGTAATCTCCTTACCTTCCATTACTTCCTTCTTAAGGGACGCCAGACGCTCTTTGTCACAGAAGCAATAATATGCTTCTCCTTTGTCAATCAGCTCTTTGGCGTACTTTATATAAATGCCGGTCTTCATTCTTTCACTCTGGATATAGGGGCCATAGCCTCCGTCCTTATCCGGACCTTCATCATGTATAAGTCCGGTCTTTTCCAGAGTACGATATATAATATCCATAGCTCCTTCTACAAAACGCTCCTGATCCGTATCCTCTATGCGGAGCATAAAATCTCCGTCCTCATGTTTCGCAATAAGATACTCATACAGCGCTGACCTCAAATTCCCCACATGCATGCGCCCTGTCGGACTCGGCGCATATCTTGTCCTTATTTTCTGCATTTTATATTCATACTCCTTCCACATAATCTGATATTGATGAGGGTTTCTTAAATATCTTTTTATAACTTCTTTCTTTCCGGGATTCTAATTTCCGATGATTCTTTAAAGTTCTCTACAGCCTTTGCTGCCTGCGGAATTGCAATATTTGTTCCCGCTCCCGCAACGCATCCGCCCGGACATGCCATTCCTTCAATCAGGCAGCCGTTCTTTTTGCCCGCTTTGGCAAGCATAAGCATTTTTTTACACTCGGAAAGACTTTCCGCATGCTCTACTTTGACATCTATATCGGGATAATATTCCCTTATACATTCTTCAATAGCACTGGCCACGCCGCCCGCAACGCCATAACCGCGGCCCGCTCCCGTCGCACCCGACAATTCATCTAATGCCTGAATTTCCTTAAGCAGGATTCCTTTTGCCTCAAACATACCCGTAAGCTCTTCAAATGTGATTACGAAATCCACATCGGAACGAATCGTTCGTCTGGAGGCTTCGAGTTTCTTGGAAGCACAGGGCCCGATAAAAACCACTTTCGCATCCGGGTGTTCCTCTTTTATGACTCTTGCCGTCGCCACCATAGGAGTCAGCGCATTGGATATCTTGTCAATCGTTTCAGGGAAAAACTTCTTCGCAAGGACCGACCACGACGGACAGCAGGAAGTTAAACTGAATGGCAGCTGTCCGGTCGCCACTTCTTTGGCATAATGCTCAGCTTCCGCCATAGCTCCCATATCTGCACCGATTGCCGTTTCATATACATCATAAAAGCCCAATTCTTTTAATGCCGTTTTCAGCATATCCGGAGTTACGTCAGAACCGAACTGCCCTGCAAAAGACGGGGCAACCTGGGCAATAATCTTATGTCCTGCCTGAAGGGAACGAATCAGCTGAAAAATCTGCGATTTATCTGCAATGGCTCCGAAAGGACAGCTTACCATACACTGTCCGCAAGACACACACAATTCATTATCAATAAGCGCTCTGCCCTTTGCGTCATTTTTAATCGCATTTACGCCGCAGGCTCCGGCACACGGTCTTACCTGATGAGATATTGCGTCATATGGACAGATTGCTTTACACTTTCCGCATCTGATACATTTCTCCGGATCAATAACAGATTTACCGTTTTTCATGGAAATTGCGTCTCTTGGGCATACTTCCCTGCATGGATGAGCTGCACAACCCATACACTTATCTGTCACCATATAGCTGTTTTCAGGGCAGGCATTGCAAGCCGAAGGAATTACCTGCATAAGCGGCGGTTCATAATATTTCTCGGAAATATTGCTTTCTTCTAACCCTTGAGTCAGATGGACAGGCCGGTTCTCAGGTCTTAAAGACAATCCCATCGCCAGCCTGATTCTCTCACGTACAATTGAACGTTCCCTGTATATACTCTCATATTCCGATTCATCATAATCTACTATTTTATATGGAAGAGCTTCTATATCATCTATTAAATTTTCCGAAGTGTATGCAAGATTTGCGACTTCCTTAAAAATCCGTCGTCTGTTCTTGCGAACCTGTGTATCGATTCCTCTCATACATCTTCACCTCTATTATAGCTTGTTTTTCTTCTGCACCTATATATTTTTGCACAAACCAAAGCGTAAGTCAACAACCCTATCTTTTCCTCCTGCTAAACCAGATTACAAATCCTATTACCAGACAGCATATCGGTATAATAAGAATAGATATTGCTCCGACTACTACGATATCCCGTGTTGTAAAAATCAAAGCAGTGGCATCGTAATATTTCACCGGAATTGACACAGAGCTTTCATGCTCTACAAGCGAGCTTAAAATGCTGCTGAACAATTTTATATTATTGCCTGAAACAATACTGTCCGCAGCCTCAGAAAACATATTTTCCGAAGCAGCAAACACTGCCTTGGAAATCATCTCGTTCCCTATAGTTTTCTCTGTTTTTACCGCAATGACAAAAGGTCCGTCAATATCTTCTTCGGATTTATAAACCTCCATACTTATTTCTTCATTCTCATAGGTCTTGCTATACGAGCTGTCGCTTGTTTCAAGCAGCGGCTGATAATATATATCTTCCGCTTCATCATCATACTCAAGTCCCTGTGCATATGGAGCTAAAACAACAGCGCCATAAATACTGTCTGTGATTTCATTATAATAAATCTGTGGGAACAGCATGAAGGGGTCTTCAGCATAATACATTCCCATATCCCCTTCCGCAATCATACCATTTACCATAGAAATTCCATAATAATCTAAAATTCTTTCAAAGTTAGACATCTCTTCATTCGTCCATGTTGGTACAATTATTGCATTGCCGCCGTTTTCCAGATATGCAATGACCTTGTCTGCATCATCGGATGAAAAATCCGTAATAGGCGCATTTATGATAATTGCTTTGGCGTCCTCAGGGATTTCGCCTATAGTAAGCAGGGAAAGATATTCATACTCTATATTCTCCTTTTGAATCATATCTGTATACTTTCCCTCCAGCTCCAGTTCGCTATGACCTGTTATTACATAAATCTTAGGCATATCATCTGTCGTAACATATGCCAGTGCGGAAATAATCTGCCCTTCACCGTCATATCCCGTAATCTTAGTCTGATATTCTATATAATCAAATTCATATGTATAAATATTTTCATAATCAATTACCCTGCTTCTTTCAGGACCGACTACAATCAGACTGTTACGGCTGGGTGATATGTCGGAATAATTAGTAAAAAACTTTGGATTTACAGTCGGGTCAACATAGGTTATTGTAATATGCTCTGACAAATCTCCGATTTTTTGCAGCATCTTATCAAGATTTCCGTCTTTGCTGTCTTCATTTTCAAGGACATAGATATTAACATCATCCGTCAAAGCCGACACGAACTCTTTGGAATCTTCCGTCATCGTGAATAATTTGTTGGAAGTCACATCAAATGAAAGCATATTTTCGGGAAGCTTATATATTAATACGTTGACTAAAATAGTCAAAACTACTAAAACTCCAATCAGCCCCAAGCTGTATGCTCCGAGCTTAAGACCTTTGCCGGATGCTGTATATCTCCGCTTCTGAATGGACTGCATGGCGCAGATAAGGATAAATAATGTAACGGTAATATAATATACAACCGACGGCAGATAAAAACTGCCGCTTAGCATCTCTTCAAACCTTCCGAACATATCAAAGGCGCTTAATATTTTAGTAAGAATATTTCCGGTATGTGAAATTATGCTGCATATACCTGACATCATATATCCCAAAAACAGCACAACAAACGTAAGTATCGCTGCTATGATAATACTTTCCGTCAAAGAAGACAAAAACAGGCCTATTGCCAGTGCAAGCGCTCCATATAAGAAAAATCCAAGCAATGCCGTATACGACACGCCCATTTGAAACGTTCCAAAAGCAGAAAGGATAATCGGTGCAAAGCCAATCACCATAGCCGGAATAGCAAATACCGTAAGCAGCGCCAGATATTTTCCAATCACAATCTTACCAACCGTCACCGGCGCTGTTAAAATCAACTGATCCGTCTTATACTTCCTGTCTTCAGCCATAATCCCCATCGTCAGAATCGGAATCTCAATTATAAACAGAAACATTATGCTCGCCAGTACTCCTGAAATATTTGGGTCGCCGTAAAACATATTATAAGCTGTGAAGTAAACTCCCATTATCAAAAAAGTCACTGCAAGAAACAGCCATCCTATAAAGGAATGAAAAAAAGACATGAATTCCCGTTTATATATAGCAATCATCTTATTCTTCCTCCTGCTCTTTTACATTGTCTTCCGAATCATTTACGTTTTCCGGATCTTCCTTTTCGGATGCATCTGTCAGTTGAAGGAAAATATCTTCCAATGATTTCTCCAGTTTATTCATAGACAGCACCGGCACGCCTCCCCCTGTCAGTGCAACGGACAATTCCTTACGGATATCCGTATTTTCTTCTGTAACGACTCTTATTTTTACATTGTCTTCTTCTGATGCTTCACAGGTGTATGTCCGAATATGCTCTATCTTACCGAGAATCTCTTCCGCCTTTTCTTTACTTCCCATTGCTACAATTTCGATTTCTATAGACTTCTCCATAAGTTTCTGCAGTCCCTGCGGAGAATCGCTTGCTATCAGTCTACCATGTGAAATAATCATAATATGGTCGCATAATGTACTTACTTCCGATAAAATATGTGAACTTAAAATTATAGTGTGATTTTTGGAAAGCTTCTTTATAAGCGTTCTGATTTCAATTATCTGCTTAGGGTCCAGTCCAACCATAGGTTCGTCCAGAATGATCACTTCAGGGTATCCTATTATAGCCTGTGCCAGACCGACTCTTTGCTTATATCCCTTAGACAGGTTCTTGATCAAACGGCCTTCTACCTCCAGAATCTCCGTCATCTGCATAATTTCCTGAATCTGTCCTCTTCTTTCATCTTTAGGAACCTTTTTTAATTCCGCAACAAAACGCAGATACTCCATTACCGTCATATCAGAATACAACGGCGGAATCTCCGGCAGATATCCTATACATTTTTTTGCCTCTTCCGGCTTCTTAAGAATATCATGCCCGTTAATTTCCACAGTACCGTCAGTAGCGGCTATATAACCTGTCATAATATTCATAGTCGTTGTCTTACCGGCGCCGTTTGGTCCTAAAAATCCAAATATCTGTCCTTTCTCCACTTCAAAAGATAAATTATCTACGGCAACATGGTTTCCGTATTTTTTTATGAGATTTTTTACTTTTATCAAAGTAGAACACTCCTTTTCAAGTTTGACCACTCAAGTCAACTATAATACTGTTATCATAAATCCCAGACCAAAAAAAATATCAGCACTCTTTTAAAACACACGAAAGTAATTATAACATATTATATTATTAAAATCACTTAAAAAAAGAACTTTGAAAAAATTTAATAAAATATTTATTTCAAAGCAAGCAGAAAGGAAATCAATGAATACTGTTAATACTGCCGTTCGGAAAAATTTTGGCTTTAATGAATCTTTTGACAGATTTCCGGTTGCCATGGCATATGTTCCATGGCAGCGTCTGACCAATATTTACGAAGATTTGGATGAGGCATTTGAAAACGGAACTATCTTTCCGGAACTAAATCAACCATTTTCAGGAAGGAGATGCTGTAAATGACAAAAAGTTTTAGAAATGAGCAGGAAAAACTGCTCCATAACATCAGTCTGATGGATTTCGTAATAGTAGAAATGACAGAGTACCTTGATACCCACCCAACAGACAGTGAGGCTGTAGACTATCTGAAACACTATGTACGCATGAAAAACCAGGCGCTGCGCGAATATGCATCTAAATACAGCCCACTTACAATCTCGACTGCGGATGCATCTTCCTGCAGCGAATGGACCTGGGCAACAACACCTATGCCATGGGAAGGGGGCTGTGATTAATGTTTAGTTATGAAAAAAGATTACAATTTCCGGTAAATATAAAAAGTCCTAATGCAATGCTGGCGCAGGCAATCATCAGTCAGTATGGTGGACCAGACGGAGAAATGGGAGCTTCAATGCGCTATCTGTCGCAGCGCTATGCTGCTCCTTATAGAGAGGTCGCAAGTATTTTGACGGACATCGGTGTATCGGTTACGAAATTGCGCATCTTAGGTTTTAAGTGTACTCCGGAAGGGCTAACCCTCCGGAGTTTATGCTTTTTCAATAATCTCCATAGAGAGAATATCAGTGTGGTAATCGTCATTTTTACCACTAGAACAGATAGTGAGTTTCATGCCAAAAGGAACGCTTTTCAGCCATACCTCTACGGTCTTATCGTGATAGATAACCATTTTATCGAGGATTTCCCGATATAGGCTTTTGTTGCTTTCATCAAAGGACATGATCTCGTCCAGAGCGCTCAGATAGCTTTCGTATTCACGCAGTTCCGCTGAATTTGCCTTATCCTGCTTTCCTGCAGCATTCAATGATTCTGAAAGCTCTGCAAGCTGTTCATCATACCATTTTGTCTGCTCTTGTAAGTCAGACTTGGTAATCAGACCATCCAGCATTAAATCAATCGCTTTCCTTTTTTTGGCAGCGAGTGTATCCATTTTCTCCTGAATACGCTTTGTGTCAGGCTTTTTCTCATGTTTACCTTTAATTTCCTTGATTTCCTGCATGATTTCCCGTTTCAGTTCCTTTTGATTCGTCTGAAGCATACAGATACAGTAGTGCATACAGGTAAGTAATGCCTTTTCATTGATAGAGCCATTATCGCAGCCGATTTGCTCTCCAAAAGGAGAAACTTTCTTTGCTCCATGATTGGCTGCCGCATAGCATCGCCATGCCTTATAGACGTGTCCGTTTTTCAGCTTTTTCGTTCTGCTGACATAACGTTCGCCGCACATACCGCAGTAGAGCTTTCCACTACACCAATAGCGATTGCTATGCTTTGATTTTGCTTCTTCTGACGGGGAACGCCTAAGAAGTTCCGCCTGCGTCCGATTCCATAGCTCTCTGTCAATGATCGGCTCATGGTGGTCTTTCAGATAAACCATTTCTTCATTACCTCGATTGTACTTCTTTGCATGTGTCAGATAATTAGGTGTATAAGTCTTTTTCTGGCACAGATCGCCAACATATTTTTCGTTTCTCAGGACTCTTAGGATAATTGTGTTTGACCACAATTTAACCCGCATAGGACGCATTCCTTCCTCCAACAGCTCTCTAGCGATCACATGAGCGCCTTTGCCCTCATTCGTGAATTTATGAAAGATAGCGCGAACAATAGGCGCTTCCTCCTCGTTGACCGTCAATGTGCCGTCTTGAACGGTATAACCCAGCATATCACGCCCAAAGACTACGCCTTGCTCCATGCGGCGTTTTTGTCCCCATTTCACACGTTCAGATGTTTTGCGGCTTTCCTCCTGCGCGATACTTGCCATAATGGTCAAACGCAGTTCTCCGTCCGCATCTCTGGTATCTATGTTGTCAATGGTAAATATAACGCCGATTCCCCTATCTTTCAGCTTTCTTGTGTATGAGAGCGTATCAACAGTATTCCTTGCAAAACGACATACCTCTTTGGTCAAAATCAAGTCTATGCCGCCCTGCATAGCTTCATCAATCATTGCATTGAATCCGGCACGCTTTTTTGTCTGCGTTCCGCTGATACCCTCGTCATAATATACGTCATTTAACACCCAATCTTCGTGGTGGTTAATGTAATCCGCAAAATAGCGGCGTTGGCTGATCAGGGAATTTGTCTGGTCATCCTTGTCTGTTGAAACTCTGCAATATGCAGCAACTCTAAGTTTATTATGATTCATAGTGTCCTCCTCCTTGTCAGGACACATCACCACTTACAGTATAATCCGTCAAGCTATGATGCGCAAGTAAATCTTTATGTATTTCTTCTTATTAACTCGTTTAGTTGCGCATCTGAAAGGAAATCTCTATCATGCAATTCCTGATAAACTCCCCTTTTCAGCGTCTTTTTTATATCCAATTTCTGCGCATCTGTAAGGCGTAAATCCATATTCTTATCCTCCTTGTTATCGAAGTGTTCTGATTCTTTTTTAAGCAAAGCATACCTCTTATAAATCCCGATTATTAGAATGTATGAATGCTTTTCTGAAATAATCCAATAGTCCATGCTCTGACAGGAATTTTTCTGCCAGTTTCTTAAATATTCGCAGTTCACGCAGCTCTGATTCCATTGTTGCTGCTGATAAGCGTTCGCTGATAGACTGACGTTTGCCAAGCTGCATCTTCATTCCTTCATTTTCCGTTTTCAGCGTCTTATTCTCTTTCCGTAAAGAAGAAAGTTCTTTTGACAGCTTCTTTTCTTTGCTTTCACTTGCCAACTGCTTTATCGCAAGGGAAGTGACCTTCTTGTAATCCTCCTCGTCAACAGTGATTTTTCCGCCAAACATTGTTTTTCCTATGGGAATCTGCTCAACGGATTTTATCTCCGCTTTTATGGAAGCAAGCTGCGAAAGCTCCTGCTTTTCCTTTTGAATGGAAACTGCCAACGCAGCTTTTTCCTTTTCCATATCTGCCTTGTATTGTTTAACACTCTTATGGACAGCCTTAGAACCGGCTTCACCACGTTCAATCTTAAATCCTTTCTCCTGCAGAAATTTAGGCATTTCAGACTGTAACCGAAATAGAACTGAACGATTGATGATCTCTTTCCCACAAAGCTTGTTTTCTGCCGTCAAAGGTACAAAGCCAAAGTGCATATGAGGTGTATGTTCATCATTGTGAACCACAGAGTATATACATTTTTCTTTTCCAAAGAAGTCCTGTAAGTATTGGTTGGCTTCCTCAAAAAAACGTCTTTGTTCCTCTGCCGGAAGATTCTCAAAAAACTCATTGCTGGAAGTTATGACAAACTCACAGAGAACAACCGCATCTTTCCGCAGTGCTTTGCCGGACGGATTATCCCGTGCGTTTACCAACTTCATAACAGAACGATAATAGCTTTCGTTATCCCTCTGTATCAGGGAGTAGTTTAGATGCGTTCTTGACGGATCTATTTCTTCATTGCTGTAATTCTCATTTTTGCGTTCATTATGCCGTTCTATGGACGACACACCTCCTTTTTTATATTTCTCAACATGACATGCCAGTTTTGCCATGTAGTCCCTCCTTTCATACCCTCCACATAAGCGTCAGCGAAATGCCGGATACGGCAAGCGAAGCGCTGACACTTTATGTGAAGTGTAACCCACTATACTTTACCTTCGGTAAAGTGTGGGGCAACGTTCCCTTGCATCCCTTAAAAAACGTTGGACAATAGGGACTTTACGGACAACCTAAAATCTTCCTTGTCCCTATTGTCCTTTTTGTCCATATAAATATGGACTAATGTAAATCACCTCACTTGGTCGGTTTGTGCCAGCCTTTGAAACTGTTTCCTGCCGTATGTAGCCATATTCCTCAACCATATCAAGGATAGGCTTGATTTCTGCCACCTGCTTGAAATAGCTTCCTCTGCAGGCACGGAACAACTCTCTGCGTGTAGTTTGTGATTTACCGCTTTGCCTAAGCTTTGACAGAACATACTCAGCCATTTTTAGCGTATTTCCACTGTCCATAACATCATAAGCATACTTGGCATGGGCATAGAAATATCTGCCGATCTCCGTAGCATTCTGCATCGTTTCACCGGATAGAAGCTCTTTGTTTTCTTTGCCGTCTGCAAGGTGCAGGATACCTGCAATCCGCAATACAGCACCGACATTCTTTGCCAGCCATTCCTTCATAGAATTTGCTCTGTCTGCAAGCAGCTTTTCGTTTTCCATAAAATATTTTTCAATGATAATCCTTGCTTCCTCGGATAAACGGATCGTCTGCATTTCCTTGTTACCAGCAGAGAAAAAGATACTCTCTAAAACACTCTGAAAACCGTTTACAGCACTTTCCGGAATTGCCTGCGATAAAAATATGCGCTTCCCAATTCTGGAAGCAGGTATTGCCATAAGAAAGCGTGCAACAAGACCTCTGCCGTTCATAACACGGTTTCCCATGACCTCCTCCAGTACACTCGGCTGGACAGCAAGCACCGTTGTCAGTCTTGGATTGTGGATATATTCTGCATCACGCTTTTTTCGATCAACTCTGATTTCATCCCCACAATGCCCTTTAAGCCATACATCGAGATTAACTTTCTGTCCGGTGTACCTGCCTGCGATAATGTCAAAAATACTTCCTTCGGCAGAGATGACAGCCATAAGACCATCATTCTCCGCAAGCAGGGTTGTGAGTGCCTCCGAGGAGCAATCATCCGCATAAAGCCGGACATGATTATTTTCCTCATAGTCATTGAGAAAACGAACAAAGCTCTGCATAATGGAAGATTTGCGTTCTCCCGGTTCTGCGACCAATAGGACATATAGGTTAAGCGGTTCGTAATAGCCGCTGTTTCCCTCTATCCGGTAATAACGCTGCGTGGCAACCGCCAGTATTCCAAGCGCTACCACTGCAGCCATATCAACGCTTGTCTGCGTATTTTCGGACAATGCCGTTATGTATTCACCGACAGCAGTTGGGAAGCAATGAACCGGAAACACAGGAAGATCATCTTTCGTTTCCGAGATTGGGATTGGCTCTTCCCAAGTCTGATTGTCTGAAATCACGGATTCTGTCTGCAATTCTCTTTACCAGCCTTTCTTCATATTCTTTGAACTCTTTTATATCCTCGTCCGTACCGTATAGAAACAAATCGCAATAATATTCCATTTTGACCAGTTCCTGCAAACTCTCCACGAACAGCGGATGCAAGGGTTCTTCAAAATTCTTTGGTGCATATTCTTCTTTCCATTTGAGAAGCAGGTGACAATAATCTGTAAGAATCAGATAGGTAGCAGCTTTCCATTTCTTAAACTCCAATTCTTTCCGAATTGATTTCTGACGTTTTCGATATACGCTTGCTTCCTTTTGGTAGTCATAGGACACTTCTGCAAGCCCGAAATCATGTTGAAGTTTTTTCGCTGCATCAAGCGGTTGCAAACCAAAGAGCTTTTCCACCAATGTGATAGCATCTCCGCTGCTCTGACAGCCAAAGCAGTAAAAATGATTATCATATAGCTTCATGCTGGGTGTCTGTTCCTGATGAAACGGACAGTTGGTGAATCCGGCTCTGTTGATATGCAATCCGTAATACTCTGCAACATCCCGCAGCTTTAATTGTTCCTTTACTTCTGTAAAAATGGACATTACTTAATCTGTTCCGACTGATCTGCCGCTGCCTCAAGCAATGCCGTATAATCAAACGGATAGTTTTTGATTAACTTTTCAATAAGCATTTCCTTATCCAAATCATGTGCCCCCTTTCCAGTGGTTAAACAACGGGTAACACACATGCGCATGTGTCAGCTTTTCGCTGTAAAGAGAGCATACCATTGATTTTCAAAAACACCCGAAAATCGGCACATCTGCAAAAAATCAAACATATCATCACAATTTTTTGCAAATTTGCAAAAGAGCTTATATAATGAAAATCAGAAAGCCAAGAAAGGATAGTATATATGAGTGAATTGGGCGGAACAATCAATGAGCGCATCGGCGATCTACGGACAAGCATGAATCTGACGCAGACCGAACTCAGCGAAAAGACAGGCATTCCTATATCAGTAATCAGCCGAATCGAAAGTGGAAAGACTGCAACTGTCGGTCATGATGTAGTGGCAAAGCTGGCATTATTTTTTAATGTTTCTGCGGATTATTTGTTGGGATTGACCGATGTGAGAATGAGAAAGAATGTGGAATTAGGCGAGCTTGGTCTTAGCAATCAAGCATTGTTTCAGATATTGTCCGGCAAAGTGAACAGCCAAATTCTAAGCATGATGATTGAAAGTAAGAATTTTCCCCGCTTTCTTGATTATGCACAGACCTATTTTGAAGATGCCAACGCTCCGGCATTTCAGTCAAGAAATGCCATGATTGACTTCGGGATTGATGCGTTAAAAGACTATGCAAGGGAAACACCGGAAGCACGCAGAGAGGCAACTCATGACATCAATCGTATGAATGCCGAAAAGATTACCGCCTCCGAAGCATCTATGATCAAGCTCCGCGATATAATGATGAGCATTCTAAAGGATATGAAAGAAGCCTATGACAGCACGCCTTCTGATACAGACATTTCCCAGCTCACCGAAATGATGAGTGTCATGTTTGAACAGGCAGAGGAAATCCGTAAAGAACGACCTGTCACGGCAGAGGATATGTCAAATATTGTTGTGAATTACCTTGCTCAGACCGGACTTGATGAAAAAGCGCAGAAAATATTGAAGAAGCTTTGTTTGCAGATGTTCAAAGGTACGGAATGATTATAGACATAGAAAAGGGATATGACGCTTTTATAACAGCATATCCCTTTGATTTTTGTAACAGAGAAAATTGGAGCAGCTCAACAAACTGGAATCTATCAGTCGGAGTGGAAACTTTACTCTGTCATAAAACCCCATTGCACACCAAATTTATCAACAAAGTTACCCTGCTAATAACTAATTTTATCATAGTTGCTTATCTTTTTATTCGCTTTGATAAATGGAGTTCATCGTCATCTGCATATCCTAATTTCCCATACACAGATTGAGCAACAACATTTTTCTTTCCCGTAAGAAGTTCATATTTATGAAAAGAATAATTCTTGGCACAATAATCCTCAGCAAAAATAATCATTTCACTTGCAATTCCTTTTTTTCTATATGCTGGAACTACATACACTTCTGTAATTTCGGGCATATAGTCATTGTAACAGAACGATTTTTTCAGTTGAACACAAACAAATCCAACTAACATACCATTTTCATCAGCAACAATGACAACTTCTTGCTTATTATTTTTTATCGAATTTCGTATATTATCAATAGTTGTATCACCTTTTCCGTTGAACTCATCATTTAGAATACCTAATTGTTCGGCATCTTTCACAGTTGCAATTCTTACCATCACTACCTCCTCAATTCCGACTTGTATCGCTAATAGAATACCACAATCACACTCCTGTTTCTATCAAATTTTCATTAAATTTCTTCCTCCCTCCGATTCGCTTTGCTCTGTTGTTTGTTATGTTGTCTGCTCTCGTTCTGAAGCTCCCTTTCAAGGTTCTTCTTGTTATAGCTGATTACCTCGGCTTTTCAGTTCCTTTGCCCTCATCATTCCGTATTGCCCTCGCTTTCATTTTTGGCATTGGGAATTGTGGATTGTGGGGGAGTGGTTTCCCTGCTTTCCGACTTGATTTTAGAGATAACCTGCTGACACTCTTTTGTCTGTAATGCCACTGACAAGATACGGATTAACTCGCCCTCATCAAAGCTGTAACAGTCGGGGAAGTACTTCACGATAATGCCGCCCATGATATACTTGTAGTGGTTCTCGGCTTTGCGTTTCTTCTCGTTTTGCTTTTTCTCCTCGTTGGCTACACGCTGCTTTGCCTGCTCCAATGCCTATAATGCTTTTTCTAAATCTTTGCTAACTTCCTGCTTGTTCTCAATCATTTTCAATATCTCGCTCTGTCTGTGCTGTGTTTTTAGTTGCTAAAAATAAAAAGGTAGCTGATTCTCCATTAGGATAAATCGCTACCATAGGTAAGCAATATTCAATTTTTTATATATTGTTTCGTCAAATGATTTCGGCATTTCAATGCCTAATTCTATATCTTCCCAACAAGCTATAATTTGACAATACTTTTACACTGTTCAAAAACCAAAAATAGACTTAAATACCTCTTCCCTGTTGTAAGATGTATCATAATATGGCAAGTTATATATTCTGCATTGTTCTTTGAGATTTTTACTTATTGTTACAATACTCGTGCAATTCTCTTTATTTTCTTCTTCAGATTTATAATAGGTATAATCCTTTGGTGTATCGTACTTTTTCAAAAGTTCATATCTTTCTTCAGGAGTTACTTCTGATGTTCCGAAATAATAAATTTCACAAACAGAAGAATCTATATATTGAAGATAATGCTGTGGCATTAATTGAAATATATCTATTACCATTCCATAATCACATTCATCATATTCTCCACTTCGTATCATCGCGCGAATGAATAATGCCATCTTTGAACTGATATATTGAATATTTTCCCAAAGGTCTGTATCTGCATCAGAATTAATGCCTGTTTCAGGAAAAACTCTTTCAATCCCTGCGATTATTGAGTCCATGCTTATATGCTGATATCCCAAATTATGTGATATTTTTTGAGAAATTGTGCTTTTTCCTGACCGTGGCACACCTGCAATGATAATATGTTTCTTCATAAACTTCCCTCCATAGATAAATTCCGATTTGTTGAACCAATTATAACTTGCTTATATATAAAAATCAATAATTTTGGTGATGTGCCCATTTTACGGTACTTTTCAGATGCGCAATTTTGTTACCGACATCGGTACTGAGGAACTCGGGCATCTTGAAATGGTTGCAACCATTGTACACCAGCTGACACGCGGCTTATCCATGGAAGAGATTGAAGAATCCGGCTTCGCAAACTACTATGTGGATCATACAATAGGAATCTGGCCTCAGGCTGCAAGCGGTATGCCGTTCAGCTCCGCTCAGTTCCAGTCAACCGGTGATATAATTGCCGATTTGATGGAGGATATGGCAGCCGAACAGAAGGCTCGCTTAACTTATGACAATATTCTGAGACTTGTACGTGATGATTCCGATGTATGCGAACCGATTAAATTCCTCCGGGCAAGGGAGATTGTGCATTTCCAGAGGTTTGGTGAAGCAAACCGGGAACATTGTAGTAAATCGGAACACATAAAATACAATCACTAAGACGCATACCCACATTTCCTCAAAGCTATGGTTTAGGCTTTCGCACCAAAAGAAAGGACAAGTTTATTATGCCAGTATTCAGAGTAAAGAAAGTCAAAGATTATACGATTATGCCAAATCTTCATTTACGCAACCGCCAGTTGTCCCTACGGGCAAAGGGATTACTGTGTCAAATGCTCTCAATGCCCCCGGAATGGAATTTTACGCTGCAAGGGTTAGCATATATCAACAAAGAGGGATTAGACGCCATTACGACGGTTATACACGAATTAGAACAGGCAGGATATATTACTCGTGACAGAGTGCGGAATGAAAAAGGACAACTTCGGGAAATGGAATATACCGTCTATTCTTCTCCAATGCTGAATGAAGATTACAGCAAAAAGCCTGTTATGGAAAAGCCTACACCGGATAATCCAACACAGGTATTTCCAATACAGGGAAAACCAACGCAATAAAATATAGATATATAAAATAC
>CAZRKN010000065.1:0-25207 GCA_964600805.1 uncultured Bacteroides sp. | reverse complement strand
CAAGAATGCTTCGCATTCTCATTGGAATGTTTTACACTGCGGCGTAATTTCCTATGATATAATAAAGTGCATTGATGACGATTACTTGACATAAACCGAGAAATAGCATTATAATTTGAACATCAAAAAATCAAATCCCTCATTGTAAGACAGGTGAAGATTATGCAAAAAAAATATTGGTTATTTATTGCTGTTATCATAATAGTTATCTTAGGTATATGGATATTGATTTTTCAAAACAGTGTAACTCAACTTTCCATTAAGGAAGCAGAAGAAGTATTGCAAAATTATTTAGTTGATGTTAATAAGTGGAGAGATGATTATATACTTGAACCGCTTGATCCCGTACTTGGAAAAATTGATAACACTGATGTGTATCGATTTGAGATGAGATTCAAAGATACTGTTGAGGATGTTGGCGGCAGACTAATCAGCAATTATGTAATATCGGTTGATGGTAATATGATTTTATGGTATAATCCCGCAAATGATGAGTATGTAGTGCAAGAATAAATATTGTGAGCGGATAGGTAGATGAAAATATTGAGGCAGTAGCTGCGCTATATAAATACTGAAGCAGCTTGAGTCGTAGCATTAGTAGATATGGTATAGAAAATGGGAATCATAAAAACAGACAAATTAGTATTTGAATATATCAGGCGTGATGATGAAGGCAATGTTGAAGGAATCACGAGGGCCGTAGACGAAGTAGACATTGATGTTAAGCAGGGAGATTTTGTCGCTATACTCGGGCATAACGGTTCGGGAAAATCTACGCTTGCGAAGCACATCAATGCAATCCTGTACCCGACAGAGGGAACTATCTGGGTGGATGGCATGGACACGGCACAGGAGAAGAACCTCTGGGATATACGGCAAAGCGCCGGAATGGTTTTTCAGAATCCGGACAATCAGATTATCGGGCAGGTAGTTGAAGAAGACGTGGGATTCGGGCCGGAGAATATGGGTATTCCGACAGAAGAAATATGGGAGCGGGTGGAAGAGAGTCTGAAAGCGGTCGGCATGTATGAATTTCGGAAGCATTCACCCAATAAACTTTCCGGCGGGCAGAAGCAGCGAGTCTCGATTGCAGGAGTTATTGCGATGCATCCTAAGTGCATTATTCTGGATGAGCCTACCGCTATGCTCGATCCGAACGGACGAAAAGAAGTCATTCGTGCAATCAGAGCTCTTAACGCGGCAGAAGATATCACTGTAGTTCTTATTACTCATTATATGGAAGAAATTATTAATGCAGATAAAGTATTTGTAATGGATAAAGGCAAAATCGCTATGGAGGGTACGCCAAGAGAGATTTTCTCCCATGTGGAGAGACTTAAGGAACTGCGTCTGGATGTACCCCAGGTAACTTTGCTGGCATATGAGCTGCAAAAAAGCGGCATGCATATACCTGATGGCATTTTAACGATAGAAGAGCTGGTTGATGCAATAGGAAGAATGTGAAAAAGGATGGTATAATATGCCTTTGATTTTAGATCATGTGAATTATGTATATGGAGGAGATACTGAGCTGGCAGTCCATGCGTTAAATGATGTGAATCTGGTCATTCCCGATGGGCAGTTTATCGGGCTGATTGGTCACACTGGCTCTGGTAAATCAACTCTGGTGCAGCATTTGAACGGATTATTAAAGCCGACAAGCGGTGCGGTTTATTTTAACGGCGAAGATATCCATGATTCTGATTATGATAAAAAAAAGCTTCGCAGCAAGGTGGGACTGGTATTTCAATACCCTGAACACCAGCTTTTTGAAATAGATGCATTCAGCGACGTATGCTTTGGTCCCAAAAATCTCGGGTTATCTAAAAAAGAGACGGAACTTCGTGCGTATGCTGCTCTTAAGCAGGTCGGTCTGGAGGATGAATATTTCTATCAGTCGCCTTTTGACCTCTCAGGAGGACAGAAACGAAGGGTTGCAATAGCGGGAGTGCTTGCCATGAAACCCGACATACTGGTTCTGGATGAACCGACTGCCGGACTCGACCCTAAGGGGAGAGATGAAATTCTGGACCAGATTGCCGAGCTGCATGAGGAAATGGGGATTACAGTAATATTGGTATCCCACAGCATGGAAGACGTTGCAAAATATGTTGAGCGCATCATTGTAATGAATAAAGGAAGCGTTCTTTATGATGATGTTCCGATGAAAGTTTTTGCACACTACAAAGAACTGGAGCAGGTCGGTCTGGCTGCACCACAGGTAACTTATATAATGCAGGCGCTTAAGGAGAAGGGCTTACCGGTAAATACGGAAGTCACAACGATTCCGGAAGCGCGGGATGAAATCATGCGGGTATTAAAGGCGTGACCTTCTGAAAGGAGTTTAGTCTATGTTACGCGATATTACATTGGGCCAGTATTATCAGGCGGATTCCGTCATTCATAAATTGGACCCTCGGGTAAAACTGGTAGCAACTATTACATTTATTATTTCTCTTTTTATTGTTAAAAATATAATAGGATATTGTCTGGCAGCTGTTTTTCTGGCGATTGCCGTCAAACTCTCCAAGGTTCCTTTCCGTTTTATGATAAAAGGAATGAAGGCAATATTTTTTATTTTATTAATTACGGTTGTATTCAATCTTTTCCTGACGCCGGGAGAGGCTTTGATTACCATATGGAAGCTTACGATTACTAAGGAAGGCCTTCAGAATGCCGTTTTTATGGCAATCAGATTGGTTTTCCTTATTATAGGCTCTTCCGTAATGACCTTGACAACCACGCCTAATAATCTGACGGATGGCATGGAAAAATTGCTTAAACCCTTGAAATTATTTAAGGTTCCTGTGCATGAGGTGGCAATGATGATGTCGATTGCACTTCGATTTATTCCAGTGCTGATGGAAGAAACGGATAAAATCATGAAAGCTCAGATTGCCAGAGGCGCGGATTTTGAAAGCGGAAATCTGATAAAAAAAGCAAAGAGCCTGGTTCCGCTGCTGGTGCCGCTTTTTATATCGGCGTTCAGACGCGCAAATGACCTTGCAATGGCGATGGAAGCACGATGCTATCGCGGCGGAGAGCATAGAACGAAGATGAAACCGCTTCGATACAAGGGACGTGATGCAGCGGCTTATCTGACGCTTGCAGTTTATTTTGCAGCGTGTATAGGGATTAATTTTATTCGTATTCCCATACATTTTTAAGTTATAAGAATTGTTATTATATTTTGGACAGCAGATTTAGAAGTGAGCATGGATAAGTGTTTTTATGAGAAGAATAATGTTAACGGTAGCCTATGATGGAACGAATTATCATGGCTGGCAGGTACAACCGAACGGAGAGACGATAGAAGGAGTTTTGAACAGATGTCTTTCTGAACTTATGCAGGAAAATATTGAGGTGATTGGTGCGAGCCGTACAGACTCTGGTGTACATGCGATGGGAAATATCGCTGTTTTTGATACACAGAGCCTCATACCGCCTGAGAAGATTGCATATGCATTGAATGCAAGGCTTCCGGAGGATATTAAAATTCAGGATTCAAAAGAAGTTGATATAAATTTTCATCCGCGCCATTGTGACAGCAGGAAGACTTATGAATACAGAATCTACAATGCAGCGTTTCCGATGCCGACCAAACGTCTGTATTCCTATTTTACCTATGTTCCGCTGAATGTTGAACGGATGAGGGAAGCGGCGGCGTATTTCGTAGGTATTCATGATTTTAAAAGTTTCTGCAGCGTGGATACGCAGGTAGAGAATACGGTTCGCCGGATTGAAAGCGTGGAATTGTTTCAATCAGACAATCAGATTGTGATAGGGGTAGTCGGCAGAGGCTTCTTATATAATATGGTAAGAATAATGGCGGGTACATTGATGGAAGTAGGCAGAGGAAACCTGCAGCCACAGGATATAGAACGTATTCTTGAGGCAAAAGACAGGGCGGCGGCGGGACCTACAGCCCCGGCATGCGGACTTACGCTGATGCGGTATGAATTTTTGTAAAAAACCTGTTGACACACGTGGGAGCGTATAATATAATATTTTACTGTGACAATGTTTAAAAATGCCTTGCCACAGCCCCGGTAAAGGCGTTTTAAATATAGTACTATAAGGATTGTTTGGATTTTCCATAGTGTGGCCGGACATCTGCACAGGAAAGAATAAGAACAATTTAGAAGACAATCGAATGATTGGTTATCACGGAGGTTATTATAATGGATACTTTTATGGCTAGTCCAGCTACAATCGACAGAAAGTGGTATGTAGTTGATGCTGAAAATATGACGCTTGGACGCCTTGCGTCTGAAGTTGCTAAAATCTTAAGAGGAAAACATAAGCCGATTTTCACACCGCATATTGATACGGGAGATTATGTGATTGTTGTTAATGCAGCAAAAGTGAAAGTAACAGGTAAGAAACTGAGTCAGAAGATTTACTATCATCACTCAGATTATGTAGGCGGTATGAAAGAGACTACTTTAAAAGAGATGCTTCAGAAGCATCCTGAAAGAGTTGTTGAGTTTGCCGTAAAAGGCATGCTTCCAAAAGGACCTTTGGGAAGACAAATGTATACAAAGCTTCATGTGTATGCAGGACCTGAGCACGAGCATGCGGCTCAGAAACCTGAAGTATTAACATTTTCCGGCAAGGGACTGAAAGGAGAAAATTAGAATGGCTAAGTCAGCGAAAACAGCAGCAAGATATTATGGAACCGGCAGAAGAAAAAAATCTGTTGCAAGAGTATATTTAGTGCCGGGAAAAGGTGAAATCACAATCAATAAAAGGTCAATTGATGACTACTTCGGATTAGAGACGCTTAAGGTTATCGTTCGTCAGCCTTTGGCAGCTACTGATAATGTGGACAAATTCGACGCAATCATTACCGTAAAGGGCGGCGGATATACAGGTCAGGCAGGTGCTGTAAGACACGGCATGGCAAGAGCTCTCCTTCAGGCAGATCCTGAATACAGACCTATCCTGAAGAAAGCAGGCTATCTGACAAGAGACCCTCGTATGAAAGAAAGAAAGAAATACGGTCTCAAAGCAGCGAGAAGGGCACCGCAGTTCTCGAAGAGATAGTCAAATGGAATACAATTTGCAAAAATGTATACTCCGCAGGTTTTCCTGCGGAGTTTTTCTAATCTATTAACATTTAGGGATGTTTAGGTTATAATAATATTCAACATAGTGTAGGCAGAGGAGTAAATAAATTACAATGACAGATAGTAAATTATTTCAAGTAACAATAGAAGAAACAGTAGTTGAATGTTTTGATGTATATGCTAAAGATATAGATGAAGCTGTACTAATTGCAGAAAACAAATATAAAAATGGCGAGTTTGTACTATCGCCCGGAGATGTTACTAATAGAAAAATATTTGCCATTGATAAAGATGCAGATTTGAAAAAGGGATGGATTGAATTCTAATGAATTTATATTTTGATGAATCGTTGGGTGAAAGATATATAAGTAAATCTCAAAAAATAAGGGTTTTGAGTGAAAATTGGGTTGGAAAAAATATGTTTTGCCCTTGCTGTGGTAATTCACATATATGTAAACTAAAAAATAATGAACCTGTTGCAGATATGAAGTGTGATAATTGTGGAGAGATATTTGAGCTGAAAAGCAAAGAAGGTAAATTAGGAAAGAAAATCAATGATGGTGCATATGAAACAATGATTGAAAGGATAACGAGTATAACAAATCCTGAATTATTTATTATGCAGTATTCTCCAAATTATGTTGTGACAGATTTAATACTTATACCCAAATTTTTCTTTGCCCCACAAATAATAGAAAAGAGAAAACCACTTGCATCTTCAGCGCGGCGTGCAGGGTGGACAGGATGCAATATTTTATATTCTGCAATTCCACAACAGGGCAAAATAAGTATAATAAAAAACGGAATAATAAAACCCAAGAATGAAGTAATAGAAAATTATGCTTTGATAAAAAGAATAGAAACCCAAAATCTAAATTCGAGGTCATGGTTGTTTGATGTACTTAATTGTGTTAATGATATCGAATCAGATAAATTTTGTTTACAGGAAATATATGAATATATTGAAAAACTACAAGCAAAACATGTAAATAACCACAATGTTGAAGCAAAAATACGCCAACAATTACAGTTTCTGAGAGATAAAGGATTTATTGAGTTTTTAGGCGGAGGACATTATAAAAAAATTATGCAATAAAGCAGAAATAATCTGTTTTATTAAACGGTATATTCATAAAAAAGCATAGTTGGCCGCTGAATAAAGCGAGATTATTATATTTAATAGAGTTATTAATACTGATTATGTTTAAGAATATCGGAGAATGATACGCATGAAAATACTATACGGAACCGGAAACCCGGCGAAACTGTCGTCCATGAAGCATAGACTTGAAAAACTGGATATAGAATTAATTGGGCTTAATGATATCAAAGAAAAAGGGATAGAAATTCCGGAGGTACCTGAGGATGGCAATACCCCTCTTGAAAACGCAAGGCAGAAAGCGACTGCATATTATGAAGCCTTCCACATACCTGTATTTTCATGCGATTCAGGATTGTATTTTGATGATGTTCCGGATGAAATTCAGCCGGGTGTGCATGTGCGTACCGTAAACGGCAACTATTTATCCGACGAACAAATGATAGAATATTATTCAGGGTTGGCTAAACAATATGGTAATCTTACGGCAAGGTATAAGAATGCTATTTGTTTCGTAATGGATGAAAATCATACATATGAAGCGATGGAGCCGTCTATGGAAAGCGAAAAGTTTATCATAACAGACACGCCTCACAGCAGTATTAGGAAACAGGGATTCCCATTAGATAGTTTGTCGATTGATATAAATACGAATAAATACTATTATGATTTGCCTGCAGATAGGTTGGAACAGGTTGCAGTAGAAGATGGATTTCTGATGTTTTTTCAAAAGGTGTTAGGGCATGAAGTTATGCCGGTAAATGAAGCAATATAATCGCTGCAGTATTAGAAAATAAGGAGTTGATTGAGCATTTTGAATAGCGGCACTGAAGAAAGTGAGAGGCGTAGCTGTGAAAACATTGATTCTAAATGGTTCGCCGAGGAAAAATGGCGATACAATTAGTCTGATTAATTTGATAATACCTGAAATTATAGGTGATTACAGAATTGTAAATGCTTATGACTGTAATGTATCAGCATGTCTGGATTGTCGGTTTTGCTGGATGAATAGTGGGTGTGCAATAGATGATGAAATGCAGGAAATTTATACTTATATTCAGGAATGTGACAATATCTTAATTGCATCACCGATTTATTTTTCGGAACTAACGGGGAAATTACTGGATGTAGGAAGCCGCTTACAGACATATTTCTGTGCACGGTTTTTCAGAAAAGAAGAGCCGATTTCAAAACCGAAAAAGGGCGCTGTTGTATTGGCAGGCGGTGGTGACGGGCATATAGACAAACCGTATGGAACAGCGTGCACATTGTTGCACCATATGAACGCTTATGATATTCATGAAGTGGTGTTTAGCCATAACACTAATGACAGCCCGGCAGTCTGTGACGAGAAAGCGCTCGAAGGTGTAAAACAGATTATACAGTTTTTTTATGGAGTAAAGTAGTTTACGCAGCAGTTAAAAAAGATTTTGTAAGGTTCATTATAATATATCGTATATCTTAACCTCGCAGGCAGAGATGCGGGGCTTTTTATTTGTATGGTACCCGTGATTGAGTACTCACTATCAGTTTGATACCTGTTATCTGTATTTGAATAATTCGCTTAATAAAATTAAAATAAATTAATTTATTGAGCGGTTTGGCGTAAAAAAACATGGTTGACCGCTGGATAAAATAAGATTATTATAAATATAATAGTAAAGAAAGGATGTGTTAAATAAATATGATTGGAAGAAAAAAAGAACAGAATGAGCTGAACAATTTATATAATAGTAATAAATCCGAACTTGTAGCTATTTATGGGAGACGGCGTATCGGAAAGACATATTTGGTGGATGAAACGTTTAAAGGACATATTACGTTTAGGCATGCAGGACTTTCTCCTGCAGATGAGAATAAAAACGGAATGTTAAAAGCGCAACTTGAGCATTTTTATTATTCACTTTTGCTTCAGGGTATGAAGAAAGGAAAAAGACCAGAAAACTGGCTGGAGGCATTTTTTATGCTTGAGAAATTTCTGGATGAAATTGATGATGGAGGCAGACAGCTGGTTTTTTTGGACGAACTGCCATGGTTAGATACGCCCAGGTCCGGGTTCATGACGGCTTTTGAAGGGTTTTGGAATACATGGGGGTGTCACAGAAATAATTTAATGGTTGTAGTATGCGGCAGCGCAAATTCATGGATATTAGATAATTTAATCAACAATCATGGAGGATTGTATAATAGAGTTACTTATGAGATTAAACTTTTACCATTTACTTTGAGTGAATGTGAGCAGTTTTATGTAAGTTATAATGTCAGACTTTCTAGGTATGATATTGCTCAGAGTTATATGATTCTCGGAGGAATTCCATACTATATGGGATATTTTCAGAGTGGAATGAGTTTGGCACAAAATATAGATAATATTTTTTTTTCAAAGCAGGGAAAGCTTAAGGACGAATATAACAGGTTATTTGCTTCAATTTTTAGTACGCCGGAACTGATGAAAAAAATTGTTAATCTGCTATACACAAGAAATGCAGGGTATACCCGGAGCGAAATAGTAGATAAAATAGGAATCAAAGACGGGGGAAGTTTATCAAAATGTCTTAACGCTCTTATTGCAAGTGATTTTGTCATTAAGTATATTCCGTTTGGTAAAGGAATTAAAGAACATTATAAGCTGGTTGATCCATTTTGCATGTTTTATCTTCAATTTATTGATAAAAAGGAGAAAATTGATGAAAATTTCTGGCAGCAGAATGTGTCATCGCTAAAGATTGCGAGCTGGAGAGGATATGCGTATGAACAGGTTTGCTTTAATCATATATTGCAGATAAAGAAAGCGCTTGGAATAAGCGGCGTTATAACTGAGCATTCCGCATGGTCCAAAAGGAAAGATGACACCGGCGGAATGCAGATTGACTTATTGATTTCACGTAATGACAATGTTGTAAATATGTGTGAAATAAAGTATTACGGAAGTGAATTTGTTGTTAATAAGGATTATTATCAGGTATTGATGAATAGGCAGAATTTACTTTCGCAGGAACTATCACCTAGAGTTTCAATCCATAATACATTGATAACAACGTTTGGATTGACCTATAATGAGTACAGCGGTATATTTTCAAATGTATTAACATTAGATGATTTGTTTTCTGATGTATTTTAAAAAGGGTGTAAATAAGTATGAAAGATAAAACACTTGATGTGAAATTTTATGATAAAGTTGACGACTCTTTGTTGCAGTTTGCGGTTATCCTCTCCAAAAGCAGGGGGAAATGGGTATTTTGTAAACATAGGGAGCGTGATACATATGAAGCGCCGGGCGGTCGTAGAGAAGCAGGGGAAGATATTCTTGAGACTGCGAAAAGAGAGCTTATAGAAGAAACCGGAGCTGTGGAGTTTGATATCAGACCGGTGTGTGTTTATTCTGTTACAGGAAAGACTTCCGTAAATAAAACAGGAGAAGAAAGTTTCGGACTGTTATGTTTTGCTGAGATAACGGAATTCTCCGGTAAGTTAGAATATGAGATAGAAAAGGTGGTTCTTATGGAGGAACTGCCGACAAACTGGACGTACCCATTGATACAGCCTAAATTAATCGAAGAATATGAAAAAAGAGAATTGGTTGTATGAAAAAAATAGGCAATAAAACCACATTCTATTCTGTAAATAAACCGGCGGCACTGAAGAAAGACGGATTCGTCAAATCCACAGTGCCGCTGATTTGCTCTTAGCAAAATCTTTGATTTTCAATCTATGATTACCGGATAATATAAAAACCGGTTCTTACCGCCGTTAAGCCATCTGCTTATGCCGGTATTCCTGATATAGAAAAGGTATGAGAACCACTGTCAAAACAGTATATAATACCATGATTATCGGTATCGCACCAACCACAATATCGCCGAATGAATACAGATTAAAAACCTTTAGCGCCATGTTTACCTGTAGCAGCTGGTCAGGCAGAAGCCCTGTGATTTTTTGTATAGTATTACTGTCGATGTTTCCGATAAAAGACGGGATGAAAATCAATATAAACGGAATCATGGCAGCGAATACTGTTGATTTTGTCTTTGCGGATGCCATCATAGCTATAAAGGAAATGAACAGACAGCCGATATATCCGCCAATGGCAATAAGGAGATATTCTTGCCAAATAGTAATGTTGTAAAGGCTTTTCCATTGACTTCGGTCAATCATCTGAATTGCAAGATTCCATCCGTCTGCACCAAGATACAGAAGGGTAATTGCAGTGTATAAAATAAAAACGGTAAAGTAAACGAGTGTCACAATTATAAAGCCTGCTTTGATTTTGGCCATAACCGCTTTATTTCTTCCATGTAGGGAAGTAAAGAAAATAGCATCAGACTTTAAACTGAATTCATTTGAAAAAATTCCCGCAACAAGATATCCTAAAACCAGCATGGTGAGCATCAAGATCTGGGGTGCATATTCAAACAACTTTGACCAGCCCGTCTTATAATCATAATATAGCGGTGTTTTAAGACTTTCGTATTGACTGATTAAATACTTTTTTTCAGATTCCGTAAAATAGTATTTTGCTTCATCTTCCAACCATTCCCTAAGCAATAATATTCGATTATCGTAAAAATTACGTGCGTCTTCTTTTGTCAAAGAATCTGCCCGGTAATAATCATATTCACGAAACCGTGAAGCATAAGATGCATTTAGCAGCTTGCGGATATCCTCAATTCCTTGTCCCCAGCTATACACTATGTTGATTTCTCGTGTATTGTTTGACAATGCTTCCGGTGTTGCCTGGATTCTTAAGTTTTCCTCAATTACTTTACTTATTTTTTCTTCATCCAGATAACCTGACCATTCCTTGCGTGCTGCCCGTAAGTGTGAGACGGCGGCAGGACCTTTGTGTCCATCTCCGTTTTCATCCCACCATTCGACAGATGTGGCGAAAAAGCATGTGATTCCCATTACGAAAAGCAGCACCAAAAGGGCAATCTTACTGCTGGTCTTATAAAAAACTTTTTTAATTTCATATTTGGTCATAATAATACCAATTCTCCCTTCTATACGATATTTGCATACTGTAATAAGCCTATATGCATTAAGCGCAGCTTATTCGTTGTCCGTCGTTTCACCGAAGTAATCCAGGAATAAATCCTCCAGTGTTGCAGTTTCCAAGACAGCGTTTTCAGAGGGCTTATCATGAGATAAAATCCGCACCTCAGCGCCTTGCGGCGAAGTTTTTACATTTGATACCTTGTAGCTCTTCATATAAGCATCCAGCTCTTTCTTTGAAGCCTGAACGCTCCATACCTTCGTAGGCATAGCGGCAAGCAATTCCTGTGAAGTACCGGAAGCCTTTATCTGTCCGTCTTTCATAAGAAGTATTTCGTTTGCAATGTACTCAACATCCGACACAATGTGGGTGGAAAGCAGTACCAGACGTTTTTCCGCAAGCTCGCTGATTAGATTTCTGAAACGGATTCGTTCGTTTGGGTCAAGTCCTGCTGTGGGTTCATCAAGAACCAGTATTTGCGGGTCCCCAAGCATTGCCTGTGCGATTCCCACACGGCGCTTCATTCCGCCTGATAATGTCTTCATTTTTTTCTTTTCCGCTTTGTCCATACCTACCTGTTTTAACAGGACCTTGGTACGCTGTCTGGCGGTAACGGGACGCAGCCCCTTAATAGATGAGATATACATAAGATAATCATAAACCGTAAAGTCAGGATAATATCCGAAATCCTGAGGGAGATATCCCAAAATCCGCCTGTATTCTCCATCCATTGTGAAAATATCCTGTCCGTCCCATGTAATTTCTCCACGGTCGGGTTTCAGTAAAGTGCACAGCATGCGCATAAGCGTAGTCTTTCCGGCGCCGTTTACGCCCAAAAGCCCGTAAACGCCTTCGTGCATGGAATAATTTACATCATTTACGGCAGTTATATCTTTAAATTCTTTCGTAAGATTAGCTATTTTAAGTTCCATATTGACTTCACCTCCCAAATTTCTTTGCATTCCTTCTGCCCCCTGCATATGCAGTAGCCCAGATACAGGGTGGAGACAACCGTCATAGTGCACCAGGCGGGAAAAGAAATCGCTCCGTATATTTTATCATTCAATACAATCTGTACCCATACAGCACTCCAGATCATGCATAGAATATAGGCAAAAGCCTCTGAGCCTGCTTGCCTGCTGTATAATGTACGGAAACAGATACAGCAGGTCACGATATACGGGAGAAAAAACTGAATCATCATTTCTGACGGAAGTATTTTTCCTGTTAAAATTGCTGACACGGAAAAGACACAGAGCAAAAACATATCAACCAGGGCAAACAGGAAAATCCTAACCGCATATATCTGATGCAGAGAGTAATACGCGGAGCTTTCAATCTCCAAGGCTCCTGCATCTTTGTTTTTCCACAGCTCAGGCACAAGCAGTACCACAAACAACGGAGCCGCTATGCCCATACATCTTTGAGTATAAAATCCGCTTCCGGTAAGTTTCAGCATGCACCATAGCGCAAGCAGAAGCAGACCTTGCAAAATCCACCAGCGTTTCTTTATATATCTGCTTTGCCAGTATACGAATTCTTTGTAGGAAAGCACTTCACCGGCTTCATTTTCATAAAATGCAGTCCTGGCCTGTATGAGCGTCTCCTGTAATTTTTTTTCACTATAAGAAAAATCTGTTCCTGCACCCAGATGTTTTCTGAGCTTATTTTCTGATAATTTCATATACCCTCCTTGCTAAAATAATCCGACAACAGTTCTTTGGCTCTTCGTATCCTGTATTTTACAAGCGGAAGAGAAATCCCCAGAATTCTGGCAATATCTTTCTGCTTTTGCTCCTGTATGAAAAACAGGACGGCGGCTTCCCTTAATTCGTCGGGCAAATCCTCCAAAGCAAGCCGTACAGCTATCTGCTCGTCCAAAGCTTCTGTTTTCTTATCTGAGATTTCCGGCAGTTCTTCAACCGGTATTTCCCTTTTATTTCTGTAATAATCATTGCAGACATTTGCGGCAATGGCATACAGATAATTCACCGCCTTTCCATAGTGTTTATAGTTCTTCAGGGTTCGGAAAAAACGCGCAAACGTTTCCTGCGTCATGTCTTGCGCATATCCAAAGTCGCATATATGTATCTGACAATATTTCAGAATTTTTGGATAGTACTTTTTTACAAAATCATCAAATGCCTTTTCGTCTCCCATGCGCATTTTCTGCACAAGCAGAAGATCCAGGTCAATATTTACGCTCATTTAAAACTGTGTTCCTTTCCTGTTAATGTTTGAAAGCGCTTTCTATATACTATAACGTAGTACGGTATCAAAAGGATAGTCCGGGAGGATATATTTGTGAAAATTTGATTGGAATTTACATATGGCAGTTGTATAATAAGTTCGGACTCAGCAGCCTGAGTTTTGAAGTGAGTTTTACAATTAAAACGGAAACTACAGAGAGGAAATATATATGAAAAGAATCAAGTGTTATATGGTAATTATGCTGCTATCGGCAATTATATTATCTCAGACGGCATTTGTGCTGCCTGTACAGGCGGTGGGACAGAAACTGCCGTCCGGTGTTGAATATGATGAATTGGGATTGAAAATTGAGGAATTTGCAGCAGAGCATGAGAATACAACGGCAGGAATGGAAATCAGCGTCTTTATTCAGGACGAAACTATATATAAAAATTACTTCGGCTATGCAGACATAGAAAAAGGAATAGCGGTTGGACAGGATACGGTAATGGAATGGGGCTCTGCTACAAAAATGCTGGTATGGGTCAGCGTGATGCAGCTATGGGAACAGAGGCTGATTGATTTTGATACTGATATAAGAGAATATCTGCCGGATGGATTCCTTACCAATCTTAAATATGACGGGACTATAACGATGATTAATCTTATGAATCACAATGCAGGGTTTCAGGAGACATATGCTGATTTGTTCGTGGGGGAACATGAGGCAATATGTTCGCTTCAGGATGCTCTTACGGCGCATAGACCTGAGCAGATTTATGAACCGGGAACTGTGACGGCATACTCTAACTGGGGTGTTGCACTGGCGGCATATATTGTGGAAAGAATCAGCGGTCAAAGCTTCTGTGACTATGTACATCAAAATATCTTTAAACCTCTTGGAATGGAGCACAGCGCATTATCCGCAGATTTAAGTGATAATGACCGGGTTATGGAGAAGCGAAAGGAATTGCAGTGTTACACTACAGAAGGAACATTAATTCCTGACTGTTTCTATTACATAGTATTGTATCCTGCGGGAATGTGCACTTCTACATTGGATGATTTTGAAAAATTTGGCAAAGCATTACTGAATCAATCGTCACCGCTTTTTCAGAAAAGTGAGACATGGGAAACGCTTTTTACTCCTACCGCATATTTAGGAGACAGTGGGCTGCCTTCTAATTACCATGGTTTCTGGGTTTTGCCGTATGACGTGGAAACGGTAGGACATGGCGGAAATACTGCAGGCTGTTCATCCTATATGCTTTTGGATTTGAAAAATGAAATCGGAGTCGTTGTTATGACAAATCAGTCCGGAGAAACCGTGTACAACAGCGATATGATGGAGCTTATTTTCGGGGAGTTTTCAGAGCAGAAATATTTTGATGAGGAAAGGGAACTGCCCGAGGGAATTTACCGTCCTGCGCGGACGGTGCGGAAAGGTCCATTTAAGTTAATAAGCCTGTCTTTTACTGATGGAGAAGAGTTGGATGAATTCTGGGCATTGGGCACGAGCGGCGGAGTAGAAAAAATCTGTTATCCTTATGCCGATTTTATACGTATACCGGTATGGGAGATGGTGCTGGAGCTGTCGCTGATTCTTTTATGGATTGTGTCTGTAATTTTTTCTGTATTAAGTATATTCGTTAAGATTATTAGAAAGATTGTCTATATTTGCAGGAAAAAGCAGACTTTGGTACCATTAAACGGTTGGAGCGCACTTGCAGCGATTGTGCAGGTGGCTGCAGTTGTGCTGCTGGCGGTAATAGTTATCAGCGCGTTGAATTATGCAGTGGCGGGTTCATATATATGGGCCGGCGTAGTATTTGGTCCGGTTGCAGTCATAGCGGTTGGAATGGTCATATATGGAATAATAAAGATACGCAAAACAGAGTCTACAAAAAAACGGAAGTTTTATAATTGGATTACGGCCATCATGCTTGCAATAATGGTAGTGAATATTTTATACTGGAATTTGTTTATGTTTTGGAAAATATAACAATGTGCCTATGTCCATCCTCCATCCAGAGTAATAATCTGACCTGTCAGGTAGTCGGGAGCGTTCAGAAGGTTCCGTACCATCTGTGCGGCTTCCGAAGGCTGGCCGATTCTGTCACAGGGTATTTCTTCACGCAGCGCTTCCAGTTCTTCTGCCGAAAAGCAGCTGTTCATATCCGTATCGATGACTCCGCACGCAATCGCATTGACCTGTATATGGCTGGGAGCCAGTTCCTTGGCAAGAGCTTTGGTAAAGCTGTTCACCGCGCCTTTAGAAGCGGAATAGGCCACTTCCATAGATGCGCCGACATTTCCCCATACAGATGAAATATTAATAATCTTCCCGCTGTGCTTATGCAGCATAAGCGGAATGGCTAGTCTGCATGTATAAAATAAAGAATCAAGATTAGCGGACATGATTCTCTGCCAGTCCGTATCAGACATTTCACTGAGGAGCCCCACATATGACAGTCCCGCATTATTTATCAGGACATCAAGTTCAGGTATCGTGTCAAACATCTTTTTCACATCATCCGCGCATCCCATATCGCCTATAAAAGGCGTGCATGAGATTCCGTACCGCTCTGAAAGCACGGAAGCATAGGAGTAGAGCTTATCTTTGGAATGAATGCAGTTAAGGTATAGATTATAACCGTCGGCAGCCATAATACCGGCAATTGCCCTGCCGATTCCGCGGGAAGCTCCTGTGATTAAAGCATATTTTGGCATAATATGGGTATACTCCTTTCGGTGAATACTAAATACTTTTGACAAAGTATATGCTAAGAATTATACTACAAGTATCCATGAAAAGGAAGGATTTCTAATATGTATGACTTAATTATTATCGGCTCCGGTCCCGCAGGACTGTCTGCGGCGATATATGGGAAAAGAGCGGGACTTGACGTGCTTGTGCTGGAAAAAAATCCGATGAGCGGAGGGCAGGTGCTGAATACCTATGAAGTAGACAATTATCTTGGAATGCCAATGATGAACGGTTTTGAAATGGGTATGAAATTCAGGCAGCATGCGGATGACACTGGTGTCATATTTGAGAATGTACAGGTGACAGGACTTGCAGATAAGAACGATTATAAAATCGTTACGGCAAAAGACGGTGATGTGGATAAGGCTTATGAAACAAAAGCGGTAATTTTGGCTACGGGAGCTTCCCATGCGCTTTTGAATGTTCCGGGAGAGGAGCGGCTTGCCGGGAAAGGCGTGTCGTACTGCGCGACATGTGACGGCGCTTTTTATAAGGATAGAACAGTGGCAGTCGTAGGCGGCGGAGATGTGGCGGTAGAGGATGCAGTTTTTTTATCAAGGCTCTGTAAGAAAGTCTTTCTGATTCACAGGCGTGACAGTCTGCGCGCGGCGAAATCTTTACAGGACAGGTTGTTTCAGTGTGACAATGTGGAAGTAATCTGGGACAGTGTGGTAGAAGAAATATGCGGGCAGGAGCAGGTAGAAAGCTTGAGAGTGCGGGGGCTTAAGGAAAACAGTACGAAAGTAATAACTGTGGAAGGGATTTTTATTGCAGTAGGAATTCACCCGAATACAGAATTGTTCAAAAATATTGTTCAGTGTGACGAAAGCGGATATTGTCTGGCAGGAGAAGACTGTGTGACACAGACCGATGGTATTTTTGCGGCAGGCGATGTCAGAACCAAGGCCCTTCGGCAGATTATAACTGCAGTTGCAGACGGAGCTAATGCCGTAGCAAGCGTGGAAAAATATCTAATGGCACAGTAAATTAAGGAAAATTAATTATATTGTTTCCTGAGTTTATAAGGCTTTGAAGCCCTGAATATCGCAGGATAATAAATGGTTTGTAACTTTTTTATAATAAATTCACATTAGAGAAATATTTTTTGTAACATTTTTTTGTTTTTTGCAAATTGCACAAGAAATAGTAATTTTATGGGAAGTTTTATACAGATAATGTAGTTGACACGAACCTCTTTTAATGGTATATTATTTCAAAGATGTTACAACTTTGTAACAATTGAAAAACAAATTGAACCAATTCGGAGGTTTGTATGAAAAGAAAAAGCGTGAAAATTGCAGCATGCACAATGGCAGCGGTAATTGCATTTTCAGGGATAAGACTGACAGCGGATGCATCAGGGGATTTGAACTCTGTTCTGCCATCTGCGGGAATCAACTATTATTTATCTCCTTCTGATAAATCAACTTCCCTTTCTGATATAAAAGAAGATGTCGAAAGAGCTAACAGCAGCGGTCTGACCGTATCTACCGAGGAAACGGGAGTGCAGGGGCAGGAAGAGATTCCGGTTGACGGCAGTATGAATGATGATAACCAGCCCAAGATATCAAATAAAAAAATAGAGGATATAATTGTTTTCAGTGAGGGATATACAAAAGATTTGCAGGAAGCTTCCAATGCGAAAAAGTATAGTGACGAGGAAGAAGGCTTCAAAAATCTTGTTATCGCGCAGGTGCGCAGTTATGTAAATGTCAGGGATATTCCCAGCGAAGAAGGCAATATCGTAGGTAAGCTGTATAATAAATCTGTCGGCACATTTATTGAGGAAGTAGACGGCTGGTATAAAATCAGCTCCGGCTCTGTAGAAGGTTATGTCAAGGGTGAATTTTGTGTGACCGGTGATGAAGCCGTAGAACTGGCTAAAGAAGTGGGAACAAGAATCGCAACAGTTACTACGACAACGTTGTTTGTGCGTGAAGCTCCGAGTCTTGAAGCTCCGAGGCTTGGTATGGTGCCGATTGACGATCAGCTGATCGTTACCGAAGAATTAGACGGATGGCTGGAAGTAAATATAGAGGAAGGTAACGGTTATGTATCGGCGGATTATGTAAAATTATCAACCGAGTTTGTGAAAGCTGAATCTGTTGCAGAGGAAAAAGCCAGACTTGCAAAAGAGAAGAAAGCAAGAGAGGAAGCACAGGCAGCGGCAGCTAAGAAAGCTTCACAGGATGCAGCATCATCCTCATCATCTTCCTCATCAAACAGCTCTTCTTCACAAAATGCAGTTACTTATGCTGTATCAGGGGGAAGCGAAACCGGTCAGGCGGTTGCAAATTATGCGCTTCAGTTTGTAGGAAATCCGTATGTGTATGGTGGAAGCAGTCTGACAAATGGTACTGACTGTTCGGGATTCGTAATGAGCGTATATAAGAACTTCGGCGTAAGCCTGCCGCATTCTTCAGCAGCGGACAGAAGTGTAGGCGCTGCAGTAGACGGACTGGAAAATGCACAGCCAGGTGATATTATCTGCTATTCGGGACATGTAGCGCTTTACATCGGCAATGGTCAGATTGTTCATGCATCTACCAGCAAGACTGGTATTATCGTATCGAGTGCGTCATACCGTTCCATTCTTTCTATCAGAAGAATATTCTAACTAAATATATAATACAAAGGGCAGTCGTTCAGATCGGCTGTCCTTTTTAAGTCTTTTTCAATCCTGCCACAATCTTACAACACTTATTGCAACCTACAGGAAGAATATGGTATAATATCCGTAACAGCAATGAGCAGTGCCAAAATCAAGAATGACAGATTGGCTGCTTGCAGACATATTTGTCATTTCTGATTTTGATAGGGCGATAAGCCCAAATGCAGTAAAACTGCATTGAATGAGGAAAACCAAAGGTTTTCCGAATGTGCACTGCGGATGAGATAGGTTATGATATAGGAATCATTGCGTTGCAAAATCCAATGAAAGGGATGAGAGACTATGAAATTTGTAATTGTTGGAAAAAACATTGACGTAACAGAAGGATTAAGAACAGCCGTAGAGGATAAAATCGGTAAGCTGGAAAAGTATTTTTCAGAAGAGACAGAAGTACATGTTACATTGAGCGTTGAAAAGGACAGGCAGAAGATTGAAGTTACGATTCCGATGAAAGGAAATATCATTCGTTCAGAACAGGTCAGCAGCGATATGTACGTTTCCATTGATTTGGTAGAAGAAATCATAGAAAGACAGTTGAAGAAATATAAGACTAAACTTACGGACAGGCAGCAGTCGGCAGGATATTTCAAACAGGAGTATATTGAAAAAGACTTTATGGACGAAGAGGATGTACAGATTATCCGTACCAAGAAGTTCGATATCAAGCCGATGTATCCGGAAGATGCATGTGTACAGATGGAACTGCTCGGACATAATTTCTTCGTATTCTGCAATGCAGAGACGAATCAGGTCAACGTCGTATATAAGAGGAAAGGAAATACTTACGGACTGATTGAACCTGAAGAGTAAATCAAAATTAAACATCATATTGAAAATAGTAGACCTGTGGGCTGACATAACCCACGGGTTTTTTTCATATATAAAATTGAGAAGGATGAAAGAATTGTAAGGTCATATATGAAGAAAATCAGATGGGGTATCAGGTTTGAACTGGTTTTGCTTGCGGCGACAGTGTGTATTATTTTGGTAAAGGAATTACGTATGGGAAACCAAAAGGAAACGCTGCCGGTGCAGAAGGAAGTGAGTGAAAGTGGAGAAGCAGTCGAAGTATCGGCGGATGGAAGCTATATAAAATGGGTGGATTTTAACATTACCTGCGAAGCGATGAGCAAAGCATATGAACTTGATGTGGCTTCTTATAAGGACGAGATACATGTGGACTGGATAGACCTGCTCGCATATGTGGGGACACTGAATGGAGGTAAATTTGACAGAAAAAGCGTATCAAAGATACAGGAAACAGCGGAAAAGCTTCAGTCAGGTGAAACGTCTATCGAGGAACTGACCGAAGATATGAAATATTTTGACTATTATAGAGAAGCGTACGACGCGGTGCTGGGCGGTATGGTTGGAGAATTTGCCATAGAGACGTCTGAGGGCGGGACTGGGGAAAAGGAGTGGAAAAAATACTATGGTCTCAAGGCTTTTTCGCCGATTGCAAAAGGTTTTGACTACAGCCATTATGATGATTTCGGTTCTTCAAGAAGCTACGGTTATGCAAGACCGCATCTGGGGCATGATATGATGGGGCAGATAGGTACGCCGATTATCGCCATAGAATCAGGCTATGTGGAAGCAATTGGATGGAATCAGTATGGCGGATGGCGCATTGGCATCCGTAGCTTTGATGGAAAGCGGTATTATTATTATGCACATTTGAGACAGAATTTTCCTTACAATAAGGAACTGGAAGAGGGAAGTATCGTGACAGCCGGAGACGTTATCGGATATATGGGACATACGGGTTACAGCGTCAAAGAGAATGTGAACAATATAGAGGTAGTACATCTGCACTGGGGACTGGAGTTAATCTTCGACGAGTCGCAGAAGGACAGTAATAATGAAATATGGATAGATTGTTATGAGCTGACCAAGTTTCTCTATCGTAACCGCAGTGAGACCGTGAAGGACGAAGAAACCAAGGAATGGCATAGAATTTATAATATGAAAGATCCGGCAGTTGAAAAAGCGATAGAAGAGCAGTAAGGCAGAGGGACGGTTTTTTTAAACTGGTTATTGAAAATGAACCCTGATTTGGATATACTTTTTATATAATATAGGAAAGTGCAGTAATCACAAATCGTTATTCTATAGGAGAGGGACTATGGGGAAAAAAACAAACGAAGTATCAGAAAAAAAGAGTCAGGCGGCACAGTTAAAAAAACTGGTTCGTCAGGCATTGGTGTCAGTGGCAGTAGGAGCTGCGCTCTTAATTGGATTCATTCTGTTTAACATGGCAATGTCGAGCATACATAGTGCGCAGATTAATACAACCGTAGCGCTTAATCAGTATCGGATAGCATCCAAGACTTTGACTTATAATATACAGTCTTATTCTGTCACGGGAGAGCAGAAATATTATGATAACTACATGAAAGAATTGAATGAGGACCAAAATAGGGAACAGGCGCTTGAAACTTTAGAGAAGTGTGACATCAGGGAAGATGAATGGACAAGCTTAAATCAGATTGCTGCAATGTCTGACGAGCTTGTTCCTCTGGAAATAGAAGCAATTGCATATGTGCAGGCAGGTGACCTGGAAGCTGCACAGGCGTGTGTATTCAGTGCAGAGTATGAAAATGCGGTTGACCAGATCAGTCAGAAAACGGATGAGACAATACTTGCTATATTAAACAGGAAAGACAGCAGACAGGCAGGGGTAAAGACGATGCAATACATTATCGAGATTTTGTTTGCATTATCGTTCCTGTATCTTGTAAAAAAGTTTACTAAAACGATAAAATTCTCAGAGAAAGAACTTTTAGAGCCGATCATGAAAGTGTCAGACCAGATGACTGTGCTTGCGGGCGGTGAATTCCATGCGGCGCTTGATATGGAGGAAGATGAGAGCGAAGTCGGAAAGATGGTTGCCGCCATTACTTTTATGAAGAAAAATCTGCTTGCCATGATAAATGAGATTACCCAAACGCTTGAAAAGATGGGTAATGGAAATTACCGGATTGAGATAGAGCAGGAATATGTTGGTGAATTCGTAACGATTAAAGATTCTTTTATACAGATTGGTGAGAAGATGCGGGAAATGATTAAGACCATCCGCACTGTTTCAAACCAGATTGACAGCGGCTCGGAGCAGTTGGAATATGCTGCGCAGGATTTGGCGGAAAATTGTACGCTGCAGGCTGCCCAGGTATCGGAACTTATGACTTCATTTGATGAGATGACGAAGAGTATGGAAGAAAACGCGCATGAGGCGGAAGAATCCGCAAAAATTGCGTCAAAAGCGAGTCTTACACTGGAAAGAGGCAATGAGAAGCTGCAGGAATTAAAAAATTCGATTCAGGAAATCGGCAGATGCTCGGAACAGATTGGCACGATTATAGGGACGATAGAGGAAATTGCATCCCAGACGAACCTTCTGGCTCTGAATGCGGCAATTGAAGCGGCAAGAGCGGGTGAAGCCGGAAAAGGTTTTGCTGTCGTGGCGGAGCAGGTGAAAAATCTGGCGAATGAATCGGCGAATGCCGCCGGCAGGACAACAGAGCTGATAGAGACAACTGTTGCTGTTATGGAAAAGAGCATTTCCATTGCAGAGGAAACGGAAGCCAACATGAACGAAGTAATGACCGATACAAAAGCAGCCACGGAAAAAATGGGACAGATAGAGCAGATACTGAAGAAAGACACAGCGCGCATGCAGGAGCTGAATGAAAATGTAACGCAGGTTTCTTCTGCTGTCGATAACAATTCGGCAACATCGGAGGAAACGGCCGCTGTCAGTACAGAGCAGAAGTCACAGGTGGAAACGATGGTGGATTTAATGGATAGATTCGAGATATAAAAACAGCAAGTTGCTTAATCGCTGCATTTCCTGTGTTAGCAAGGGTGCAGCGATTTTTAGTGTCTAAATCATTGCAAAAGCCCCGCCTCTATGATACAATAGAAATGATGGACAATGATAAGGGATATTTATCATTGATGGCATGAAAATAATATTTATATAATAATATATTAAATAAATGGAGGAGAAGGAAATGGCAAAAAAAGTAGTTTTGGCAGGCGCATGTCGTACTGCAATCGGTACAATGGGCGGTGCACTCAGTACAACTCCCGCACCGGTTTTGGGTTCTATAGTTATTAAGGAAGCGCTGAGCAGAGCGGGTGTCCCTGCAGACGCTGTAGACCATGTGTATATGGGTTGTGTTATTCAGGCAGGTTTGGGACAGAATGTGGCACGTCAGGCATCTATTAAAGCAGGATTGCCGATCACGACACCGGCTGTAACGGTAAACGTTGTATGTGGTTCAGGTCTTAACTGTGTCAATATGGCTGCGCAGATGATTATTGCAGGAGACGCTGATGTAGTAGTTGCAGGCGGTATGGAGAATATGTCTATGGCTCCTTATGCTGCTATGCAGGGACGTTACGGCTATAGAATGAACAATGCAACTCTTGTTGATACTATGGTAAATGATGCATTGTGGGATGCTTTCAATGGTTATCATATGGGAATCACCGCTGAAAATGTTGCTGAGAAGTATGGACTGACCAGAGAGCAGCTGGATGAGTTCGCTGCATGGTCACAGCAGAAATGTGAGAAGGCTCAGGCGGAAGGTAAGTTTAAAGACGAAATCGTTCCCGTAGAAGTTAAGAAGAAAAAAGAAACTGTTATCGTGGATACAGATGAAGGTCCTCGTGCGGGTGTGACCGTAGAGAGCATTTCCAAACTTCGTCCTGCTTTCAAGCCGGATGGCGGTATCGTTACAGCTGCTAACTCCTCAGGTATCAATGACGGCGCTGCAGCAATCGTTGTTATGAGCGAAGAAAAAGCAAAAGAATTAGGCGTTAAACCGATGGCAACCTTCGTAGCAGGCGCTCTTGGCGGCGTAGATCCTTCTATTATGGGCGTAGGTCCTGTTCCCGCTACTGAAAAAGCTATGGCAAAGGCCGGTATGAAGATAGACGACTTTGATTTAATCGAAGCTAACGAAGCATTTGCAGCACAGTCGCTTGCTGTTCAGAAAGATTTAGGATTCAGCAATGATGTACTTAATGTAAACGGCGGTGCAATAGCACTCGGACATCCCGTAGGGGCATCAGGCTGCCGTATCCTTGTAACACTGCTTCATGAGATGGAAAAACGTGACGCAAAGAAAGGTCTTGCAACCCTTTGTATAGGCGGCGGTATGGGCTGCGCTACAATCGTAGAGAAATACGAAGAGTAATTCTAAGACAGTAAAGTACACTGTCTTAGAATTACTATAGCTTTGTATAGGAGAATGACACAGGTGTCATTCTCCGCCATAGAAATCTAAGGTAAGGAGACAAAACAATGGAATTTGTATTATATGAAGTAAAAGGACAGGTTGGGATTATCACAATCAACCGTGAGAAAGCGCTTAATGCTTTGAATTCCACTGTTCTTGAAGAATTGGACAAGACATTGGATGCAGTTGATCTGGACAATGTAAGATGCCTTATTTTAACAGGTGCAGGAGAGAAATCCTTTGTGGCAGGTGCAGATATCGGCGAAATGAGCACCTTAACCAAAGCAGAGGGAGAAGCATTTGGTAAAAAAGGAAATGATGTATTTCGTAAGCTGGAGACTTTCCCTATTCCGGTTATCGCTGCAGTGAACGGTTTTGCACTTGGCGGCGGCTGCGAGATTTCCATGAGCTGTGATATCAGAATCTGTTCCGACAATGCTGTATTCGGGCAGCCGGAAGTCGGTCTGGGTATTACTCCCGGATTTGGCGGCACGCAGAGACTTGCAAGGCTGGTTGGACCCGGTATGGCAAAACAGATGATTTATACGGCGAGAAATATTAAGGCTGATGAAGCATTAAGAATCGGTCTGGTTAATGCAGTATATCCGCAGGAGGAATTGATGGCAGCAGCAGAGAAAATGGCAGCGGGTATCGCAAAGAATGCACCTATTGCCGTTCGTAACTGCAAGAAAGCGATCAATGACGGTCTTGAGGTTGATATGGACCAGGCAATCGTAATCGAAGAGAAACTTTTCGGTGACTGCTTCGAGACAGAGGATCAGAAATACGGCATGGCATTCTTCTTAGACAAGAACAAAGAGAAAGTGAAAGAGCCGTTTAAGAACTGCTAAAGGCAAAAAGAATTTCTAATGCATCAAAATACGATACCTAAGAAATTCTATATTTTGCCTGAAAGAATTGCTTACGCAATTCTTCCTTAAAAAACTAAATAATTATTTTTTAAAATAGGAGGGTTTTCCATGAAAGTAGGTATTATCGGTGCAGGAACGATGGGTTCAGGAATTGCACAGGCATTCGCTATGACAGATGGCTATGAAGTTTGTCTCTGCGATATCAAAGAAGAGTATGCAGAAGGCGGCAAAGCGAAAATTCAGAAGAATATGAATTTCCTTGTCGGCAAAGAGAAAATTACTCAGGAAAAAGCAGATGAG
>CAZRKN010000064.1:0-25983 GCA_964600805.1 uncultured Bacteroides sp. | reverse complement strand
CAATGAGAATGCGAAGCATTCTTGGAATCGTCGCTGCTGAGCGACGATTTTTTATAAGAAATTTACAAAATTTTATCGGAGAAAAACCATGGAATTCAGACCTTGTATTGATATACATAATGGAAAGGTAAAGCAGATTGTGGGCGGCAGTCTCAAAGACAGAGGCAGCAGTGCAGTCGAAAATTTTGTAGCTTCAAGCGGCGCGGCATTTTATGCAGATTTATATCGTGAGAAAAAAATAAAAAACGGGCATGTCATTATGCTTAATCCAAAAGATTCTCCTTTCTATGAAGAGACGAAAGCTCAGGCGCTTATGGCATTAGCGGCTTATCCGCAGGGCTTACAAATAGGAGGCGGGATCACTACTGAGAATGCGGCAGAGTTTCTTAATGCAGGAGCCTCTCATGTTATTGCCACTTCTTATGTTTTTAAGGATGGATGTATTAATTTTGAAAATCTGCATAAGCTTGTCCAGGAAACAGGCAGGCAAAAGCTTGTGCTTGATTTAAGCTGCCGCATGAAAAATGGAAACTACTATATTGTGACCGACAGATGGCAGAAATATACGGATGTCATACTGAATAATGAAACAATGGATATGTTGTCAGGTTACTGCGATGAATTTCTGATTCATGCAGTAGATGTGGAAGGAAAAGCGGACGGCATTGAAAAAGAACTTGCAGCAATGCTTGGTGGATGGAATAAAATTCCCATTACTTATGCCGGCGGCATACATTCATATGAAGATTTACGGCTTATAAAGGAACTTGGAAACAATCAAATAAATGTGACGATAGGAAGCGCGCTGGATTTATTCGGCGGTGATATGAAGTTTGAAGAAGTGCTTGACTATATAGGTCAATAATAAACAACGGGCAGTACGCTTCGCGAACTGCCCTTATGTTAATAAAAGAAAAAACCTGTTTATAGACAGGTTTTTCTTTTAATCCGTTATAACAATATTGCAAATTCAAAATAAAATTCATCATTTATATTATGAAAAGGCACATCGTGATACTGATTAATTTATTACAACGAAAAAAGTGATTAACACATTCCGTTGCATGTTGCGGACCGGCTGATTATAACTTTGTTACATTGACTGCCTGAGGTCCTTTTTCGCCATTAACTACTTCGTACTCAACAGCAGCTCCTTCTTCAAGAGACTTGAAGCCTTCCATGTTAAGTCCTGAGTAATGAACGAAAACGTCGTTACCCTGCTCATCAGAGATGAAGCCGTAACCCTTTTGGTTGTTAAACCATTTTACTGTACCTTTGTTCATCGTAGATACCTCCAAAAAATTTAAAAATATGTTGATTTTTTTCAACACTCCTAGAATATCACAAGTGCTTACAAATGTAAAGTATTATTAGTCAAAAAATTAACCTTGGCGTGATTGAAAACAATAATTATATTGACGCTTCGTTGGTTTATCTGATACAATGATTCTATAGCAAATAAATCTAAACGAAAATACATTTACTTATAGAAGAGGTGAGTGCATGACCACACGTGAAGAAGCCCTTGCTTATGGGCTGTCTTTTCCTAATACATATAAAGAAGCCCCATTCCATGATTCTAACTGGCAGCTTGTCCGTGTCAAAGGAAGCGGTAAGGCGTTTCTTTGGACATATGAGAGAAACGGATATATAAATCTGAATGTCAAGGTGTCTCCGGAATGGCGGGATTTCTGGAGAAGGGCGTTTGATGCCGTTATTCCGGGCTGGCATCAGAATAAGGAACATTGGAATACGATTATTTTGGATGGCAGTATCCCGGATAAAGACATTAAGCGGATGATTTCAGAAAGCTATGACCTTATTGCCGACAGTCCTACAAGACGTATATATGAGGCTGTTAAGAAGATTCCGAAAGGAAAAGTTGCCACTTATGGGCAGATTGCGGAGTTAGCCGGAGATAAGAAGATGTGCCGTGCCGTGGGAAATGCCCTGCATAAGAATCCGGACCCGGATTCAATCCCGTGCTACCGCGTGGTTAATGCAAAAGGACAATTGTCAGGTGCGTTTGCTTTCGGAGGTCCTTCAACGCAGCAGGAACTGCTGGAGGCTGACGGGATTGAAGTTATAGACGGAAGGGTGGATTTGAGTAAGTACGGCATGTAACCTGAGCTATCTTTTTTTCATTTTTTTCTTATTTTCATACATACGGTCATCCGCAATCTGATATATTTTATCAATATCATATTCTTTGATGGTGCTGGAAGCATAACCGTACGCTATGGACATATTTAAGTCTTCCACTTCCTGATTTTTGCGCAATATATTTATGCGGAACTGCTCCAACAACTTTGCGATTTCTTCATTAAGTGCAGTGTCTATGACTGCAATGAATTCGTCGCCGCCCATTCTTGCGACGATTCCGTGATTCTCAAATGTCTCGGCGATTACATCAGCAGCGCTTTTAATCAGAATATCACCTTTGGCATGCCCTAATGTATCGTTCACTGTCTTTAAATTGTTTAAATCAAAACAAATAATCGTATAAGCGGAAGATTCGGCTTCTCTGATTTTATTCATATACTCAATACAATAACGGCGGTTATGAATCTGCGTAAGCTCGTCTGTATAGGCGCTTTTTATCAGGAAATCGCGTTCTTTTTCCTTCATCAGTTTCTGCGTCAGGGATATATAAAATGAAACTATTAAAATAAAGATGAAGATAACTATACCAATTGATGATATACCGCGAATATTAGGCAATGTTCCACCAAAATAACGTCTGTTATAATAAGTTATAAGATCATATAAAATACAACAGGCAACAATGACTATACCGACCAGAAAAAGCTTGTTTGATGTATCGCTTAGCCTGATACTTATTAGTTCCACTATTATGGAAAATACCAGAGCGCAGATGATAAGCGCCTGCATATACTTAAGTGTCGCCGCACAGTGAACGATGTCAAACGCATGAAGCCCTAACGTACAGGCGGTAGCTGTTACCTGAATTAAAAAAAGAGCATAGTAGCATATGTTGATTAACTTATTATTCAGGTTTTTAATATCCTCCCACAAATAGACAATCATGGGAAGAGGAGCCAGATAAAGTGCCAGATATTCAAGTAGGGATATCTTGTATAGCGGCATAGCAAAGATTAATATTACGTTGTAATAGCACAATGTCCATAAGCCCATAAGCAGGGAAAAGAACGCAATACAGAATATTCTGATATATTTTACGGAAGATGCTAATGCAAATATCGTCGCTATAAGGGTTACAACTCCGAAGATAGTCAAAAAGCATCCAATGAACAGAGGAATCCTGTTTTCCGTTATAAGAATCTTATATGCATTAGTCCACTCATATATTCGGATAGACTCATAATTGGAAAAAGCCCTGTTTTCAGCAAGAACAAGATGGATTTTAAATGTTTTTCCCTGATATTCGCTTGGAAAATTAATGAATTGCAGACCGCTGCCGACTGTTTTATTATCAGCCATTCTATCAAAACCGTACTCATAGACCGGCTCATCATCAATATACATCCTTATGGCAGTCTGCCAGATATGTAAGCGCAATACTCCTTCTTCTATATTCCAGTTATCGGGAAGCACTCTCTGCATGGTGATTTCGTCGCCTTTGCCGATGTTATTAAACTGGAAATCATCTAAGGAGACATTCAGGTAATTCTTACCGTTAATCGTTATATCCCATGAATCATCCAGAGAAATATATTGGGATATTGATTCTAAGTCTGACGCTAATATATTATAAATCTTCGGCAGCCAGAATAATGCGCTGAGAAGTGCGAATAATAGCCATAATGCTTTTAAAATTTTAGTTTTGGTTATTTGGATTGTTTTTTTCATATTTCCTCTTTTATCACTATATTTTAGCTGATATTTCTATCTCACATTATAAATATTTATGGGGAAGATTACAAGTATTTCTCTCAAATCTCTCAAACAATGAAAACATTCCACATCAAATAATCTTCGTTTCACAACATTTCATTATCAAGCTCCACATAAATTCCGATACATATATAAGAAACTACTGAAAGAAAAGAGAAAAATTCGCAGATTGAGAAGGAGCAAGATTAATAAAATGCAGATAGCAATATGTGATGACGAAAAGATAGTGCAGGATATGCTTGCAGAGAAAATCCTAAAGCTTTACCCTGAAACCGATATATTATTATTCTGCTCAGGGAAAGAGCTGCTGTTATCGGATGTCGAACCGGACATACTGTTTCTGGACATACAGATGCCGGATATAGACGGGATGGATACTGCAAGGGAATTCCGTGCCAAGAATAAACATACAATCCTGATTTTTGTGACCGCTATGGAGGAATATGTTTTTCAGGCATTTGACGTGGGAGCCTTTCATTATATCGTTAAGCCGTTTACTGACGAAAAGTTTGACTCAGTGCTTAGAAATGCGGTAGAGCAGTTTCAATCACTCTCTAATAATGTGACACGTATGTCAGAATATATGCAACGTGTAAAAGACGAAGGAAAAAGCTTTATGGTTAAGGTAGGCGGAACTGCCACGAAAATTCTGTTAGACGATATTGTTTATGCAGAGGTATTTAACCGCAAAGTCACAATTCATACGATGAAAGAAGATATTGAATATTATGGGAAGCTTTCAGACTTAGAGAAAAAGGCAGGAGACAGTTTTTTTAGAACTCACAGGGCATATCTTGTTAATCTCAAATATGTGACAAAATATAATGCGGTAACAGTCTGGCTTGAAAGAGGCAGCGCGCTTATGGCTAAACAGAATTATCATGGGTTTGTAAAAAGATATCTGAAATATAATCTGAAATAAAAATTGTAATAAAAATTCAAATTATAAATTGAAATAAAGGTAAGTGGAAATAAAGGGCTGACAATTATGGAAGTTAGTGAAGTTTATTGGGAAATAGTACAACATACGGCGAACATTGTGGAGATATGTATTCTGGGCTGTTTCTTTTATCGTTTTGTTAAGCCTTTCATGCCTGAGCAACGGAGCACGAAATCCGTAGTGGCGGTTTACATAATCATAATGCTGATTCTGTATATAATCCCGCAAGAGGTAGGAGGAAGCGTTTCATCTGCAATCGGAGCTATTGCGGTATTTATATTAATGTGTTTAATTGATAAAAGAAACATAGAGCAGAAAATATTTCTGGTATCTACATTTTATCTTTTGGACTGGCTTTCATGGGGAGTCGTTGTTGCTTTATGGAATTTTTCATATGATATAACCGATATGATTCCTGCCGTACGTGAATCCTTTCTGATACAGTTTGAGGTATATGTAATAAATCAGATATGCTGGCTTATTATAGAAAGTCTGACGATGGAAGTGCTAATCAGGCTTTTGCATAGAGCTTATGTGTATAAGGCTGAAAATATGACGAAAAAAGAGTTTGTACTCATGATGGCTCCGACTTTGTCTCTTATTTCGGGACGGCTGCTGTTTCGGTATTTTGTAAATGTATATGAAATGGATTTAAAGCAATATGTCTGGAACAATCATCACAGCTATAATCTGGTACTGTTTTTACATCAGGTCATATCTTTTGCCGCTTTGTTCACGGTTATTATAATATATCAGAATATTAAGGAAAGCCAAAGAAATGAAATAGAAGAAAAAGTGCTGGCAAGACAGATTGAGGATATGAAAGCACATATAAGCGAAGTGGAGAAATTATACCGGGACATTCGTGGCATGAAGCATGATATGGCTAATCATGTTATGGTTTTGGAAAGGCTGTATGGAGATAATGCAGACGCGGGAGAATATGTGGCGCAGCTAAAGGAGCAGATGCATGATACGGTATTGTCTGTAAAGACGATGAGCGGTAATCCGATAACAGATGTTATTCTGACAGAAAAGGCGAAGGAAGCACAGGAATGTGGAATTACTTTCGACTATGAGTTTCATTATCCAGATAATGCAGGGTTGAATGCCTTTGATGTAAGTGTTATCCTTAATAATGCGCTGAGCAATGCCATTGAAGCCGCGAAGGAATGCGATGAACCATACGTTAAGCTTTCTTCTTATCGTAAAAATAATGCTTATATGATAGAAATAAGGAATTCCATGACAGGTACAAGGACTATAGATGAAGGAAGCGGGCTGCCGGTTACGACTAAGACGGACGGCATGCATGGATTCGGATTATCCAATATCCGCAAGGTGGCACAGAAATATTATGGGGATATTCATATAGAGCAGGACGGTAGAGAGTTTACGCTGACGGTTATGTTGATGCTGTGTGAATTGCAGTAATGCATATGGGTGAGCAATATTGAACGGAATTATTAAAAGTATTATAATGAGTATGTCAGGTGATATTCCTGATGCTCATGGAGGTAATTAATAATGGCTTTTCAGATGATTCATATGGAGATTGCATATAGACTGTCAGAATACATTCCTCAAATAGAAAATACCGCTGAATTTATTTTAGGCTCAGTGGCTCCTGATTCCGTACATATGAACCCAAACTTTGATATCGGTATGAAGGTACAATCGCATTTGTTTGAAGGCTGTGGTGAATGGGGTAATACACAGGACTATGTTCGGTGGAGAAGCAATATTGATAACGGTTTACATAAATTTGCAGATAAAGAAAAGGGAACAGCTTACAGGGATTTTACATACGGTTTATGCGTTCATTGCCTGACAGATTACTGGAATGATATTAAAATCTGGAGGAAACTTCAAAAAAAGTACATACCTCCGATGGAGTTTACTGAATTCAGAGAGGCATATTATCCGGAGGCACGCGGCATAGATTTTTGGCTCCACCAAAACAGCAGGAACACAAAATCAATAATGGAAATGCTTGACAAGGCTGTGGCATATGATATAGAAGGACTAGTTAATAAAGACGATATAGAAAAATTGAGACGCCATTTATTAAATATACAGTATAACGTAGATATCGTTGATATATCGAAGTACCGTTTTTTATCGGCAGACTTTCTTGAAGATTTTATTGACTTTGCCGTAAATGATATTCAAGAGACTTTACAACAGAAAACGTATGCCTCACAACATAAGGGTTAATTATGGGAAAAAATACTCCGAAAGGTATAGTAAGAGGCTGTATCAAGCCGTAATAGATGCGGTCTGAATCGTGGATTACAGGAGGGAAAGAGATGAAAGTTAACAGCGCAGCAAACGGAGTAAACATGCAGGCAGGACAGATGGGGCTTCGGCAGGAAGATGATATGATAAGCAAGAATCTTAAGAAGCAGATTGATAATCTGCAAAAGGAACTGCAGGAGCTTTCTGCCAACACTCAGATGGGTGGCGAAGAGAAGATGAAGAAACGTCAGGAGATTCAGAAACAGATAAGCGACCTTAATGTACAGCTCAGGCAGCATCAGATTGAGCTAAGAAGAGAGAAACAGCAGGAAAAAGCTGCTTCGGATAACATCTTTGAAGGTGCATCTCCGGAAGGAAAAACAAAGGCATCAGATAAAGGAAACGGCATGACACAGGCGGGTATGGAAGCTATGATTTCCGCTGATGTTTCAATGAAGCAGGCCGCTAAACAGGGCAGCGTTGCGACTAAGATGGAAGGCCGTGCAGGAGTGCTTGAGATGGAAATTAAACTTGATTCTGCACGTGACGGAAATGTGGATGCAAAGCAGGAAGAACTGGCAAAAACAGTGCAGAAAGCTGCGGATGCTTCAGCGGCACAGATAAGTACGCTTGGTAAGGCAAATAAGGCTATGAAAGAAGCTGCAGATTCAGAGAGCGGTACGAAAGAGGCAGAAGGCATAGAAAAAGATGAAGATGCAAAAGATGCGGAAAACTCTAAAATCGGGGATGGTACGGAAAACACCGATGAAGAAAAAGACAAAGCACAAAGAGCAGGGTTGGTAAGCGTGGATGTCCGGATTTAGAATCCGCCCATATTGACAATAAGGAACCAACATGTTAAAATCACACTATCATTATAGAGAGAGGTGAAAAGATGAGGCTGATAATTTACTTTTGATTACATGAGGAAATATTAATCATGTTGCCAAAAGTGGATTATGTTCTCATAACCTCTCTTTTTGCTTGCATAAAATTTAACGGTTAGCGGTGATTGGAATATCATCCTTTTGATATTATGAGTATTTATGAGGTTATCAGCATGTAATGGAACTGTTTGGCAGCAAATAGTTCCTGTTTTTTTGCTTTAAATGCATGTGGAACCATCAGAAGGAGGAATGTATATGTCGCAAATAAGTGTAAATAACCTCACATTTTGTTATGAGGGCAGTTTTGATAATATTTTTGAAAATGTGTCGTTTTCTATTGATACGGACTGGAAACTGGGATTTATAGGGCGTAACGGAAAGGGTAAAACCACTTTCTTAAATCTGCTGCTGGGTAAGTATTCATATCAAGGCTCAATAACCAATACTACGGCATTGGACTATTTTCCGTACAGGCTTACCGATAAGCTGATGCAGCTTACAGCGTCTGAATTTATTGAGGAAATCAAGGCAGAGTGCGAAGAGTGGCGCGTTATATGCGAACTTACACAATTGGATGCCGGGGCGGAGCTTCTTTACAGACCATTTATTACATTGAGTCCGGGAGAACGCACAAAGATTATGTTGGCGATTCTGTTTTCCGGAGAAAATGATTTTCTGTTAATCGATGAACCGACGAATCATCTGGATATGAAGGCAAGGGAAAATGTTAAGACATATCTGGCTTCCAAGAAAGGTTTTATCCTTGTTTCTCATGACAGAGACCTGTTAGATGCCTGTATCGACCATGTCCTGGTACTTAACAGGGAAACAATCGAAGTGCAGAGCGGCAATTTCTCAACTTGGTGGGAAAACAAGCAAAGAAGGGATTTGTTTGAGCTGACAGAGAATGAAAAGCATCTAAAGGAAATAAAGAAGCTGAAACAGGCGGCAGCACGTACGGCAGAATGGGCTGATAAAAATGAGCGCACGAAGATAGGCTTTGACCCGATAAAAGAGCATGACAGATCCAAAGATACAAGAGCATATATCGGCGCCAAAACTAAAAAGATGCAGAGCAGGGTAACGCAGACTGAAAAGAGGATTGTAAGGGAAATAGAAGAAAAGGAAGGTCTTTTGGCGGATTTGGAACAGCCCGTAGATTTAAAACTGGTAAAGCTTGAACATCATAAAAATACGCTTGTAAATATCAGGGATTACGGTCTGAAATATTCAGGAGCGGCAAAGTACGTTTTTACTGACTTGACTTTATCAGTCAATAAAGGTGAGCGAATCGCTTTACACGGAGAAAACGGGTGTGGAAAGTCAACGCTTATTAAAATGATTTTGCAAAAAGCGGGTCATAGCGATATCGCCATGGATGTTATGGAAGATGGGATTTGCGAAACCGCGTCCGGGCTTGTGATTTCGTATATTAATCAGGATACATCCGGTTTAAAAGGCGGACTTTCTGAGTTTTGCAGTAAAAATAACCTGGATAGAAGTCTTTTCTATTCAATACTCAGGCAGCTTGACTTTGAAAGGGTGCAGTTTTTTAAGAATATGGAGGATTATTCGGAAGGACAGAAAAAGAAGGTACTTCTTGCGGCAAGCCTGCTTACTCCCGCGCATCTTTATATATGGGATGAGCCGTTAAACTATATAGATATATTTTCCAGAATGCAGATTGAAAAATTACTGCTGGAATACCGGCCGACTATGCTGTTTGTGGAACATGACATAAGATTCCGGGAAAAGATAGCAACGAAAACAATTGTATTTAAAGACTTGCCATGTAGTAATAAAAACTATATAATGTGATATATAAAGTGGTTTGCAAAGCGATACGCTGGGAAATATTCTTTCACAACATAAATACAGCGTAAATAAAGAAAGGTTCTGATAGGAATGACAATAAGTACGGAAGATTTACTTAACAGCATTTTGGAAAGTCTGGATCGTATTGCATATATTAAGTCTGAAGATATTCCTAATATTGATTTATATATGGATCAGGTGACTACCTTTATGGAATCCCGATTGAAAAAGTCCACGAGACATCCCGGAGAAGATAAGATATTGACCAAGACTATGATTAATAATTATGCAAAAAACGATCTTCTGCCGCCGCCTGTGAAGAAAAAGTATTCCAAAGAGCATGTTCTGCTTCTGGTATTTATATATTACTATAAAGGAATCCTGTCCATCAATGATATTCAGGCGCTTTTTAAGCCGATCACGGACAAATTCTTTGATACTAAAGAGGATTTTGACTTGGAAAAGATTTATGAAACGGTATTCGGACTGGAAAATAAGCAGACAGAAGCCCTGAAAAAGGATATAATAGAGAAATTCCGTATTTCGGAAGGAACCTTTAAGGACGCGCCTGAAGACAGCAGGGAGTTCTTACAGATATTCAGTTTTATCTGTATGCTTAGTTTTGACGTATATGTGAAAAAACTTCTTATCGAAAAGATGATAGACAGCATGAATGATAGAAAGACGGAAGCAAAGACGCGGAAAGAGACAGATAAGAAGTCCGGGTAAATTTTTTATCAGAAAATCCGCATTTCGAGTTCCGGGTCGATGACATCAATTAAAATTCTGTAGATTTCGTGTTCCCATGCAGTCTGAAGCCGTGAATCAGTGATCGGAATGGTCTCTATCCGTGCAAGCCTGCCTCCTTTGAGGCACAGTGTTCCGGCGTCACCGATATGGAATGTGAGCGGAGCGTCTTCCGACTCGTTGAAATCGGTACCATCAGCGGTATTTTCTGCGATGATTGGCTTTTCGTAAGTCATCAGGCTCATGACGGCAGAGCCGGCATTGCCGCTGCAGAACACAAAATGATCCATAATGACGATTTCCTTCCCTTTAATCAGAGCAACGCTCCTCTTACAGGAGATTATGCCGGCTTCCGCCGGATAGGCGGCTGCAATATCCATTTCGATACGGCTCACGTCATCACTTAATCGGTAACTGACATCCCGCGCGCCGCAGTCTTCTCCGTCCTTCTGCATATGACCGTTTATCGTCGGCAGATTATGATAGGCGGACTGCATGGTCCAGATTTCATAGCGCTGCTGGGAAAAAGTCTTCTTCGTGTAGTTTTCAACGCCCACGTCGATAAACAGCGGAGTTCCGTTTTTATAAATCGTAAAGCTTCCGGTGTCATTGTGGTTATGGCTGTCGCCATTGTCGCCCGCCTTGACCGCAAGACAGAGGGAATCATCTCTGGCAAGAAAGATACCGACGCTGGGATAATAGATATCAGGTCCGGACATGGTTTCTGTGGTGCCTGACAGAGTAGAATCTGATGCGGTTTCCACGGTATTCGGTGCGGAGACTGCATAGGTCTTGATTTTCCGGACGTTAAAGGCATTCTGCAGCCGGTAGTAGAGATTGTTTTCCTCAGGAAGCAGGAGGGTATCCGGCATTCCGGCGAGAAAATCGGCGGCAGCAAAGGCAGCCATACCTGCATTATCCGTACGCAGTGCAAAGAGAAATTCCCGGGCACCGGAGCGTCCTGCGACCGGCGAACAGTCAGCGAAGTTTACATAATATTTATCGCTGATATGAACATTGTAGATGTAGGCGGCAATGTTCCTGATCTTCGATTCTCTGTATAGACCTAAGAAAGCGTCTTTCGTTACTTCATTCAGTATTTCCATTGCATTGAACAGGCACAGACCTGCGTGGCGGTAGTATTGGGCGCCCTCGTCGCAGCACCCATCCTCTCCGTATTCCTCCAGAAAATAGTCTATGCTCCTGCAGGCTTTGCGCAGGACAGCAGACCTGAAAGCCGTGGTACTTTTTTTAGCGGCGGCTGATTCGTCATTGTTCAATAAAAAGACGGATAAAAGCACATTCTGTGTACACCAGACGGTCCAGTTGTTCATCGGTTCTTGTCCGTTTCCCATCCACCAGAAATGGGATTCCAGGTATGGGATGAAAATCCGCTGTTCCAGCTCATGGCGGATTCGTTTTGTAATAAAGGGGCTGATTTCATCGAGCCTGCTTTCCAGAAGATAGCAGGCGGTGGAAAGAACTGCGCCGCTTTCGCAGGCGAACAGATCCAGAACAGGAACCGTGCTGTCCGGCAAAAGAAGCTGCGGTGTATCCCTTATGTAGCTGTTGTGGGGCGGAAGCTGCCAGGCGCTTTCTTCACAGATAGAAAAGATGCCGTTGATGATATCATCCAGAAAACGTCCTTTGTTTTCCACACATTCCGCCAATACCAGAGCATTCAGGGCGTGCCGTTTGGAGAAACACTTTGTTTCGTAACATACCCGGTTACCGGTTCTTGTGAAATCCATAAAGTCGGTGGCAGTTAATGGCGGAAAATCGAAATTTAAATAGCTCTCACCGAGAGCCAGAGCCTCATTTTTCCATTCCTCATCCAATCCTTCCCAGGCGCTTCTGTCCGTAATCGTCGGATAGAGAGCGAAGGGGTTGAAAGCTTCTTTATAATTTTCGGCAATTTCGTAGAACATATTATTCCTCCGTTTCTGCTCAGATTCTACTTTGCGGATTCTGGTTAATGTAATCTCTTGGTGACACGCCTGTCACTTTTTTGAATACACGGCTGAAATAAAAAGCGCTTTCAAAGCCCAGCCTGTCAGAAATTTCATAAATTTTATAGTCTCCGTCAGCCATCATCCTCTTGGCTGCGTCGATTTTACTCTGGTTAATATAATCAGAAAAGCCAATATCATTATTCTTGGAAAAAAGAACACTCAGGTAATTAGGGCTGATATTGAATTCTCTGGCGACTTTATTTAAAGTAAGCTTTTCTTCAATATGTTCATTGATGTATTTTTTCACATTGATGACAATATGGTTCTTATAGTCTTTGTTGTGTGTCTTAAAGCGCAGGCACAGACCATCGCGCAGTAACTTCATCCATTCTAAGATCTGCTCTACATTGGTCATTTCATACAGGGAACGGTAACCGTTGCTTTTACCCTGAAAAATGTCCGATATGAGCTGTTCCCCGTTTCCGAGAAGGGAAAGGGAAAGATACAGAATATTACTGGCGGCATCCAGAGCCTGTACGTAATTTGCCTTCTGGTTGTCAAAAAGGTCTATGATGGAAGTAAAGGTATCATAAAGCGCATTTTCGTCATATTCTGCATAGGCTTTCAGAATGTCTTCCTTGAAAAGGGAGATGTTGAATATAATTTTTAAGGGTTCTTCCTCCGCTATATCATCCAGGAAGAGTATGGGCATTTCTTCACTGACCTGTGCGAAGGTCTGTCTGGCATCCTGATAGGAAGAGGACATTTGCAGCGGAGAGTTTATGAGGGAACCGATGCTGGCGTGAATATTCACACTGTAATAATTGAATAACATGACAGATACCTGCCGCAGCGTATTCCGGATAATATTCTTATAGTCTGCTGTCATTTCCTCCGTTAGAAAGAAAATGACACAGAAATGCCTGGTATCCAGAGAAAGGACATGACATGGAATATATTTGAAAACCAGTTCGCTCACCATTTGAAGACTGCTTGTATAGAGGTTGAGCTGTTTGTCATTTGACATTTGTGCCAGTTTTTCGCTTTTGATTTCCACATAGCTTACGGCAAAAGAATCATAGGAAAAATCAATATTCAGGTTCCGGGCCTGAGCCGCGAACTGTTCTTCCGATTCAAACAGGTTGAAGATCAGACGTGTATAGAACTGTTCCCGAATAAGGTAAATATTATCAGGCGGTTGTATGACAGTCTGTGGGGGCTGCTGTTCAGGAATACGATCGATTGCTTTTTGGACCGTTTCGAGAAGCACTTCCGGCGTCAGTTCCAGTTTGATCAAATAGTCTACAACCTGATAGGTTAAGGCTTCTTTCACGAAGTTAAATTCTTCATAGCTTGTCAGAATGATGAACAGAGGAAGTTTTCTTCCTTCCTCATGGCATTTTTTCGCAAGCTCTAAGCCGCTCATGACAGGCATTTTGATATCGGTTATGACAATTTCAGGCGAATGCTCTGAAATCAGCTCATATGCGGCGGCGCCATTGGACGCGGTTCCGACGATGCCGATATTGTAATCTTCCCAGTTTATCATTGACTTGATGCCCGCCTGAACGAGCGGCTCATCATCGGCGATGATCAGTTTTATCATATTTTCTCCTCTCTGAAAGGCAACAAGATTGATATGGTCGTAAACTTTCCCTTTTCACTTTGAATCGAAATGCCATATTGCTCCCCAAATTCATATTGCAGCCGTTTGTGTACATTGCTGACGCCGATTTCCTTAAAGAAGGAAGATGAGGCAGGCGCTTCCATATGGAGCAGCCGGTCCATGAGTTCCGGTTCCATACCGATGCCGTCATCGGTCACATCGATGTGGACATCATTTGCTTCATCCTGATAGATATGGATAACGATGCTTCCGGCAGTTCCCTTTGGCTCAATTCCGTGAAAAATGGCATTTTCCACAAGCGGCTGGAGTGTGAACTTTAAAATCTGACATGAGAGCAACGCATCGTCTTCCACGTTGAAATTCAGCGTAATCGTGCCTCCATAGCGGTATTGCTGAATAATAAAATAATCGTTGATCAGGTCCAGCTCGTGTTTGATGGTGACGAGGCTGGTGGCTCCCTTGGAGATATCTTTGAGCAGGCGGGAGAGCGATGTCGTCATTTCTGCGATGCCCGGTGAATTCTGAATGGTTGCCATCCATTTAATGGAATTTAACGTGTTATAAAGAAAATGCGGATTTATCTGGCTTTGCAGCATTTTATATTCATATTCTCTTTTCTGGCGTTCGTCCTCAATCCGCTGCTCCATCAAAAGCAGTACATTTTCCGACAGGTCGTTAATGGTCTTACCGATGTCTCCGAGTTCATGCTGCCATTCAGTTGACAGATCTCTTGAAAAGTCGCCGTTTTCTATCCGCCGGATTCTGGCCTGCAATTGCTTGACGGGCACATTGACGGTCCGGGACAGAAACCATGACAGGAAAATGCCGATACAGCTTGCAGCGGCAATGGTAATCAATACAATGGTAAAAAGAATATTGAACACATCTTCCATAAGACGTGATTCATCAACACATTCTGCGATATACCAGCCCTTTGTGGCGAGCGGGCGTGTGATAATGGTAAGTGTTTCGACCTCTTTCATTTCGTTACGAATGCGAACCGTCTGAATGCGGGTGTTCGGATTCAGTGAGAGATCTGACAGATCCTCTACTACTTCAAAAGTATCCTCATAGGGAACAAGCATTTCATCCTGAAATCGGTATAAATGGTCATTTATATAGAAGAAAAAGCGACTGTCTCTTTCTGACAGATAATTTCGTATAGGGTCGGTAATGACAGAAGTTGACATTTCCGTAAAAATATAACCGATTTCTTCCGCCTTATAAGGATGCCCGATCGGATAAAGAACAGGGATCATCGGTATTTCTCTGGGAGTGCAGAAGGAATCCGGCAGAATTCCGGCAGTGATTTCTCCCATATGTTCATGAAGCGTTTCAAAATAGGGAAGCGAACGGATGGCGTCGGAGGAAATCGTGATGGAAGAATAGGGCGACTCCACAACCTGTACAATATCTTTTCGGGATTTGCTTATGATAACCATGCGGATCAGCTGGGAAGGCAGTTTCGCATTGGAGGTATAGTTTTCCATTACGAAATCGTGCGCTTCACGTTTTGTCTAATTGCCGGAAGGATTTTCCTCTTTTACGAAATTTATGATTTTGGTACTGATCTGGCAGACGCGGATGAAGTTGTTCACATTGCTAACATTGGCATCAATCGACTCGCATAAGAAAGAGAGTCTCGTTTCCGATGTCTGTATCAGATTCTGCCGCAGATTTTTGGACACGAGGAAATAGCTTATGGAAGTTATGATAATACAAATGAGGGCAATAAGGGAAATCGTACATAATAAAATACGGGAACGTATCGTACAGAAATACTTATGCAGTTTGTCCTTTATTGTAATAAGTTTCTTCATAAAGTTCTCCGCTTCACGAAGAATGGCCCGTTAGAGACATTCTTTGGAAAATCTTCATTTCATTAATATTTTAACATATATAGAGTGATTTGGGGAAAGTAAATATCGGAAGAAAGAAAAATTGGAATAAATAGTGCATCTTTTTCAAAAAAAATATATATTTTGTATAAAATTATAAGAAGTTGAATAAATTGTGAATGAAATAAGAAAAAATTCTATGTTATTGGCAATAATATAACATTATACTGATAACATAGTTATCAAAAGCGATATCTATAAATTTTTTAAAGGGAGGATATAACACAATGAAGAAAAAAGTAATAAGCGTATTGCTTACAGCAGCAATGCTGACCGGTTTACTGGCAGGATGCGGTAATAGCGGTAATGACGGTAATACGACCCCGGCAACAGACAATACAACACAGACAACACCGGCGCAGACGGATTCAACACCGGCTGACACAACACAGAATGAACCCGCGGCTGACACAGGCTCGGATGCAGGTGAGGCAGTTAACCTTAAATGGGCTATTTGGGATAAAGATTCAACTCCTTACTGGAATGCGTTAAAAGATGCTTATGAAGCTGCAAACCAGAATGTAACGCTTGAAATGGTAGATTTGGGCGCCGCTGATTATATGACAGTCCTTGCAACGGAATTATCCGGAAGCGGTTCCGATTTTGACGTTGTTACCATCAAAGACGTTCCCGGATATGCAACATTGGTTTCCAAGAATACACTGGAGCCTCTTGACAGCTATATTTCAGCAGCCGGAATCGACCTTAGCCAGTACGGCGGCGTAGATAAGCAGATCACCGTAAACGGAAGCCTTTATGAACTTCCTTTCAGAAATGACTTCTGGGTAGTTTTCTACAACAAAGACATTTTTGATGCAGCAGGCGTTGATTATCCGACGAATGATATGACTTTTGAAGAGTATGACGCATTGGCAAGAAAAGTTGCCGACCCGACTTTCGGTTCACAGATTTATGGTACACATTACCATACATGGAGAAGTGCCGTACAGTTATTCGGTGTACTTGACGGAAAGCATTCCATTCTGGATGGCAACTATGATTACTTTAAACCTTATTATGAACTGGTACTTAATCAGGAAGCTGATCAGATTTGTAGAAATTACGCTGATCTGAGCGCAGAAGGCCTGCATTATTCAGCAGCATTCTCCGGCGGTGATGTAGCGATGATGAATATGGGTTCATGGTATATTTCCACACTGATTGCCAATATTAAGAGCGGTGAGTATGACGCATCCCTCTGCGGCAACTGGGGTATGGTAAAATATCCTCATGCTGACGGTGTAGAGGCAGGTTCCACACTTGGTACGATTACAGGACTTTCCGTAACAAGCGTATCCGATAACAAGGATGAAGCATTCAAATTCGTACAGTGGGTATCCGGAGCTGAAGGTGCAAAGGTTATGGCTGAAACAGGTAACTTCCCGGCACTCATGAATGATGAAGTTGCAGGAATCATTTCCGGTATAGAAGGATTCCCGACTGACGCTGAAAGCAAGGAAGCTCTGAATGTTTCCAATCTGTATCTGGAAGTTCCTTATGCTGAGAACGTATCCGAAATTAATGATATTCTTGATACCTATCATAAATCTATCATGAATCAGGAAATGACCATTGATGAAGGAATCGCGGCAATGAATGAGGAAGTTGGAAAAGTTTTAGGACAGTAAAGAATTATTCAAAAAATCCATAAGATGATACTTGGGGCTGGTGTAATAACCAGCCCTAGCTATCAGCGGAAAGGGTGGGGGTTATAGCATGGATGAAAAAAAAGCGGCTCAGGTAGTAAAGCTGGAGCAGGAATCGGCTGATTTGATGCAGAAGATTCGAAAAGAGACGGATATTAAGAAAAAAAGAAAGCTGATTGCGGAAAGAGAGAAGAAACAAAGGAAAATAACCGCTATCAGAAATAACCGGATTTTAAGCCGTGAAACAAAACGGGATCTTGTAGCGTATTCTTTTATCGCGCCGAACTTTATAGGATTTGCCGTATTTACATTGATTCCTATAGTTTTTGCATTTCTGCTTGCCTTTATGGAGTGGGATGGCAGCAACGCAATTACTTTTGTCGGTCTTAAGAACTTTATAAAGCTTCCTTCGGACACCTTCTTCGTGGCGGCATTAAAAAATACGATTATATATGTTGTCGGTACGGTGCCGCTGACGATGATTGCAGCCCTGGCGCTTGCAATCGTACTGAATCAGAAAGTCAGGGCGAGAGGTTTTTTCCGGACGGTGGCTTTTTTCCCTTATGTAGCTTCTCTTGTAGCAATTACATCGGTTTGGAGCATGATATTTCATCCTTCCAAAGGTCCGGTGAACTATCTGCTTCTGACAGTGTTCGGTGTGGAACAGTCGAATCTGCCCAAGTGGTTCAGCGGAAATCTGGTGTTAGTAACTTTGATTTTATTCAGTGTGTGGAAATATATGGGTTACTACATGGTAATCTATCTGGCGGGCTTACAGGGAATTTCAGCGGAATTGTATGAGGCGGGCAGCCTTGACGGTGCGAATACATGGCAGAAATTCAAATACATAACATGGCCGCAGCTTCGTTCCACTACCTTTTTCGTAGTCGTCATGCTGACAATCAACTGCTTCAAGGTGTATGATATCGCAGTCATGCTTGCGGGAGGCGGAGACGGCAAGCTCAGTACATCGGCGACCGTTCTTGTATACTACATTTATCAAAATGCGTTCAACTACTGGAATTTGGGATATTCCAGCGCAATTGCAATGGTATTGTTCCTGATAGTGCTTGTTGTTACGTTGATTCAGTTCAGATATGAGAAAAATCTGGATGCGTAAAATGTAGGAGAAAGGAGAGTTGGGATGAGCGAAAAGACAGAAACAAAAAAATATAGTTCAAAAAGCAGAAATGCTTTGATTGCAAAAATCATACTTTATTTAATTTTAATTTTAATAACGGTAATTATGGCAATCCCATTTTTATGGATGCTGTCTGCGTCGATTAAATCGGACAGGGAAGTATTCAAGATGAATCCTTTTGTGTGGATTCCTGAAGTTCCCAGATGGGATAATTATGTAAAAATATGGACGAAAATTCCGATGTTGAAGTTCGTGGAAAATACGGTATTCCTGACAATTATCGTTACATTTTTGCAGCTTCTGACATCAAGCTTTGCAGCTTATTCTTTTGCAAAACTGGAGTTTAAACATAAAAATGCCATATTTCTGGCATATATTGCGACTATAGCTATGCCATGGCAGGTATACATGGTTCCGCAGTTCATTATGATGCGGGCTATGGGTTTAAATGACAAACTGCTCGCGATGATCTGCCTTCAGGCGTTCTCAGCCTTTGGCGTGTTCATGATGAAGCAGTTCTATGAAGGTATTCCGAGCGAACTATGCGAGGCGGCGAGAATCGACGGTATGAGCGAATATAAGATTTATGCTAAGATCATGCTGCCGCTTTCCAAGCCTGCATTGTCTACCCTGACGATTTTTACATTCGTTAATACTTGGAACGACTATTTAGGTCCACTCATTTATTTAAAGACCGAGAGCAAAAAGACGATTCAGCTCGGGTTGAAAATGTTCATCGGACAGTATTCTTCCGAGTATGGACTGATTATGGCAGGCTCTGTGCTTTCTTTAATACCGGTTATTATCGTGTTCCTGTGCCTGCAGAAGTACTTCGTGGAAGGAGTGGCTTCTACGGGACTCAAAGGATAGAAGTTTAGGAGGCATCACATGAAAATATTATTTGAATCAAGCCCATCCATTTCCCCGGAAGAAATAAACTCAGCCCTTGATTTTTCCGTGGGGCAGGTTGTTCGGAACCTGCCTGAATTTACGGATAAGTTTCAGAAGGCCTACAGCGAAGACGGCTTTTATCATCCAATCGAAAACAACTACTGGACAACGGGATTCTGGACCGGTGAAATATGGCTTGCTTATGAATATGCGAAAGAAAAGAACAGTACTGATGCGGATGCGCTGAAACAGGCTGCGGAAGTACAGGTGGACAGCTTTTTGTATAGAATCGACAATAAAATAGAAGTAGACCATCATGATATGGGATTTCTGTATTCGCCTTCCTGCGTGGCGGCTTATAAGCTGACGGGAAACGAGAAGGGGAAAGAGGCGGCCATCAAGGCGGCGGACCAGCTGATTACAAGATATCATCCCATTGGTGAATTTATACAGGCATGGGGACCGATGGATGCGCCGGAAAATTACAGGCTGATCATCGACTGCCTGCTGAATCTGCCTTTGCTGTACTGGGCATCGGAAGAAACCGGGGATGCCAAGTACCGGAATATTGCGGAAAAACATATTCATACGGCAATTAAAAACGTGATTCGTGAAGACTATTCCACCTGGCATACCTTTTTCTTTAATATGGAGACAGGGGAACCGGATCACGGCGCAACCTGTCAGGGATACCGCGACGGTTCCGCATGGGCAAGAGGGCAGGCGTGGGGGATTTATGGCGCAGCGCTTGCTTATAAGTATACGAAGCGGAAAGAATATATAGATATCTTCAAAAATGTGGCGCAGTATTATCTGGAACACCTTCCGAAAGATATGGTTCCTTTTTGGGATTTGGAATTTACTGACGGGGATGACCAGCCGAGAGACTCATCTTCGGCATCAATAGCGGCCTGCGGAATGTTGGAAATGATTAAGTCGTTAGAGCCGGAAGAGGCGGAGATATACCGGAAGTATGCGAAACAGATAATGAAATCCCTGTATGATAATTATGCTGTAAAAGATCCTGCCAAGTCGAATGGACTTGTACTTCACAGTACATATTCTAACCATTCACCGTATAACACCTGTAATCATTACGGCGTTGATGAATGTAATTCATGGGGGGACTATTTCTATATGGAAGCGTTGACGAGATTGCGGAAGGACTGGGTTTTATACTGGTAGAAGACAAAGAGAATTTCTAAGTCCGCAAAGGACGCAGACTAAGAAATTCTACGATTTGCGAGGCAAATCTTCTTTGCCTGAAAGAATCGCCGAAGGCGATTCTTCCGAGTTGAGTTGGAGCGGAGAGAGGTTGAGTATGAGAACGGATTGGGTTGGTAAATTAAATAGTAAAAAAGATTTCAGAGAGCTTTTGCTGGAAATTATCAGGCCGCTGCTGCCTTATTATACGAAAGAAAAGGCAGGAATCGCGCTGGGCGTTACGGCAACTACATATGAACAGAGGACGATTCGGCTGGAAGCTTTTTCGCGGGTCTTATGGGGGCTTGTGCCTTTCTGGGCAGGTGGCGGAAGCGATGAGGAATTTGAGCAAGTCTGCAAAAAAGGAATGACGGCCGGAACAGACCCGGAAAATGAAGAATACTGGGGTGGGTTTCATGCCTTTGACCAGCGTTTCGTAGAGATGGCGGCTATGGCGTATGGACTTATCTTAGCGCCGGATAAGTTGTGGGAACCTTTAACGGACAAGGAAAAGGACAATCTGGAGAACTGGCTTTATGGCATTAATCAGTATGAACTGCCTGTTTGTAATTGGGTTATGTTCGCTGTACTTGTCAATATCGCATTAAAGAAACTCGGCAGGAAATATGATGCCGAAAAACTGGAAAAATATTTAAACGGCGCAAATTCTTTTTATCTTGGTGACGGCTGGTATCAGGACGGTGATTCCGGGCAAAAGGATTATTATGTATCTTTTGCGATTCATTTTTACAGTTTATTCTATGCGACGGTCATGGAAGATGAAGATCCGGAAAGATGTAAACTTTATAAAGAACGTGCGGAGCTTTTTGCCGGGCAGTTTATTTACTGGTTCGATGAAAAAGGAAGGGCGCTGCCTTTTGGCCGTTCCCTGACTTACCGCTTTTCACAGGTGAGCTTCTTTTCGGCGTGTCTGATGGCAGGGATAGAGCCTTTTGATGTCGGTGTTATGAAAGGACTGATCGTAAGGCATTTCTGTGACTGGATGAAGAGGCCGATTTTTGATGGAAATGATATTTTGACCATCGGATACGGATATCCCAATCTGGTCATGGGCGAGAGGTATAATGGACCGGGTTCTCCTTATTGGGCGCTCAAGACTTTTGCCGTTTTAATGCTGCCGGATGACCATCCTTTCTGGAAAGCTGAGGCGAAGCCGCTTCCGGCGCTGGAGGAACAGAAAGCGCTGCCTTATGCCGATATGCTGATTCGAAGATATGAAAATCATGTGACGGCTTTCGTACCCGGAAAATACAGTCCGGCGGGACATGGACAGCTGCCGTCCAAATACGGAAAATTTGCTTACGATACGGAATTTGCCTTTAGCGTGGCTAAATCCACATGGGAGGTGCACGAGACGGCACCGGATTCTATGCTTGCTTTTTACATTAACGGTTACGTATATGTGAGACGTATCTGTGAGGAGTTCCGTATCTCGGAGACGGAAGTATATTCACGCTGGATACCATATGAAGGGATTCAGGTGGAATCCTATATTATTCCGACAAAAGAGGGCCATATAAGGAAACACATCATTACCAGCGACAGAGAATGCGAGGCTTATGACTGTGGTTTTGCGGTGGAAATCGACGTGGCGGGAGAAAAGCAGATACAGGATGGAAAAATGGCGCGGGTAGAGAACCATTACAGCAGCTGCAGTGTTGAAACGGAATGCGAAGAGGGTGAGGGCGTCATTATTCAGGCGGACCCGAACACCAATCTTTTACATCCGATGACGAGGATTCCGGCTGTTCATTATCCTATTCATCAGGGGAAAAATGAATTGACTACTGTAGTCAGAACGTAGGGGTATATGCCGCGGATGGCGTGGCAGTATGATGAAATAGAGCAGATAGGAGAGTAGAACAATGGCAGTACTGGCATTGAAGGTTTTGGATAAAAGCGGGAAGACAATCTGTGTAAGCAGCGGTGAGGATTATGTGAGCCTCGTATGCACGGCGGAATATCAAGAGGGAGACAGAATCGTTCTGGAGACTTCGGAAAAGAATATTCATGTATTTTTACAGGTGGATGATGCGATGGGAGCGGCTTTTTGCTATATTACGGATAATGTTTCCTATGCGGTTCCTTTCGGTGAGAAGCGCATCTGCTATTCGCCGAAAGTTTTTGCGGGAAACAGGCATTATCTTTATGCGAGAATCGCGAGAGATGACGAGATACACGCATACAGGAATCTGGCATTGAACGTATGCGACCAGCACGGCGATACAAACTGCTTCCCCCACGCGACAGCCAATGTGGAGACAAGGGGTGAATCAGTGTTTGCGGCCAGAAATGCAATCGACGGAGTGTGTGAGAACCGCTCCCACGGTGAGTGGCCATATGAATCGTGGGGCATTAATATGCAGGATGATGCGGAAATGACGGTAGATTTCGGAAGGGAAGTGGAAGCGGACAAAGTAGTGCTGTTTACACGCTCCGATTTTCCGCACGATAACTGGTGGAAGCAGGTGACACTGACTTTCTCCGACCGGTCGGAAATCGTCTGGGAACTGGAAAAGAGCAGTCTCCCGCATGTTCTGGATTTTGAACCGAAAAAAATACGGTGGGTGAGGCTCGGACAGCTGATTAAGGCAGACGATCCGTCACCGTTTCCGGCGTTGAGCCAGATTGAGGTGTATGGAAGGGAAGTATAGAAAAAAGTATATCAGCATGAGAAGAACTTCTAAAGCTTACAGCAAAGGCTGTTTAGCTTAGAAGTTCTATTTAACATTAGGGCAGTTCGCAAAGCATGCTGTCCGTTGTTTTTTTATCTTCTTATAGGAAATTACGCCACAGCATAAATCATTCCAATGAGAATGCGAAGCATTCTCTTAATCGTCGCTGCCGAGCGACGATTTTTTATTTGGCAGCTTTGGCTGCAAAAGTTGTGTCAACCAAATCGGCATAGGGAACTCTGTTTTCAAGCTCTCCGGCTTCCTCCAGAATATTCTGAAGCAGTGTAAAGCTCTTTTCTTCAAAAATCAAATCGGATTTCCATGTATCCTGTGATGCATATCGTTCAACAATCGTAGTGATGGTATCTAATTCTGTCCCTTCAAACTGCGGCTGTATGACGGCTGCGATTTCCGCAGCGGAATGGTTCTGTACATAGTTCATTCCTTTTTGCAGAGCATTGGTAAATGACTGGATTACCTCGGGATTAGTTTCAATGTAGCTCTTTTTTGCGGAGAATGCAGTGTAAGGCACATAACCGGAATCTTCTCCGAGGGATGCAACGACATAACCGTCTCCTTTTGACTCTAGCGAAGTGGCGTGCGGTTCGAATTCAACAGTAAAGTCACCCTGCCCGCCGGAGAATGCCGCAGCGGTGGAACCGAAGTCTATGCTCTGGTCAATGGATAAATCGGCTGACGGGTCGATATTATTCTTTTTCAGGATATATTCAAATACCATTTCAGGCATGCCGCCGGCCCTTCCGCCCAAGACATTTTTGCCGATTAACATATCCCAGTCAAAGTTTTCTATCGGTTCTCTGGCTACAAGAAAATTGCCGGCGCGCTGCGTCAATTGCGCGAAGTTGACAGCATAGTCCGTAGAACCTCCGGCATAAGTATAAATTGTACTTTCGCTTCCCATGAAGCCGATATCCGCTTCGCCTGTCAGGAGCGCCGTCATGGTCTTATCCGCACCGAAGCCGGTAATCAGGGTCAGGTCAATGCCTTCTTCAGCGAAATATCCTTCCTCAATAGCAACATAGAGCGGCGCATAGAAAATCGAGTGCGCCACTTCATTTAACGTAACAGGTGTTTTTTTTGAAGCTGAGGACGTATCTTCTTTATCATTACCGTTACCGCATCCTGTGAGCAGTGACGCTGCACACAGAGTTGTAAGAAATAGGGAGAAGAGTTTCTTTTTAATTTTTTTCATAAAAAATACTTTCTATTTTGGCAAACTTAATTTATTATATGGAAGCATATGAAATCGGTTACATACCATGAAAGAAAAAACTTCCACAAATCCGGCATATGTGCTATAACAGAATAGATACGGAAAAAGGAAACGGAGAGATAAAATGGCATGGATATGGCTGGTGCTTCTTTACGGAATCATTAAAGGAACACGCGAGATAGTTAAAAAGAAGGCATTAGAGAGAAATTCCACCATAGAAGTACTGTTTATGTATACAGTGCTTGCCTTTATTATTGTTCTGCCGGACGCAAAGAATGCGATGGGTCTGGAAGCAAAATACTATTTTTATATTTCAATTAAGTCTTTTGCCATTTTTCTTGCATGGATGTTCAGTTTTAGGGCAATCAAAAAGATGCCAATCAGTTTATATGGCGTGCTGGATTTGTCCAGGGTGCTTTTTTCGACACTGCTTGGCGTAATCGTGCTGCAGGAGGCGCTTGGAATCTGGCAGGTGATGGGACTTATACTGGTATCAGCAGGGCTTTTATTACTAAAATACAGACCGAAATCATCAGGAAGTAAGCAGCCGGACATTAAGGGACAAGATGATGAGGAAAGCAATGGACAGAGCAGTGTGCAGGACAGAGAGCAGACCGGTGTGCAGGGCAGAGACCGTGTGGAAACGAAGATTGTGGTAATGGCGTTTGCTTCCTGCCTGTTAAACGCTGTTTCAGGGTTGCTTGACAAGCTGCTTATGAAGGATATAAACAGCTCGCAGCTGCAGTTTTGGTATTTATTGTTCCTTATGCTTATGTACATGATTTTCATTATGGTTACTAAGACTCCTGTACATATGGGCAGCACCGTGAAAAATCATTGGATATGGATTTTAAGTTTTCTTATAGTAATAGCTGATCGTGCCCTGTTTCTGGCCAATGGAATAGAGGGCAGCAGGGTTACCGTCATGACTTTGTTGAAGCAGTCCGGAAGCGTAGTGGCGATTCTGGGCGGACGCTTCATTTTTCATGAAAAAAACACCGGTCATAAGCTGGTATGTGCCGTAATAATTATTGCGGGAATAGTCATAGGAGTTCTCTAGGACATATTTATTCTGTTGAAATTATCTTGTGAAGAATAGTCGTATATGATATAATAAACGCAAGTTAAGCAGCTTGCGTTACAAGAATTACTTCGTAATTCTTATTGGAATGATTCATTTTTATGGCTTTAG
>CAZRKN010000063.1:0-27229 GCA_964600805.1 uncultured Bacteroides sp. | reverse complement strand
ATTGAGAATGCGAAGCATTCTCTTAATCGTCGCTGCCGAGCGACGATTTTTTATAAACTAATGGTTGACAAATGCCTACCAATGACATATACTTAATACAATTAAGGTAGTCAAACGTCACCCGCTTTTACATAATAAAAAGCATGGGTGTGCAATCGTATTAGTTAAATAACAAATGAAGGAGCATATAGCTATGATTAAATTGTCAGAGTCAGAATGGAAGGTAATCAGTTTGTTATGGGAAAAAGCGCCCCAGACGATGATGCAGATTACTAATCATTTTAAGGAAACAACCGGATGGACCAAGCATACTGTTATGACGTTCTTACGCCGTATGGAGGAAAAGGGAGCCGTCCATTATGAAGAGGGAGGGCGTGCCAAACTCTATTATCCGGATATTAAAAAGGACGAAGCGGTGCTTCAGGAAACAGAGGAATTTCTTGAGAAAGTATTTGACGGACGTATGGGGCTTATGCTGAATACTATGGTGGAGAAAAAGGCATTGTCCAAAGAGGAAATTGCAGAACTTTACGAAATACTTAAGAAAGCGGAGGAGAACGGTTTATGAGAGATGTGATAATTACTTCTTCAATTTTAATTTTGTCCATTCTGCTTATCAGACATCTGGCAAAAGGCAGAATACACCCGTTGCTGCAATATTCACTATGGCTGCTTGTGGTATTTAAACTTCTTATTCCCATACCGCTCTGGAACAGCCATGTGAGCGTGTTGAATCTGTTCTCAAATAGCTTGGATAAGGAAGATGCGTTAACTGAAGAGGAACTCTTTTCACTGGACGAAATAAAAAATTTGGACATTAGAAATATATTGGATATACAGAGTATGCATGAAACTATGCTGTATAACGCTGACATCATGCCGGATACCGACTCATTGTCCGGAGAGTCTGACACTGACTCATTTTCAGGAAAGTCAGAGCCTGGTTCATCGTTTGGAGTTGATTTCCTGCTGGATAATGCAAGAGATGCTTCATCTGACGGTACGACATCTGCTTTGTATAGTATGAAATCCAATCCTTATCTACTTGTATTTCTGACATTTATATGGCTTATAGGGATAATGGTAACAGGCGGTCACATGATTTTCTATCAGATTAAGTGGCAGCATTATCTGCGTATCAATAGAAAGCCGTTAAACGCTTCGCTAAGTGAGATAGTCAGTGCGCTTGGAATTCCTTTATCTGTCTATATTGTAAACGGACTGCCGTCCCCATGTTTATGCGGACGCAGCATTTATATGACTGAGGATATGGCAGAAGATGAAAAACAGTTTGAGCATATCCTTGTCCACGAATACTGTCATTACAGGCAGATGGATTCTTTGTGGGTTATCGTAAGATGTATTCTTACGGTGATATACTGGTTCAATCCGCTGGTATGGGCAGCAGCATATGTATCTAAACAGGATAGCGAGTTTGCCTGTGATGCGGCGGTAATCCGTATGCTTGGAGAAAATGAAAGAATCCCTTACGGAAAGACTCTTGTAAATTTAATTTCAGGAAATTCTTTTGGCAGAAGTAAAATGGGGGTGGCATCAATGATGAGCGATGGAGATAAGGGCATTAGGGAGAGGATTTTCAAGATTGCCGGGAAACCGAAATATATTGCCGCTGCGGCAGCTTTTGTCATACTGATTGCCGCTGTATTGATTGCGGTTACGTTTTCAGGAGAATACAAAGAAAATACTTCAGGTCATGAGACGGAAGATGCTACTGACATAATAAGTGCAGAAAACGAAGAAAATATAGAAAATCTCATAAATACGAAAGAAGACGAAGATAATATAGAAAATTTCTTATATACTGAAGAAGACGATATGAATGCCAAGTCTGAGCAGTTGGATGAAGCTATGCAGCAGGCTGTAAAAGAACATGAGGCAGCTATTTTTGAAGAATTAGATAAAATAAGAGAGATGGAATCAGCTCTTCAGGAAGAAATGTCGGCAATCAAACAGGCAGATGCAGAAGCAGAACAGGCGAAGCTGGAAGCCGAACAACAGAGGTTGGAGGCACAAAATTCAGAGGAATTAGCGGAAATGGAAGCGCAAAATGCAGTAGAATCAGCGGAAATGGAAGCGCAAAATGCAGCGGAATCAGCGAAAATGGAAGCAGCGAAACAGGCTCTCCAGGCAGAAATTGAAGCCGAAGAGAATGAATCGGATTTATCCAAGCCGCTTAAATCAGAAGATATTCAGCAACTTCTATCACAGGCGGAATATACTGAGCTGCTGCCTCATCAGTCTGCCATGCATATTAGATATATCAATCCCTGCCCGTCATACACAAGAATTTCGGATGCATTTGGCAAAAGAGTACATCCGATTACTAATATAGAATTATTTCATAATGGAGTTGATCTGGCTGCGGAGCAAGATGCTGATATCGTAGCGGCATCATGGGGCATAGTGTGTAAAACAGGTTATGATCCCACGAATGGAAATTATGTGGTAATATATCATAGGGATGAAAATTTTACTTATTACGCATGCTGTAAAGAAATTCTCGTATCGGAAGGCGACCGTGTCGAAAGCGGACAGAAAATCGCCACGGTAGGCAGCACCGGAAGATCCACCGGTTATCACCTGCATTTTATGGTCAGCGATAACGGCGAATATGTCGAGCCGGTTTTTCAGTAAATGAAAGCCTGTCACTTGCCTCACGCGATGGGAATTCTTAACAAAGCATCAATAGACTCTTTCTTTCTGATTTTTTCTGTGGTATAATGTACGCGTAAGCAATGAGCAGTTTTGCTTTTTAGGGGAAAGCACGGATAGAAAGTAGCTGAGATAAATGAAATATAAGAAAATTAATGAAGCGACAGTTCAATGTATCATTTCTGAAGAAGACATGGAAGAATATGGTTTGACTCTTGCAGACATCTTTGAGCGTAATGAAAAAGGCGAAGGCTTTTTACGCGATGTCGTGGAAAGAGCGCATGAAGAGGTTGGTTACAGGCTTAGAGGTGATAATATAGCAATGCAGATTACGCCGATTCGCGATGAAGGTCTTGTAATCACTTTTTCTGATGCAAGTATGGCAGGCTTCCATAATATGTTAGAACACCTCAAAGAGGTGCTGGCAGGATTCAGTCAGGAGAATATGCAGGAAGCGGTCAGGGCGTTGTCTGATAAAGCGGCGAAACCGCAGAGCATTGTTGAGGAGAACTGCCGTGTATTTGTATTCTCTTCCATGAACAACTTATTACGCTATTGCGCATCAATTCCGGCAGAGTTCTCAGTTCGAAGTAATTTGTATAAGCTGGAGAATTCTTATTATCTGGTGATAGAGAAAATGCGGCTCTCCAGAAATAACTTTAACAGAATCAGCGTACTGGCAGTTGAATTTTCCAATATCATTATTCCATCACAGGAAACGCTGATGTATCTGGAAGAGCATGGGGAGTGCCTGATTAGGAATAAAGCTGTCAGCCGCATGAGAAAAATATGTTTATCACATTAGGGCAGTACAGACTGACCTGTTACATGCCTGAAAATGGGAAAGTGCAGCAGGCAGTTTATTTACATACTACTTTATTTGACGGTATTGGTTCGGTATCAGGTTCATTATGGTATGATGGTTTCACTGATTATGTGAAAAGTCATACTATCAAGCATAATCCCGATAAAATATATTTTTCATTAGGAGACAAAGAAGCTTCGTCTGCACGTGGAATAATGCAGACTGTTTCAGTGCGTACAACGCAGCTTGAGGAAAAATATAGAAATGACGGCATTAAGACCATGCTTGAGATGAATTAAGGAAAACCTTTTTATAAAGTGCCCGAGAGAATCTCAAAAGGGATAAAATGGTTGTTGTCTAATTAAGCATAAAAAGAAGAAGAGGTAAACAATACAGACATGGCAGATTTTAGAAAGAAAAAAGAAGTTGAATGGAATAAAGAAAATGAAGAAAGAAGAGACGAAAACCGGAATAACGATAAAACAGCTGCAACAATGAAATATCGTGATTCGGGAATTGATGAAAGAATAATCCGTGCAGTTGAAGAACTGGGTTTTGAGGATATGACGCCGATTCAGGAGCAGGCGATTCCGCTCTTTACATCGGGAAAAGACGTAATAGGGCAGGCACAGACGGGAACCGGAAAGACTGCGGCATTTGGCATTCCCATTCTTCAAAAGGTAAGTCCTGATAACAGGAATCTTCAGGCGATTATTTTGTGTCCTACCAGAGAGCTTGCAATGCAGGCAGCTGACGAACTCCGTAAGTTCTCCAAATATATGAATGGAATCAAGGTGCTTCCCGTTTACGGTGGGCAGGATATTGGCAGACAGATTAGAAATCTGAAGGGCGTGCAGATTGTTGTAGGTACGCCGGGACGAGTTATGGACCATATGCGCAGGCATACACTGAAACTGGATAAGGTGCATACGGTAGTTCTGGACGAGGCCGATGAAATGCTCAACATGGGATTCCGTGAGGATATTGAAACGATTTTGAAGGAAGTGCCGGACGAGCGTCAGACAGGGCTCTTTTCTGCGACAATGCCCAAGCCCATTCTTGATATCACGAAGATGTATCAGAAAGATGCGGTATTTTTGAAAATGACTCCTAAGGAGATTACGATACCGCTTATCAAACAGGCGTATTATCAGGTGCCTTATAAACAAAAAACCGAAGTTATCTGCCGCCTGCTGGATTATTATGATCCCGGACGCAGCCTGATTTTCTGCAATACGAAACGTATGGTTGATGAACTGACAGAGGAGTTGAAAGGCAGGGGATATGCGGCGGAAGGTCTGCATGGCGACCTTTCACAGAATCAACGCGATACTGTTATGAATCTTTTTAAGAATGGACATGCGGCAATCCTTATTGCAACGGATGTCGCGGCAAGAGGAATCGATATCGATAATGTGGAAGCAGTTTTTAACTATGATGTGCCGGAGGATATCGAGTACTATGTGCACCGTATCGGAAGAACGGGACGCGCGGGTAAAACAGGACGTTCTTTTACATTGGTAACTAACAGGGAACATTATAAAATCCGTGATATCGAGCGCGTCTGCAATACAAGGATTAAAGAGAGAAGAATACCTTCTGCTGCGGATATAATGGCGAAAAAGGGAGATAAGATCCTGAAGGAAGCGGAAGAAGTTATCGTAAGTCAGGACCTAAGCAGGGCGATACGTCTGCTGGAAGAAAAAAGTTCTTTGGGCGAATACAGTATATTGCAGTATGCGGCAGCATTCATGAAGATGAAAATGGGTGACGATATTGAGGATATTAAGCAGGATGGCCTCTTTTCGGAATTGATGTCCGGAAAAAAGAAAAGACGTGGTGATGATAAAAACCATAAAAATGATAAAAACCGGAACGACAGAAATAAATTTGATAGAAATAAATCCGACAGAAGCGGGACATCCAGAGATAATTCGGATGACGGCAGACAGTACAGAAGCAGGACCGGCAGGTCGCATGACAGAAGAGAAGCGAATAATAATAACAGATATGCGGCTCTTCGTATCAGGACAAAGAAAAAGCCGAAATAAGAAATAAGGTATAATGAAATGGGCCGGTGTCAAAGCACCAGCTCATTTCCGTGTTCTTTAAGCCATTTTCTTGCATTGCGGTAATCCGGAAAGACTGCCTCTACCGCTCTCCAGAAGTCGGCGGAGTGATTCATATGAGTCAGATGGCAGAGTTCATGTACTACGACATAATCCAGAATTGCAGGTGGTGCCAGCATCAGACGCCAGTTAAAGGAAAGCGTTCCCTTGCTGCTGCAGCTTCCCCATCTTGTTTTCTGGCTTCGTATGGTGATGCGGTTATACGTACCTCCGGTCATGGCACTGTAATAAGCGACGCGCTTGGGAATATATGAATGTGCCGCTTCTATATAACGTCTTTCCAGAGCAGCTCTTTGTATGTCTGATAAATCGGACTGAGGTCTGCCTTTTTTCTTTTCCAGAATTTGAAGATAGTGCGTAATGATCCAATGGCTTTTTTCTTCAGCCATTTTCATAATATCTTTACTGCCTGCGCGCATCGGTACACGGAAGATTATATTGCCCTCTTCATCTATTGATATAGAATAAGTTTTTCTCTTGCTTCTAATAATAGTATACGTCAGCGTATAGTATACGCCTTCATGGATAATAGAAAGTGTCTGGGTCATATAAACATTCCTTTCGTAAGAAGCGGCTCCGTTGAAGACACTTCTATTGGTATATTTTAACATAATTCATTTGTAAATCAATATCAGATGTGATAGTATGAATGATAGATGTATTTTTATGTAAAGAAAAGGAGAAAAGAAATGGGAAAGAAACCAGCAGTATTAATGATTTTAGATGGGTATGGTCTGAATGAGAAGACTCAGGGCAACGCAGTAGCACAGGCAAAGACGCCGGTGATGGATAAATTGATGAAAGAATATCCTTGTGTAAAAGGAAATGCAAGCGGTATGGCTGTAGGTCTTCCCGACGGACAGATGGGAAATTCGGAAGTCGGTCATTTGAACATGGGTGCGGGGCGTATCGTATATCAGGAACTTACAAGAATCACCAAGGAGATTCAGGACGGTACATTTTTTGAGAATCCGGCATTACTTAATGCAGTTAATAACTGTAAAAAGAATGATTCCTCACTGCATATGTACGGATTGGTATCTGATGGCGGGGTACACAGCCATAATACTCACCTATATGGTCTGCTGGAGCTTGCCAAAAGAAACGGTCTGTCCAAAGTCTATGTTCACGCGTTTTTAGACGGACGTGATACGCCGCCCGCAAGCGGTAAAGGCTTCGTAGAAGATTTGGAAGCAGAAATGAAAAAAATCGGTGTAGGTGAAGTCGCTACAGTAACAGGGCGTTATTATGCTATGGATAGGGATAATAATTATGACAGGGTGGAAAAAGCATATCTTGCTCTGACAAAAGGTGAGGGCTTACAGGCGGACAGCGCAACTGAAGGCATTCAGGCTTCCTATGACAGAGATGAGACGGACGAATTTGTAAAACCTACGGTAGTAATGAAAAACGGCGCTCCCGTTGCAACCATTAAAGACGGGGATTCAATTATATTCTTTAATTTCAGACCCGACAGGGCCAGAGAGATTACCAGAAGCTTCTGTGATGATGATTTCACAAGATTTAACAGAGAAAAAAGACTTGATGTGACTTATGTGTGCTTTTCCGATTATGATCCTACTATTCCAAATAAAGAAGTAGCATTCCATAAAATTTCCGTAACCAATACCTTCGGAGAGTGGCTTGCTGCAAATCATATGAAACAGGCAAGAATTGCCGAGACAGAGAAATATGCGCATGTTACATTCTTCTTTAACGGCGGTGTGGAAGAGCCGAATGAGGGAGAGGACAGAATCTTAGTAAATTCTCCAAAAGATGTAGCAACTTATGATTTAAAACCTCAGATGAGTGCATATGAAGTATGTGACAAACTTGTCGGAGCAATTAAGTCAGGCGAATATGACGTAATTATTATTAATTTTGCCAATCCGGACATGGTTGGACATACGGGTGTAGAAGAAGCTGCAATTAAGGCAGTTGAAGCAGTTGATGAGTGTGTGGGCAAAGCAGTAGATGCGATTAAAGAAGTTGACGGCGTGATGTTCATCTGCGCTGACCACGGAAATGCTGAGCAGCTCATTGATTACGAGACCGGAGCTCCTTTCACAGCTCATACCACCAATCCCGTGCCGTTTATTCTGGTGAATGCAGACCCGTCATATAAGCTTAGAGAAGGCGGCTGTCTTGCAGACATTGTGCCTACCCTGATAGAGCTTATGGGAATGGAACAGCCTGCCGAGATGACAGGAAAATCGTTGCTTGCTATTTCTTGACATAGTTTTGAAATTATAATATCGTATTCTTAGTATTGACTGTTTATTTAGCGGAGAGGTAGTATGGTAAATTTTGTCATTGCATTGGAATGTTTTGGCATATGTCTGACTATTATAGCGTTACTCCTTCTTCTTAACGGGGAGGGAGCCCGCGAGCAGAAGCTTCTGATCATCATTATGTGCGGTTCGCTGGTACAGAATGCAGGTTATTTATTGGAATTGACTGCGCCTACAGTGGAAGCGGCAATGACGGCGGTGAATGTGGAAAAAATAGGTTCTGCTTTTACACCGTTATGTTACTGTTGGTTTATTTATATTTATTGCTATCTTACTCCGCCGAAGAAGATTTTAAGAATTCTCGGTTTTATAAGTTTTTTATCATTACCTGCGGCGATATTTAACTGGAATAGTCTTTTTTACAAGGATGTTCAGTGGGTTGAGAATGTGGACGGATTCTGCTATGTCAGTCTCGCTTATGGTCCGTTGTATGTGTTTTTTACAATTGCTCATATTATTATTCCTTATGCCCTTTGTATGTACACATTGATGAGGACTATACGTGAATGCTCTGACCGGCAGATGAACCGTCAGTATTGTACTATTCTTGCAATTTCAACTCTGCCTGTTGTCGTTCTGATAGCTTATATTTGTAAACTGGTGAAAGTATTTGATTTTACTCCGGTGACGCTGACTATAGCCATGGCATTGGTAGTTATTGTGGTCTGGAGCCGCCGTAATTATGACTTCCGTCATCTGGCGGCGGAGAAAGTTCTGGACAGTATGGGCGACGGCGTAATTGCTTTGGACGACCATGACCGGCTGGTCAGCTATAACAGGGCGGCGGTAAATATCTTCACCGATCTGGACTCCCATAAGCTGGGGGAGAACATCAGGGTAGTTGAAGGTTTTCGCGAGGAAATGCTTAACGAGGATATTCCTCAGAGTTTTTCAATCAACGAACAGCACTATGAAAGCCATAGCAAGCATATAATCGATGAGAATGGTAAAATACAGGGCTGCGTTATTTTGATTCTGGATATGACCGATATAAAGGCATATATCAATGAGATTAAGAGGGTTCGGCGTCAGGCGGAGAAGGCAAGTATTGCAAAAAGTGAATTCCTTGCGAACATGTCCCACGAGATACGTACTCCGATGAATGCCATTATCGGACTTAACGATATCATCATGGAGGAGTGTGATGATACCGAAATCTATGCCCATGCCAAAGACGTACAGTCTGCAGCGAAAAATTTGCTGACTATCATCAATGATATTTTGGACCTGTCCAAGGTTGAAGCCGGTAAAATGGAACTGGTGAATGTAAACTACTACATAAAAACCATGGCGGATGAAATCATGGGAATGATGGACATGGCAGCTTCACAAAAAGGACTGATTCTGAAGTATGAATGTGATGAAACGATACCATGCCGCTACAACGGTGATGATGGCAGAATAAAACAGATTCTGATTAATATATTAAGTAATGCAATAAAGTTTACCAAGAAAGGATATGTACGCGCGTATATTACCGGGAAACCCGGAGTTAATGAGGATGAGGAATTAATTACTTTTTGCGTGGAGGATACCGGCTGCGGAATAAAAGAGAAAGACCTCGGTAAGATATTCGAGGATTTCCGTCAGGTGGATTCTAAGCGAAACAGAAGTGTGGAGGGCACCGGTCTGGGGCTTGCCATAGTAAAGCATCTGGTGGAATTGATGAAGGGAACCATAGATGTGGAAAGTACCTATGGTAAAGGAACTATGTTTACGATTACGATTCCGCAGAAAATCGTGGACAGCCGGCCTGTTTCGGAGATGCCTGAGATACCTGAGGCACCGCATGCAGAACAGGGAACTATTAATATGTTTTCCGCGCCCGGTATTAAAGTGCTTATAGTCGATGACAATGTGATCAACCGAAAGGTAGCCAGAGGCTTTTTGAAAAATTATTCGTTGGATCTGACAGAGGCGGAAAGCGGTCCTGAGGCTATCGAACTGGTACATGGAAACAGGTATGATCTTATCTTTATGGATCATATGATGCCGGGCATGGATGGTATTGAGGCTGCGGAGATTATCCGCAAAGATTGTGGCGAGAATGGGACTGCTCCGGTTATGATTGCATTGACCGCCAATGCAATGGAAGGCATGAGGGAACAGTTTTTGGAACATGGTTTTCAGGACTTTATTGCGAAGCCTCTTGACAGGAGAGAATTGAATCAGGTATTGCTGCGCTGGATTCCGGAGAAATATAGACAGACAGAAAATTTAGAAGGAGAATCCAAGCCGCTTAATCCGGAGGCGTTCCGGATCGAAGGTGTGGATATGGATGCGGCGGCACAATATTTTTCCGGCAGTGAAGAAGGGTTTGTTGAGTTGCTGGATCTATACTGTATGGACGGTAAACGTAAGATAAAGCTGCTTAAGGAACTTGTGGAATCAGATATTTTACGTTATCAGATAGAGGTACATGGATTGAAGAGCGCATCGGCAAATATTGGAGCGATGAAAGTATCATCTATGGCACGTGAGCAGGAGAATGCCGCAGCGCAGGGTGATAAAGAAGCTATTTCAGAGCAATTTCCCATGTTGATGGCGGAATATGCGGATCTTTTGGCGAATATTGAAATGTTTCTGGAAAAACGCAGGCAGGAGAATGATAAAAAAGAAAAACTTCCCTGTCCGCCAATGCACGAGTTAAAGCAGCAAATAGCGGCAGCACTGGAAGAACTGAAGCATTTTCGTTCTAAGGAGTGTGCGGGAAGAGTGGAGACAATGCTGACTTATGAACTTCCCGGAGAAGCAGCGGAGCGTCTTGGGCAGATTCGGGAACAGCTGAGATTATATGAGGATGATTATGCGGAAGAGTTGTTAGGTCAACTTTTAAGCATACTGGAAGAGGAGGAAGAATGTAAATGAGTCAAACAGGATCTTCTAAAAAGCGCATTTTGGCGGTGGATGATAATGCAATTGTCTTAACACGAATTGCAAATACTTTGAGCAATGATTATGAAGTGATTACCGTCAATTCAGGGGTACGGGCTTTGCGATATTTAAAGGAGGAGAAGCCGGATCTTATCCTGTTGGATATTCAGATGGCGCAAAAGGACGGTATTGAGACGTTAAGAGAAATACGCAATATGGAAGACCGGGAAGATATACCGGTAATTATGCTTACAGGTGTGGAGGATAAGGAGATTGTTTTGGAGAGCGCAAAGATTGGGATCTGCGATTATATACTGAAACCTTTTTATTCTGAAGATCTGCTTAAAAGAATAAGCCGGGTATTAGAGGGGTAGATAAGAAACATAAGGACCGGTGATAAAAGGGGGAATTATGATATGAATAGCGCCATGTCGAAAGAGGAACTTGAACGAATATTGGATCAGGCGGTTCAGGATGTGACGGAGTGTACCGCGGGAGTACGCCTGCAACAGGGAGAACAGTCACCGGGGGAAGATATTTGTACAGTGCAGATTACTTTTGACAAAGGATTTCGTACCAGTCTTACACTTTGTGCCGATACCGGACTTTTACATCGTATGGCATGTAATTCCTTCCATGAAGAATCGGTCAGTTCAGAGGATTTGGAAGAATTCAGTAAAGAATATTTTAATGTACTCTGCGGAAGGATAGCAGGAGCTATGTTTCGTGCCACACAGGTTCCTGCTCATTTCGGACCTCCCACGTTCTATCACGGACGTTATGAGCCGGAAGGACAAGAGATACAGTTTGCGCTTACATATTCCAATGAATATCGGGAAGGCGCACAGTTGATTCATCATGTGCCCAGCTCTGATGATAGCGGAGATATTATGAGTGAATCAGGTAGGAAGGAGTGATGAAATGAGCAAACGAATTATGGTGGTAGATGATTCACGGTTGGTTCGGGTTCAGTTGGGTGATATTTTAGAAGGTACGGATTATGAGATAGTAGCATATTGCCGGAGCGGAGAGGATGCGATTGCGCAATATGATGAGGTAAATCCTGATTTGGTAACGATGGATATAATAATGCAGGGTATGGATGGATTAGATGCAACGGAAGCTATTTTAAAAGAGCATCCGGATGCCAGGATTGTCATACTCTCATCATTGGCATATGACGATACATTTGAGAGAGCAAAAGCTATTGGAGCCAAAGGTTTTGTAGATAAACCTTTTCATCAGGAGAAGCTGCTCAAGGTATTTGAGCAGGCGCTTGGTTAAGGGTTATGTAGTTTTTCAGTAATAATATCAGAACAATATAAAGAAAGGCAGGGTGATAATATGGATAAGAAGATACCTTATAAAATTTATTTAGAGGAGCAGGAAATGCCACGTCAGTGGTATAATGTGCGCGCTGACATGAAGAAAAAACCGGCGCCTATTTTAAATCCCGGCACTTTACAGCCGGTTACGGAGGATGAACTTTCAGGCATATTCTGTAGAGAATTGGCAAAACAGGAGCTTGATGATACGACAGCTTATTTTGATATTCCTGAGGAAATACGGAATTTCTATAAGATGTATCGTCCGTCTCCGCTTGTCAGGGCATATTGTCTGGAAGAAAAGCTGGGAACTCCGGCGCATATTTACTATAAGTTTGAAGGCAATAACACATCGGGAAGCCATAAGCTCAATTCCGCGATTGCACAGGCTTATTATGCGAAGAAACAGGGGTTAAAGGGCGTTACGACAGAGACCGGGGCAGGTCAATGGGGAACGGCGCTATCCATGGCGTGTTCTTATTTTGGACTGGATTGTCAGGTGTACATGGTTAAGTGTTCATATGAACAGAAACCATTCAGGCGGGAAGTTATGCGCACATATGGAGCTAAGGTAACACCTTCTCCATCCATGAATACAAATATAGGTCGAAAAATTAATGAAGAATTTCCGGGAACAACGGGAAGCCTCGGTTGTGCTATTTCAGAAGCTGTTGAGGCTGCAACAAGTCAGGAAGGTTATCGCTATGTGCTGGGTTCCGTACTCGCCCAGGTATTGCTGCATCAGTCCATTATCGGTCTTGAGACCAAGGCTGCCTTGGATAAATACGGCGTTAAGGCGGATATAATTATCGGCTGTGCAGGCGGAGGCTCCAATTTAGGAGGATTGATCGCACCTTTTGCAGGAGAAATGTTAAGGGGTGAAGAAAAATATCAGATTATTGCCGTAGAACCGGCATCATGTCCAAGTCTGACACGCGGAGTTTACGCATATGATTTCTGTGATACCGGAAAAGTTTGTCCTTTGGCGAAAATGTATACATTGGGAAGCGGTTTCATTCCCTCCGCGAACCATGCGGGAGGACTTCGCTATCATGGCATGAGCTCCACGGTTTCTGAACTGTATGACCAGAAACTGTTAGAGGCAAGAAGCGTAGAACAGACGGAAGTATTCCGGGCGGCACAGGAATTTGCAAGAGTGGAAGGCATCCTTCCCGCACCGGAGAGCAGCCATGCAATCAGAGTTGCTATTGATGAAGCTGTTAAGTGTAAAGAAACCGGTGAAGCAAAGAATATTGTATTTGGTCTTACCGGAACAGGATATTTTGATATGGTTGCATATCAAAAATACAATGACGGAGAAATGGAAGATTATATTCCGACAGACGAAGACCTGAAGCGTGCGATTGCACAGCTGCCGAAGGTTTAGATTAAAGATTTATTAATGTAAATTAAATATACTATGTTTTTTAGTTTTATGATATACTAAACTAAAATCATACCTAAAATCTTACAGGAGGATTAAAGTAATGAAAGAGATTTTTACCAAACGTCTTTTTATTTACATGGTAGTAGCGTTTATTGTTACAATTACAGCATTGTTTTCACTTCAGACTGTTATTAATCAAAAGAATAACTCTGACTTAAGCAAGGATAAGCTGGCGGAAGTCAAGGAAAAGCTGTCGGACAATGAACAGACAATTGCGCAGCTTACGGAGAGTCAGAGTGAAAACAGTCTGGCCAAGTCAAGGGCATTTGCGGATATGCTTGCAGCAGACAGCACTATTTATGGAAACGCCGATAAGCTCAATGAAATTAAGGACAGGCTGATGGTAAATGAACTGCATATTATAGACGAGGAAGGAATTATAACAAGCAGCACGATTGATGCCTATATTGGATTTGATATGAAAAGCGGAGAGCAGTCCAATGCATTCATGGTAATCGTAGACGATCCCTCCATAGAAATTGCGCAGGAGCCGCAGTTAAATGTAGCGGATGGTATTATGATGCAGTACATAGGTGTGGCTAGGAAGGATGCTAAGGGATTGGTTCAGGTCGGAATACGCCCGGAGGTATTGGAAACCATGCTTGCAGGTACGGAAATTTCCGTAGTGCTTAAGGATATAGATTTTGGAGAAAGCGGATATATATATGCTATTGATTTACAAAGCGGACTGATTCTGGCGCATCCGAATGCGGCGCTAATCGGCACCTCTGCTGTTACAGCCGGATTTTCGTCAGATTTTACGGGTAAGGGAAGCGCCAAGGTAGATGGCACAAGAGGTCATTATATAGCTGAAGAATATGATGGAATGGCTATTGGAACATTCATGCCGAACGGCGAATATTATCAGGACAGGACGAGTCAGACCATAGTTGTGTCCATTAGTATGCTTGTTATTTTCGGAATACTTTTGGTTATGATTAACCGTATGGTGGACAGCAAGATTGTTCAGGGCATAAACAATATTACCGCTTCCATGACAAAGATTGCGGAGGGGAATTTAAACATCACTGTAAGTGAGCACGGAAATCAGGAGTTTACACAGCTTTCCGACGGTATTAATAAAATGGTTTATGGAATTAAGCAGAAGATCAGCGAAAATGAACAGTTGGTTGAGCAGCAGAATGATGATGTGGAACATAACAAGCAGCTTATACAAAATGTAAAGAGTGCATGCTCGGAATTAAATCAGGCGTCTGTGGCAACATTGGAAAATGCAGATAATATTAACAAGGGAACAGGCGAACAGGAAAGAGCAGTAGTGGATTTGAAGCAGGTTATGTCTAAGTTAACAGATGAGCTTGGAGAGAGTGTGCAGGCTTCTGAGAAAGTTACTGTCGCAACGGAGAATGCGGTAAAAGAAATCCTGCAGACGCAGTCGCAGATGGATCAATTAAAGGAATCTATGGAGAATATCAGCGAAGTATCCATGGCGATTGAAAAAATAATAGGTGAAATCACTTCCATTGCACAGCAGACCAACATGCTTTCGTTAAACGCTTCTATTGAAGCAGCCAGAGCAGGAGAATTAGGAAAAGGTTTTGCGGTTGTGGCGACACAGGTCGGCGATCTTGCGACAAGAAGTTCATATGCTGCGAAAGAAACTAATGAGTTAATTACCAATGCAATAAATGCAGTTGAAAAAGGAAAAGAGATTACTGACAGTACCGCAGCAGCATTTGCCGGAGTAGTGGGAAATATGGAAAAGGCAAGCAGCGATGTTGGCGAAATAAGTAAGATGGCACAGCGTAATGTAGATATTGTGACAGGCGCTGTCGGACAAATCGATAGAATCAGCAGCGTTGTGGAAGAAAACGTGCGTATTTCACAGGATACAAAGCAGGTTTCTTCAGATATGGCGGATATCACAGGAAAACTTCTTAAAATAGTAGACGCGTAATCTTTTAATCAGGACTGCCGGTTAAGCCGGTAGTCCTGATTTCACCATAAAATCACTTTTCTTATCTTAAAATATTATCCGAAACAAACTCAGGCAAATATTAAAAAACTCTCTTGACAATTAAGTTGTCAAAGCGTACACTATGTGTATTAATATAAATAGTACACTTAGTATATGAGGTACACTTATTATGCTGAGAAAGCACATCTTTTAAGAAAGGAGGTCCCCATGATTATTATAGATTACAAAGATACCAGACCAATCTATGAGCAGATTGCCGAGAAATTCAAGAACCTGATTCTTAAGGGTGTTTTACAGCCTGATGAGCAGATGCCGTCTGTGAGAAGTCTTGCCATGGAACTGTCCATCAATCCGAATACGATTCAGAAAGCATATGCCCAGTTGGAATGGGAAGGTTATATCTATCCGGTAAAAGGACGGGGAAACTTCATAGCAGGAACAGAGAAGCTATTGGAAGAAAGGAAGAAATCCTGTATCGAGAAAATACTGATGCTGTCGGAGGAAGCGGCGGAATATGGAATCAGCCGCGAGGAAATCATATCTGAAATTCAAAGACATAATCCGAAAACAGCAGGAAATGAAGAGGAGGGGAAAATAAATGATTGAAATACATGACGTGACTAAAACTTTTGACTCCATCAGGGCAGTAGATTCAGTCAGCGTTACAATCAAAGAGAAGACCGTATTCGGACTGATTGGAACCAATGGCGCGGGCAAAAGCACATTGCTCCGTATGATTGCAGGAGTATTGATGCCTGATGAAGGTACGGTAACTATTGAAGGTATGCCGGTATACGATAATGTGGAAGCAAAGAAGCAGCTGTTCTTCATTGCTGATGAACCGTATTTTTTTACAAACTGCACATCGGCTTCAATGGAGCGCTATTACAGCAGTCTTTATGAGAATTTTGATAAACAGGAATTCTATAAATATCTGGAAAACTTTGATCTGGATAAAAAAAGAAAAGTAAGTACTTTTTCTAAAGGCATGAAAAAGCTGCATGCAATGCTTCTTGGCATATGCGCACGTACCAAATACATTTTGTGCGATGAGACTTTTGATGGGCTTGATCCGGTGATGCGGCAGGGGATTAAGAGTATTTTTGCCAAGGAAATGGAAGAGAATGGGCTTACACCTATAATTGCCTCGCATAACTTAAGAGAACTTGAGGATCTCTGCGACCATGTGGGACTGCTGCACAAAGGCGGTATACTTTTATCCAAGGATTTAGAAGATATGAAGTGTAATATCCATAAAGTGCAATGTGTATTTACGTCGGCAGATGATGAGCTTAAGACATTAAATGGTTTAAATGTTGTGAAAAATGAACGGAGAGGTTCTCTGCATACAATTACGATCAGGGGTTCAAAAGAGGAGATTATTGCTTTTTTTGCAACGGTAAGTACGGTTTTCTTCGAGGTGCTTCCTTTATCCTTGGAGGAAATCTTTATCAGTGAAACGGAGGTGGCAGGCTATGACATCAAAAAGCTTATTCTTGGTTAGAAGTAAAGAAAATCATAAACGCAGAATCTGGGTATGGATTGTCAGCATGATGATTCAACTGGCATTTTATCCGGGAATTATGACAGTATATCTTGCCAGAATCAGAAATTATAATGCGGTTGGACATTTTAGTACAGCGGCAAGGTTTAAAGATGCGATGTTTTCTGCGGCAGCGGATGCATTGGGATTTAAGAATCAGGCTCCATGGGTAGTTTTGATTCTGGCTGCCATGATAGGTGCACAGGGATTCGCATATTTGTATAGCAGAAAAAAGGTGGATATGTATCACAGTGTTCCGGTTTCTTCAAAGAGTCGTTTTACAGTGATTTACATAAATGGTATTATCATTTATCTTGTATCGTACCTGATAAGCGTAATTTTAGCGTTTGGTCTTGCCGGTATAAATGGGGCGGTAAACGGAAGGGTAGTTATAGAATGCGGTCTTGCTTTTGTATTAAATGTTTTGTATTTTCTGGTAATTTATAACATAGTCATATTTGCCATGATGCTTGCGGGAAATATTATTATTGCAGGCGGAATATCGGTAGTGTTGCTGGGCATAGATTTAGCGCTGGAATTATTGCTTGGTGACATGAAGGATTATTTATTTAGCACTGCAGATTATGTGTTTGTCGATGATATGGATGTGAAATTCTGCGTTCTGGCGGATTATGCCTATAATGTCAATTACTGGAAAACGGCGCTCAGACTGCCTGATATTATAAACGGGGTTCTGCCTTTTTATTTGAAATTTTTGGTGTTTGCCGTGATTTTCGGAATATTGGCATATCTGTTTTATAAGAAGCGTCCGGTTGAATCGGCAGGCAGGGCAATTGCGTTTCCGGCGGTAAAGCCGGTGCTTAAGATTGCTGTTGGCGTTACAGCCGGCATTATGGTATGCGATCTTCTCTATCATTCGATTTTTCAATATACCGATTCTACGGAACTAAGTATTGGCAGTGTGGTATTATTGTGTGGCAGCGCGGGTCTTGCGGCCTTATTGTGTAGTGTATGTCTGGAGGCTGTTTATGAATTCGATGTGCGCGCAGCGGTAAAACATATTGTTTCAACATGTGTTTCGGTTGTGATTGCTATGGCTGTATTCTGCATATACTTTTTTGATGTGTTCGGATATGACAGCTATGTACCGGAACCGGATAAGGTTGAGAGTGCAGCGATTCATTTTTTTTATGACCAGTCATATTTTGAGATTGATGAGTCGGACGGTTCATCCCGCTCTATAGGTGAGACTGAATATTATAAAGATAATATGTTTCTGACAGATATTGATGCAATATGCTCACTAATTGAAAAAGGCCGCGAATCTGAGTGGAATCCGGAGAGCATGGAAGACGGCAGGTATATCTGTGTGTTATTCCGTCTTAAGTCAGGAAGAGAGGTTAGCAGACGTTATGCAGTTGATTTTGCGGATTCTTCCAATGAAGAACTTCTTGACAGAATATTGGGAACGAAGGAATTCAGGGAAGGTAATTATCAAATCTTCAAGGCAGAGGATATGATGCAGGGCAATGTTTGGCAGGTCTTATATTCAAATGGCACAATGGCTGTGGAGCTGTCAGTGGAAGCTTCAAAACTTCGTGAAGCATGGATGAAGGATATGGAGCAGTTCGACTTTTCTCTGGCAAGAAATAACAGGCAATGCGGATATATGGATTTTACCATCATAAATACGCTCAGAACATGGCGTTTGCCGGTATACGAGGATTTTAAAAATACCATGGCATATCTGGAAGAAGAGGGCGTTTATGTTCCCGCCAAAGTACATGCGGAGGATGTCGCAAGCATTACGGTGATCAATTGGAATCGTGATAAGCAAAACGGCGATGCATGGGATACTTATGCTACCGGTTCAGAGTCCGCCGTTGCATATTCTTCACAGATGGAGTACCAGAGAAGAGAGACTTATGATAACCCTGATGAGATAGCTGAAATTATCAATGCAATATATCCGGAGGATATGTGTTATTACCGTAGGTGGAGTAGTTCCAAGGCATATGACGATAATTATGATGTGTATATTAACTTTAAAACGGATGCGGAATATAAATATATTCCTGAGCCATACAGCTATGAATTCATAAGCGGCCAGGTGCCTGACTTTGTGGAAGAAATGACTTCATATACGCCGGAGTAATGTTTACACATGGATTTCTGGGCGGGCAAGAGCAGGATGTTTGAATGCATACTAAAAGTATGTCAGGAAAACATCTTGAAAAAACCTTAAATATAACACTTTAAGAAAACATTAAGAAATTATAGCAAAAAAACAGTAGCACTTCCGGTTATTATGGTTTATAATAAGCATGACTTTTAATGGTTAAAAATAATAGTTATTTAGGAACTGTGTACAAGACTGCAAGAGGAATATATATGAAACCGTCAGAACCTGTTATTTGCGTAAAAGATTTATATAAGATTTACCGTGTGGGTGAAACTAAGGTCCGTGCATTGAACGGGGTGGATTTTACGATAGACAGAGGCTGTTTTTGTTCTATTGTGGGAACTTCCGGTTCCGGTAAGTCCACCCTTCTTAACATGATGGCAGGTTTGGAGAAGCCGACTAAAGGCGAGATAATCATTGCCGGCGAACATATGGAGAAAAAGTCAGAGAATCAGCTTGTTGCATTCAGGCGTAAACACATCGGATTTATTTTTCAGTCGTTTAATCTGATGGGTACTATGAACGCTATTGAAAATGTAGCGCTGCCTCTCACATTTCAAGGTATGGACAAGAAATCCCGGAACAAGAAGGCGGAGAATATGCTGGAACTGGTAGGCCTTACGAAGCATAAGAAGCACAGACCGAATCAGATGTCCGGCGGACAGCAGCAGAGAGTCGGTGTGGCAAGGGCGCTTGTTGTGGAACCGGAGATTATATTTGCAGACGAGCCTACAGGTAATCTGGATTCCAATACTTCCGAGGAAGTTATGAACCTGATGAAGAAAATAGTAAGGGAGAAGAATCAGACGCTTGTTATGGTAACGCATGATAATCATCTGGCGGCTTTTGCAGATATAATATTTCATATCAAAGACGGGAAAATCGTACAGATAGATGATAACAGATAAAAAGAACCGGAGGGAAATCAAGCTATGAACAAGAAAAATATATTAAAAAAAGGCTTATTTGGTCTTGGATTGGCAGTTGCTTTAGTTACAGCAATGCCGGGTAATGTTCAAGTGGATGCAAGAACTACATCAGGCAATTATGTTATCGGTGATGAGAACCGTATTATTGATGACGATGACAGAAGCTATGCTGATGAGGATATGCTGAATTATAAACGTAGTCTGGAGGTAAAGTATTCTCCGAATGAAGTAGCCAAGGAGAAGATGGAAGATATTTTTAGCAGTGCAGTTTATTATATAGCCAATACTGATATGACGTTAGGAGAACTGAATTCTTACGTAAGCGGCGTAAAATCAGATTTGGAAGCGGCGGCTGCTGAAACGGTAAGCGCTACGACCAGTGAATTCCTGCGCGTGGGCGATAACTGGACAACGCCTACCGTAAGTTATGGACAGTCTGTATCGATTGTACTGCCGGTAATTAATTTCGGTACTGATGAATTGAATGATCTGATTATAGAGCCTAAGGTTTCTCCGGTTGTATCGGATTGGCCGTTTGTTTTGGATAGGTCAAGTTATCTTCAGACGGAATATGCTATTCCGGGGAATCCGACCTATGAGGCGGCGTTGTTTAACCGCAGGGAGTTTACCTTCCGCTTTATAGCAAGAGAAGATGTAATGAGCGGATATTATCCGTTGACATTCAACGTGTGGTATACCAAGGCGGGGGTCCGCTGCGATGAACCGGCAGAGCTGACGGTTTATGTGCATACCATTGGTAAACCGGGCAGCGGCACGATAGGCGGCGGTTCGGAAGATACAAGCAATGCAAAGCCGAGAATTGTCGTGACAGGTTTTGAGACTGTTCCGGCGCAAGTGTATGCGGGTGATACATTTATACTGACTATTCATGTAAAGAATACTTCAAAAGAGACGGCTGTTACAAATCTGTTATTTGATATGCAGGCAGCAGCGGAAGGTGAGGATAAGACCAATACATATGCGGCATTCCTCCCTACCTCTGGAGCAAGTTCTGTATATATGGACAGTATTGGAATGAATACAGATGCGGATATTGTAATTGAAATGTCAGCCAAAGCGGATTTAGCGCAGAAACCGTATGTGCTGGAAGTAAATATGAAATATGATGCGGGTGCGATGTTCGATTTAACCGACACTGCAAGCGTATCTATACCGATTTATCAGGAAAGCCGTTTTGATATCAGCACACCTGAGGTCGTACCCGGTGATATTATGGTTGGTTCACAGTCCAATATCATGTTCAGTATATATAATACGGGTAAGACGACATTGTACAATACGCAGGTGAGGTTTGAGGCGGATTCTATTGAAGAAGCAACAGCATTTGTAGGTAATCTGACTTCGGGTTCGACCGGTAACGTAGATGTTATGGTAACGGGAAGAAGCGCTACCATGGATGACGGTACAATCAATGTGATCATTTCCTACGAAGATGATGCGGGAAATGTTACTGAATCAACCAAAACGGTTACACTCTATGTCAATGAAGAATTTTATGATGATTTCATGATGGGTGAGGATTTTCCTATGGACGGCGATATGATGATGGGAGAAGAAACCAAGCCAAAGAAGGGGCTTATCATTACGATTGTTGTAGTGGTGGTAATTATCGTCATAGGAGTTGCGGTTTTCCTGCTCCTGCATTTCCGTAAAAAGAAAAAGGAAGCGCTTCTTTTGGAAGACGATTTGAAGTCAATAGAAAATGACTCTTTCTATAATGGTTAATAATTGACCGACAAAATTCGTCAGTTTAGAAAGGGGCTGGATTATTAATATGAGATTCCTTGATTTACTGCGAATGAGCAGCAGTAACCTTTGGAAAAGAAAAGTCAGGACAATTTTGACCGTATTGGGAGTTGTTATCGGTGTTGCGTCTATTGTGGTTATGATTTCATTGGGACTTGGTCTTAGTAAGTCCCTGATGGAACAGTATGAGTCATACGGAAGCCTGACGCAGATTACGGTATATCAGTCATGGAATAGTGATGATGAAGATAAACGTCTTGATGATAAACTTATTGAGAATATAAAAAATATTGAGCACGTAACGTCAGTTTATCCGACAATGCAGGTATCCGCCATAGCTAAGTATGGCAACTATCAGAATTATCTTAATATCAGGGCTATGCCTTTGGAAGCAATTAAGGATATGGGGATGGAAGTGGGAGAAGGAAGCCTGCCGTCGGCAGAGGATGAGGAATTGAAATTCTTCTACGGTTCGGAAGTGCTTATGGATTTCTACAATTCCAAGACCGGTGACGGATATTGGTCAACAGGTGAGCTTCCGGATATTGATTTAATGAATGACCCCATATTCATCATTTTTGATACGGATGCATACTGGTCGTCACAGTACAATGATCCGGAAAATCCTGTCAAGCCGCCTAAAAAGTATCTGATTCCTGCAAGCGGTGTAGAAGCCGAGTCTGAGGACGGCTGGACCCAATATGGCTGGTATACAATATGCGACATTGATAAACTGCTTCCGGAGCTTCAGAGAATATTCAAGAATAAGGTAATTCCCGGACAGCCGTCTACGAAAACCGGTAAGCCGTATAAAGAAATTTTTTATAGTCAGATTATAGTTAATGTGGATGAGATGGACAATGTTACTGCGATACAGTCACAGATTACCGATATGGGATATCAGGCAAACAGCAATGCTGAATGGATTCAATCCGAACAACAGACTATGGGATATGTTCAGGCGGTACTCGGCGGTATAGGTGCGGTATCATTGTTTGTAGCGGCAATCGGCATCACCAATACTATGATGATGTCCATCTATGAGCGTACAAAAGAAATCGGAGTCATGAAAGTACTTGGCTGCGACCTGCGTAATATACGCTCCCTGTTCTTGCTTGAGGCGGGCTTTATCGGTTTTATCGGTGGTGTTATAGGGTTGGGGCTTAGCTATACGATTTCGATGGTAATAAATAAAGTTGCTTCCAGTGCCAACAGTTATATGGATATTTCTTCCATTTCAAGTATTCCGCTGTGGCTGGCATTGTTATCACTTGTTTTCGCCGTACTTGTCGGAATGGTTGCAGGATTTTTCCCGGCGCTGCGCGCTATGAAGCTAAGTCCGCTGGCTGCAATCCATACCGAATAAAAATGTGAAAAATAAATTTTTCACACATGTATACATGTGTTATGCAATATTTGTGCAGACATCGTTGATGTCTTAGGCATATAAATTCGCGGGTTGAGAGAGATTTATAGCTAATATTAATACCTCTTTTGGACATACTAAAAGAAAAATGTATGTTCAAAGGAGGTTTTTTTATGGAAAAAATGCTGCGTATTACAGATGTGCATGCAAGGGAGATTCTGGATTCCCGCGGAAATCCTACGGTGGAAGCGGAAGTTACAATAGAGATGGAGCCGGAAGGTAGAAAGGTAACAGGAAGGGCGGCAGTGCCAAGCGGTGCCAGTACAGGACGATTTGAAGCGGTAGAGCTTCGGGACGGTGAAACCAGATATTTTGGTCTGGGAACTACGAAAGCGGTAGGAAATGTCAATTCTAAAATAAGGGAGGCATTGATTGGCATGAATGCTCTGGATCAGGGATTGATTGACAGAATTCTGATTGAGCAGGATGGAACGGATAATAAAGGAAATCTGGGAGCTAATGCCACACTGGGAGTATCTATGGCATGTGCCAAGGCCTCTTCCATAGCGCTTGAAATGCCGTTATACAGGTATCTGGGCGGAGCCCATACAAGACTGCTCCCTGTTCCTATGATGAATATTTTAAACGGTGGTAAACATGCGGATAATACAGTGGATTTTCAGGAGTTCATGATAATGCCGGTAGCGGCGGAAAGTTTTGCAGACGGGTTGAGAATATGTGCGGAAATCTATCATAATCTGAAACAAATCTGTAATCAGAGAGGACTTTCTACGGGCGTAGGTGATGAGGGAGGGTTCGCACCGTCTCTTTCGGATGCCGTGGAGGTCTTAGAATTAATTGTAGAATCGGTTAAGGCGGCAGGCTATACGCCGGGGCAGGATATTAAGATTGCTATGGATGCAGCGGCAAGCGAACTTTATGACGAAGCATCAGGAACTTATTATTTCCCGGGAGAATCACGGATGAGTGGTCAGGAAATCCGAAGGAGCGCTTCTGAGATGGTTTCATATTATGAAAATCTGGTTGAGCGTTTTCCTATTATTTCTATAGAAGACGGTTTGTTTGAAGACGATTGGGACGGCTGGCAGCTCCTTACTAAAGCGCTCGGAGAGAAGATACAGCTTGTTGGAGACGACCTTTTTGTAACCAATACCAAGCGTCTTGATGCAGGAATCAAGCTGCAGGTTGCCAATGCGATTCTTGTAAAGGTCAATCAAATCGGTACGGTATCGGAAGCAATGGAGGCGATTGAGATGGCTCATAAGAACGGATATAAGACCGTTATTTCACATCGTTCGGGAGAAACTGAGGATACCTTCATAGCAGACCTTGCCGTAGCGGTGAATGCGGGACAGATAAAGACAGGGGCGCCATGCCGTACCGACAGGGTAGCTAAATATAACCAGCTGCTTAGGATTGAAGAGGAGCTGGGGAGTGTGGCTTGTTATAAGGAGCCGTTTAATAAGATTTAGATTAGAACGATAAAATTACTTCATAGCAGGAGGGGATTGAGCCTCTTTGGTTAATATGCGGGGGACGCTTTCGCTTCGGTTCAGACGTAGCGGTACTAAGGCTGCAAAGGATGCAGCCTAAGAACCGGCGTCATCACAGACCCTCGAATATTAACCAAAGAGGCTCAATCCATCAACTACAATGAACAAGAAGTGATTTAAAGATAGCTCGAATATTAATTGAAAAATCAAGTTAGGTTATATGATTTTTATATTATAAGCAGTGGTATTCATTGAAAATATGTGATAAACTTTAAAATAATTTATATAGGAACAGAGGATAACGAATGTTAATTATAAGGTCTAATAAAGCACAGTTTGAATATGATATACATTCGCTCGTAAAGGCTTTTTATCCGGAAAAGGAAGTAAGGGTGTTGACTCCGGAGTCTGTGATAAGGGATAGGAAGATTTTGGAGCGTCCTGCTGATATGGAGCTTGTTTTTGGTGAGGATAAGGTGGTCTTTCAGGTTGCAGGGATTGATTCGGGAAAAGAAACGGGATGCGCGGAAGCGATAGAAGATTCAGAGCAATATGAGCATGTGTATACATGGCATGTTAAAGATGAGAAAGGGGTTGATTATAAGAATGCGTTTAAGCGGTTTTTATATAATTCCCTGCGTGAGGAAACAGGTATTTCTCTTCCATGGGGCAACCTTACAGGTATACGTCCTACGAAAATAGCTATGAGTATGTTGGAGCAGGGAAAAAGTGAAGAAGAAATTACAGAATTTCTTAAGTGTGAGCATCTGGTAAGCGCGGAGAAGTCTGCGCTTGGGATTGAGATTGCCAAGCGGGAAATGGAAATTCTGAAACCGCTTCATTATGAAAACGGCTACAGCTTATACATAGGGATTCCTTTCTGTCCGACAACATGTCTGTATTGCTCTTTTACCTCATTTCCAATCAGTTTGTGGAAAGAGAGGATAGCGGATTACTTAGATGCGTTGGAAAAAGAAATTGACTTTATCTCAGATATCTATCGCCATAAGACCTTGGATACTGTTTACATAGGCGGAGGAACTCCCACTTCTTTATCGGCGGATGAGTTAGACAGGCTGCTTACTAAATTAAAGGCATCTTTTGATTTTTCCACAGTGCAGGAATTTACGGTAGAAGCGGGACGCGCAGACAGTATTACTAAAGAAAAACTGTCTGTATTATACCGGCATGGAGTGACAAGGATTTCCGTCAATCCGCAGACGATGAAGCAGGAAACGTTGAAGCTGATTGGAAGACAGCATACGGTTAAGCAGGTGGTTGATGCATTTTATCTGGCAAGAGAAGTCGGCTTTGACAATATAAATATGGATATCATACTTGGACTTCCCGGAGAAAAAGAAGAAGATGTAAAAGAAACAATTAATGACATAGAGGAATTAGCTCCGGATAGTCTGACGGTTCATTCGCTTGCAGTGAAGCGGGCATCTGCCCTTGCACAGCTGATTCGTGAAAGCGGCGGAAGTGTGATGGATAGTTTACATAACACAAATGAAACAATGCGGATTGCTAAAGAAGGTGCGCAGCGCATGGGAATGTCTCCATATTATCTTTACAGACAGAAAAACATGTCAGGTAATTTTGAAAATGTCGGATATGCAAAAGAAGGAAAATATGGGATTTATAATATTTTGATCATGGAGGAGAAACAGACCATCGTGGCGCTTGGGGCGGGTACGATTACGAAAAGGGTATATCCTGACGGACGTATCGAAAGGTGCGATAATGTGAAGGATGTGGCTTCTTACATAGAAAGAATCGACGAAATGATTGAGAGAAAACGAAAACTTTTTGAGGATTAAAAAGGTTTTTGCAGTACATCAAAATGGGGTTAGTACATCAATTGTACATCATTTTTTTCATAATGGTACTGAATAATACTTAATGGTGTAAAGGAATAACCTAAATATAGCGCTTAAAGGACAAACTTATTTTAAACGAATAAGGGTATGTACCTCAAAAACGAACAGGTCAATGCAATGTTCAGAGAGCTGGCAAAGAAATATGAATCACTAAATATTCTTATGGACATTTATACTGTTTTTGGCGCAAAAGCTTCAAAATATAAAAATCCAATAAATGATGTAGGTGTTACACAAGTTTGGGGAATAGGTGATATTCATAGTGTTCTTACGGGAACTGACATTGTATGTAAAAAAGAACATTCTCTTACTCCCGATCATCTTGTCAATGAATTAAAAACATCCGAACGACTGTTTTTCAAAATAATGTTTACTAACTCTTTGTATAGAAAAATATATCGCCTATATGAACTGGAATTGTAACATAAGCATTTCGAAAAATTCTAATTTTTGGAGATTTTTAGCATGGAAAAGTATTTTAAAATATTAAAAGAAAACGGAGCTGATTTAGCCATAAAGATAGCGGCTGATACCATAGTGACGGCAGCCTGGACAGTCTATCGTTGCAAATACGGGTGCGATACTTATGGGAAAAGCCATTGCT
>CAZRKN010000062.1:0-28082 GCA_964600805.1 uncultured Bacteroides sp. | reverse complement strand
GTATTCCTATTTCTGGCTATCAAATTTGAATTTGAACCGCTTCTTTTGGTTCCGATAGCCTTTGGTATGCTGCTTGTTAATATCTATCCGGATATTATGGCCGAGTACGGTGAAGGCGGTGCAGGCGGCGGTTTACTGTATTATTTCTATAAACTGGATGAGTGGGCAATATTACCGTCTCTTATCTTTATGGGAGTCGGCGCGATGACGGACTTTGGACCGTTAATCGCTAATCCGAAGAGTTTCCTGCTTGGTGCGGCAGCTCAGTTCGGTATTTTTGCAGCTTACTTTGGAGCAATAGCAATGGGCTTTAACGATAAAGCAGCAGCTGCTATTTCCATTATCGGCGGAGCGGATGGTCCTACTTCTATTTTCCTTGCAACAAAATTGCAGCAGACCACGTTACTTGGACCGATTGCGGTTGCGGCATATTCTTATATGTCATTAGTGCCGATTATTCAGCCGCCTATTATGAAGCTTTTTACAACTGAGAAAGAAAGAAAAATCAAAATGGCCCAGCTTCGTCCTGTTACAAAGCTGGAAAGGATTTTATTCCCTATCGTGGTTACAATTGTGGTTTCTCTGATTCTTCCTACAACGGCGCCGTTAGTTGGTATGCTGATGTTAGGTAACCTGTTCAGGGAATCAGGCGTAGTAAGACAGCTGACAGAGACAGCTTCTAATGCGTTGATGTATATTGTAGTTATCATTCTGGGTACTTCAGTAGGCGCGACGACAAGTGCGGAAGCGTTCTTAAACTGGGATACATTGAAAATAGTAGGACTTGGTTTGATTGCATTTGCATTTGGAACCGCGGCAGGTGTTTTGTTCGGTAAGCTGATGTGCGTACTGACAAAAGGCGCTGTTAATCCGCTTATTGGCTCCGCCGGTGTATCTGCTGTTCCTATGGCGGCGAGAGTTTCTCAGAAAGTCGGTGCGGAAGCAGATCCTACCAATTTCCTTTTAATGCATGCTATGGGACCTAACGTAGCAGGTGTTATTGGTACAGCGGTAGCAGCCGGAACTTTTATGGCAGTATTCGGCGTATTCTAAGGCAAAAAGAATTTCTAAAGCTGTAAAATACGCAGCTTAAGAAATTCTATGTTTTGCCTGCAAGAATGACTGCGTCATTCTCGCGGGTAGTGATTGGATATATTAAAGATAAAAATAGGAGGAAATAGAAATGGCAGAACAGGCTAAAAAACCGATTGGAATCATGGAAACCGTTCTTCGTGATGCGCATCAGTCTCTGATTGCAACAAGAATGCCTACCGAAATGATGCTTCCAATTGTAGAAAAAATGGATAAAGTTGGTTATCACGCAGTAGAATGCTGGGGTGGTGCAACGTTTGATGCATCCCTTCGTTTCCTGAAAGAAGATCCGTGGGACAGACTTAGAAAACTGAGAGACGGATTCAAAAATACCAAGCTGCAGATGCTTTTCAGAGGTCAGAATATCTTAGGATACAGACCGTATGCAGATGACGTTGTAGACAGCTTTGTAGAGAAATCTATTGCAAACGGTATAGATATTATACGTATTTTCGACTGTTTGAACGATTTGAGAAACTTACAGGAAGCAGTAAATGCAACCAATAAGGTTAAGGCAAGAGAAGGCAGAGGACATGCACAGGTAGCTCTTTCATATACATTGGGCGATGCTTATACCATGGAATACTGGATGGATATGGCGAAGAAGATTGAGGAGATGGGTGCGGATTCCATCTGTATCAAAGATATGGCAGGACTTTTGGTTCCTTATAAGGCATCCGAGATGATTTCAGCAATGAAGTCGGCAACCAAACTTCCGATACAGCTTCATACGCACTATACTTCAGGTGTGGCGAGCATGACATATCTGAAGGCAGTAGAGGCAGGAGTCGATGTAATTGACTGTGCGATATCTCCGTTTGCTATGGGTACGTCACAGCCGGCTACGGAAGTTATGGTAGAAACATTTAAGGGAACTCCTTATGATACAGGATATGACCAGAACCTGCTTGCGGAAATCGCAGATTATTTCAGACCTTACAGAGATAAATGTCTTGCTGACGGTCTTCTCAATCCTAAGGTTATGGGTGTTGATATCAAGACTTTGTTATATCAGGTACCGGGCGGTATGCTTTCCAATATGGTCAGTCAGTTGAAAGAGCAGAATGCGGAAGACAAGTACTATGACGTACTGAAGGAAATCCCCGCGGTAAGAAAAGATTTGGGCGAGCCGCCGCTTGTTACGCCTTCATCACAGATAGTAGGTACACAGGCAGTATTTAATGTACTTATGGGCGAAAGATACAAGATGGCGACTAAGGAGACTAAGGCAGTTCTTCGAGGTGAATACGGACAGACCGTAAAACCGATGAATCAGGCAGTAATTAACAAGGTTATTCCGGGAGAAGAGAGAATTACCTGCCGTCCTGCAGACTTGATTGAGAATGAGATGGATAAGCTTGAAGGAGAAATGAAAGAGTGGAAGCAACAGGATGAGGATGTATTGTCCTATGCCCTGTTCCCGCAGGTAGCAACTGACTTCTTCAAATATCGTCAGGCTCAGCAGGAAAAAGTAGATATGACACAGGCTGATACGAAGAATGCAGCGTATCCGGTATAAGCACAGTCATATAATAGTATATAGTAAGCAGAGTAAAAAGGCGGTTGAGAATATAAGTTCTTGACTGCCTTTTTGATTTCAACTACCTGTTATTTTTTAGCAATTATTTATTTTTTTGTATTGACTGAAATTACACAATATATTATAATAACATACGTTATAAAAATAAATACATAACAAGTTGTAACTTATAATTAATGTAAGCGTTATAATGCATGCATTACACAGAGTGAGGAAGTGCGGTATGGCAAGAAAAGAAACAATTACTAAAACTGATATTTTGAATGCAGCGTTTGAAATGACAAGCGAAGAAGGGTTCGAACATGTGACTGCAAGAACTCTGGCGGCGAAAGCAGGCTGTTCTACACAGCCGATTTTCAGAATTTATAAGAATATGGAAGAACTGGGGAAAGAGTTGTTTGAACATGTCATAGGATTTTTTAATACATATTATGAAAATTTCCCGAAAAAAAATAACACACCATTTGTAAACCTTGGTCTTGCCTATATCAGCTTTGCTCAGAAAAACCCGAAGTTATTCAGGCTGTTGTTTGATTCTGAAAACCGACAGGGAAAGAGTCTGTATGATATTTTGAATGGAACGGATGGGGCAGTGGTAAGAGAGATTAGTAATGCCAAACAGCAAGGTTGTACCAATCCAAGCGTAATGTTTATGAAAATGTGGATTTTCATTCATGGTGCAGCTTGTATGTCGTTGACCGGAGACTATGACTTGAGTGAAGATGAAACTATAACGCTTTTGGAAGAATCATACAAATCTTTTCTTTGAGCTTAGGACAATAGGAACATATTTTAATACTTTTTATTGTCAAAATTACAAGAGCGAGAAAGCGGGAAGGGGTCAGTGCCCGAATGGAAAATCGTTACGATATTATTACAAGAATTAATGAGTATTATGGTAGGATGAGTAAGAGCCAGAAGGCAATTGCAGATTTTATTTCTGACCATTATGGACAGGCTGTATTTATGACAGCGGCGAAGATGGGGGAAGCTTTAGGCATCAGTGAGTCAACTGTCGTACGCTTTGCCACTTTTGTTGGATACAGCGGATATCCTGAGTTTCAGAGAGATTTGGAAGACTGGGTACAGAATAAGATTAATTCCGTACAAAGAATCGGAGCCAAATATGGACGAAGCTCACAGTCGGAGATTCTGACATCTGTACTAAATGCAGACATTGAAAAAATTAAAGATACGATAGATAATCTTGATTCAGCAGCGTTTGAAACAGCAGTGGATATTATATTGGAAGCAAAGAATGTTTATATCATGGGAATAAGAAGCTGTGCGCCTCTGGCGGATTTTTTGCAGTTTTATCTGAATATGATCAGGGGAAATGTAATTCTGCTTAGAACTACAAGTGTGTCGGAAACTTTTGAACAGATGATAAGAATTGATGAAAATGATGCAATTATAGGAATAAGTTTTCCGAGATACTCAATGCGTACATTAAAGGCGATAGAGTTTGCCAACGACAGGAATGCAAAAGTAATTACGATTACAGACAGCGTGCATTCACCAATGAATCTGTATTCATCCTGCAATCTGCTTGCCAGAAGCGATATGGTTTCTATAGTAGATTCTCTGGTAGCGCCGCTTAGTCTGATTAATGCGCTGGTCGTTGCCATGTGCTTAAAGCGGCCTGAGAATGTTAAACTGAATCTGAGAAATTTGGAAAATGCATGGAATAACTATCAGGTTTATTTAAATGATGAGATTAATTTTATAGACGAGGAGCCTATGTTGTATAATCCTCTGTGGAAAGAAGAAAAATGAACAGAGTCATTGTAGTTGGCGGCGGAGCCGCCGGAATGATGGCGGCAGTCAGCGCTGCCTGTAAGGGGCATGAGACGCTCCTGTTGGAACAGAATGAGAAGCTTGGGAAAAAGCTTTTTATTACCGGCAAGGGCAGGTGTAATGTAACCAATGCCTGTGAGACGGATAAATTCTTTGAAAGTATTGTATCCAATCCGAAGTTTCTATATAGTGCGTTTTATGGATTTGATAACAGGCAGATGATGGAGCTGTTAGAGGAAGCAGGGTGTCACCTTAAGATAGAGCGGGGAGAAAGGGTTTTTCCGGCATCTGACCATTCTTCGGATGTTATAGCGGCTCTGCAGCGCATTTTAAAGAAAAACAACGTAGAAATCTGTCTGCGCACGAAAGTACGTGAACTTTTGACAGAAGAAACCGTTCCGGAAGGCGGAAAGCAGGTCTGCGGCGTACTTTTGGAGAATGGAAGAAAGGAGCGGGCGGACGCTGTAATCCTTGCAACGGGCGGACTCTCATATCCGCTCACCGGCTCGACAGGAGACGGTCTTAAGCTGGCGGAAGATGCGGGGCATAAGATAAAGAACTGCGTACCGTCTCTGGTGCCGTTTAATGTATCAGAGGAATGGTGTACGCGTTTACAAGGGCTGTCTTTAAAGAATGTTAATCTTATAATGAGAGACGGAAATAAAGAAGTGTACCGTGGATTCGGTGAGATGCTTTTTACACATTTCGGTATAAGCGGACCATTAGTACTTTCTTCCAGCAGCTTTTATGAGAAATGTAAGAATAAAGAAAATATAATTTGTGAAATAGATTTAAAGCCTGCTCTATCTGAAGAACAGCTTGAAAAAAGAGTGTTGAGGGATTTTGAGGAAAATCAAAACAGGCAGTTTAAAAATGCTTTAAACGGACTGCTGCCTTCTAAGCTTGTTCCTATTATGATAGAACTCTCGGGAATTATTCCGGAGAAAAAAGTGAATGAGGTTACAAGAACTGAAAGAAAGAATCTGGTACATATGATGAAACACCTGATTCTTCATATAAACGGTACAAGAGGTTTCGATGAAGCGATTATTACTCAGGGCGGTGTAAGTGTTAAGGAAGTCAATCCGTCTACTATGGAATCAAAGCTTGTTAAGGGGTTGTATTTTGCCGGGGAGATATTGGATCTGGACGCTTTGACCGGTGGATTTAATCTGCAGATTGCGTGGTCAACCGGACATCTGGCGGGAGACAGCATATAAAAAGGTTATATAAGATAGTATAAAAAGATAGTATAAAAATAACATAAATAATATTATAAACAGGAGAAGTATAATGGGATATAAAATAGCGATTGACGGTCCTGCAGGAGCGGGAAAAAGTACTATAGCAAAGCTTATTGCCAAGAAGCTTGGTTTCATATATGTGGACACAGGAGCTATGTACCGTGCGATGGCGCTTTTTATAATAAATGAAGGAATTGACCCTAAGGATGCGGAAATGATAAATGATAAGTGCAAAGAAGCAGATATTACAATTCGTTATGAAGACGGAGAACAGATAGTTTGTCTAAACGGAGAAAATGTAAACAGTCTGATCAGAACACAGCAGGTTGGCAATATGGCTTCTCTTACAAGTCCGAATAAAGAAGTCAGAAAGAAGCTTGTAGAACTACAACAGAAACTGGCTGCTGATACGGATGTGGTAATGGATGGAAGAGATATCGGTACCTGTGTTCTGCCGGATGCGGAAGTGAAGGTTTTTCTTACCGCAGGAAGCAGAGTACGCGCAGAACGCAGATATAAGGAACTTATGGCAAAAGGGGAAGCCTGCGATATTGACATAATCGAAAAAGAGATTATAGAGCGCGATCATCAGGACATGACAAGGGAGCTTTCACCACTAAAGGCTGCTGAGGATGCCGCTTTTGTAGATTCTTCCTATATGACGATTGAGGAAGTTGCAGATACAATCATCGGTATGGTATCTTATAATAAAAACAAGTAAAATAATATGCAGAATTTTACAGACAGGAGAGAAACTGCAGGTAATGGAAGTAAAAGTTGCAAAAAACATCGGCTTCTGCTTTGGCGTAAAAAGAGCGGTAGATGCTGTATATGAACAGGCTGAAAAAGATGGAAATATATATACATACGGAGCAATAACCCATAATGAAGAAGTCGTTAAGGATTTGGAAAAGAAAGGGGTACGTGTTATAGGGTCTGCCAAAGAACTTGAGAGTATAAAGGAAGGCACTGTTGTTATCCGCGCTCATGGAGTGGCCAAAAGCCTATATAAACAGCTTAACAGGCAGAAACTAAAATGCATTGATATGACCTGTCCTTTTGTTAAAAGAATTCATGATATAGTGGAAAAAGAAAGCACTGCAGGAAAACAGGTTATTATAATCGGTAACGCAGGACACCCTGAAGTGGAAGGAATTGTAGGCTGGTGCATGACTCCGGCAATCGTTATAGAATCATTGGATGAAGCGCAGAAATTTAATTATACCGGAGATAAAGAACTTTGCGTTGTGTCACAGACGACATATAACTACAATAAATTTCAAGATATAGTTGAAATTTTAAAGCAAAAAGGTTACAATGTTATTATTGAGAATACTATATGTAACGCCACAGAGGTGCGACAAACCGAGGCAAGGGAAATAGCGGCTGAAGTTGATGTTATGATAGTAATAGGTGGAAATCATAGTTCTAATACACGAAAACTATATGAAATCTGTATGCAGGAATGTGAAAACACTTATTTTATACAGACACTGGATGACTTGAATTTAGATTTATCTGAATCTGTCAAACTGGTGGGTATTACAGCAGGGGCATCTACCCCAAACAATATTATCGAGGAGGTTCAAAATTATGTCAGAATTAACTTTTGAACAAATGTTAGAAGATTCATTAAAGACAATACACGCAGGAGAGGTTGTAGAAGGCACAGTCATTGACGTTAAACCGGAAGAGATTGTTCTTAATATAGGGTATAAATCAGACGGCATTTTAACCAAAAATGAATACACAAATGAGCCTAATGTTGATTTGACAGCAGTAGTAAAACCGGGCGATAAGATGGAAGTCAAGGTTTTAAAAGTAAATGACGGTGAGGGACAAGTCCTGCTTACCTATAAGCGGCTTGCTGCGGATAGAGGTAATAAGAGAATTGAAGAGGCATATAATAATAAAGAAGTCCTGACTGCAAAGGTTGCACAGGTATTAGACGGCGGATTGAGCGTTGTTGTGGATGAAGTCAGAATCTTCATCCCTGCCAGCCTTGTATCAGACGGCTATGAAAAAGATTTGACAAAATATGCAGGACAGGAAATAGAATTTGTTATCAGTGAGTATAATCCGAAGAGAAGAAGATACATCGGTGACCGTAAGCAGTTGATTGTAGCTAAGAAAGCCGAATTGCAAAGACAGCTGTTTGAAAGAATCAAGGAAGGCGACACGGTAGAAGGTACCGTTAAGAATTTGACAGAGTTTGGTGCATTTATTGACCTTGGCGGCGCTGACGGACTGCTTCACATATCGGAGATGTCATGGGGAAGAGTAGAGAATCCGAAGAAAGTCTTTAAGGTAGGAGATAAGCTTAAAGTGCTGATTAAGGAAATTTCCGGAAGCAAGGTTGCACTCAGTATGAAATTTGAGGATGAAAATCCTTGGAAAGATGCGGCGGAAAAATATGCAATCGGAAATGTAGTTACCGGTAAAGTTGCACGAATGACAGATTTCGGAGCATTTATTGAACTAGAATCAGGAATTGATGCGCTTCTTCACGTTTCACAGATTTCAAAGGAGCGTATTGAAAAACCGGCGGATGTTCTTAAGGTTGGAGAAGAAGTGACTGCTAAAGTAGTTGATTTCAAAGAAGAAGACAAAAAAATCAGCTTAAGCATCAAAGCCATGTACGCTGAAGCGTCAAAGAAAGAAGCGGAAGATGATGACGCAGATGAGGTGTCTGTAGACATTGAGGCAGTAATTGCAAGTGAAAGTGAAGAGGATTCACAGGAATAAGTTGAATTGATTATAAGAGAGTGATATAGTCGTCAGAACAAAAAATGGGAAAGTGGGAATAGTATATGGCATATGATTATGAGTATTTCAAGAAGGCTGTTTTAGATTTAACTAAGATTGATTTGAATGCTTATAAAGAGAAGCAGATGAAACGTCGAATTGATACTTTAATTTCCAAAAATAAGATTGTAGGGTATGATAACTATGTGTCATCCCTTAAAAATGATAAGAAGTTGTTTGATGAATTTGTTAATTATCTTACCATTAATGTTTCAGAATTTTATCGTAATCCGGAACAGTGGGAAATTATGGATAAAGATATTATTCCGGATCTTATTAAGAAATTCGGTAATAATCTGAAAGTATGGAGTGCTGCATGTTCTACCGGAGATGAGCCTTATTCGCTTGTCATGGCGTTATCAAGGCATATTCCGTTAGATAAGATTAAAATTCATGCAACTGATTTGGATAAGCAGGTTATTGCAAAGGCAAAAGTAGGTCTATATGGAGAAAAAAGTATTGCCAGTGTACCTGCTGACCTGAAGAAAAAGTATTTTACGAAAATCGGTCCTTCGTATCAAATCTCGAATGAGATTAAGGCAAGAGTGGAGTTTAGCGAGCACAATCTGTTAAGGGATACATATCCTGCTGATTGTAACTTGATTGTCTGCCGCAATGTATTGATATATTTCACAGAAGAGGCAAAAGAAGACGTATTCCGTAAATTCTACAAAAACATTAAGTCGGGCGGCTACCTGTTCATAGGAAATACGGAGCAGATTATTAACTATAAAGAAATAGGTTATACAAGGAAAAATTCTTTCTTCTATGGAAAGCCATAACAGTACATATTAATAGGTATTTGCCATTTTATTTAACACATAAGCCGCGTATTCTGAGAAGAGTGCGCGGTCTTTTTTTATTTCATCGGTCAGTTCAAAGAACAATTCTTTGCTGTTGTAATCACGTTTGAAAAAAGGCTCGACGAAAATATCCCATTCCGGAAGGTAGGAAGAGATTTTACGTGTATAACATGTAGCAGCCGTAGCCTGTGTACGATGGTCCTTATCTACGAAAGAGGCAACGGACTTATGTATAGCAGTATCTTCTACGGGTAGATAATAATAGTCCTTGTAGTTGGAATAAAAATATTTCATCTCTTCGTCATAGATTGGAACTTTCAGACGACCTTCGCTGCCTTCACCGCTGAATGCGCAGCCGTTTAAAAAAGTTGAAAGCGGACGAGGGAGGGCGGCAGGCAGCTCCAGGTTCATCAAAAGCACATGCTGTTCCTTTCCATGATAATCTTTATAGGAATTGGCCTGAACCTTTTTTGCTCTTGATTTTTCGTTGAATAAATCATAATATGCAAGCATTGAAGTAAGCTGCAGCATACCCTTCATATCTTCACTGTTATGTAAAAAAAACAAGTTATTATTATATTTTGCAGATTGTTTAACATAATTGTGATATACAGTGATTAACTCGCCGCCGTCAAATCTGTCCTTGCGCTCAATGCCCAGAAATTTCTCTATGGTTTTTTGCTTACAGTTGGGCATGTTAAGGAAAAACTTATAAGGCGAGATTCGCCTGTAGAGGTCAATTCCTTCAAAAGAGTCAAAGTTGAATGCCATATTATACTGCGCAGCCTTCTGTAATAAGTAAGGAAGGTCAAAGTTATTACCGTTAAAGTGAATCAAATGGGTATACGAGGCTGCAAATGAAAAGAATGAAATTAAAAGCCATTTTTCATCAACATAACTATCTGCAAACCATTGTTTAATATACCAACTGCCATTTGTATAATACGCTGCACCAATCAGGTACAAGTAGGAATTTTTGGCGGTAAAGCCTGTGGTTTCTATATCTAAAAACAGTATTTTCTCCAGTGGTGCAATCCGTTCCAGCGGATATGGAATTTTGAAATTTTCCAGTTTATTGTTTTCGGTAATCATATGCATCAATCTCCAATTCTTCGTGGTTTTATTTTATTATTATAGGAAATAACGCTGCGGCATAAATCATTCCAATGAGAAAGCGAAGCATTCTCTTAATCGTCGCTGCCGAGCGACGATTTTTTATATAATACGTTCTGTTGTGTAGTAAGGTTTTGATTAAGTAATTTTATATATAAATGATAACACATTTTTTGAATTAACAGTAGTTTTTTTCGTCGAAAAATAGTATATTTATTATATGGGTTATTTTGAGTGAAATGTTCTACGTGATAATAGGATTATTGTGAAGCATTATTTCCTGTTATACATGAATTTATAAGGAAAGAGGGGCAGCGAATGGCTAAATTAACATTTGTGGGCGGGATTCACCCATATGATGGAAAGGAGCTTTCCAAAGATAAGCCGATAAAAGCCGTATTGCCAAAGGGAGATTTGGTATATCCCTTATCACAGCATATAGGTGCGCCGGCGAAGCCGATTGTAGAAAAAGGCGATCACGTTCTGACCGGTCAGAAAATTGCAGAAGCGGGGGCTTTTGTTTCAGCGCCTATTTATGCGACCGTATCAGGAACGGTAAAAGCGATTGAGCCACGACGTGTTGTGACAGGTGATAATGTGATGAGCATTATCATCGAGAATGATGGATTGTATGAGGAAGTGGAATATCCAAAGGTGAAACCACTTGAGGAAATGAGTAAAGAGGAAATAATTGAACTGGTAAAAGAAGCCGGTATTGTAGGTATGGGCGGTGCAGGTTTCCCTACTTTCATAAAGCTTTCTCCTAAGGAACCTGAAAATATTGATTATGTTATTGTGAATTGTGCGGAGTGCGAACCGTATCTTACTTCTGATTATAGAAGAATGTTGGAAGAACCGGAAAAGCTGGTGCAGGGGCTGAAAGTTTCTTTGCAATTATTTGATTACGCAAAAGGAATTCTGGCAGTGGAGGATAATAAGCCCGACTGTATCGAATTGTTAAAAAAACTTACTAAGGATGAGGAAAGAATCAGTGTGAAAGCCCTGAAAACAAAATATCCCCAGGGTGCCGAGAGACAGCTTATCTATGCCACGACCGGAAGGAAGATTAACTCAACAATGCTTCCGGCGGATGTTGGCTGTGTTGTAAACAACGTGGATACGGTTGTAGCGATTTATCATGCGGTAATCGAGGGCAAACCTCTGATGAATCGTATAGTAACGGTGACGGGTGACGCAATCGCTGACCCAAGGAATTTTATAGTAAGGATTGGTACCAATTACCATGAACTTATCGAAGAAGCCGGCGGATTTAAGAAAGATCCTGTAAAAATTGTTTCAGGCGGTCCGATGATGGGATTTGGAATTTTTGATCTGGATGTGCCGACAACTAAGACTGCTTCCGCCCTGTTGTGTCTGACAGAGGACGATGTATCCATGATGGAACCGGGACCATGCATTAATTGCGGAAGATGCGTGGAAGTATGTCCCGGACGTATAGTACCGAGACTTCTGGCGGATTATGCGGAAAATTATAATGAAGAAGCGTTTCTTGCGCATGACGGTATGGAATGCTGTGAATGCGGCTGCTGCAGCTATGTATGTCCGGCAAAGAGGCCGCTTACGCAGACTATAAAGTCTATGCGAAAAATGCAGCTCGCCAAGAAAAAAGCAAAGTAGAAAGGAGTATAAGTATAAAATGAGCGATTTGATGAAGGTATCATCCAATCCCCATATCAGATCTAAAACTTCTACAAGCGGTATTATGCTTGCTGTCGTGATTGCATTGCTTCCTGCGGCAGGGTTTGGAATCTATAATTTTGGACTGGATGCGCTGATTTTAATTTTTGTAACGGTTCTATCTACTGTTTTGACAGAATATATTTTTGAGAAAATCCTTAGAAAAAAAGTTACGATAGGAGATTATTCGGCTGTTGTCACGGGTCTTCTGCTTGCAATGAATCTTCCTCCCAAGGCTCCATGGTGGATTGGCGTAATCGGAGGTATATTTGCGATTCTGGTAGTCAAGATGCTGTTTGGAGGATTGGGGCAGAACTTTATGAATCCTGCACTTGGTGCAAGATGTTTTCTGCTGATATCTTTTACTTCGATTATGACAAACTTTGATTGTGACGCTTATACAGGTGCAACGCCGCTTGCCAGTCTGAAAAACGGGGATGCGGTAAACATCTACAATATGTTCATAGGAAAGACTGCAGGAACCATAGGGGAGACCTCAATGGTTGCGATTGTAATCGGAGCCTGCATATTGATTCTTCTGGGGATTATTGATTTGAGGATTCCCGGAAGTTACATAATCAGTTTTGTTATATTTATAAGTATATTTGGGGACCGTGGTCTTGACTATGCTTATATATGTGCACATTTAACAGGAGGAGGTCTGATGCTTGGAGCCTTCTTTATGGCTACAGACTATGTAACAAGACCGATTACGGTTAAGGGACAGTACATATATGGTATTCTACTTGGAGTTTTAACGGGTATATTCCGTATTTTTGGAGCTTCCGCAGAAGGAGTTTCCTATGCGATTATCATTGGAAACCTTTTAGTTCCGTTAATTGAGAAAGCGACTCTTCCGACAGCATTTGGGAAAGGAGGAGCAAAGGCATGAGTGATATTAAGGGAATGCTTAAAGATACAGTAATTTTGCTTGTGATTACATTGATTTCAGGTTTGCTTTTAGGGCTGGTATATCAGATTACCAAGGATCCGATTGCCATACAGAAAGAAAAGGCAAAGCAGGAAGCATGTCAGGAAGTTTTTGCAGATGCAGCTTCATTTTCCTCCATGGAGTGTGTGCAGCCTGGTGCCGCATCGTGGGAAGAAGCGGGATTTAAAGCTGTGACAATAGATGAAGTTATGGCAGCGCAGGCTGAAGATAAAGAAGGCTCAGAAATATTGGGATATGTTATCACAGTTACTACAAAAGAGGGATATGGCGGTGATATCAGCTTTACTATCGGTATCAGAAATAACGGAACCGTGAACGGTATTTCCATTCTGTCGATTTCAGAGACTGCAGGGCTCGGAATGCGTGCAGAAGAAGTATTGAAGCCGCAGTTTGAAGGAAAAAATGCTGAGAAATTCGAATATACAAAGACCGGAGTGACTTCAGATTATCAGATTGACGCTATTTCCGGAGCTACGATTACGACCAATGCCGTTACAAACGGTGTAAACGCAGGATTGTACTATTTCCAGACACAGTTGAAGGGAGGTAGTGAGAATGAATAGTATTAAAGAACGTCTTGTCAATGGACTTATTAAAGAGAATCCTACCTTTGTTTTGATGCTTGGTATGTGTCCGACGCTTGCCGTTACAACCTCAGCGATCAACGGATTGGGAATGGGTCTTACTACTATGGTAGTGTTGGCATTGAGCAATGCCTTTATTTCACTGCTCAGGAATATTATACCGGATAAGGTAAGGATACCGGCTTTCATAGTTATTATTGCATCGTTTGTTACAATTGTAGAACTGCTGTTGGAGGGATTTATTCCTGCCCTGTATGATTCGCTTGGAATATATATTCCGCTTATTGTCGTAAACTGTATTATTCTGGGGCGTGCCGAAGCATATGCATCGAAGAATTCCGTGATTCCGTCTCTGTTTGACGGGGTAGGTATGGGACTTGGATTTTCGTTTGCGCTTACATGCATAGGCGCGGTGAGAGAGCTTATAGGGGCAGGTACATTATTTGGATATCATGTGATGCCTGACAGCTATATACCATGCAGTATTTTTATTATGGCTCCGGGGGCATTCTTTGTGCTGGCAGCTCTGACTGCGATTCAGAATAAAGTAAAGATTGCAGGAGAGAAAAAAGGAAAAGATATGTCGAAAATCCAATCCGGCTGCAATAGTGACTGTATGAATTGTAAGGATATGGGTTGTACGAAACGCATTTATGATGTAAAGGGAGAGGAGGAAAAGACAAATGCTTAAGGATTTACTTATTATTTTAATCAGTTCCTCTCTTGTAAGTAATGTGGTATTGAGTCAGTTTTTAGGTTTATGTCCGTTTCTCGGCGTATCTAAGAAAACAAATACGGCAAGCGGAATGGGCGTGGCGGTTATTTTCGTAATTACACTGGCATCGGCAGTAGCGGGCGTTATCTACAAATATGTTTTGATACCGCTTGATATTACATATTTGCAGACAATCGTTTTTATACTTGTAATTGCCGCCTTGGTGCAGTTTGTGGAAATGTTTTTAAAGAAGTTCATTCCGGCTCTTTATGAGGCATTGGGAGTTTATCTGCCGCTTATTACAACTAATTGCGCGGTGCTTGGTGTAGCGCTTACAAATGTGCAGAAGAATTACGGGATTCTGGCAGGCGTAGTAAACGGTTTTGCTACAGCCGTGGGATTCACGATTTCTATTATTATTCTTGCGGGTATTAGAGAAAAGATGGAATATAACGATATACCGGAATCCTTTAAGGGAATGCCTATCGTTCTGGTTACGGCCGGACTTATGGCAATTGCCTTCTGCGGCTTCTCCGGATTGTTATAGAAGGGAGTGCGACTTATGGAAATGACCGGAATTTTAGTTGCAACGATGATTGTCGGAGGAGTCGGACTTTTCGTCGGACTGTTTCTGGGAGTTGCGGCAATTAATTTTAAGGTGGAAGTAGATGAAAAAGAAGAGGCTGTGCTTGGAGTACTGCCGGGAAATAACTGCGGAGGCTGCGGTTATGCGGGCTGCTCCAATTTAGCTGCGGCTATAGCTAAAGGTGAAGCTCCTGTAAATGCATGTCCTGTAGGCGGTGAGAAAGTCGGTAAGCTGATTGCGGAAATTATGGGAGTAGATGCGGGAGAGAGTGTAAGACAGGTTGCATTCGTACAGTGTCAGGGAGATTGCGACAGGACTGCTTTGGATTATGAATATCATGGTATTGAAGACTGTCGTATGCTGGCGTTTGTTCCAAACGGTGGCGCGAAGTCATGTAATTACGGCTGTCTCGGATATGGAAGCTGTGTGAAGGTATGCCCTTTTGATGCGATACATGTTGTGAATGGCGTGGCTGTTGTAGATAAAGAAGCATGTAAGGCATGCGGTAAATGTGTGGCAGTCTGCCCGAAGAATCTGATAACGCTGATTCCGTATGAGGCTAAGCATGCAGTGGCATGCAGTTCACATGATAAAGGACCTGTGACTATGAAGGCATGTACGGTTGGTTGTATCGGCTGCCAGTTGTGTAAGAAGAACTGTCCGGCAGATGCGATTGTAATTAATGAATTTAATGCGACTATCGATCAGGAGAAGTGTACCGGATGCGGAACATGTAAGGAGAAATGCCCGAAGAAGGCCATAGTTTGAGTAAGCCGGTAGGAATGTATATATGGGAAAGGTGCGGATAAAATGGATGGACAGTTAAAAATTGGAACGGTTCTCACCTCTGAAAGCGGAAATAAATACACGATTCAGAAATTGCTTGGCTCAGGAGGACAGGGTGAGGTATACTCGGTGACAGCCAGCGGAAAAACATACGCTTTAAAATGGTATTACAAAAATACTGCCACTGAAAACCAGAAAGAAATATTGGACAATCTCATTCAAAACGGTCAGCCGGATTCATCGTTTTTGTGGCCGCAGGATATGATTTTCAGAACATACGGAGAATCTTTTGGCTACATTATGCCGCTTAGACCGAAGAACTACAAAAGTATTGTGGACATGATGAAGAGAAAGGCGGAGCCTTCATTTTATTGCTTGTGCAAAGCGGCTTATAATCTGACCAGAGGTTACAACGTTTTGCATGGAAAAGGTTATAGTTACAGGGATATTTCCTTTGGTAATGTATTCTTTGATCCTGATACCGGAGACGTGCTTATATGCGATAATGATAATGTTTCGTATAACGGTGCGAAGAGTGGAATATACGGCACTCCGCGTTTTATGGCGCCGGAGATTGTAAGATGTGAAGCGAAACCGTCAAGGAATACGGATTTATTCTCTCTGGCAGTACTTTTATTTTATATGTTTATGTTGAATCATCCGCTGGAAGGTAAGAGGGAAGCACAGATTAAATGTATGGATATTCATGCAATGAACAAGCTGTACGGCACGGATCCCTTATTTATTTTCGATCCGGACAATAAAGATAACAGACCGCTTGCCGGATATCAGGATAATGCGCTTGTCTTCTGGGATTTATATCCGTTGCAGCTAAAGGAGTTGTTTATTACATCATTTACGACAGGCTTAAAGCAGCCTAACAGAAGGATAACAGAGGCAAAATGGCTGGAAACCTTCGCAAACCTCATGTCAGGAATTATTATTTGCCCGAATTGCGGAGCCGAAGTGTTTTATGATTTGCAAAAAGAAGAGAATGGCGTTGCACATACCTGCTGGAGCTGCCAGAATACGGTAACCGTTCCGACTAAACTTGTGATTGGAAGAAACACTGTATTGCTTATGTCCAATACAAAGCTTTATAAGCATCATACAGACGGCGGACACGATATGGAAACCGTGGCAGGCGAAGTAGTGCAAAATCCGAATAATCCGAATCTTTGGGGAATAAGGAATCTGACAAAGGAAAACTGGACATATATAAAAAAGGACGGTACGCAGATTCCGGTAGAAGAAGGACGTTCTGCGATGATCGCTAAGGATGCTAAGATAGATTTCGGACAGATGACAGGGGAATTTCATTAATATTGTGTAATCCGCAGATTGAGGGAAAGGCATGGTTTTTATTTTAATATGGAAGATTCTGTAATTTTGGCAAAAATTATAAATGACTATCCGGACGTTCTGTCTGATAGAAAGAAACTTCAAGCCTTACTTTCGGATTTTTTTCCGCAAGACAGGCTTAAGCGAAATACATTGCTGATGGTATTTGACGATGGTATTGTTGATGAAATGCAGCGAATGACCCAAATCGACAAAATTGAAATGCATCGGTTTATTAAGTCTGTTGTTCAGGGATACGGCATAAATACAGAAAGCGCCAGAGATGTTATTACTGCATGGGCAAAGGCAGTAGGATTATTAACGGATTCCGAACAGGATAAAGATGTGCCTGATGATTCGCCGCATGAGGTTGAATGGGTTGATGCCTGTGATAATAATCAGTACGAATATGAAGAAACATCCAGAGGCATAAAGATTATCCGGTTCGTAGATTTTGATGAGCCTGTTGTGACGATTCCTAATATGATTAATGGGAAAAAGGTATTGGAGATTGGAAATTATGCCTTTAAGGGGTGTGTAGGAATTGAAAAAATTGTTATTTCAGACGGAATTGAAATCATAGGTAACGGAGCGTTTTTAAACTGTCGTGAGCTAAAAGCCGTTGTTTTGCCGGGGACACTTAAACGCATTGGGACAACGGATCCTGCGGGCTGTCCCAAAATATTGGGAAGCATAACCAAATATGAAGGAGCGTTTGAATACAGCGGTCTGGAAAGCATAAATATACCAAACAGCGTGAAAGTTATAGGTGAGAATACTTTTTCCAGCTGTATGAAGCTAAAGAAAGTCGTACTTCCGTACGGTCTTAAAGAGATAAAAGAGAATACCTTCTGCTGGTGCAGAAGCCTTGAAGAAGTAGAAATGCCGGTGAGTCTTAGTATTATCAGAATGGCGGCTTTTACAGGTTGTGAATCGCTTAAGTCAGTCGTTTTACCGGAAGGTGTAAAAAGTATCGAACAGGGAGCTTTTGCCGGGTGCAAAAGTTTGGAAAGTATTTATATACCGGATTCAGTGGGTGAAATAGGCGGCGGTAAAAGCAGCGGATATATGCAGACGTTCGGTCAGATAGATGAAAGGCATAAAGATTTTACTATATTATGTAATGCGGGCTCATATGCGATGCAGTACGCACGGGCGCAGCAAATCAGATGTGCAAGGGCACAAGATTAAGGAGGAAATATTATGGCAGAGATGAAAAGACCGGGAGGAGAACTTGCAAGCAGACCTTTACATTTCTTTTGGATTGTGGATTGTTCAGGCTCTATGTATGGAGAAAAGATAGGTACGGTAAATCATGCGATTCAGTCAACCATACCGGAAATGGTATCAGCGGCAGAGAACAATCCGAATGCACAGCTTTTGATTCGCACTTTGAAATTTTCAACGGGTGCGTCCTGGGTAACAAGCAGTCCGGTAAATGTAGAAGATTTTGCATGGGATGATTTGGAAGCAAACGGTGTGACCGATTTGGGTAAAGCGTTTGAACTTCTGGCAGCACAGCTTACCATTCCGCCCATGTCGGACAGGGCATTGCCGCCTGTATTGGTTCTGTTATCCGATGGTCAGCCTACGGATGATTATAAGAAATCATTAGCAGAATTAAAGAAACTTCCTTGGGGAAAGAAAGCTGTAAAGATAGCTATTTCCATCGGACAGGATGCAGATGATGAGGTTTTGGAAGAATTTACGGGCAATAAAGAGCTTGTATTGCAGGCAAATAATGCAGCAGCGCTTACCAAGATGATTAAATGGGCGTCTACGGCAGCGTCATTAGTATCTGCACCTGCAAGTATAGCAACCGACACGGCTGATTCCAAAAACGGCGAGCCCACACCTGTCATTGTTGATATGGGAGGAAGACTTCCTGATTTAGATGATATTCAGGACGGTGATGTCTGGTAGAAAGGATGTTGCATATGACACGAAGCGTATTCGGTGAGTCCGTGCAGGGGGCATCCCATATCAGAAGCGGCAAAGAATGTCAGGATAGCCTGAAAAAGGTAGTAAGAGATGATGATACGGTCATATTGGCGGTAGCAGACGGACATGGAAGCGATTCATGCCCATATAGTAAGAATGGTTCTTGTGCAGCAGTGAATGTATTCTGCAAAATCTTAGGTGATTATCTTGATACATACTCAGGACAGCCGGAGATGCTGATGACATTCCTGAAACGTGAAGGCGATACGAAGGTGGCGCAGGAGATAGACACGGAGTGGAAGCGTAGAATATTAAAGATTCATTCCAAGTATAAACGGGAAATTATTTTGGATGCGGAAGGCAATAAGGATACGGATGCAATATATAAATTATATGGCAGTACACTGATAGGACTGGTGATTGCCGGAGAGTTTCTGTTTGCTTTTCAGCTTGGAGACGGTGATATCATAAAGGTATCGGAAACGGGAGTGGAGAGCGTAATAGAAGCAGATAAACTGCTTGGAATAGAAACGCATTCGCTGAGTAAGACCGAGTCCTGGAAAAAGGCGGTTACAATTGTTAAGAAGCAGGATGAGAACCGTAAGCTGCCTGTAATGTATATGCTCTCATCAGACGGGATGGCAAACAGCTATAAGAATGATGATGAATTTAAAAAGACCTGCGCTGATTATTATGAACTGCTAAATGAACATGGGGTAAAAGCTGTGGCGGATAATTTAGGGCAATGGCTTAGAGAAACCAGCGAATTGGGATGTGGTGATGATATTACAGCCCTATTTTCCTATTATGCGAAATGATTTTAATTAAGGCCGCCAGAGTAGTGCAAAACATAATCATCCGTAATAAAAACGGCTTCTACGCCGTCCAGAGATTCTATAAGCTCCATACCCTCTTCAAGGCCAAGGACAAAACATGAGGTAGAGAGTGCATCGCCCATCATTGAGGAATTTGAGAGAATCGTAACGCTAAGAAGATTATTTTCTACTGGATATCCGTCTGCCGGGCTTAAAATATGGTGATATAGAATATCGTCCTGATAAAAGCAGCGCTCATATACTCCTGAAGTAACAAGGGATTTATCTGTTACTGAAAGTGTGGCAATAGGAGTTCCCTGCTCATCAAATGGCTTTTGAATGCCGAAATTAAAAGAACTGCCATCAGGTTTAGAGCCGACAGCCAGAATGTTGCCGCCTAAATCAATGATGGCGTTATTTATATTCCGGGAAATGAGGTACTCCTTAATCTTATCGGCAATAAATCCCTTAGCAATGAAACCGAGGCTTACGGACCCTTTAGGGTCGAGCAGGGTAACAGTATTGTTTTCTATGAGAAGATTATCATAATCTATGTGTTCAAGAGCTTCTGAAATGGCTTCCGAAGAAGGAACCTGCTCTTTTGTATGAAAATCCCAAAGCTCACTTAACGGTTCAATCGTTATATCGATAAGTCCGTTAGTAGTATCGCAGAAATATAAAGCTGTCTCAAGCAGCATGACAGTTTCGTCTGAAACCTCGACAGGCTCACCATTACTGTGGTTAATCTTCCAGATATCAGAGCCCTTAACAGTGGGACTTAGCATATTTTCATACTTTTGCGCCAGTTCAAAGCATGTCTCAAGACATGCTTCATTTTTTACATCATATATTGTAATACGAATAATCGTATCAAAATAAAATCCGGTACGTGTTATCGGTTCCTGCGAAACGCCGCAGCCTGTAAGCAGCATAGTAAGGCTGAGCGCTAAACAGAAATATGCTGCAAAACATATATGAAATTTTTTGATTTTTATAATAATTTTATGCATATTTTCCCAATAAAGCAAAAGTTGTAAAGTTATACGATTCATGATAAAATAACGTTGTGAGTGCCGGTTTGATAATATTATAATCGATATTGTCTATACTGCACAACTACATTTTGAAAACATGACATTTTGACATACACGGAATACAGTCAGTAATAAGGAGAGGAGCATTGCTATAAGATGAGATTACCCGGTGAAGATGAAAATAGGTCAATGGGAGCTTCCGTTGTAAATATGACTATTGGCATATTTATATTTATGCTGCTTCTTTTATATATCATTCTGAGAATAAATAATAATGATAACAGAGGCAGTGAATATGTACGGAATGTCATGCAGCAGCAACAGCAACAGGATACGGTAGAGGAAATAACGAAAGGCAAGGAATTAGAAGGCAGTTCCGGGTTACGTGCGGAAGATTTGGGTTTCTGGGATATGTATCCGGAAAAAGATGAAGATACTGATAAGACGGAAACGACGGTTTCCAGTAAGGATAGTGAGGATAATAAGTGGTTAGAAGATTTTAGGGTTGAAGAGACTGTACAGGAAGATCCGGCTACAGACGGTAAGCATACGTTAGTAAAATTACCTGATGGTACGGATGAATGGGTTTTGATTAGTCCTTACCTGAAGAAAAATGCTTATGATTTTTCCAATTTGTCGGAAACTGCGGGTTTGAAAAAATATACTGAAGGCGGTAAAAAGATTTCACAAATTGGAGTTGATATTTCCAAATATGATGGAAAGGTTAATTTTGAAAGACTCAAATCCGATGGAATAGATTATGTCATGATACGTCTGGGCGCAAGAGGATATAGCACAGGCCAGATATCTTTAGATGATAATTTCGTGGAAAATATTGAAGCGGCGATAAAGGCTGAATTAAGTATCGGTGTTTATTTTTATTCACAGGCAATTAATCAGGAAGAAGCGATACAGGAGGCTTATTATTTAATACAGAATCTGGAGCCTTATAGAGCGAATATCAATTTTCCGGTAGCCTTTTATATGGAAAACATTACAAATGACAAAGCCAGAATCGACGGACTTTCAAGGAGCGATAAGACATTAATTGCATGTACGTTCTTAGAGGCTGTAAAGGCGGCAGGATATATTCCAATGGTCTATGGAAATAAAGAATGGCTGATAAAAAATGTTGATTTAACGAAGTTACAGAATTATGATGTGTGGTTATCGCAGGATGAAGATACGCCGGATTACCCATATCTGTATACGATGTGGCAGTATACTACTACAGGAACCGTGAATGGTATAACGGGAGATGCCTCCCTCAATATCTGCTTTGTCAATTATTCGGACCGGTAGTGTACGATTTTTGGAGAAACTTTAATAGAAGAATACAGGTCGGCGTAAGCAGAAGGAGAAATATCCTCCATATAATTTGGAGTGTAAGCCTTCTTTACGCCGGCTTTTTTCAATAGGTCGATGGCTTTATTATAAGCGATTGCAGCCTCAGTTTCAGTTTCGTAGACTCCGACTGTATAGTTGCCTTTGACATGGATTTTTGTTCTGTAATAAGTTTTGTTTTTCTTACGAAAAGAAGAAACACCGTTATAGGTGTTAAAGATTTCTATATTTTCATAGCGAAAGTCATTTTCATTCCCGTTAATAAAGCGATAGTCTTTGTTCAGCACAGCATAATTTTTAATCCCATAACGGTTCATGATATTGACCTGCATACCATAGTCAGCTACAAAATAATGTCCGCCGCGACAGGAAATTTTGCGTGAAGAGTAGTAAAACAAATCGTCTTTATCAAAGATAAAGAAATGAGACGGTGAAAAATAGTAGTAAAAATAGTACGGACGTATATATATAGGATTTGCAATATAGATGTTATTGTCACGGAAATTAATCAGTGAGACCCATTTTTCAAATAGAAGAATGTAGTCTGTGCGATAATCACTAATATCTATCGTTGTATTATTAATAATGTCATTTGCCAGTAAATAAGCACTATGAGCTTCTTCCATTGTACCATAGCTGCCCAGACTGATATGCTTTGCGCGATAAGTTAAAGAAGAACGATAGTATGTGGTTCCATTCTTTCTTTTTGTCATGTAAACACCGGGTAATGTATGTACCATGAAATCTCCAATCTATAGAAATATTTCTTAATTTTGGTATTAGTATAACATATTTTTCCGAATTTCTGTATAAAATATTACAAAAGTGTTACTTTTTAACTTATAGAAATTAAGCAGGTAATATTTTTCATGCAGCAATATGATGCAAGACTGCGTGAAATGCTTTATGGAATGGAGAGTAAAAATATGTATAGAAAGTGCTTGATGATTTTGCTTATGATGAATATGACCTTTTTGCTGACGTGGCTCTGTGTGAAAGAGGTCAGAATCAACCGGACTGCGGCAAGACAGGCAATCCATATGGAATATCAAAGCATGGAGGAGGAAAAATGCAGCTTTTTGGAAGCTTCAGCCAGCGTTTCTTCAGAGCAAAGGGTTGTGGATTATGAAATACTGGAGCATGAGAAGAAATATAAGCTATCTGAGCAGGATTATGATACGCTGCTCAGAATTGTGGAAGCGGAAGCCGGTGGTGAAGATGAGGATGGGAAGCTGCTTGTGGCAAACGTCGTATTGAATCGTGTAAATAATGAAAAGTTTCCTGACACGGTAACGGAAGTGGTAATGCAGAAAGGAGAAGGGGTGGCGCAGTTTACTCCGACAGTGGACGGGCGTTTCCAGAGTGTGATAGTAAGTGAAGAAACATATGAAGCTGTAGAAAGGGCGCTTTATGGTGAGGATATCTCTCAGGGGGCTTTGTATTTTTGTGCAAGAAATCGCGCAGACTCAAGTATGATGCGTTGGTTTGACCAAAAATTGACCAAGCTGTTTGTATATGGAAATCATGAATTCTTTTTCTAAAGTTGCGTGCCTGTAAAAAATATGATAAAATAATGGCGATTGCGTAATGACCATATAATTTCATATACATTGAAAGGAATACAACTCATGAATAACCCGAAAGAAGTATTATACAGCAGTACAAGAAATAATTCACTGAAAGTACAGGCCTCAAAGGCTATTTTGAAGGGCTTATCCGAAGACGGGGGGCTGTTTGTCCCAGACCGCATACCTGAACTGGATAAATCCCTGAAGGAATTGGCAGCCATGGAATATAAGGAAATAGCATATGAGGTTATGAAGCTGTTTCTTACTGACTTTACGGAAGAGGAGCTGAAAGACTGTATAGCCAGTGCATATGATTCTAAATTTGATACGGATGAGATAGCGCCGCTTGTATGGGCGGATGGAGCATATTATCTTGAACTTTTTCATGGAGCGACGATTGCTTTTAAGGACATGGCATTGTCGATTCTGCCGCATCTGATGACTACATCGGCCAGGAAGAATGATATTAAGGAGCAGATTGTAATTTTGACGGCAACTTCGGGAGATACGGGAAAAGCTGCGCTTGCAGGCTTCGCAGATGTAGAGGGAACCAGAATTATAGTCTTTTATCCGAAGAACGGCGTCAGCCCTATCCAGGAGAAGCAGATGGTGACGCAGAAGGGAAAAAATACCTCAGTAGTCGGAATTCACGGAAATTTTGATGATGCGCAGACCGGCGTTAAGCAGATTTTTTCAGATAGAGAAATGGAAAAAGAATTAAAAGAGCAGGGCTTTATATTTTCATCAGCTAATTCGATTAATATCGGGCGTCTTGTTCCGCAGATCGTATATTATGTATATGCTTATGTGAAACTTTTGAACGAAGACAAGATAACAGATGGAGAGAAAATCAATATTGTAGTTCCGACGGGAAACTTTGGAAATATCCTTGCTGCATTTTATGCAAAAAATATGGGGCTGCCGGTTGCAAAGCTTATTTGCGCTTCCAATGAAAATAAAGTTTTGTACGATTTTTTCAGAACCGGAAGCTATGACCGGAATAGGGAATTTATGTTAACCAGTTCCCCTTCCATGGATATATTGATTTCAAGTAATCTGGAGCGTCTTATTTATCGCATAGCCGGAAATGATGCCGTAAAAAATGCAGATTTCATGGCCGCATTATCAGGAGATGGCAGTTATCAGATTACAGATGAAATGAAGGCGCAGCTGACTGACTTTTATGGTAATTATGCAAGCGAAGAAGAAACTGCGGGCAGAATAAAAGAGCTGTATGAAAATACAGGGTATGTCATTGATACCCATACGGCTGTAGCAAGCTCTGTATATAAGAAATATAAAAATGAGACACAGGATGAGACAAAGACAGTGATTGCTTCAACAGCAAGTCCGTTTAAATTTACCAGAAGTGTTATGAATGCAATTGATGATAAATATGAAAGCATGACGGATTTTGAATTGGTGGACGAGCTTTCAAAGATTGGCAACGTGGAAGTGCCGAATGCGATTGAAGAAATCAGAATGGCACCGGTAATACATAATATTGTCTGTGATAAGAGCGAAATGAAGAAAACGGTAAAAGATATTCTTGGTGTTTCATAGAGGTGCCGGTGCTATAGCGTAAAGGAGAAAGATAGGATGTACGATTGGATTGTTATACTGTGTGTCATCTGCGGCGCATACATGGTTTATGCGGCAGTTTTAATGAAGTATAAGGGAAAGTTCATAAGCAGTGTCGTATTCGGTAACGGTGTAGATGAAAATTCGATACGTGATAAAGAAGGCTTTGTTAAGTATTTATATGGTAAGCTTATGTTATGCGGAATCGTTGATGTGCTTATGGGGGTTATCTGCCTTATCTGTGATTTCGTAAGCGGTCCGGGATTGATGTCCATGATTGCTAACTTTATCTTTTTCATATCGATTGTGGCATATTGGATTTTCATTAATAAGGCATTGAGAAAATATGTAAAATAACAATGTAAGAAAAGAGGTCAGGCTGTTTAACCTGACCCTTTTTATCATCTTTTTTCAATTGGAACGTATTCTCTGTCTACACAGATGGGCTTGTAAGCGGGACGGATAATCTTACCATTGTTGGCCAGCTCCTCCATCCTGTGTGCGCTCCAGCCGGCGATTCTGGCAATTGCAAAAATAGGTGTATAGAGCTCCATTGGAAGATTCAGCATATTATATACGAAACCTGAATAGAAGTCCACATTGATGCTTACGCCCTTATAAATCTGACGTTCTTTAGAAATAATCTCAGGAGCAAGTCTCTCAACAAGGGAATAGAGCGCGAATTCATTCTGCAATCCTTTTTCTTCGGACAATTTTTTAACAAAGGATTTAAATATAACGGCTCTTGGGTCTGACGTGGAATATACGGCATGACCGACGCCGTATATTAGTCCGGCATGGTCGAAAGCGTCATTGTGCAGTAAGCGGGTCAGATAAGCTGAAACTTCTTCTTCATCTGTCCAGTCTGAAATTTCATTTTTCATTGCCTCAAACATTTTTACGACTTTGATATTGGCGCCGCCATGTCTGGGACCCTTAAGGGAGCCGATTGCCGCCGCTATGACGGAGTAGGTGTCTGTCAGTGAGGAAGTGACAACATGGGTGGTAAATGTGGAATTGTTACCGCCTCCGTGTTCCATATGCAATATCAATGCGATATCGAGTATTTTTGCCTCCAGTGGGGTATAGCTGCTGTCAGGCCGTAAAATATGTAAAATGTTTTCAGCTGTTGATAATTCAGGCATAGGTTGATGAATAAATAAACTTTTACCGTCATGATAGTGGCTGTATGCCTGATAACCGTAGATAGAAAGCAACGGAAAAAGGCTGATCAGCTGCAGGCATTGTCTGAGTACATTGGGGAGAGAAGTATCGTCCGCCCTGTCATCATAGGAATACAATGTCAGAACGCTTCTTGCAAGTGTATTCATCATATCGTTGCTGGGAGCTTTCATGATAATATCCCGCACGAAGCTGGTTGGAAGAGAACGGTATCCGGATAAGAGCCCCTTGAACATTTCCATTTCTTTTTTATCTGGAAGCTTGTCAAAAAGCAGCAAATATGTAATCTCTTCATATCCGAAATGAGAATTCTCCGCCAAGCCTTTGATGAGATCTTCCACGTTATACCCTCTGTAAAAAAGCTGTCCGGGAGTCGGAACCTGCACACCGTCCACAATCTTATTAGCCCGAACATCGGAGATATTGGTAAGTCCTGCAAGGACACCTTTACCGTTTAAATCGCGCAGACCGCGCTTGACATCATATTTTGTGAACAATTCTGTATCAATGATACCCGCGGTTTTGCTCATATTGGCAAGACGGATAATCTCGGGCGTAATCTCTGAATAACTGTTTTGATCCATAAAATAGGCCTCCTTTCCTGAAAATACGGCATTAGTATGGCACCGCAATAAGCCTGTATTATAGTATAACATAAAAAATATAAAAAAGGAAATAAAGAAAAGATAAAGAATAAATAAAAAAATTAAAGAAAGTTTTTTCATATTGGGGTTTTTCTTGCTAAGGAAGCAAAAAGGTATTAAAATATGAATAATAGATTGGTAAATAGAAACAGAATATTAAGTGAAAACGGAGGTTGTATGAAAAAACAGGAGATATTAGGGCATATTGACCATACTCAGTTAAAGTCATTTGCAACATGGAGTGATATAGTGAAACTATGCGACGAAGCGATTATGTACCAGACTGCGTCAGTCTGCGTTCCGCCGACATATATTAAGAGAATTCATGATACATACGGAGACAGGATAAATATCTGCACTGTTATCGGATTTCCGCTTGGATATAGTGTAACGCAGGCAAAGGTTGAGGAGACAGTCCGCGCAATACAGGATGGCGCTGAAGAGATAGATATGGTAATTAATATAAGTGATGTGAAAAACGGTCTTTATGACAAGGTAGAAGCTGAAATATGCGCGGTAAAAGAAGCTTGCGGAGGGCATATTCTTAAGGTAATAATTGAGACATGCTATCTTAATGAGGAGGAAAAAATTGCCATGTGCCGTGCCGTGACGAATGCAGGCGCTGATTATATTAAGACTTCAACAGGATTTGGTACTGCAGGTGCAACGATAGAAGATATAAGGCTGTTTAAACAGAATATAGGACCTGACGTTAAGATTAAGGCGGCAGGAGGTATCTCCACTCTGGAAGAAATAGAGGCTTTTCTGAAGGAAGGCTGTGACAGGATCGGCACATCAAGAGCAGTAGGTCTGCTTAAAGATGCAGATATTTCTGTTTAGGGAGTTCTAGTAGGGAGAGAAGAGATAGTGTCAAATGATTTATGAAAAAACTGAGTCAAGAAAAAAGGCTCAGATGA
>CAZRKN010000061.1:0-28736 GCA_964600805.1 uncultured Bacteroides sp. | reverse complement strand
ATACTCTTTTTTGTTTTACCTCCAATGATTCTTACCCAATCATGAGTAAGAACCCTGTTTTGTGGGAGCGGCGGTTTTTGGCTACATCCGATTTAGGTCTGTTTCGGATGGGATAAACAATAATATCCAAAAAACAGCCTAATTTACATAATTATAGAAAGAATATTTTGACTTACATAACATTTAATATTATAATACATTATAATTATAGTTAACGACATTAGAAATTGCCATTTCGGACTTGCAAAAGCTTGCGTATATGGATATTGCAAGAGCCGAAAAAAGCAATTTGTTATGTCGTTTACTATAGGACAACGATAAAACGACCGGGTGATTTATATGGCAGAAGAAGAAAAAAGAGAAGTAGTTATTGATGACGGCAGAATTGAATCGATAGAGGAATTTCAGGCTCCCGAAACATTATATCAGGAGCTTATCACACGCGTGCGTAAATATCACCCGTCGGATGACATATCATTGATTGAAAAGGCTTATAATCTGGCTTATGAAGCGCATAAAGAGCAGGTTCGTAAATCCGGTGAACCGTATATTATTCACCCATTATGTGTTGCCATCGTTCTGGCAGATTTGGAGTTAGATAAGGAAACCATTGTTGCCGGGCTGTTGCATGACGTAGTAGAGGATACTCCCATAACGGATGAAGAAATTAAAGAAATGTTCGGTGAAGATGTGGCGCTTCTGGTAGACGGCGTTACTAAACTGGATAAATTGAACTTTCACGGCATTAATGATAAGGATGCCGAAAAACTGGAAAGGCAGGCGGAGAACCTGCGTAAGATGTTCCTTGCCATGGCAAAGGATATAAGGGTAATTTTGATTAAGCTTGCAGATAGATTGCATAATATGCGTACTTTGCAATACAGAAATCCGGAGAAGCAGCAGGAGGTTGCAAGGGAGACGCTGGATATTTATTCTCCTATAGCACACAGACTTGGCATATCTAAAATCAAGGTGGAGCTGGATGACCTGTCTTTGAAATATCTGGAGCCGGAGGCTTATTATGATTTGGTTGATAAGATTGCAATCCGCAAGAGCGTACGTGAAAAATATATTCAGACAATCGTGGATGAAGTCAGCGAGCATATTGAGCATGCAGGAATTAAGGCGCAGATTGACGGCCGTATCAAGCATTTTTTCAGTATTTATAAAAAGATGAAAAATCAGAATAAGACAATTGACCAGATATATGATTTGTTTGCGGTAAGGATAATTGTGGACTCGGTCAAGGACTGCTATGCAGCGCTTGGTGTTATTCATGAGATGTATAAACCGATTCCGGAGCGGTTTAAAGATTATATCGCGATGCCGAAAGCCAATATGTATCAGTCATTGCATACAACTTTGATTGGAACGAGCGGAGTTCCTTTTGAAATACAGATTCGTACCTATGAAATGCATAAAGCAGCTGAATATGGTATTGCCGCCCACTGGAAATATAAGCGTGCATCTGACGGAAAAAAGGTTGAAACTCAGGAAGAGGAGAAATTAGTATGGCTGCGCCAGATTTTGGAATGGCAGCAGACAGAGGAAGATAACAGGGAATTCATGCAGCTTTTGAAGAGCGACCTGAATCTATTTTCCGATCAGGTATATTGCTTTACTCCTACGGGAGATGTCAAGAATCTTCCGGCCGGATGTACGCCTATTGATTTTGCTTATAGTATTCACAGTGCAGTCGGTAATACGATGATTGGTGCCAGAGTTAACGGTAAACTGGTTACGATTGATTATGAGATTCAAAACGGTGATCAGATAGAGATCATGACTTCCCAGAATTCCAAAGGTCCAAGCCGTGACTGGTTGAATGTGGTAAAAAGCACACAGGCAAAAAATAAGATAAACCAGTGGTTTAAGCATCAGTTGAAAGAAGATAATATCATAAAAGGCAGAGAACTGCTTCAGAATTACTGTAAGGCAAAAGGTATTAATACGCAGGATATACTGATTCCCAAATATGAGGAATCGGTTATGCGAAAATACGGTTTTCAGGATTGGGATTCGGTGCTTGCTGCAGTAGGTCACGGCGGACTGAAGGAAGGCCAGATTATCAACCGGATGCAGGAAATGTATGACAGTGAACACAGGAAAGTGATGTCTAATGAAGACGTACTGGCTGAAATACAGGAAAATACGCAGTTCAGCCGGCTGCGTGACAAGAAGAGTTCCAGCGGTATCGTCGTAAAAGGCATTCATGATGTTGCAGTCAGGTTCTCAAAGTGCTGCAGTCCTGTACCGGGAGATGAAATCGTTGGTTTCGTGACAAGAGGGCGGGGAGTTTCCATTCATCGTACCGATTGTATCAATATTATGAATCTTCCGGAAATTGACCGCGTAAGGCTGATTGATGCAGAATGGCAGAGTAACGGAGAGAGCGAAGGCGATGAGAAGTATACTGCGGAAATCACTATCTTTGCCAACAATCGAAACGGATTGCTTGCCGATATTTCCAAAGCATTGACAGAGAAAGATATAGATATATTAGCGCTCAATACAAGAGTGAGCAAGAAGGGAACCGCTACAATGTCTGTCAGTTTTGAAATAAAGAGCAGGAGTGAGTTGGATCGTATTATTGATAAAATCCGTACGATAGAGAGCGTGCTTGATATAGAGAGAACGACAAGCTGAGAGAATATAGTTTATATATGTGGCCGGCGGCAGTGCAGGCGCCGGAAAATGGAGGGTTATAAGATGTCAGACTTGAAGATTGGCAGGATGATGCTTGGTGTTTGTCAGACTAACTGTTACTTTGTATATAAGGAAGGAACGAATGAAGTAATCTTTTTCGATCCTGCTGACAGAGGAGATTATATATATGAGACGCTTAAGGATAAAGGGTTTCAGATAGCGGGAATCCTGCTTACACATGGGCATTTTGACCATATATGGGGAACCAATAAACTTAGAGAGCTTTCCGGTGCACCGATTTATGCGTATGTGGAAGAAAAGGTGTTATGTGAGGATGCGGCAGTAAATATGTCTGCACGGGCCGGAAGAGCATATACGGTGGTTCCGGACGGATATCTAAAGGATGGGGAAGAAATAACGATCGCTGGTATGACCTGTAAGCTGATTGCAACACCGGGGCATACGGTTGGAAGCTGCTGCTATTATTTTGAAGATGACGGTATATTAATCAGCGGCGACACTCTGTTTCAGGAGTCGGTCGGAAGGACTGATTTTGCAACAGGCAGCATGAGTGAGCTGACCCGTTCCATCAGGGAGAAATTATTCATTCTTCCGGATGATGTCAAAGTATATCCGGGACATGGGGATGTGACGGATATCGGACATGAAAAGAAGTATAATCCGTTTTGCTGAGAAGCGGATGAGAACTTGGTTTAATTGGCTGTAAGAGAAAACAGTACTCATTGCGGGGCAGAAACGCCCCGTTTTTGTTAATATAGTCATGCAGGGAGGAAATTGTGGCAGCAGATTTAAAAGAGAGTGTAGATACAAAAGCACGTATATCCGCACTCGCCGGAGAAATCATCAAATTAGCACATGACGGTATCTTAATTAATATGCGCTTTCTGGATGTGGCGTTATCTAAATTAACGTTGGAAGAACGTGCCGGTATGGGGGATTTTGTCTTTGACGGAGCGACTCTTTATTATGACCCTGCGCTTTTGCTTGCCAGATACAGGGAAGAGCCGCATTACATGGTAAGACTTTATATGCATGTGTTATTACACTGCATTTTCTATCACAGCTTTCGGACGGATAAACTGGAAAGAGTGTATTGGGACTTGGCGTCTGATATTGCGGTGGAAAATACGATTTTAGAGATGAATCTGCATCTTTCCGCGCTGCAGACGGATTCCGATTTGCAGAGCAGGTTGGATATTTTGAAAAAACAGGCCGGAGGTCTGACCGCAGAGAAGATATACCGTCATTTCAGGATAGAGCCGCCGTCAAACAAGGCTGTGAGAGAATGGAGCAAACTGTGCCATTATGATACACATGTATATTGGGACAGGAAGGAAGAACTCGAACTTTCGCAGGAAGAATGGCGCAAGGTAAGCGAGCGGATTAAAGCGGATTTAAAAAGTTTTTCCAAGGATAAAAATAATGCTCAGAGCATGGAAGAGAATCTAAAGGAAGCTACGAAAGAAAGATATGACTATGGAGATTTCCTTAAACGTTTTATGGTCATGGGAGAGACAGTTCAGGTAAATGATGATGAATTTGACTATATTTATTATACTTATGGGTTGTCGCACTATGGTAATATGCCGCTTATAGAGCTGTTAGAATACAAAGATGCCAATAAAATCAGGGATTTTGTGATTGCGATTGATACTTCCGCCTCATGCCGCGGTGAAGTGGTGCAGGCGTTTCTTAACAGGACTTATCAGATTATGCAGGATAGGGAAAATTTTTTTAAGAAAATTAATGTGCACATCGTTCAGTGCGATAATGAAGTGCAGAATGATACGAAGGTAACCTGTAGGGAAGAGTTCGATTTATTTATGAAAAGCGGAAGATTGCGCGGTTTCGGATCTACTGATTTCAGACCGGTTTTTCAATATATAGAGGAATTGCAGCAGAAGGGAGAATTTGATAACCTAAAGGGGCTGCTCTACTTTACAGACGGCTATGGAATATATCCGGAGCAGATGCCGGACTACGATACGGCGTTTGTGTTTTTAAACGATGATGGCGAGACTCTGAAAGTGCCTCCATGGGCAATTAAAATAGTGCTGAATGAAGAACAGTGTGTTGGGAGTGACTCCGAAGACTTAGGAAAGAGACTTGGCAGTAAAGGTTATGCTTGATGGCACAAACTCGCATGCTGAGAAAGGAGCATAGTCATAAGGATGAATATAAAACAGGCGAAGGAATATATCAAGGATTCCGTGAAGCTATATTTAAAGAAGGATGAAGACGGAGAGTATAGGATTCCGGTGGTAAGACAGCGTCCGATTTTCCTGCTTGGGGCGCCCGGTATAGGCAAGACGGCTGTTATGGAGCAAATCGCACAGGAGCTTGGTATTGCGATTATTTCTTATTCCATGACGCACCATACAAGACAGTCGGCGCTGGGGCTCCCTTTTATCGCGCATAAAGAGTATGAAGGGCTTTCTTATGATGTGTCTGAATATACTATGAGCGAAATCATTGCTTCCATTTATGATGTGATGAGAGACAGCGGCATCAGGGAAGGAATTCTTTTTCTGGATGAGATTAACTGTGTGTCAGAGACTTTGGCGCCTTCAATGCTGCAATTTTTGCAGTATAAGATCTTCGGGCGGCATAGGGTTCCGGATGGATGGGTAATAGTAACAGCGGGGAATCCGCCGGAATATAACAAATCGGTGCGGGAGTTTGATATTGTCACTCTGGATAGAATGAAGATACTGGAAGTAGAAGCGGACTATGAGGTTTGGAAAGAATACGCGAAAGAAAAGAACCTGCATACGGCAATCGTGAATTATCTGGATTTGAAAAAAGAAGATTTTTATCTGGTAGAAATGACGGTTAAGGGAAAAAGTTATATTACGGCAAGAGGATGGGAAGATTTATCTGCAATGATGATACTCTATGAAGAGGAAGGCATGAAGGTGGAAGAATCCCTTGTTGAACAGTATATTAGAAATCCGCGGGTCGTTAAGGAATTTAGCGCATATTATGATTTGTATCAGAAATATAAAAAGGATTACAGCATCGAGGATATCTTGATGGGACAGCCGTCGGCACAGGCAGGAGAAAGAGCAAGAAAGGCCGATTTCGATGAAAGGCTTTCGCTGATGGGAATGCTGATTGATTATGTTCAGCATGAAATCCATGAAAATATGGAGAAGTTGGACTATATCAGTAATATTCTGGTTCATATGAAAGCGCTGAAAAAAAGTGTTACGGCAGAAGGACAGGAATCAGGTGGGCAGACAGCTTCCGATATTCTTGCCATGATTGAGAAGCAGAAAGAGGGCAGACAGAAAGGAATGGAGGCTTTGCAGAAAGCAGGTGCCTTATCCGACAGGGAGAAAAGAAAGCAGCGGAATGTAATACGCTTTTTAAACGATTGTGCGGGAAAACTCCGCATATCCGATATACCTGATGCAAAGGCAGCAATGCAGTTTATGAAAGAACGCTATGATGATGAAGTAGCTTCTTACAGGCATGGGACAGAAAAAACATGTCAGAAATTACACTATTTGTTTGCCTTTGTGGAAGATGCCTTCGGTTCAGGTAATGAAATGCTCGTTCTTTTGACGGAATGTACTGTAAATAAGGACAGTGCGAAGTTTATCAGTATGTATGGCTGTGAAGATTATCAAAGGCATAATGAGGAGATGATGGTATCTGAGCGTGGCGACATATTGATTCAGCAGATAGCGGAGCTCGATTTATAAAAAGCGGAATAAAAGCTTGAAACAAACTCTGCCATTATGGGACAGAAAGCAGAGGGAATGTTATTACAGAATGCACCAAATGTCACAGATTTATAGAAAGGCATGGTTATTTATCATAAGATGCAGATACGTGAAACGGATACTGAGAACGGCAGCTTACAATATAAAATTCAGGAAGATTATGCTATATTGATTGAGTATCGTGGAAGAGATATCAGCCTGACAATACCGGAATGTGTGGATGGAAGGCCGGTGACTGTCATTGGGAAAAAGGCTTTTTTAGGCGCAAAGAGCCTGCAGAAGCTGGTTTTACCGGAGAGCCTTATGCAGATACAGGATTGGGCATTTGCCTTTTGCAGTAATTTGGATTCGCTTACGCTTCCGAAAAAGAAACTTGAAATAGGACAGGGAATCATGAAAGACTGCTTCAGGCTTAGGCAGATTATAATAACGGAAGGTAGGGCGGAAGACGAAGCAATTTCTTATCTTCTTGCCGCGGTTATGAATAAGTTGGAGGCGTTTTATTTATTTGATCCGCCTGCGGCAGGCAGCAGAAGCTGGCTGGAACAGTGGGACGCACGCCTGATGTTTTTGATGGAACAGGAAGATACCGAAGGGTTTTCTAAGATGCTCCTGTGTGGTGAGGAGGATTATGGCAGTAAGGATAACGATCTGAATTATTATGTGGAGCAGAGACGGCGGTTTAAGGTAAGACTTGCAATGCTCAGGCTTATTTATGATAAAGGCTTAAATACTTCTGTCAGGGATAAACTGTTATCATACCTGCAATCCCATAAGAAAGGGGAAAATTCGGAAGAGACTTGGAAGGTCGTATTGGAAGAGCATGGGGATGACAGGCAGTATTATCAATTTTTATTGGATAGTGGCTGTATTACCGAAGAAAACTATGATGCGGTACTTTCCGATATGGGAGAGCGCCATACGGAGATGAAGGCGTTTCTGATGAATGTGCAGAGCGCGAGGTTGAAAAAGGAGGACGCGTTTGCAGCGCTGGAATTTGAACTGTAAAGGGTAGAACATATATAAGAAATTTCGGGTGAACATTTTGAAATTAAGTAGAATTTCAAAGTCGCTTGATTAAATAATTGATTAAATTATTTGATTAAATTATTTAAATTTATATCTTGCGTATTGGTCATATATGTGTTAAACTAAAATCTGCTTGATGTAGTGAAAGGAGTATATTTTCAAATGGGAACGTTAAGAATTGTATTGACTGTTATATATATTTTAATTTGTATAGCGCTTGTAGTACTGGTATTGATGCAGGAAGGTAAAACCGCGGGATTGGGTGCTGTCAGTGGTGCAGCTGAAACATATTGGGGAAAGAATAAAGGCAGGTCGATGGAAGGAAAGCTTGTTAAGATAACGACAGGTCTGGCAATAGGATTTATGCTGATTGCAGTTATTCTTAACCTGAATATCTTTTAGATGATGTTGAAGCACTCCTGCGAAGGGGTGCTTTTGTTTTCAAAGGGTTATTAATCATGAGTCAGGAATTATTTGAAAAACGTAAAAAGTTAATATGTGAGCTTGTAGAAGACGATATGTATGTGCCAATGAAAGAAAAGGAACTTGCCGCGTTCATGCAGGTTTCAAGCAATGACAGAGAAGAATTTCGGAAGGTACTGAGCGCTCTTTTGCAGGAGGGGAAGATACAGATTACGGCTAAGGGCAAATACATGAAGTCGGATAATCGTTTCCTGATTGGCACTTTTATCAGTAATGCCAGAGGCTTTGGTTTTGTTGAAATAGAAGGCAGGGAGGAAGACTTATATATTCCTGAAGATATGGTAAACAATGCCTTTCATCAGGATAAAGTACAGGTAGAACTTCTGCCCGGAAAACGCGGTAGAAGGCAGGAAGCGGTTGTTCGTAAGGTATTGGAGCATGGGATGCATCAGGTTGTAGGGACATATGAACAGTCTGCCAATTTTGGTTTCGTGATTCCCGACAATGGAAAGATTGCTGCCGATATTTTCATTCCGAAGGAATGTTCTAAGGGGGCGCTTGATGGGCATAAAGTAGTAGTAGAACTGACAAGCTATGGAGATGAGCGCCGCAAACCGGAAGGAAAGGTCGTAGAGATTCTTGGGAGTATAAATGACCCCAGCGTGGATATTATGTCAATAGTCAGGAATTTTGACCTGCCTACAGAATTTGGCGAAAAAGTCATGAATCAGGCGAGCCGTGTTCCTGATGAAGTGCATGAGGCGGATATGGTGGGACGCATGGACCTCCGAGATGTACAGATGGTTACAATTGACGGCGAGGATGCCAAGGATTTGGACGACGCCGTCAGCTTATCCAAAGACGGAGAATTTTATAATCTGGGAGTTCATATCGCGGATGTATCCAATTATGTGCAGGAGAATTCCGCTTTGGACTGGGAGGCCTTGAAGCGCGGTACAAGCGTATATCTGGTAGACAGAGTGATTCCCATGCTGCCGCATAAACTCTCAAACGGTATCTGTTCTTTGAATCAGGGGGTGGACAGACTCAGTTTAAGCTGCATGATGACAATTGATAATAAGGGAAATGTAGTAGATTACCAGATTGCAGAAACCGTTATATGCGTTGACAGAAGAATGACTTATACGAGTGTAAAGAAGATTCTTGAAGACCGCGATGAGTCAGAACGAAGAGAATATGAAGAACTGGTTCCGATGTTTGAGCTGATGGCTGAACTGGCAGCGATTTTGCGGCGCAAAAGGCATGCGCACGGTTCTATTGACTTTGATTTTCCGGAAAGTAAGATTATTCTTGATGATGAAGGCCATCCGCTGGATGTCAGACCGTATGAGCGGAATGTGGCAACGAAGATAATTGAGGACTTTATGCTGATTGCCAATGAGACTGTCGCACAGCATTTTTTCTGGCTGGAGCTGCCTTTTGTCTATCGTACGCATGATAACCCGGATTCGGAGAAAATTATGAAATTATCTACGTTCCTAAATAATTATGGTTATCATATTAAGATGTCACAGGACGAGATACATCCTAAAGAGATACAGAAGCTGTTAGATAAAATAGAAGGAACACCGGAGGAAATGCTGATAAACAGGCTGACGCTCAGAAGTCTGAAGCGGGCTAAGTATACGACGGAATGCAGCGGACATTTTGGGCTTGCCTGTAAGTATTACTGCCATTTTACTTCTCCTATCAGAAGATATCCTGATTTGCAGATACATCGTATCATTAAGGAACAGCTGCGTGGGCGTCTGCAAGGGAAGAGGATAGAACACTATCAGAGCAAACTGCCGGAGGTGGCGAAGCATTCTTCCGAGACAGAACGCCGTGCCGATGAAGCGGAGCGGGAGACAGATAAGCTCAAGAAGACGGAATACATGGCAGATCACATCGGAGAAATTTATGAGGGCGTTATTTCCGGAATTACGAGCTGGGGCGTCTATGTTGAACTGCCGAATACGGTGGAAGGCATGATACATGTATCGAAGCTGCCCGGTGATTATTTCTACTACGATGAAAATGCCTATGAAATGATAGGGCAGGACACAGGGAAAAAGTATATGCTTGGAGAACAGATAAAAATATGTGTGGACGGTGTTGAACGGTATACCGGAACCGTGGATTTCTCCGTTTATATGGATGAGGATGGGCAATAGGCATAAAATATGCTGATGTCAAAGAAATTGAATGTATTAAGATGTGAAATGGCAAGAAGGTGTTAAAATGGCTGAGGAAGCAATGAAATTGGTTGCCAATAATAAGAAAGCCTATCATGATTTTTTCATAGAAGAAAAATTCGAGGCCGGTATATCCTTACACGGTACGGAAGTAAAATCCGTAAGACTTGGAAAATGTAGTATTAAAGAAGGGTATATCCGTATCGAGAATGGCGAAGCTTACTGTTATGGCATGAATATCAGCCCTTATGAGAAGGGTAATATTTTCAATAAAGATCCTTTGAGGGTAAAAAAACTATTGCTCCATAAGAGCGAAATACGCAGGCTGGAAGGAAAAATATCCGAGCAGGGCTATACAATTGTTCCGCTGCAGGTTTATTTTAAGAACGGCAGGGCAAAAATGGAGATAGGTCTTGCTAAGGGTAAAAAAATCTATGATAAGAGACAGGATATCGCGAAAAAAGACCAGCGCAGAGAGCATGAAAGAGATTTTAAGATTAAAAATCTGTAATATGTATAAATAAAAAGGTTTTAAAAAATGTTTATATGTGTTATGGTATATAAATAAGGGCCAGTCAAGGTTTCGACAGGGGTCTTGCAGCTGGAGAAGCTATCCGACAGCGAATCGTCAAATCGCAAAACTAAATATAAACGCTGAAGATAATTTAGCATACGCTGCCTAATGGCAGCTGTCCGCCTTAGTGCACCTGCACATTAAGAATCGGGCATCGACTATGCAGGAAACGGCACCGGCAAAGCTTTGAGCCTGTGGACGTATTATGAAGCTACTAAACGTATTGGGGCGTCCGCCTCCTGATACGGGAGGGAATGAGGAGTAATCCGAAACGGCAGACTATGATAGTAGAAGGACAGGGAATGGGCTTTTGGACACGGGTTCGACTCCCGTCTGGTCCACTGGTTAAATTTTACACAGTTTAAAATGTAAACTATACTGAGGCATAGTATGGACATCCGGCTATGCCTTTTGTATTTCGGACTAATATAGGAGCATGTTTATATATGGCAAAGTGGATGATTTCGGCCAAGAAAGCCGACTTTGTGAAAATAGCAGAGACTTACGGTATCGACCCTGTCATTGCGCGTATAATAAGAAACAGGGATATTGTTGGGGATGTACAGATTAATTCGTTTCTTAACGGAACATTAGAGGACTTGTATTCACCAAGGCTGCTTTATGACATGGAGAAGTCCGTTCTGTTTGTACTGTCTAAAATAAAAGAAAAAGCAGCAATAAGAATCATTGGAGATTATGACATAGACGGTATCTGTGCTACATACATACTGCTGCGCGGGCTTAGGGCATGCGGGGCGGTAGTGGATACGGTAATACCGCATCGCATCAAGGACGGCTATGGTTTGAATGATACTTTGATTAAAGAAGCGCATAATGATGGAATAGACACGATTATTACCTGCGATAACGGAATAGCGGCAGCAGCCCAGATAGAATATGCCGGAGAGCTTGGCATGAGCGTAATCGTAACCGACCATCATGAGGTGCCTTATGATATTACGGAAGATGGGAGCAGGAGGGAACTGCTGCCGCCGGCCGAGGCAGTGATTGACCCGAAGCAGGAAAAGTGCAGTTATCCGTTCAAGGGTATATGCGGTGCAGTCGTTGCATATAAGTTTGTGCAGGTCCTGATAGAAGAATATGAAAAAGAATATGAGCTTAATTTATCAGGAGCAGATAAGGAGAATTATGGACAAGCTAAGCATAGCGAGCACAGGGAAATGCTTGAAGGATTATTGGAGTTTGCCGCATTTGCTACCATAGGCGATGTAATGGAGCTGGTTGACGAAAACCGGATTCTGGTACGATATGGATTAAAGCAGATGGTATATACGAAAAATCCGGGACTGCGTGCGCTGATTGAGGTAAGCGGGCTTAAAGGGAAAGAATTGTCAGCCTATCATATCGGATTCGTGCTTGGTCCGTGCTTAAACGCTACAGGCAGGCTGGATACTGCCGCAAAAGCGCTGCAAATGCTGACAAGCAATGACTTTGCGCAGGCGGTTACGATTGCTGCCGAACTGAAAGAGTTGAATGACAGCAGAAAGGAAATGACAAGAAAAGGTGTGGAGCGGGCAGTGGAAATGATAGAGAACAGTCAGCTTCGGGAAGACAAGGTGCTGGTAGTATATTTGGAAGACTGTCATGAAAGTCTGGCGGGAATTATTGCGGGAAGGCTTAAGGAGAAGTATCACAAACCGGTATTTGTGCTTACAAAGGGAGATGAAGGAATCAAAGGCTCAGGACGCTCCATTGAAAGCTATAATATGTTTGAGCAGATGAGCTTCTGTAAGAATCTCTTTACCAAGTATGGAGGGCATAAGATGGCAGCAGGACTGTCGATGCCTGAAGAAAATATGGAAGAATTTAGAAAAAGACTTAACATGAACTGCAATTTGTCCGATGAAGATTTTGAAGAAAAAGTTTTAATTGACGTGCCGATGCCGTTATCATACGTAAGAACGGATCTGGTAAGGCAGTTTAAATTACTTGAGCCTTTCGGAAACGGAAATCCTAAACCTGTATTTGCACAGAAGGACGTGCATGTAATTCAGGGAAGGATTCTTGGGAAGAATAGGAATGTAGGGAAATACCTTATTAAGGATGCTCAGGGCAATAAATATGATATGATATATTTTGGTGATTTGGAGAATTGGCATCATTTTCTACAGGAATCTTTCGGTAAGGAAGAATTTGAAAAACTCTACCACGAGGGCAGTGTTGAAATTAGTATTCAGATAATCTACTATCCGGATGTAAATGTTTATCAGGGAAGGGAGAGTCTGCAGATTGTCATGCAGGATTACAAGAGATAAGCGGAAAGGAGCATAACTATAAATATGATACTTACAGTAACGTTAAATCCGGCTGTGGATAAAACATATACGTCGGGAGAATTGATTACAGGGCATATCAACAGAATGCGCACGGTGATGTCGATTGCGGGCGGCAAGGGAGTAAATGTGACGAGAGTGCTGAGGCAGTATGATTATCCGGTGTGCGCCACGGGTTTTTTAGGCGGATATGCGGGAAACTTTATCGAGGACTATCTTAAGGCAAATCAGGTGGACTGCCGGTTCATACGTGTGGAGGGGGAAACCAGAAGCAATATGAACATTCTGGCGGATAACGGTTATGTGACGGAAATATTAGAACCGGGGCCTAAAATAAACGGGGAACAAATGCAGCAGTTTATTACGCAGTATGAAGAATTGCTGCCTGAGAGTGAAATGGTGGTATTATCGGGGAGTATGGCAGCAGGGCTGCCTGAGGACTTTTATTCGGTATTGATTGAGAAGGCGCGGATCAGAGGGATTAAAACGTTGCTCGACACAAGCGGAGAAAGCCTGCGAAAGGGTATTGAAGCCAAACCCTATCTGATTAAGCCCAATCAGAAGGAATTAGAATATATTGTAGGGCATAAACTTGTAAATAGAGATGATGTAGTGGGGGCGGCGTTAAGCATACATGCAGCGGGAGTAGCCCATGTGGTCGTATCTATGGGCAAAAAGGGACTTCTGTCAGTAGACGGAGGAAAGGTTTTCTTTGCCAAAGCTGCTAAAGTAAAAGTATTAAATACGGTAGGATGCGGAGACAGTGTAGTAGCCTCGTACGCTATGTCAATTATGAGCAGGATTCGTAATGAAGAAGCGCTGCAAAGGGCGGCCGCAATTTCCATGGCTAATGCCACGACGCTGATTAGCGCTGATATTCCAAAAGAAACGGCGGAGGAACTTCTTGAGCACATTACGGTGGAGAAATTAAGATAAAAAACAACGGAAACGTTTCCTGCGGAAATTGTTTCTAACGAAAAAGCCTGAGGGATTCTCAGGCTTTTCGCACATGTGCGTCCATTGGCACATGTTTTTCTTTTATGAGGGGGGAGATAGTTAAACACTCAACTATCTATGTAATTATCATAATAATGAAATGTGTCCAAAATGTGTTTTCTTTCTAATAAAAATATAAATTTCTATAAAGAAATTATGTAAAGTTGAAAAAAAGCATATTTCGTGGTATTTTATATTATAGGAAAAAGCGGCATAATGCAGAAAATTCATTTTAGAGTAAGGAGCAGTTATTTTATGGGCAGATTAAAGGATTTACTTACCAATTTGGAATATGAATGTATAAGGGGAACAGAAGATATAGAAGTAACCGACGTTGTTTACGATTCCAGAAAGGTAACTAAAGACTGCCTTTTTATCTGTATAAAAGGGGCGAACGTGGACGGACACGATTATGCAGAGCAGGTTGTGTCTAAGGGAGCCAAGGCTCTTATTGTACAAAATGATGTGGAGCTTCCGAAAGAGGTCGATGTTACCGTAATTCAAGTGAAGGATACCAGATATGCTATGGCATTTATTTCAGCGGCATATTTCGGTAATCCTGCGGATGAGCTTAAGATAATCGGTATTACGGGAACCAAGGGCAAAACGACGACAACTTATCTGGTAAAATCTATTTTGGAGCAGTCGGGTCACAAGGTTGGTCTGATTGGCACGATTGAAATTATCATAGGAGATACTCATATTCATGCCGATAACACCACACCGGAATCTTATCTTATACAGCAATATTTCAGACAGATGGCCGATGCAGGCTGCGACGCGGTAGTTATGGAGGTGTCATCACAGGGCTTGATGCTTCACAGAACTCAGGGATTCATTTTCGATTACGGCATTTTCACCAATATAGAACCCGACCATATCGGACCGAATGAGCATAAGGATTTCGAAGATTATCTGGCATGCAAAGGTATGCTGTTTAAACAGTGCAGGGTCGGAATTGTAAATAAAGATGATAAGCATTGGGAGCAGGTAACATCAGGACACACCTGTGAACTTGAGACATTTGGAATAGAGACTGAGGCTGATATGAGGGCGGAGAATTTGGAACTTAGTTCTGCTGACGGAAGCCTGGGAGTCAGCTTTGATGTGACAGGGCTTATGAACTTTAAAGCCGAGATTGCCATGCCGGGCAGATTCAGCGTGTACAATGCATTGACGGCGATTGCCATATGCCGTCACTTTGAGGTACCGCAGGAGGCAATTGTGAAAGCCCTGCTTTTAGCTAAAGTAAAAGGCAGAATAGAGTCTGTGAAGGTATCTGATGACTTTACGCTGATAATTGATTATGCGCACAATGCCATGGCGCTTGAAAGCCTGCTTTCTACGTTGAAAGAGTATCAGCCGCACAGATTGCTAAGTGTGTTTGGATGCGGCGGAAACCGTTCTAAGTTAAGGCGGTATGAAATGGGCGAAGTAAGCGGCAGACTTGCGGATTTGACAATAGTTACCTCCGACAATCCGCGTTTTGAGAAGCCGCAGGATATAATAGATGATATCAAGGTAGGAATAGCTAAGACAGACGGAAAATATGTGGAGATTGCAGACCGAAAAGAAGCGATTGCATATGCGATAGACCATGGAGAGCCGGGAGATATTATCGTATTGGCTGGAAAAGGACATGAGGATTATCAGGAAATCGAAGGCGTAAAATATCCTATGGATGAAAGAGACCTTATTCAGGCTGTTTTGAATGACAGTAAAATGGTGGTTACAAATGAGTGATAATTATGCGGATGTTATTATAGATATTTCCCATGAGAAGGTTGACAGACCTTTCAGGTACAGGATTCCCGATAAGCTGATTGGTAAGATTATGCCGGGAGTCAGGGTACATGTCCCTTTTGGAAAAGGCAACAAGGATATGACCGGATATGTGGTAGACCTTGCGGATAAGGCTGATTATCCGGCTGAGAAAATAAAGGAAATAACAGACATTGATGAGAGAGCCGCTACTGTAGAAAGCGATTTGATCAAGACTGCTTACTGGATGAAAAGCCATTACGGTTCTACGATGATTACCGCACTTAAAACAGTGCTTCCGGTGAAACATAAATTAAAGCAGCTGCAGAAAAAGAAGATTACAAGACGCTGCGGCAGTGAAGAAATAGAAAAGCTGATGGCAGAATGCATAAAAAAGCACCAGACTGCCAAAGCCAGAGTGTTAAATGCATTATTGAATGAAGAAGTGCTCCCCTATTCGCTGCTCAGCGAAAAACTGAATATTTCGGCATCTACTTTGAACAGCCTGGAAAAACAGGGGATTATATCCATAGAAACGGAAAGCTATTATAGAAATCCGGTGAAAAGGACAACTGAAAGGGAAGCGGCGAAGCCTTTAAGCGAAAGGCAGCGCTTGATTATAGAAGATGTAATAAGGGATTATCGGGATGGAAATGTGGGAACATATCTTGTCCATGGCATTACCGGAAGTGGAAAAACGGAAGTCTATCTGGGTATTATAGAGCAGATGATAGCGATGGGCAAACAGGCAATTGTTCTGATTCCGGAGATAGCGCTGACCTATCAGACCCTGCTCCGTTTTTATAAAAGATTCGGCGACAGGGTATCCGTTATGAATTCGACATTGTCCATGGGCGAAAAGTTTGACCAGATGGAACGTGCGAGACGCGGTGAGCTGGATGTGATCATAGGCCCACGTTCTGCGCTGTTTACACCCTTTCCCGAGCTGGGAGTCATTATTATTGATGAAGAGCATGAGAACAGCTATAAAAGCGAATCCATGCCTAAATATCACGCAAGGGAAACTGCAATCCGGATTGCTTCAGTAAAATCGGCAAGCGTGGTACTTGGTTCTGCGACACCTTCATTGGAGGCTTATTACAGGGCGGATAAGGGAGAATATAAGCTATATAGGTTAAACGAACGTCTCACGGGAGGTCAGCTTCCCAAGGTATATACCATAGATTTGAGGGAAGAATTGAAAGCAGGCAACCGTTCTATTTTCAGCAGGAAGTTGAAGAGCCTGATGGAGATGAGACTGCAGTCAGGAGAGCAGAGCATTCTTTTTTTGAACAGGAGAGGTTATGCCGGTTTTGTTTCGTGCAGGGCATGTGGGGTTGTAATGAAATGCCCGCATTGCGATGTATCTTTATCGGAGCATCGCAGCGGAAAACTAATCTGCCACTATTGCGGTTATGAAGAAGTCAGACCGCCTAAATGTCCATCCTGCGGCTCTAAGTATTTGCTGGGTTTTAAGGCAGGCACGGAGCAGATAGAGGAAAGCGTCCATAAAGAATTTCCGGGAGCGAGAGTGCTCAGGATGGATGCGGATTCCACCAAAACCAAAGAAAGCTATGAAAAGATACTTTCTGCGTTTGCAGATGGTAAAGCTGATATTCTGATAGGAACGCAGATGATTGTAAAAGGGCATGACTTTCCGAACGTTACGCTGGTCGGAATTCTGGCAGCGGATTTGTCGTTGAATCAGAATGATTACAGGGCGGGAGAGAGAACTTTTCAGCTGCTGACTCAGGCTGCAGGCAGAGCGGGCAGAGGAAATAAGCCGGGCGAGGTCGTTATCCAGACATATCAGCCGGAACATTACAGTATCGTACATGCGGCTAATCAGGACTATGAAGGCTTCTATGCGGAAGAAATCGTGTATAGAGAATTGCTGCAGTATCCGCCTGCGGCTCATATGTTGGCGGTACTTGCCGTATCGAAGGAAGAAGAACAGGGCAAAAGCGTGATGGAGCATTTTGCTTCGCTCATAAAAAAGCGGACGGATTTAAGTGAGGCGTTGTATGTGATCGGTCCCACGCAGGCAGCCGTTTCCAAGATAAATGATTTATACAGGCATGTGCTGTATATGAAGCATTCCGATTATGAAACGCTTGTCCGGATAAAGGATATGATGGAAGCGTATATTAAAGAGCAGGATTACAGAAACTTAAACATACAGTTTGATTTTGACCCGATGAATACATACTAAAAGAAACAGAAAAGGAGAAAGAGATGGCAATAAGAAATATTAGGGAGATTGGAGACCCTGTCTTAGAGAAAAACTGTAAGGAAGTGAAGGAGGTTACGCCGAGGATTCAGGAATTGATTGACGATATGTTTGATACATTGTATGAGGCAAACGGAGTCGGTCTTGCCGCTCCTCAGGTCGGTGTTTTGAAGCGAATCGTAGTCATCGATACAACGGGCGAAGATCCGATGCTGCTGATTAATCCGAAAATAATTGAGACAAGCGGCGAGCAGACAGGATACGAGGGATGCTTAAGCGTACCGGGCAAGACAGGTCAGGTCACAAGACCGAATTATGTTAAGGCAGTAGCCTATGATGAGAATATGGAGCTGTTTGAGATTGAGGGGACGGAGCTGCTTGCCAGAGCTATAATGCACGAACTGGACCATCTGGAAGGTCATTTATATGTTGAAAAAGTTGAAGGAGAACTGCAGGATGTCGAGGATGCAGAGGAAAATTGAAAAACCTGCTTTTCTCCAAATAGAGTATACAGATTAGGAAAGGAAAATGGTTAAAGCATGAAGATTATATTTATGGGAACGCCTGAGTTTTCGGTGGGTGCATTAGAGGCTCTCATAGAATCGCATCATCAGGTGGTACTTACTGTGACCCAGCCGGATAAACCCAAAGGGCGCGGTAAGGAAATGCAGATAACGCCTGTGAAAGCATGTGCCATGAAGCATGATATTCCGGTTTTCCAGCCTGTAAAAATCAAAGAAAAGGAAGCTGTGGAAACGCTTCGCGGATATGAGGCTGACGTATTCGTAGTAGCGGCTTTTGGGCAGATTCTTTCGGAAGAAATCCTGAACATGCCTAAGTATGGCTGCATCAATATCCATGCATCTTTGCTGCCTAAATACCGTGGAGCAGGACCGATTCAGAAGGCTATACTGGATGGTATGAAAGAAACCGGAATTACGATTATGAAGATGGACAAAGGCGTGGATACGGGAGACATGTTGCTTAAGAGCGTGGTTACAATCGATGAAAAAGAGACCGGAGACAGTCTGCATGATAAACTTGCGATTGAAGGCTCAAAGCTAATTGTGGAAGCATTGCGCAAAATTGAAGCAGGCGATATCACTCCCGTGAAACAGAACGACGCCGATTCATCTTATGCGGGAATGCTGAATAAATCGATGGGAAAGATTGACTGGAATAACGATGCGGTACAGATAGAAAGAATGGTACGTGGTCTAAATTCATGGCCCGGCACCTATACTTCATATAACGGAAAAGTCTTGAAGATATGGGAGAGCGAGGTCTGCGGGAAAGAAAAGACATTGGGAAATGAAATTCCCGGAACGGTAATTGCAGTGGATAAAGAAGCTCTTTATGTCCGGACCGGAGAAAATGTATTGAAGATTACACAGGTGCAGCTGGAAGGAAAAAAACGGATGAATGTGAAAGAGTTCCTGTTAGGCTGTCGAATAGTGGCGGGAGAAATATTCCGCTGAGTTTATATTATAGGAAATTACGCTGTAGCGCAAATCATTCCCATGAGAATGCGGCGAGTTTGCCGTAGGTATACTCTTATTTTCGGAATCGAGTGCGCCGGCGCTAGATTTTTTATAGAAGGGAGAAAATTTACTATGGGATATCATGGAGGATATTACGGAGGTTATTATGGGTCATATTTTGACTCAACTTATTTGCTTGTTATTATCGGTGCAGTTCTGTGTATTTTTGCACAGCTGCGCATCAAATTGACATTCAGTAAATATTCAAAGGTCATGAGCAGGAGCGGTATGACAGGAGCACAGGCGGCACAGAGAATACTACAGCTTTCAGGTATATATGATGTGAGGATAGAACATATAAGAGGAGAGCTGACTGATCACTATGATCCTTCATCCAAAGTGCTTCGTCTTTCCGATTCCGTCTATGGCTCGAATTCAATTGCGGCAATAGGCGTGGCGGCACATGAATGTGGTCATGCGGTGCAGCATGATAAAGGATATGCACCGCTGAAAATAAGGTCGGCGCTCGTACCGGCTGCCAATATCGGCTCCAAATTGGGAATTCCTATAATTATTTTAGGCGTATTGCTTGGTATGAATCAGATTTTTATACAAATTGGAATATGGGTATTTGCTCTTGCAGTGCTGTTTCAGGTTGTAACCCTTCCGGTAGAATTTAATGCGTCGGGCAGAGCTCTTAGTATGCTTGGCAATTACGGACTTATGGAGAATGATGAGACAAGAAGCTGCCGTAAGGTATTAAGCGCAGCAGCTCTGACGTATGTGGCGGCGGCTGCATCTTCTATTCTGCAGCTTTTGAGGCTGATTATGCTATATGGAAATAATAGCAATAGAAGGCGTAGATAGGAACTATGAGGTTGCCATTTATGGCAGGCATAAAGCAGGATTGTGGTTACTAATATGAATATAAGAGAAATTATATTGGATATGCTGCTGGAACTTGAAAAAAACAACGCATATGTAAATTTGCTGCTTGCAGATATATTGGATAAATACGATTATCTGGATGCCAAAGAAAAGGCTTTTATCAAAAGGGTCACCGAAGGAACGGTTGAGAGAAGAATCCAGATTGATTATATACTGGATGGAATTTCTAAAGTACCAGTAGCGAAAATGAAGCCGTTAATAAGGGCATTGCTGCGTTCAGGTGCGTATCAGATTTTGTTTATGGACATGGTTCCGGATGCGGCAGTCTGCAACGAGTCTGTGCGGATTGCCAAGAAGAGAAAATTTGTATCGCTTCAGGGATATGTAAATGGAGTGCTTAGGAATATATCCAGACAGAAACAGACGATTTCTTATCCGGACAGGCAGACGGAACCGGCTGCTTATCTGTCTGTCATGTATTCTATGCCGGAGTGGCTTGTAGAACACTTTCTGTGCTCATATGACAGGGATACTGTGGAAAAAATGCTGATGGCGTTTTTAAAAAGCGCTCCCGTGACGCTGCGTATGGAAGAAAGCCTGTCTGAGGAAGTAGAAGCTGCTCTTTTTACAGATTGGGAAGAAAAGGGAGTAAAAATAACGCAGCATCCGTATCTGCCTTATGCCGTACAGATAGAGAAAGCAGATGGCTTAAAACGTCTGTCAGGTTACGATAAGGGACTTTTTTCGGTACAGGATGTAAGCTCTATGATGGTGGTGGAAGCGGCAGGCATAAAAACGGGGCAGACTGTAATAGATTTGTGTGCGTCACCAGGAGGCAAATCCCTTCATGCCGCTTCTAAGCTTGCAGGAACAGGCAGGGTGTTATCCTTTGACCTTACAGAATCTAAGGTTCTGAGGATGGAAGAAAACCGAATCAGAATGCGCAGAGAGAACATGATAACTGCAGTCCGGGACGCCAGAGTGTATCGGGAAGAATTATGTAAACTCGCAGATGTGGTCATAGCTGATGTTCCCTGTTCGGGTCTTGGCATCATCGGTAAGAAACCGGATATTAAATATCATGTAAGCGAACAGTCGCTTAAAGACATTGTGACGCTTCAAAAAGAGATTCTTAGGAATGCAGCGGCTTATGTAAAAGAGGGCGGCGTATTAATGTATAGTACATGTACAATAAATCCTGAAGAAAATGAAAAAACAGTAGAGTGGATATGCGAAGAATTTTCATTTGAACCGGAGAGTATGAGTGCATATCTGCCGGAACAGTTGAAAGAATCAGGAGACAGCGGTATGCTGCAGCTGCTGCCGGGAATTCATGAAACGGATGGCTTTTTTCTGGCGAAATTAAGGGCAAATGCATGAAAAAGACGAAAAGATTTTCTAAGGCGTCAAAGGATGCCGCCTAAGAAAATCTAAGTTTCGTCTCGAAGAATCGCCTTCTGATGATTCTTCCGAAATGGTTCACACATCGTATGTGCCGCAAATGGCAGTATAGTTAACAAGTATGAAAGTATGATTGGAAAAGTATGACCGGAGTAGAAGCGGAAAAAGATATAAAATCCCTGACGCTTACAGAGCTTAAAGAACAGATGGAAATTCTGTCAGAAAAACCCTACAGGGCGAAACAGCTCTATGAATGGCTGCATGTTAAGCTGGCAAGGGATTATGAAGAAATGACGAACATACCTAAAAGCCTGAAAGAAAAATGCAGGGAAAATTTCAGCTTTACGGCATTGAGCGTCGTAAAGGTGCAGGAATCGCAAAAAGACGGAACCAAAAAATTTCTGTTTGCCCTTTCTGACGGAAATCTGGTAGAAAGTGTCTTTATGCGATATAAGCATGGTAATTCTGTCTGTATTTCCTCACAGGTTGGTTGTAGAATGGGCTGTCGCTTCTGCGCTTCTACCTTGGATGGATTGGAACGGAATCTGCTTCCCTCGGAAATGCTTGACCAGATTTATTCCATTACGCTTCTTACCGGAGAAAGGGTCTCCAATGTAGTGGTGATGGGAACGGGTGAGCCATTGGATAATTATGATAATCTGCTTAGGTTTTTAACCCTGCTTACGGATGAGAACGGACTGCATATCAGTCAGAGGAATATTACGGTATCGACCTGCGGTATCGTTCCTAAGATGCGGCAGTTGGCGCAAGAGAGACTTCAGATTACGCTGGCTTTGTCGCTGCATGCCGCCACGGGTGAAAAAAGACGCAGCCTTATGCCGATTGCAAATAAATATTCTCTGGAAGAATTAATGAAAACCTGCGCATACTATTTTGAAATGACAGGCAGGCGTATTACATTTGAATACAGTCTGATAAGCGGGGTAAATGATACGGCGGAGGATGTTAATGAGCTTTCTTCCTTAGTCGGAGAGCTAAACTGCCATATTAATCTGATTCCGGTAAATCCCGTCAGAGAGCGGAATTACGTGGGTTCTGACAGAATAGCGGCGGAAGCTTTTAAAAATAAACTTGAAAAAAATGGAATTAATGTTACTATAAGAAGAGAAATGGGCAGGGACATAGATGGTGCCTGCGGACAGCTTAGGCGAAGTCACATAACTAAGCAGTCATAGGAGGGTAATATTGTGCTAAGATCCTATGCAATTACAGATATTGGATTAAGAAGACAAATGAATCAGGACTTTATTTTTTTCTCGGAGACTCCTGTGGGCAATCTGCCAAACGTGTTTATTGTGGCGGACGGCATGGGCGGGCATAATGCGGGAGATTTTGCTTCCAGATATGCTGTAGAGACTATTGTAGATGAAATCAGGTCTTCGGAAGAGAATGAACCGGCAGCCATTCTAAAGAATGCAATTACTAAGGCAAACACATATACCATACAAAAGTCATGGGAAGATGTCAAATTGGCAGGAATGGGAACGACGGTTGTAATTGCAACATGTATTGGAAGAAATCTTGAAGTTGCTAATGTGGGAGACAGCAGGCTCTATGTGGTGAATGATAAGATAGAGCAGATTACTATAGATCATTCTTTGGTTGAAGAGATGGTTCGGATGGGCAGTATTGACAGAGCGGCTGCAAGGAATCATCCGGATAAAAATATTATTACAAGGGCAATCGGCGTACAGGACACAGTGGAGATAGATTTTTTCAAGCTGGAGATGAATGTCGGCGATATGGTATTTCTATGCTCGGACGGGCTCACGAATATGGTAGAGGATGAGGATATACTGCATATTTTAAGAAGCGGAGAAAGCCTGAAAGAAAGGGCAGAAGAATTGGTGCGTGCTGCTAATAATAATGGTGGTAAGGATAATATTTCGCTCATTATTATTGAACAGTCAGCAGATGAGGTGGAACATGATTAAGATTGGAATGTTAATCGGAGATAGATATGAGATTCTGGAAAAAATAGGTACCGGCGGAATGTCGGATGTATATAAAGCAAAAGACCATAAACTGAACAGGTTTGTGGCAGTGAAGGTACTTAAACAGGAGTTTAGTGAAAATGCAAATTTTGTTTCCAAATTTCAGGTAGAGGCGCAGGCGGCAGCAGGTCTGATGCATCCAAATATTGTCAATGTCTATGATGTCGGCGAAGAGGGCGGCATACATTACATTGTCATGGAACTGGTAGAAGGAATTACATTAAAAAAATATATTGAGAAAAAGGCAAGACTTTCCGTGAAGGAGGCAATAAGTATAGCAATTCAGGTTTCAATGGGAATTGCTGCCGCACATAGCAATCATATCATTCACCGTGATATCAAGCCTCAGAATATTATTATTTCCAAAGAGGGAAAAGTTAAGGTTACAGATTTTGGCATCGCCAAGGCGGCGACCAGTAATACCATTACGTCGAATGTCATGGGTTCGGTTCATTATACCTCGCCCGAACAGGCAAGAGGCGGATACAGTGATGAAAAGAGCGATATTTATTCTCTCGGAATCACAATGTTTGAGATGGTCACAGGGCGTCTGCCTTTTAACGGAGAAACTACAGTGGCGATTGCAATCAAGCATATTCAGGAAGAGCTTCCTTCGCCCAGAGAATATGTATCGGAAATTCCTGTCAGTGTAGAACAGATTGTATACAAATGCTGTCAGAAAAGCCCTGACAGAAGATATCATTCCATGGATGAGCTGATTGTTGATTTGAAGCAGTCATTGCTTAATCCGGACGAAGATTTTGTCAAGGTAGTTGACCCTGATGAAGAGGCTTCTACCAGAATGATTACCGATAGGGATATGGTGCAGATTAAGAGACAATCCGATAGAAGGGATTCTATGGATGAAGCGATGCGCCTTAATAAGAATGCGGATTATTCCCGTGAACAGTATGAAGACGAAGATGAGGAAGAGGAAGAGTACTACGAAGAGAATGATGATTATGATCCGAAAATGGAGAAGATTACAACCTTCCTTGCCGTTGTGGCGGCGCTTTTGATTGGGGGAATTATCATTTTCATGGTCGGGAGTGCATTCGGCATGTTTAGGTTTGGTACTGTGGACGAGGAAAATAATCCGGAAGAGCTTGTTGATACGGTTGAAATGATTGAGGTGTCAGGAAAGACGCTGGATGAAGTTAAACTCGCATTGATAGAAATGGGTCTTACGCCTGAAATTGAATATGAAGTATCCGACGCTTACGAAGAGGGAATTGTGATTAGAGCCAGCGAAGCGGCGGGAACGATGGTAGAAAAAAATAAAAACGTAGTTTTGACGGTGGCACAAGGAAGCAACGGGGTTGTAGTACCGAACGTAAAGGGCAAGTCGCAGTCGGAAGCCGCCTCTATTCTGGAAAAAGAAGGTTTTAGCGTAAGCGTTTCAGAAAATTATAGTTCCGAAGTAGAAAGCGGTTTTATTATTTCGCAGACTCCGGAGGCTGAAACAATGGCGCCGGCAGGAGCTTCCATAACCATCTGGGTGAGTCTGGGCGAAGAAAATTCAAAGATTAAGGTTCCCAATCTGATTGGGATGACGGAAATGGACGCTATGGTAGTCCTGCATGAAAACGGACTGGAGGTCGGAACTGTATCCCAGACGATTAATGAGGATGTATCCCTGACAGACAAAGTATGTTACCAGAGTTATTCAGTGGACACATATGTAGATAAAGGAACCGTAATTGATTTAAAAGTCAGTATAGGTCCTACGGAAGTGACTTATAAATTTACGGAAGGAATTACAGCGCCGACAGAAGACCCTGATTATCAGGCGGGTATGCCTGTGTCAGTAATTCTTATAGCCACAGATGGGACGCAGTTATTGAGTACACAGACATCGTCCTTCCCGATATCGACTAATTATTCGGGAATCAAGTCTTCTACGGGAGTAGTCCAGTTTACATTTACCGTGACGACACCCGCAACGACCACGACCAATCCGGATACGGGCGAGACGATGACGATTGAGGGTACTTCGACGGAGAAGATTGTGAGAAGAGTGGTTACATTTACAGCAGAGTGAAAAGAGGATTAATGGTAGGAAAGATTATTAAGGGAATAGCAGGATTCTATTATGTGCATGTGGAAGGGAATGGTACGTACTTCTGCAGAGCGAAAGGGATTTTTCGAAATATTCATATCAAGCCGCTTGTAGGTGATAATGTCTGTATGGAAGTGCTTGATGAACAGAATAAGGAAGGAAATGTTACGGAAATCCTGCCGAGGAAAAATTCATTGATACGTCCTGCGGTAGCGAATATCGATCAGGCGCTTGTTATTTTTGCTATTGTTAAGCCGAATCCGAATTTTAATCTGTTAGACCGCTTTTTGATTCATATGGAGCGGCAGAAGCTCTCAAGCATTATCTGCTTTAACAAGCAGGATATTGCATCTGAGGAAGAAAAAGCCGCGCTTAAAAGAGCATATGAAACCTGCGGCTATCAGTCGCTTTTTATCAGTGCGCTTGAAATGGAAGGCATAGAAGAGTTAAAGAACATTCTTGTGGGAAAAACGACGGCTGTTGCCGGTCCCAGCGGTGTCGGGAAGTCTACGATTATTAACTGTCTTCATCCCGAGGCTAATATGGAGACGGGAAGCATTAGTGAAAAGATTGAGAGAGGGCGTCACACCACCAGGCATTCTGAGATCATTGCGTTGGGGAATGAAACCTATATTATGGATACGCCCGGTTTTACATCTCTCAGCATCTCAGAGATTGAAAAAGAAGAGCTTGGTCTATACTATCCGGAATTCAGACAGCATGAACCTTACTGCCGTTTCAGAGGCTGCGCCCATATGGATGAGCCTGACTGCGGGGTCAAGGAAGCAGTTGAGCGCGGCGAAATCAGCAGAGTGCGGTATGAAAATTATCAGATGCTGTATCGGGAAGTTAAGGCTGTGAGGAAGTATTAAGGCTGTGATGAAATATTAAGGCGGTTTACGGCTGTCCACATATAATTTTAATGAGTAAATCTTCGTATTTAGAGAGTATTAAATAATATTCAAAATACGAAGATTTTTTAATTGACTTTTTAATATTAATATAGTATGATTTGTTATACAAATCATACTTATAGGAGGCAAAACGAAATGACTGCACCAAAAGGAAAATACGCATGGACGGCTACTGTCGGTGAAAAAGGACAGATAGTTATTCCGAAACAGGCACGCGATATATTTGATATCAAACCGGGAGATACACTGCTCATTCTTGGCGATGAGGAACGAGGTATCGCCATTCCTCCGAAGGGAGCATTTGCCGAATTGTTCGGCGTGGCGTTTCAGGAAAAGGGCGGTGAGGAAAATTGAAAAAAATAGCATTTTTTTGTATTCCTGCACACGGTCACACAAATCCAATGCTCCCGGTTGCCGCTGAGCTTGTCAGACGTGGAAATATAGTCAAGTTTTATTCGTTTGGCGAATTTGAGGAGAAAATAAGAGCTACCGGAGCTGAGTTTATATCCTGTGATTCTTTTTTGCCCGAATTGACTAAGCAGGAAGAGACCAACCTGAAAAACGTCTCTACTACGGAAATGACGATACAGGATATTAGAATTACACTCAGCATGAATGATTTTCTGGATAAGGAATTCAAAACATTTAATCCGGATGTAGTATATACTGACTCAGTCTGCTTTTGGGGAAAGCTGAACGCATGGAAACACAATGTGCCGATGGTGGTGTCTACAAGTACCTTTGCATTCAATCAAATGTCTTCAGGATATATGAAGAACAGCTTAAGAGAAATGGCAGGACTGATTTTCGGGCTTCCCAGAGTCTCAAAAGAGTTAAAAAAACTGGAATCCTGCGGATACCATGTAAAAAGCTTATTTTCTTTGATTCAGAGCGACAATAATACGGATTCGGTCGTGTATACTTCGTATAACTTTCAGCCGTATGCGGAGAGCTTTTCAGACCATTATACCTTTGTCGGACCCTCAGTATTTTCAAAAGCTATTCCCCGAAAAGAGAAAGAGAGACCGCTTGTTTATATCTCTATGGGAACGGTCATTAACGACCGGCCTGATTTCTATGGTAATTGTATCGACGCTCTGAAAGACCTGAATATCGATGTAATTATATCCTGCGGAAATGCTATAGATTGCGAAAAGCTGGGGGCATTACCGGAAAATATTAAAGTTTATCCCTATGTTGACCAGCTTGATGTTCTTTCCAAAACGGATGCCTTTATTACACACTGCGGAATGAACAGCGTTTCCGAAAGCCTGTATATGGCTGCGCCGATGGTTCTTTATCCGCAGACGGGTGAACAGAATGCCGTGGCGAGAAGAGTTACCGAAATCGGTGCGGGAATTATGTTAAAGGATGATTCTTCCGAAGGTATCCGTACAGCCATACAGGAAATTCTGGACAATAAGGCATACGGAAATGCTGCCGTTACGTGCAGTGCGGATTTTCGAGCCTGCTCAGGTACTGCCGGCGCAGCGGAATTTATAGAAAATGCGCCGCATTCATCAAATGGCGTCGATATAATAGGTGAGTTGAACAAGGCGGGTGCAAAATTCCAATTTCTTTATTGGATGATTGTTATTATCATAATTAATCTTTTCGGTTTTCTTGTAAGCTGGAAATATGTGTGGATAATCGGAATAGGCGCCGGAATACTGTCTATGCCTATTGTTAAGGCAGTGCAAAAGAGGAAATATGACAGCCTGACGAAAAAGTAATTTAGAAAGCTCTTGGCCAAGGTCAGGAGCTTTTAACATTTTTTTGAAAACTGTAAACTTTTTCCTAAGCCATGACAATATATAAGTGCAAGGGCAAATCTTTGCAAGCCGGCTTGAAAGAAGAAGGAGGATGGCTGCTATGAATAATGATGAATTCGAGCGGTTTGTCCTGAAGTTTGGAAAGGATATACTGCGTTTCTGCCGGATGACGGCCGGAGACGCAGAAAACGGAGACGAACTATATCAGGATACTATGCTCAAACTGCTGGAGAAAAAGAAAAGGCTGGACTCTACGCAGAATACAAAGAGTTACGCTTTATCCACTTCAATTTATCTTTGGAAAAATAA
>CAZRKN010000060.1:0-28890 GCA_964600805.1 uncultured Bacteroides sp. | reverse complement strand
CTCCCGAAAATAAAGGTTTTTATCAAAAAAATAGGTAGTAGATTTGACACTACCTATTGATGTATGGAGGAAATTATTATGAAAAAAACAATCAAAATTGTTACAAGTATGATGATTCTTATATTAATACTTAACTTATCTGCCTGCGGAAATAACGAAGACAAGACAGAAACAAAGTCTTTGTATGCGCAAGGTCTGGAAATAATTCAGCTTATGTCTGAAATGACACGGTCTGAAGAATGCTTAGACCTCTTCTATACCGGAAACGGTAAAGTTTTATCGGTTGTTCAAGATATAAGTACCGGAGATTATACGACCCCGAAGACAGTGTACGCGATTTCCACTACTGAAATTGAAAGTCTTGCTACAGTGGGACTGAATAATCTGGATAATGTTTCCGAAGGGTTAAAGTCCTACATTACACGGAAAGCCCTTGGTTCTTTAGTGACACAAATTAATAGCTATAGTGGTGTAGAAATATTAGCGGCAACCAGTGTATGTACTGTCGGAAAGACTTTTGTAAATGAGAACACTAATGAAGATGTGATCTATCTGTACACATTTGATAACGCGGTTCCGGTAGCTGTAACATTCATTGTTGGCGAAGATAATGCAATTTCTGCAAGCGGAGCTTTTATAATGAATGATAAATTTACCTGCGGTTCGGTGGATGAAATCAAATCCTTTTTCAGTGATATTATCAAAGTAGAAGTAACTGAGGTACTTCCGGAAGAATAATTTGCAAAAACGGAATATATAATAGGGGGCATATCATATTGATACGCCCCCTGCTGATTTATTTAAATTACTAATTTTGATAAGATTGCATCACTTCGTCAGCCTTATTGTACCATCTCATTGCTTCGTTATAATCCTGTTTTACGCCTAAGCCATTTTCATATAAAGCGCCTATATAAGTCATAGCCTCATAATTATTTAGTTCCGCGGATTTCATATACCATTCCATCGCCATTTCATAGTCCTGTTCTACTCCGTCGCCGTTTTCATACATATAGCCTATCCAAAGCATTGCAATTGAATTATCCAGCTCGGCAGATTTTTTAAACCATTCCATTGCTTTTGCATAGTCCTGCTCTACGGAAAAACCGTTATAGTAATAAGTACCTATATTATTTGCGGCAGTAGAATTATTTAAAGCAGCGGATTTCTCATACCATTCCATTGCCTTGTCATAATCCTGTTCGACGCCAAAACCGTTTTCATACAGATATCCTATGTTATTCATTGCATTTGGATTATATAAAGCAGCGGATTTTTCAAACCATTCCAAAGCCTTGGTATAATCCTGTACTACGCCTAAGCCGTTTCCATACATAAAACCTAAGTTGGTCATCGCAGTTGTATTGTTTAAAGCAGCAGATTCTTCAAACCATCCTATTGCCATTGCATAATTCTGTTCTACGCCTAGGCCATTCTCATAAATAATTCCTATGTTATTCATTGCTACTGCTAAAAACACAGGTTCTGTTCCGTCTAATACTTTATTGAAGCATTCTAATGCTAAAACATAATCGTTTTCATCGGCTGCAGCGATGCCTCTTATCAGATAACCTTCAACGATTCCGCTATCTATTGCTGATGAAACCAATTCAACTGATTTTTCTTTATTTTTTTCCACGCCCTGACCGGATATGTATAGATTACTCAGACAGATCTGCGCATATGGATTATCGCCGCATGCCTCATAATATTTACGGGCAAGCCCATAGTCCTGCTGTGGATAGCCATAATAATCATATAATAGACCTAAATAGAGATTAGCTTCGGTTTTCCCGGCTTCTTTTGCTTTTTCAAAATCGGAATAGGCTTTTTCATAGTCAGTTTCTTTTTCATCAGTACCATATAAATAAGAGAGCCCGCTTTCGTAATATTCATCAGCCTTGTTTCCACAGGCAGTAAGAGATGTAAACAAAGCAACTGCCAGTGATATTATTAAAATTTTCTTTTTCATTGATGTTATACCTCCTCTTTATCTAAGAACTGTAACTGCTTCATAAAGAATTACCTTACAAATGATTCATAAGCAGAAAATCTTTTAATTTAATATGACGTACGGTGCTTGTAGAGTAGTCGATATCGTCATTGGTTATCAAAATCTTTTGGGATAAATTGTCAATATTTTTAAATGCTGTTAATTCTCTTGTGTACGCCTTATCATCTGCCACACTGTATGCGGCCTGAATAAAATAGTTTATATTACCGCATCTGGCAAGAAAATCGATCTCTTTTCCGCCATTGTTATATACCTGAATGTCATAGCCCATATAAATCAGTTCAAGATAGACAATGTTTTCCAGATTGTGCGTAAGATCAAAACGATTATCGAGACAGCGAAGTGAGTTGAACGATACGTCGGCATCATATATTTTTACATAATAACTCAGAGTTTTCTTTTCTTTGGCGGAATACTGTCTGACCGATTCGATGATATAGGCTTCCTCAAGGTAGTCAAGATATTTCATAATGGTATTTATGGAACAGGGTTCGTGTTCCTTTTTGATATAGTCGTGAATGGATTTTGCGGAAAAAATTCTGCTGTTGGAACGCAGCACATAGTTTACGAGCTTTTTGAAAAGGTTTTCTTTGCGGATTTTATAACGGTGCATCAGATCATTAATGATAATCGTATCGTCCAAATCATTAAGATATCTGCGCTGCGCCGTGGGATTGTCAAACTCAAAACGTTTGGGGAAGCCGCCCCAAACCAGATAATCCGTGACAGAAACTTCTTTTCCGAGTTCTGCGGCATATTCTGCAATCTCTTTATAAACAAAAGGGCGAATACGAAAAGCAACATATCTTCCGCTGAGTTCTTTCGTAAATTCGCCTGAAAGCAGTTTAGAGTTGGAACCCGTGATAAACAGAGAGTAATCGTAAAGCCGCAGAGTTTTGCATGCATTCTGCCAACCGTCAAGAGTCTGTACTTCATCAAAGAAAAGATAGCATTTTCCGCCTTTTCGGTGGCTTTCCACGTATGAAATCAAGGAATTTTCATCTGTTATATTAGCTGATATGCGTCTGTCTTCAAAATTAAGATAAATAATATTATCCGTTTGCTTTCCTACTTCCTGCATGATCTGCTCCAAAATAACAGATTTGCCGCACCGGCGAATGCCTGTGATAATTTTGATAAGATCCGATTCATAAAAGTCCCGGACAGGTTTAATATAATGTTCTCTGTAGATCATAACAATCTCCCATTTTATGCGCTTGGTGAATGTTTGTATCGGTATCTATACCAAAATTATACTGAAAACTTTTTTATATGTCAAACAAAGATTTCAGTTCTACTGAAAACTTTCACTATAATAGTAAAAAGTTTTCAGTAGTAAATAGTTTTATCAAATTTCCTATGGTCAATTATTAAATAAATTACTCCAGCCACTACCGCCACCAGATGAAGAATCATTGATGATACACCTGCTATGTACGGGTTAATCATAACCAACATAACGACAACAATGTTTAGTAAAAGATAAAAACTAAATTGCTTAAACAAAGACTTTAAGTCATTTTTTGCTAATCTAAATAAAGAATACAGTCCAATAATTCCATATGAAAAAGCAATGCCGGAAATACCAGCGCCATAAGCAGTTTCTCCCTTTGGAGTCACACAAAAAGCAATTGCATAGAAAGCCAACGCATTAACTATCCATAAGCAAACTGACAATATTAAAAATCTTTTACTTCCAATTATTTTCTCAATCATTATTCCAAAAGGAAGAACAAGCAACAAATTAAAACCTAAATGCCCGATTGTTCCTGACATGGATAAATCAGGAGAACCATGCAGAAATATTCCGCTGCATATCTGCCATGGATATTTTATCGGATACGCATATGCTAATACATTATAAACATTTGGCGCAACAGATGAGATAAAAGTAACAGTAATACAGAGCAACGCCATAATAACTGATACAATATAATTACCCTTTCTACGATATACATCTTTAATTTTCATTTTATTTGCCTCATAATCATTCTCTCTGAAATGCCTTGTCCGTGAATATTATAATTCCGATTATTTTTCTAATATCTGCTTATCAACAATTATAGACACTATTCCACAGCCGATACCGAATACCGGAAATAATACAACAGAAGGCATGCCCCATTCGTTGAATACGAAGCCTAATATTAAGTAAATGATAGTGGCAGTCAACATCAGGCAGGCGCATATACGTCCCGTAATCTGGCTTTTCTTATATTCTGCCGATTCTTTGTCATGCATTACGTTATATTCTTCTATATTGTATTTTCCTTTTTGTATGCCTGCGTATACCAGAAGCATTACGGCAGCAGCAATGAATAGAAAGAATATTGAGGCAAATATTCCTTCAAAATCATATGGACTGTTTTGATTAATTTCAGAAAGAAAAGCCTCTGTGCCAATTAAGATGATAACGCCTATTAGTATGAGAACAACTCCTGATGCTATCATAACTGAAAATTTCTTATTAAAACTATCAATCTCTTCCTGACTATAGAAGTTTTCTATATGAGGGTTCTTTTGTTCAAAAGCGCTGTGCTGCAATCCCATGACAATAAGAATAGCAACGGCAATAATAAGAAAAATGAAAAAAGCGATGGTACTGATGCCTTCATTTATTGAATTATTCGCGCCTATCCTGATTCCGTTAAGAAAAGACATAACGGAAATACCCAGCAGAATCAGTCCGATGCCCAAGGACATCATCTTACTGAATAAATTCATATGCTCGTCATAGTGGCTTCTGTCTTCAACGTAGAGTTTACTGATATCCTTTTGGATTAAATCATCTATCTGGCAGTGGAACATCTGACTTAGCTGTATAAGCTTATCCATTTCCGGATAGGTATTATCAGACTCCCATTTTGATACGGACTGCCTTGAGACCTCTAATTTTTCCGCAAGCTCTTCCTGCGTAATGTTGTTCCTTTTTCTAAGGAATTGTAAATTTTCGCCTAAACTCATTTTGATTTCCCTTTAACTGCTTAATATGTAACAGTTATTCCCTTTCTTTTATTCCCTCGAGCAACGAGCCAAGTGGCTGCTTGCAGACGTTTGGAGACTGCCGCGAGGGTCTTTGATTTTGTAGTCTCATCTTATGAAATCAGGCATGTTAATTCTATCAATTCCATGTTGCTTTTAAGTTTTTTGATGTATATTTTAGGTTGCAATAGCCGTAAATGTAGAAATTATATAGCTCTCAGAGCATCTTTCATGCTTTTTACATATTCTCCGACAGGTTTCGCCGCATCTTTACCATATTGTGCAATAAGTTTGACGATGGCGGAACCTACGATGGCGCCGTCGGAAACAGATGCCATTTTGACAGCCTGTTCGGGAGTGGATATACCGAAACCAACCGCACATGGAACGGAGGCATTTTCACGTACCAGCCTGACAAGGGAAGGAATATCGGTTTTTATTTCGCTTCGTACTCCTGTCACGCCCAGACTGGATACAATGTATATGAAGCCCTGCGCTTTGCTTGCAATCATGGCTATCCGGTTTGCGGAAGTAGGTGCAATGAGTGAAACAAGGTCTACGCCGTATTTTTCGCAAATGTCATCAAATTCCTCTTTCTCTTCAAATGGAAGGTCGGGAAGAATCAGTCCGTCTATTCCGATTTCGGCACAGGTATTGATAAACTTATCTGCACCGTAAGAAAATACGACATTGGCATAGGTCATGAACACCATAGGAATGAAGATATCCTGACGGAGCTGTCTTACCATGTCGAAAATCCTGTCGGTAGTGACTCCGCCTGTTAATGCCCTTAGATTCGCGCCCTGTATGACAGGACCTTCTGCAGTTGGATCGGAAAAAGGAATACCAAGCTCAATCAGGTCGGCTCCGTTTGCTGCCATACTTAAGACTATTTCTTTTGTGGTATCAAGATCCGGATCCCCACAGGTGATAAAAGGTATAAATGCTTTGCCGTGTGCAAAAGCCTCAGAAATTTTACTCATTGATATCCTCCCCTCTGTAACGCGCAATGGCGGCACAGTCTTTGTCTCCGCGTCCTGAAATGGTGATTACAATAATCTTGTCTGTGGAATACTCAGGTGCGATCTTCATGGCATGTGCTACTGCATGTGCGCTCTCAATAGCGGGAATAATGCCTTCCGTACGTGAAAGATATTCAAAAGCATTAACCGCTTCATCGTCCGTAACAGGAACATACTCAGCCCTGCCTGTATCATGGAGCCATGCATGCTCAGGCCCGATGCCGGGATAATCCAGACCGGCAGAGATAGAATAAACGGGTGCAATCTGACCGTATTTATCCTGACAAAAATATGATTTCATGCCGTGGAAGATTCCCAGTCTGCCGGTATTTATCGTAGCAGCCGTTTCAAAAGTATCGATTCCGCGTCCGGCTGCTTCACAGCCAATCAGTTTAACTGACTCATCTTCAATAAAATGATAAAAAGTTCCCATAGCATTACTGCCTCCGCCTACGCATGCCATAACTACATCCGGGAGTCTGCCTTCTTTTTCCATTACCTGTTGTTTGATTTCACGGGAAATGACTGACTGAAAATCTCTTACAATGGTTGGGAATGGATGCGGTCCCATAACGGAACCGAGGCAGTAATGCGTATCGTCGATACGGCTGGTCCATTCACGCATTGCTTCCGAAACAGCGTCCTTAAGTGTTGCGGTTCCGGTTTTAACGGGAATGACTTCCGAGCCTAAAAGACGCATTCTGTATACATTAAGAGCCTGTCTTTTCGTATCTTCTTCACCCATAAAGACCACACATTCCATGCCGAGCAGCGCCGCAGCAGTAGCAGTTGCAACGCCATGCTGGCCGGCGCCGGTTTCTGCAATAAGGCGGGTTTTTCTCATTTTTTTGGCGAGAAGCGCCTGTCCCAGAACATTGTTGATTTTATGGGAACCGGTGTGATTCAAATCTTCTCTTTTTAAATAAATTTTCGCACCGCACAAGTCTTTTGTCATTTTCTCTGCATAGTAGAGACGGCTGGGACGACCGGCATACTCGTTAAAAAGTTCCGTAAGTTCTTTGTTGAACTCAGGGTCATCCTTGTAACTGTTATAAGCTTCTTCCAGTTCAATTACGGCATTCATAAGAGTTTCGGGAATATACTGTCCTCCGTGAACTCCGAAGCGGCCTTTAGAATTTGACATAATCTGCCTCCTTTTTATATAGAAAATTTTTAGCTAATCGAGAAACTATTATCACTTGTTACGAACTTATCTCAAATAACAGAAAATTTACTTTGTAAATTATCTGTACAAAAACGGTGCTCACCGCAAGCGAAATCGCGCCTTATTTTGTTTATCTTGGATAAGTTCTGGTTATCGAAATAGAGTCTTATAATTACTTATATAATCATTAACTTAATCCAGTTCCAAATAACGCACAGCATTTATAAAAGCTTTAATCTTATAGTAATCCTTTCGATAGTCCGTTTCTACGCCTGAGCTGGTATCCACACCGTAAGGGTGTGTAACGGCTATGGCTTCCTTCACGTTTTCAGGATTCAGACCGCCTGCCAGAAAGAAAGGTCTGTCAATATTCTGTATCAGTGACCAATCAAAAGATTCGCCAGTACCAAGTCCATTGTCTAACAGAAGATAGTCGGCCGGGTAAGTCAGAGCCCTTTGGATATCTTCCTTTGTTTTTATTATAAATGCTTTAATAATCGGCTTATTGCACAATCGCTTTAGTTCCCGCGCATAAGCTTCATCTTCCTGTCCGTGAAGCTGGGCGAGTTGAATAGTATCGTTTTGTAATAGAGCTGCCACATTATCTACAGTTTCATTTACAAATACACCCACACTTTGAATGGAAGGATTCAGAAGTTTTCTTAGCCGGGCTGCTTTTTCAGGAGAGACATAGCGGCGTCTTCCCTGTAGAAACACAAATCCGATATAGTCCGGCTGCAATTCATTTACATAGGAAATGTCGTCTTCCGACTGTAATCCGCAAATCTTTATCTTTGTCATAAATCCTCCCTGGTAATTACTATGTCATCCTCTTAGCTTGCAACAATTTATTATTTTGCTTGTATAATATAATAACGGCGTTTATAATCCTTTTAATGCATTAAGCATGGCTTTTTTATCATCGGCACGCATAAGTGTTTCTCCGATCAGCACTGCGTCTACATGTGCTTTTTCCAGAGCGGCAACATCTTCTCTGCCCTTTATGCCGCTCTCAGCAACGAAGAGAACATTATCCGGCACCAGTGAACGGAGACGTCCGCTGTTATTTATATCCACCGTAAAATTTTTCAGATTTCGGTTATTTACCCCTATAATACGCGCACCGGCATCTATCGCAGAAGCTATTTCCGTCTCATCATGCGCTTCAACCAGCGCTGAGAGTCCCAAGCTGTCACATATTTCAATGTAACGCTTTAAATCTTCCGTAGAAAGCAGCGAACAAATAAGTAAAACCGCGCCGGCTCCAAGCAGCTTAGCTTCATAAATCATGTATTCGTCCACCGTGAAATCCTTACGGATACAGGGGATAGATACGGCTTGAGTTATCTCCTTCAGGTATTCGTTCTTTCCGAGAAACCACTTAGGCTCTGTTAAAACAGAAATACAGGACGCGCCTGCAGCTTCATATTCTTTTGCAATATCAAGATAAGGGAAATCCTCAGCAATCAGGTCCTTTGAAGGAGAAGCCTTCTTACATTCGCAAATAAAGCTGATACCTTCTTGTGCGAGGGCTTTTTCAAATGGGAAGCCTGTATTGCAGTTCTCGGCGAGAGCAAGGCGTTTTATTTCATCAAGCGGGAGAGATTTCTTTGCTTGCAATACGCGCTCTCTGGCGTATTCAGCTATGGTGTCCAGAATATTTGCCATATTTCTTTAATCCTTTCATATAATTCTTAGATGCTCAACAAAACTAGGTTGTTCAAGACGACCGTTGTACAATATAGACAAATCAACGCAGGGCACGCTTGCGCTGCATTGTCGCTCGTAGCGGTACTAAGGCCGCAAAGTACGCAGCCTAAAGTACAAGTCCACTTTCAGTGGACTACGGCTCCATAGCACCTTGCTTATGATATTGTCTATATTGTACAACTACGTTTTTGAAATAGCGAATATAGGAATTGTATAAATATAATATTATAAAATAGATAACCTGCCGGGAGCTGCGGTGAATATATTCTCTGAGAAGCCCTCTATGCCATGGAACTGAGACCCGCATTATGGGGCTCAGTGGAATGTCCGGCATAATGGGATTTGAAGAGAATATATTCACCGCAGCTCATCACAGCCTAATCAATCCCTACTTATTACTTTCCGTCTTAAACACTTCCAGCACTTCCAACGCTTTCCCCGAATCAATAATCTCCCCGGCCAGCTTAACCCCATCCGCCAGCGATTCCGCCTTTTCCGCAATATAGAGCGCAGCCCCTGCATTCATCAGAACCGCATTGCGCTTCGGTCCCTTTTCACCTTTTAAGATGGAAACAGTGATTGCCGCATTTTCATCAGGCGTACCGCCGACAAGGTCTTCCTTTTTGCAGGTGGTAAGTCCGAAATCCTCAGGTTTGATGGTATAGGTTTTATATTCACCATTATTAAACTCACAGACAAAAGTAGAAGAGCTGGCGGAAATTTCATCCATCTTATCCATTCCGTAAACTACCATACCTCTTTTCACTCCGAGACTGTACAGAACCCTTGCAAGAGGTTCCACGAGAGACTGGTCATATACGCCCAGGAGCTGCCTGTTAGGGGAAGCCGGATTGGTCAGAGGTCCTAAAATATTGAATACGGTACGGATACCAAGTTCCTTACGGATAGGTCCTACATATTTCATTGATGTGTGATACTTCTGTGCAAAGAAGAAACAAATGCCGGCTTTTTCGAGTAATTCGACACATTTTTCAGGAGAAAGGTCGAGGTTTACTCCCAGCGCCTCCAGACAGTCTGCCGTACCGCAGCTTGAGGAAGCGGCACGATTGCCGTGCTTGGCAATTTTTACACCGCCGGCAGCAGCGACAAGTGCGGATGTGGTTGAGATATTGAAGCTGTGAGCGCCGTCTCCGCCGGTTCCTACGATTTCCAGAACGTCCATGCTATGATTTACCTTCAGGGCGTGGTCGCGCATGGCTGCAGCGCAGCCTGCAATCTCATCAACCGTTTCGGCTTTCGTGCTTTTGGTGGATAAGGCAGCAAGAAAAGCGGCGTTCTGTGTAGGAGAGGTTTCACCGCTCATAATTTCATTCATTACAGCATATGCCTCGTCATAAGTTAAATCCTGCTTGTCAACAATTTTTATAATAGCTTCTTTAATCATTTTGATTAATCCTCCATTCTTATTTAATATTTATATTATAATGTGACAATATTACATCCCGTGTTACTTACAGTTGACTTACTTTGCGCGTGTAGTATTTTCTTCTAAAAAGTTTTTTACTATCACCTTACCATCCGGGGTGAGTATGGATTCAGGGTGGAATTGTAATCCATAGACCGGATAAGTCTTATGCTGCACCGCCATGACCTCGCCGTCGTCTGTTCTGGCGGTTATGGTTAGGCATTCAGGCAATGTGTCTTCGATTAGTGCAAGAGAATGATATCTTGCCACTGGTATGGTTTCGGGAAGACCCTTAAAAATAGGGCATTCCTTATCAAGTTTCGTCATTGATTGCTTTCCGTGCATTAATTCTTTTGCATATGATACCGTGCCGCCGTAAGCCGTGCATATGGACTGATGTCCAAGACATACACCCAGAATCGGAATTTTATCTCCAAGCTCCTTTACCACATCAATACAAATGCCGGCATCCTCCGGCTTGCCGGGGCCGGGGGAAAGAATGATAGCCTCCGGTTTCATTTCTTCTATTTCTTTTACGGTGAACGCATCATTGCGGATTACCTTTATATCCGGATTCAAGGAGCCTATCAGCTGAAACAGATTATATGAAAAGCTGTCGTAGTTATCAATTAATAAAATCATACTAATCCTCCATTCTTACCCAAGCTGTGAGTTTGTGCTCTTTTCCTATTCTACGTTCTCGGCGGATTTTAGTGCTTTCATAACTGCTGCCGCTTTATTCAGACATTCCTGAAATTCCGTTTCGGGAACGGAATCCGCTACGATGCCGGCACCGCTGCGGACAAAGACTTTATTATTCTTTTTATAGGCGATTCTGATGGCTATGCAGGTGTCAAGATTACCTGTAAAATCAAGGTAGCCGATAGCGCCGCCGTAGATACCGCGCTTATTGTTTTCCAAATCATTTATAAGCTGACATGCCATGATTTTCGGTGCGCCTGACAGGGTTCCTGCAGGGAGAATGGCATCTATGGCTGAAAGCGCATCTTCATCATCCCGAATCTCTCCGCGAACAGTTGAACCGATATGCATAACATGGGAGTATCTTTCTATGCTATGATATTTTTCCACTTCCACGGACCCGAATTTGCTGATTTTGCCGATATCATTTCTGCCAAGGTCCACTAACATATTATGTTCAGCAAGTTCCTTAGGGTCAGCCAAAAGTTCCTTTTCCAGAGCCTTATCCTCTTCCGGTGTTTTTCCTCTGGGTCTGGTTCCGGCTAACGGGAATGTGTGCAGAACTCCGTTTTCCAGCTTGACAAGTGTTTCAGGAGATGCGCCTGCCACTTCTATGTCGCTGCTTGAAAAGTAGAACATATATGGTGAAGGATTCAGGGTACGCAGCAACCGATAAGTATTTAGCAGGCTTCCTTCAAAACCGGCTTCCAGACGGTTAGAGAGGACTATCTGGAAAATATCTCCTTCCTTGATATGGTGTTTTGCTTTTTCCACCATTGAACAGTATTCATCTTTTTGAAAAAGCGGCTGAAAATCAGTGGTGCATCTGCCGGAGGTATCCTTGGCAGGAGTGCCGTTTTTAATAAGCTCGGCTAACTGATTCAGTTCAAGAATCGCTCTGTTATATTCCGTATCGGGATCGTCAAGGCTGATATTTACAATCAATATAATTTTCTGTTTGAAGTTGTCAAAGGCGATTACTTTATCAAAAAGCATTAAGTCTACATCTTTAAACCCTTCGGTGTCAACTGCATCCAGATTTAATGAAGGTTCCGCATATTTCAGATAATCATAGGAAAAGTATCCGACCAGACCGCCCGTAAAAGGAGGAAGGTAAGGAAAACGCGGACTTTTATGTTCTTCAATGACCTGACGTATATATTTTCCGGGGTCAGTGGTATCAAAGGAAAGCGCGCCTACTTTCATATGTCCGTTCTGGCAGGTGATTTCCAAACTTGGGTCATAGCCCAAAAATGTATAACGCCCCCACTTTTCATGGTCGGAAACAGATTCAAGCAGGTAGCAGTGGCTGGAAATATTTTTGAGGATACGCAGAACCTCTATGGGAGTTCTGATATCGGATAAAATTTCCATGCTGACGGGAACTGACTTATATTCATTTTGTTTTTGAAGTTCTTTTAATACATTAAGTTCAGGTTGAATCATATTATAGTCATACTCCTTTCTATAAGGAAAAAAACGCCCTTGACAAAAATATGTCAAGGACGAATAATAGCTATCCGCGGTGCCACCTTGATTTACAGCTAACACTGTACACTTAGTAGGATACCACCCTCAGCGGGTCCATTTAATGACTTGTTTTCCACCCGTTCTCAGCATTTCGGGTTCTCTGTAGGAGCATCATCACCTTTACTTCCGCGTCATCGGTTTAGGTGTTTTGAATTTTTTATATCATAACGCGGCGGAAACGAAATGTCAATTAATTTTTAAAAAAAGTACGTAATAAATACTTCTGTAAAAAGCGCATAATTGAAAAGTATCTCAATTCAATGCTTTATTTGTGAAAAACTGCCTGCACGCTAAACTCCATGTCTTTGCACTTCAGAGTGTATTGACCGTTATATTTCCGGATAACCGAATCCACGCTGGAAAGGCCTAATCCATGTTGTTTTTTGTCCTTTTTACTGGTTTTTACGGAGTTATTTCTGATTTTTACATCTTCCGGTATACTATTGGAGAAGGTTATTGCATAAAAGTGCTCGTGGTCCGTTCCTTTTATTGATATATACGGGTCTTTTGCTGTCTTGACGCCTTCTAATGCATTGTCCAGTAAATTTGAAAAAATAGTGCATACATCCATAGGAATCATATTGTCGAGCCATTGGAAACTGCCGTCACATATAAAACGAATACCGGAACTGTCCGCAGATGCTTTTTTAAGGGATATAACGGTATCTGCCGCCTGATTTCCCGTTATGTGAAAACTCCTTGACAGTTCGGGATTCCCCGATAGTCCGGCGATATATGCTTCCATCTGGGAATACTGTCTGGTATTACACATTTCCTGAATGACCTGCAGGTGGTTTCTTAAATCATGTTTCATGACTTTTATTTCCTGACGGTTGGCCTCTTCCAATTCCAGACTGTCAAGCTGCATGGAAATATAGTTCTTTGCATTTTCGGCATCTATTTTAATATTTTTTCTGTCACGTACTATGATGAGATAGCTCCAATATGCAAGAAAAATTGCCAATATGAAAAATATTGCCAGCAAATCAAGTATGATGCTCGGCACAAACTCTTGTGTGGCATTATATACACCCATACTGTACATCATAAATAAAATGAAAATAAAAAAAGCAAAAAATCCCAAAATTTCCAGAGGCTTAAGCCGTAAATCGATTCTCCTTCTGCGGCACAAAATATATGTTCCCATCAGAAACATTACAAGACAGAAATCCGTTATAAGTGCGGATACAGTAAGAGATTCAACGCCGTAAAGCGGTGTGGCTTCGGTTCTTGATATAATACGGATAATGAATGCCGGAAAAACAGACATTAAGGCATAAAAAAGGTATGAAGGAATTATCATAAACAGATTATATATCCGGTTACGGCAGCATAATATATCAATCACGGGAAGTATACCCAAAACAGAGATTATAACAAAGATATCGTCACCGGATATTGAAGTTAAAGCGTTTATTATAAGAAATACTGCAATAATGGAAAACAGCTTTCTGATATTAAGTGTGAACCCTTTGACAAAAAACAAAAGATAAAAAAGCATTATAATCAGTAATGCCATTGTATTTGATAAATAAGATAAAATATAAGGTATCATATTAATTTATCCTTTCGCGATGCTTTTCAAGTATAATTTACAACAGGAAATTTTCAAAAGCCTCTTTAAACGTGCTTAATTTTCTGTAGCTTATGGGAAGCGTAGTACCACAGTCCATTAGTAACGACATGCTGTTATAGCTTTTGACATGTTCAAGATTGACATAGTATTTTCTGTGGATTCGGCAGAAGCTTTTGCCATCTAAGGTTTCTTCAAAATGATTTAAGCTGCTTGCGGTAATTACGATTTCTTCCCTGCGGGGGTTTTCTTCCTTCCAATAGTGAACGTAGGAATATTTGTCTTTTACTTCAATATATATTATGGACATTGGTTCAATAACAACACTTTCATGAAAGGATTTAACCATAATCCTTTTGGCAGGAGAAGCGTTATTTTGGATATCGTCAACAACCTTCAACACGTCTTCTTTTGTTACCGGTTTTAGAAGATATCGGAAAACGCCTGCTTCATAACCTGACGGCGCATACTCAATATAATTTGTGATAATACATAAATATACATTTTTATCCATTTTCCTTACTGCTTTGCATAAGTCTATTCCGTTCATTGACTTCATTACTATATCGCAGAATATTATATCGTATCTTGCCCCGCATTCGTAATCTGATAAAAGGGTTTCGGAGTCGGGATAACATTTTGCATCTATATTATCCATATCAAAGAAAAAGCTCCAAATTTTATCCGCCATTATCTTTTCGTCTTCACATATCGCAACTTTCATGGCTTTTTTCCTTTCAGCTTTACGCTTACGCCGATTTTCCGCGCGTTCACGTAATTTTTTCCCCTTGTTAAAGGCGGTGTGTTATACTGCTTTCGGATTGGCAATTTGATTTTAACACAACAAATATAAAATGATAATATTTTATTTGAAAAAAGTTAAAATCTACGTATTATTTCAAATATTCAGTTATTTACTTAAGGAGGAGCTTAGATGAAAGCAAATGAAGTTTTTAAGAAGACCATAAAATTTGTATGGTTAAAACTTGCACTGGGAGGATGCGCCATAGTATTCTCGATTGTGCTGGGATTACTTTTAATCGGTATTTCAGCCGTGTCCAAAAACAGCACCGTAATGGGGTATTCGGTGATGGTATGGATAGGACTGTCTGCAGCAGCATTAGGAATTTCCCAATATTATGTAGGATATTTAGTAAAAGCGGGACATATAGCAGTGGTTACTCATCTGGTAACTACGGGGAGCCTGCCGGAAAATCAGTTTGAATACGGCACTCAGATTGTAAAGAAAAAATTTGCAACTGCTGCCGCTTATTTTGCAGTGGATCGTCTGGTATCAGGCGCCGTAAGGCAGATTAACGGCGGACTGGATATTGTAGGTAATGTTCTGGGTAAAATACCCGGAATGGATTCTTTAGTTTCACTTGCCCAGACTTTTGTAAATATTGCGCTTGGAAATGTAGATGAATGCTGTCTGGCATACACGTTTTATAAGGATGAACAATCTTCCTTTAAGAGTGCCGCAGACGGAGTGGTTATTTACTTTCAGAATTGGAAAATCGTTATTAAAGATGCTCTCAAGACGGCGCTTATCACATTTATAGTTTCTACTATTGCATGGTTCATCTTATTATTTGCGATGGTTGGCATCGTAGGTATTTTGGGAATACCCGGATTTCAGGTATTCTTCGTTTCATTTATGCTTACCATGATGATTGTACTGATTGTAAAATCTTCTGTCATGGACAGCTACACTATGGTATGTATGGTGTGTACATATTTGCAGGTCGCTCCGACAACGGAAATAACTTTTGACTTGTATGATAAGCTGTGTAAGTTGTCTTCTAAATTTAAAAGTCTTTTCCAGAAGGCGAAGGAAGCGGTTATATAAATATATTGATGACTTTTTTACGGAGCTGTTAATTTATATTAGCAGCTCCGTTATTTTGCGCATTATTATATTAATTTTCCTGTAATGCAGTCAAATTTTCTTGTAAAGCTCGAAAAGCCAGTTACATTATTTTTTCAAAATCTGATGCTCCATGCTTGCACCATGGACATATGAAGTCTGGCGGAAGCTCTTCTCCTTCATAAACATAGCCGCATACCGTGCACCGCCAGCCTTTTGTGGAAGCAGGCGTTTCAGAAGAGCCTTGAGTCTTAACTACTTCATGATAATAGGAGTAAGTCATAGCTTTTTCATCGGAAATGACCTCCGCATCCGATACTGACGCCAGAAACATCATATGCGTTCCCAAATCATAAGAATTTATAACCTTACAGTCAAGATAAGCGGTAGTATGCTGCGTCAGGTATGGCAGTTCCTGTTTCGTCATGGCGAAAGGTATTCCCACAAACTTATCCACCTCTCTTCCGCTTTGAAAACCGAAGTGCTGGAAGAGGGAGAATGGCGCAGTTTCTGAAAGAACTGAAATCGATACTATGCCTGATTTTTGGACAAGCTCACAGGTAAGGTTACTTTTATTGACAGCCATAATAATCTGCTTCGGGTCATTTGTTACCTGTGTTACCGTATTGATAATGCATCCGTTCATTTTTTGCTCTGATTTGGTGGCTGCTACGTATAGACCGTAGGATAATTGGAAAAATGCTTTCTGGTTCATGTACGTTCCTTTCTGTATTGATTTAATATTTGTAAAAGTAGTATTATTAAGATATTATTATAAAAGAAATATCTAAATTTATACTTATATTTACAATAGCATAAATTATGGGTTTAGGCAATAAATAGATTATTTACACTTTAAGGAATGCGGGAATAAAGAGGTGCTGATTATGCAGTTTACAAATGCGGAAGAAAAACGGACTTATATGTTGGAAACGCCGGTTAAAAAGTTAGTGTGCACATTAGCGGGACCTACTATTTTAAGTATGCTGATTACCTCGTTTTATAACATGGCGGATACTTTTTTCGTAGGAAAAATAAATACGCAGGCTACGGGTGCGGTGGGCGTTGTTTTTTCAATGATGGCGATTATACAGGCGATTGGATTTTTCTTCGGACATGGTTCCGGTAATTATATATCCAGAAAGCTGGGCTCAGGTGAAATGGATGAAGCTGAAAAAATGTCATCGGTCGGCTTCTTTTCCGCATTTATTGCCGGAATTATACTAATGGCAGCAGGCTTAATATTTGTTAAACCATTGGCATATGCGCTTGGCTCTACGGATACGATACTGCCTTATACGGTTTCTTATTTGGGAATTATCCTTCTTGGCGCACCGGCGATGACCTCCTCCTTGGTTCTGAATAATCAAATGCGGTTTCAGGGAAGCGCTTTTTATGCAATGATCGGAATTGTGTCCGGAGCGATATTAAATATTATTTTAGATCCGGTTTTGATTTTTACATGTAATTTTGGAATTGCGGGAGCGGCTATTGCAACGGTAGTCAGTCAGTACATAAGTTTCGTTCTGCTGATATTTATGACGAGGCGGGGCGGAAATATTCAGATTCGATTTGGTAATTTTAAGCCAAGCCTTTATTATTATGAAGAAATTATACGCGGCGGTACACCCTCCTTGTGCAGGCAGGGGCTTGCGAGCGTAGCAACAATCTGCCTTAATCATGCGGCAGGAGGCTACGGCGATGCCGCAATCGCCGGAATGTCCATTGTATCGAGAGTTTCAATGTTTGCCAACTCTGCATTGATCGGATTCGGACAGGGATTCCAACCGGTCTGCGGTTTTAATTACGGAGCCGGAAAATATGAACGGGTACTGGAAGCTTTTTGGTTTTGTGTCAAATATGCTTTTATATTTCTGCTAATTGTCGGAGGTACCGGAATTGTTTTTGCACCGCAGCTGGTAGCGTTATTCCGAAAAGGAGACCCTGAAGTAATCGAGGTTGGAGTGGCAGCCTTGAGGTATCAGGCGGCATTATTTCCGCTTAATGCATGGATTGTGATATGCAATATGATGCTGCAGTCTGTAGGAAAAGGTTTGAAGGCGTCAATTGTGGCGTCGGCAAGGCAGGGACTTTGTTTTATACCTTTAATTTATATTCTGCCGTATTTCTTTGGGCTCACCGGAGTAGAAATGTGCCAGGCAGTATCGGATGTATTCACTCTTGCGATATCTATACCGATAGGACTCAGCGTGGTTCATGAAATGCAAAGGAGCGGAAAGTAGGTGTTATTTCTCTCTGTTTAAGTTTTCCGGAAATTTTAATGAATAGAAAACACATTTTTCCGGCAAAATCGAACTATTAAAAACACATTTTTCTGACAAAATCAGACTAAAAAATCACATTTTTCTGACTTGAAAATAAAAAGAAGACAAATAATATCATATATGCAGAACATAATATACCCCGCAATAGTATAGAAATAGCCACTACCGCAGGGTATCTTCTTTATTTTTTTAATTAGTTATTTTAAAACTTCCAGAAAATGATTTTGGAGATAAAAAACAAAGTATTACAAATAATCATCGTGCGCCTGTAGCCAATGCGGTCTGCCAAGCCCCCCCCACGGGATTTCAAAAGCGAGAGAAAGTACCAAAGATATGCTTTCTATCAAAGTAATCTGAAAGATAGAAATCCCGGCGGCCTGGCGGTATAGTGTCGCAATTGACGAATAAAAAACCATACCCTGAAAAAAGGATATGGAATACATAAAGAAAAGATTTCTTTTCATGAATACCACCCCTTAAATTATATTTGAGTACGCCAAAATAACCGTGGATCTTTTTCAATCTCCACGGTAAATCTAACATTTTGAACGTAATCAAATCGGATGGTTCATGAATACACCCCCTGTGCGCTTTAGCGCACATTAAAATCAATAGTTTGAAAGTTTACTTTCAAACTTTTATCTCGCATTTCGATTATTTAATATAATAAATTATAAGCTATACATCAAAATTGTCAACAGCCGCATAAGATTACTGCGGCTGTCTCGTCCCCATCATTTTACCCAATTGCTCCATAATACCCATATTGCCGTTAACGGATATTTCACCAACTTTCTCACAAATCTTCTCCAGATACTCAAGCTCCTTCAATTTATAGAGTGTCTGATTTTCATCCATGAGTTTCGCTGTGTTGAGCAGGGATCTGGTAGAAGCCACCTCTTCCCTTCTGGAGATTACGTTTGCCTGCGCAGCCTTTTCTGCCACAAGGACAGAATTCATTATCTCCCTGATTTCACCGGGCAGTATGATATCCTTGATTCCTGCGGTGAGGAAGTTTATACAGAACATTTCTTCCTTTCCTTTCAGCGCTTCGTAGATTTCCTTGGAAATCTGCTCCTTTGCCTCCAGTATCTCATCCAGCCTGTAATTGCCCACAATCTCTCTTATCGCAAGCTGTACCGCAGGGTAAAGCTGTCCCTTTAAATCCGAGATCGTTGCTACGAATTCCACCGCATCCCTTATTTTGTACATGCATGCAACATTCATTCTGATACCGATCTTGTCTTTGGTCAGAATTTCCTGACCTACGATATCCAGTTCTTTCTGCTTCATATCAATCACACAGTAGGAAACGGCATGATGATAATTCCAGAAACGGTATACTCCCTTGGAAAGCTGGTTCTGCATTACGTTGTCATAGTATACCAGACCGACTTCGCCCTCTCCTACTGACACTTCCGTATAGAGGTGCGTGGGCACCAGCGAAAGCATCTGCTTCGTTACTTCCGTTCCAATGAGCGTTTCAGCCATGGACACGATTCTGACCTCACACTTATCAAACACATTCCAGAATACATACTCCTTCCTGTTTGCAAAGGACGTCAGTTTTCCATTTATGTAGATGAAGCCCACAGAACCATCCGGTATTTCCACATGTACAGTAGCGTTAAGGAATGCAGTATCCTTGGAAAGTACCTGATATGGAACCTCAATGTAGTCAAGCTCATCCAGCATTTCCTCAATAACAACCGTGTAACCCGCTATTTTGGGAAAATGCCAGGTTCCCGCAGTAATCATCTTCTGAAATACGCCGTTCTTAAATACAAATCCTGCTTGATTGTCTCTTATAATATACTTCATGATAATAACTATGCTCCTTTCTCAACCTGCGAATTTGTGTGCCCAAGACATCTGCGATGTCTAAGCAAATTTGTGTGTGATAAATTTATTTTTCACACTTTATTCCTCCTAATTTTAAATTGTTTTAGTAATACTGATATCCCTCATTCATCAGCCTGATTCGGAAGTCTGGTTTAGAAGACTGTAGGGAGAAAGGGCACTTTGCAGACGGATATCTTCGCTGATGTCAGATATCTTTTGCAGAGTGTTGTTCCTCCTTCCAATCAGCGGTATCCCCAGTCTTCAGGTCTCAGACTGATTTGGTGCACTCACATTTTCACTGCATCGGAAGTTCTTCTGACACCGCCGCAGGTATACGGAATGTACCTGAAATCGGGATAAAAGTATTGATTGGGGCGGATTCGAACCGCAGACTTTACAGGTCTTGCCATAATATTGTGCACTCTACCAACTGAGCTACCGTTTACACGGGAGGGAGTCGAACCCTCGACAACACAAGACTTTTCTTAACACCAAGTTAAGCTTTCGGAATACTCGTGGAATACCGTACAGCACGCTGTCGGCACCGCCGGGCAGGAAGTAACTTCCAATACCCGTGCCTTGCCAAATATCCCGCATTATACTGACATCATATCAGTCTTTTTGTTCAGTATACTGCGGGGTATTTGGACTTTGCCCCGCGAATATCATCCTTTCACCACGCCGACTGTCTTTAACTTCCTCACCGGCGTGACCATATCCAGCTGCTGTGCCATAACCTGGTCGATATCCTTATAGGCAAACCGGCACTCCTCGGCAACATCATTTTTCTTGCGTTTTCCCAGCACAACATCCTGTTCCTTTAGATCCACCATGACCTGCTCTATGCTGAATGCCTGCATGGCACCGGATCTGGAGTAGCTTCTGCCCGCACCGTGGGAGGAAGTGCAAAATGATTCTTTGTTTCCTTTCCCTTCCACTACATAGCTGTAAGAGCCCATGGCGCCCGGTATTACAGCCATTTCTCCTTCCCGCACTCTGGTGGCGCCTTTTCTATGTACCCAGACATTGGCGTCATAGTGATTTTCCAATGCAGCATAGTTATGATGACAGTTGATTTCTTCTCCGAATTCCACTGTGAGATCCGTGTGCTTTTCAATCTGTTCTTTCACAATGGCGCAGGTCTTATCCAGCATACGGGCGCGGTTCTCAAAGGCATAGTCCAGAGCCAGATTCATCCAGTTGATATATTGCTGCCCTTCTTTTGACTGAACAGGCAGGAAAGACAGACGGTATTCATCTTTGACTTCGCTGTACCACATGCTGTTCAGCTCTCTTGCCTTATTATGGAAGTAATCGCAGATTGCCTTTCCGAGATGGCGGCTTCCGGAGTGAATCATAATGCAGAGATAACCTTCCTGATCTTCCTGAAGCTCAATAAAATGATTTCCTCCGCCCAGACTTCCCACCTGAAAATATCCGTCCTCTATCAATGGTATCAGCTCCGTATTCTCTTCATACTTTTCCATTTCCTGCTGCGCACGGTCCAGAACTTCCGACTCCTGAGGAGTCTTGTATCTCTCTGTATTTAAGGGAATCGCCCGCATGATGCTTCCGATGATGGACTGGATCAGGGTGCCGTTTCCGGTCTGAACTCCCTTTATGTCCTCCACACGGATATTGGTAGGGATAAAATCCATACCGCATCCGATATCAACGCCCACCGCATTTGGGATAATTACATCTTTGGTGGCAATCACTCCGCCGATGGGCATTCCCTTGCCTGCATGGGTATCGGGCATCAGGCATACCCATTTATGTATGAAAGGAAGCTGTGACAGGTTGTATGCCTGCTCCAGACAATTCTCTTCCAGATGACTTTCATCTGCCAGCCATACTTTTACAGGAAATTTTGTTTTTTCATTATTTAATACGAACATATTTACTCCATCCTTTCGTTACGTTTTGTATTTAGCTGTGTTGTTGTTCCCGTATGCAATTTGTTCTCTGAACTAAAATTATTATATGAAACATTTTCCAGTTAATCATTTCAAAAAAGTTGCGAACTGTGATATATTTATTCCTATAAGAGAGCAAACTGCCATAAACGGCAATTTAATCACAGGTTGAGCAAGGAGCAGGGTTATTAGAATGTCTGATTTTCAGGAGCTGGTTAAAAGCTTTCCCAAAACAAGAGAATATGTGCGTGATTTTTTTGTCTACGGCTTCAAGACCAGAGACGAATTTAAGGACAAGAGCCCCCGGACCTACGACAATGAACGGAGACGTCTGGAAAGCTGGCTTGGGGATCATGTGCGCAAAGACCATGTATCTAACGGCGCTAATATTTCCCTTGCCATAGACAGTAACCTTCTGGACACCAATCCTCTGTTCAGGGTATGGAAGACGAAAAGCTTCACTGATAACGATATCGTGCTCCATTTCCTGATTCTGGATCTGCTTCAGGACAGCGCGGAATTGTCCGTGGAGGAAATAACAAGCGCTCTGCTTGAGGAATATGAGGCGCTGTTTGATATTCAGACCGTCCGTCGGAAGTGCAACGCATATGAAAAAGAAGGTTTGCTGAATAAAAAGAAATCCGGTAAAACCGTCGTTTTTTCCATCGACAATTCTCTTGCGATCTGGATAAAATCCAATGAGGATATGCTGGATGCCCTTGCGTTTTATCAGATGGCAGGTAACTTTGGAATTATAGGAAACTACCTTTCGGAACAGTTGGATCATTATAACCAAACCTTCCGGGTGAAACACAGCTTCTGTGTACATACTCTGGAGGAAGAAATCCTTTTTGACATTTTAGACGCCATGAATAAGAAGACAGATGTACGTCTGGAAATAAAAAGCTCCAAAAGCGGAACCCTTAATACCACCGACTGTACACCACTGCAAATTTTTATCAGCACCAGAAGCGGCCGCCGTTTTCTGTGCGGATATGTGAAAAAAAGCAGGCGTTTCACATGCTATCGTCTGGATACTGTAAAAACCGTCACTCTCTTGAGCCAATCGGAGGAATATGAGGAACTGCTGGAACGTCTGGATCGGAACCGCTGCTATTTGTGGGGCGTATCCTTTCAGGGAAATGACCGACACCACCTTAACAGGCTGACTATGAAAATACAGGCGCTGGAGCCTTCCGAGCAATATATTGTTGAACGTTTAAAGCGTGAAGGCAGAGGCGGTACGGTTACAAGAATAGAGCGGAATGTTTATCAGTATGAAATAGAAGTATTTGATTGCAATGAGGTGTTGCCTTGGATTCGCACCTTTATAGGCAGGATTCTGTCTCTGGAATGTACGGATAAATCTGTGGAACAGCGTTTTTATCGGGATTTGCGGACGATGTACCGGATGTATCAGATAGAAGAGGACATTTGAAAAAGGCAGTTATGCTGTGATTTTGAAAGCTATTGACTGTTTGAAAAGGGAGAAGACCTATGGAATTATTTTCAGAAATATACAGCTGTTACTATCAGGTGTTAAGACATTTGCTTAGCAGCCAGGACGCTCTGACAATACAGGATATGCGCCGCCAAATCTGCGGAGAAGGATTTGAAGAGAGCCTGCTCTCTATAATCCCAAAGTTGGAAGACGGTACGTGGAATTTATTTGAAAAGGATGGGAAGTTATACCGTTCCCGAATTTCCTCCTCCTTTATCAACCCTGTTTCCGACCTTGAGAAGTCCTATCTTAAGGCGCTGCTGTCTGACTCACGTATTGGGTTGTTTTTGGAAAAGGAGCAATTGGATGAATTAGATAAAATGTTGTCTTCCGTGGCTCCGCTTTGGAGACCGGAACAGTTCTATTATTTTGACAGGTTTGTCGACAGCGATCCCTATGAGGATGAAAATTATAGAAACTGCTTCCGGACTCTGCTTCAGGCGCAGAAGCAGAACCGATATGTGGACATCGACTACGCCTCCCCGAACGGAAGACGCGTACATCACCACTATATCCCTGCCCGTTTGGAATATTCGGTCAAAAATGACAAATTCCGAATTCTAGCCCTGAAGCCTGTCAAGCCGGCTTATAATAAAGGTTCGAAGCATGAAGCTCAAAGGAGCGAAAAAATGAAGTTGGAGATTCTGAATGTTTCCCGTATTCAGAGTGTTCAACTGATGCAGAAAACTTTATCTTCCCCTGTAGGCATAGACGCTATATTTAAACGTTCTTACTATAAAGAACCTCTTAAGCTGCGCATTGTTAACAAACGTAATGCCCTTGAGCGTGCAATGCTGCACTTTGCAAACTATGAAAAGAATACTACAAAAATAGATGAGGACACTTATGAATGTCTCATCTACTATAATCGGAATATGGAGACCGAGCTGCTGATTGAAGTCATGTCCTTTGGTCCTATGCTTACTGTGCTCGAAAATGAAAGATTTCTGAATGATCTGAAAGCCAGGCTGCAAAGTCAGATGAAATTGAATTAATCAGTCAAAGCATACCATGGGAATATGTTAAAAAAATAAAATTATATTGACAATCCAGTCTACCCGTGATAGACTAATTACAGTCTATAACGAATAGACTGACAAGACATACCCAATTAAAGAGAGGAGCACAAATAATGAAAGAATATAAGCTTGCCGAGCTTGAAGCAAAATTTGCCGAGCTGATCTGGCAGAATGAACCGATTCCTTCACCTGACCTGGTGAAGCTGTGCGAGAAAGAGTTTAACTGGAAAAAATCCACTACATATACGGTTTTAAAAAAGCTGTGTGACAGAGGACTTTTTCAGAACGAAAAGGCGGTAGTTACCTCGTTAGTTTCAAGGGAAGAATTTAACGGATATAAAAGCCGGAAATTTGTAGAAGATTCTTTTGGGGGTTCCATTCCGAAATTTCTGACTGCATTTATGGGCGGTAAAAAACTTAGTGCGAGACAAGCTGAGGAAATTAAAAATCTGATTGACAGTTTTAAGGAATCAAATTAGCGGATGTGCAGGAAGGAATACTTTAGAGGAATTATTAGGGGGTGTTAAAATGAGCGGTATATTCATAACAGTATTAAATATGAGTCTTACGGCAAGCTATTGTATATTAGTGGTAATTGCACTGCGCCTATTGTTAAGACGTCAGCCTAAGCTGCTTTCGTATTTATTGTGGAGCGTAGTGCTGTTCAGGCTGCTTTGTCCGTTTTCCATATCCGGCAGCTATAGCCTGATGCGAATGGACACAAATATGATTTCCATGGAGAATATTGCAGTAACTAATGATGCATATGAAAATAATATTGAAGAAAATTATGACGCATACGATGACAGCGTGGCGAAGCCTGATACTGTGGAATCCGGAAACGCAGAAAATATTTCAATGGCAGACCGCGCGGTAACGGTGAAGATGCCACGGTTAAATACGATTATTAACGCCGTTTCATGGATTTGGCTGCTTGGCGTTGTGCTGCTTATACTGCGAAGTGCAGCATCAGCAATAAAGCTGCGCAGGTTTTTGAGCAGAGCAGTCAGGACAGAAGATAATATATATGAAGACGAAGGAATTGATACGCCGTTTGTTATGGGAATAATCTCGCCGCGGATTTATCTGCCTCCGCATTTGCCTGAGCATGAGAGAGAATATGTTCTGGCACATGAAAATATTCATATCGCAAGAAAAGATTATATGATTAAGCTTGCAGCATATATAACAGCGTGTATTCACTGGTTCAATCCCCTTGTATGGCTCGCCTTTTCACTTATGGAGAATGACATGGAGATGTCATGTGACGAAGCAGTGCTGAAAAAAATGGGCATGGAAAATAAGGAGAAATATTCACGCACGCTGCTCTCTTTATCCTCAGAAACTTCTATGCTGCAAGGCAATCCGATTGCTTTCGGCGAAAGAAAGGTGAAGGAAAGAGTAAGTAATATATTGTCTTATCGTAAAAAAGCTTTGATTACGGTAGTTCTGGCGGCAGCAGTTCTTGTGGCAGTGGGTCTGGGGCTTGCCATAAATCCTGAAGCAAAATCCGATATAGGAGAGTCAGGCGACATAAGTAAAGGATTATTTGATCATCATAGATTTACGTTGGTAAGCGGATACTTTGGGTCAGAAAACATAAGTACAGGATCAGAACCTGATACGGATGAGCCGGAAAATATTAATTTGAGCTCCAATCCTAATATGGCTGAGTCAGAAAAGCTTAATAAGTTTGTACAAGAGTATGCAGAGGCATTTTGTGACAGAAACGGAGAAAAAATAGCATCTTTGTATACTGATGAAAGCACTGCGCTTGCAGACGGGGAAGATATGCTGCTGGAAAAGACCGAAGGAGGATATTCTTTTGGCTGGTCCAGTCCATGGCCGTTCTTCTATGATTACAGATACCTGATTAATGAAGGGGAGAAAAAGGCGGATATATGGTATTACGCAATAGTATCAGACCCTCATGTATCGGTCTGGAAACAGGAAATACGATATACTGAGACAGACGGTGAATACTATCTGACGGAAACTTCAATACAGTTTATGGACAGTATATCAAGCAGGTCTGAGTTTGACGAAGCTTATTTAATAGAAGGTGAACATATATTTGTAGATTATATTGAAAACGGATTTGCTGAGGCTATTCTTTCTCATATGGAAGAAGAGAACTCACCTTTTGACTATACAGTGTATGAAAAACCTGAAACCGCAGCGGAGTATATTCTTAATCTGACAGGCGGAGTGAGTATTGATGAAAGCGGCCGTTACAGTGACAGTGATAAAACCGGTCTGGCGACGGTGAGATATACCTTTGCCGATGGTAGTGAAGTCGATATTCCTATGTGCGCATTTACAGGAGATGAAGCGGCAGAGGGTAGGAAAGTCTGGGTGGTAGATACACATGTCTGGAATGCTAAGGCACCGTAAGCTTTTGAAGAATGAATATGCAGAGAGTATAGTGGCGGCAAATGAGAATGCTGCCGCCACATACTGTTATCTGGGATAAGAATTATAGTATTCACATGTGCTTCCGGGCAAAAAATACAGAAAAATTAAAGTTTCTTATATGCATATCTTCGGACGCATTATAAATATTTTTATAGTAATAATAAATTCTACGGTCATTTTCATCTTGAATAACATCGACTATCTGCTCCTGCAAATCATAATATTTATCATACGAAAAATCCTTACTGCCATAACCGTATTGTTTTTCAAGAGAGGCGTACTCTTCCATAGTCTCCGGAGAAATCTGGAGGTAAGGATTTTTTTCCGCACTTAATATGATTGGCGCGGCGTCTGCTGACAGACCGGCAAGATAGCGGTAGCTGTAGCGCATGTCTCCATCCTGTTGATAAACGTGCGACGGACCTAAGTTATAGCTTGCAATCCAGTAATCCGGATGAGCGAATGAAAAACCGATATAAAATACGGTAGTAACCGCCACACTGTAGAAAAACAGCGGAAAACGCTGGAAATAGATATAGACAGTCACACCCGTCATAAGCAGAAAGATTACCGCAAGCGCCCATAAAACAAAGATTCTTAAGAAAGTCAGGTTATACATTTCGATATACATGAACATTCTGAGCGCGCTGGATAAAATCATGATAAAGGTGCAGCCGCTGATAACGGTAAGAATGATTTTTAATATCATATTGTCCTTAAACAGGCTTAAGCAAAGCAGTACAATTATCAGATTCAGTATGCATACGGCAAGAAGCTGGAAAAATCCCTGTCTGGCATATGCGGAGTAAGTGTAACCGGCGGGCAGCTGCATATTTCCGATAAATAAATACAGAATCTGTATCATGCTGAACATCAGGTAAACAATCGACAGCATTCCGGTAATGATGATTGCGATTATGGGTTCAAAGAATTTCTTATCTGAAACCGCTTCCTTTACGCGCTTCTTACATAGCTCAGTCAACAGGGCATAGGATGCGGTAAAAACAACGGCAATCAGCAATGAAATCTTGAATATTTCAGCAATAGCAAAATCAAAGGACAATAATCTGATAATCATTTTTTGAAAGACAATATCTGCGCTGCACAGCAGAGCGGTCATCAGAGCGAGTACCGGTACAGAAAGCACAAGACCGATTATAATATAGAATATTTTGCTGTCTTTATCGCTTTTTTCCTTATTTTTGGCAGCAAAAAAAGAAGCCATGTCTATAAAGGGGCTGAAAATACAGGCGCAGGAGCTGCAAATTGTGCAAAAAATTGCGCTGAGGTATTTTGGCAGACCCCAGGAATTATCCTGATAGACTGTGTGAAGCATCAGAATAAATGACAGAAGGAAAATTCCGAGCTTATTCAGAACCAGAAGCTGCGGCGAAGCAGTGCAGCAGTTTGAGATTCCCAATAGCATAATGCTAATCACGTAGAAAATGCTGCCTTTTTTGAATGGAACCCCTAGCTTTTTCATAGATAAGTAGAAATAGCAAAGGGTTCCTGCGACGAAAAAAGGGTAGGTAATCCCTGAAGCGTTTTTATATAGGCAGAATGCATAGAAAACGGCATAAACCGAGCTTGCAAGCCCGAAGAAAGAGAACTGGCTTTTCATGCTTTTTGTCATGGGAGTTTCGGATTTTCCTTTATTCTGCGCCTGATACAGACTATTGTTAATATAAGGATTTTGGGCCGCCTGTGCATTAGAATTGGGCGATGCCTGAGCATGGGAGCTTGTATACGGATCCTCGTATGGGTTTCCATATGATTGTGTGTTATTATTTGCAACAGGTAAGGGTTGCATGGACTGGCTTGCTGAAAACTGTTGGTTATTCATTATTGATTCCTCCTATTTTTTTAAGGTAGTGTCAAATCTACTACCTATTTTTTTGATAAAAACCTTTATTTTCGGGAG
>CAZRKN010000059.1:0-29267 GCA_964600805.1 uncultured Bacteroides sp. | reverse complement strand
GGATTTCTTCCTTGTTTGGAATCAAAATTGCGAACGTGTTTCGCAATTACCTATTTTTACTACGAAGGAGAATGTTGCATAAAGCAGAATATTTTGTACCGTTTGGTACGAAAACATACGCCGAACCGAGTAAAATGTTCACTTCGTCACAGGCAAAAACCTTACGCCGTTCGGTAGAAATATACAAAATTCAAATATAATGGTGACAAAATATTACATGAAAAATTCCCGAAATGTAAAATTTGTATAAAAAATGACGAAATTTGCAGAGAAGAGTTATTGAATATTAATAAGAAGAAATATAGAATATTTTTAGGTGTGTTGTTTAATTTGTTAAAATATAGATATGAGCAAATTGCACTGATTGTGGTAAAAGGCTTGGTGATTGAATTTTCGATAATAAAAATACTTGCTTTTTAGTCATAGCAAAACCAACACAAGTCCAAAATCTACGAATGCATGAAACGACACAGTTATAAGTGATACAGAAATCTGTTTGTTGGAATTTAGTTTGAGATATAGAATTTGAGTGACAAAGAGGTGGAAGGTATAGCATGCTTGGAACTATCATTATTTTTTTGTCAACTGTTGCAATAATTGCTTTTCCTTATGGTTTCGCTGCAATGATTTCTACTTATCCTAGTAAGTTTTGGATAAAAAGAATGTATCAAAACCCAATCTTAGATGATGATATTTTATTTTTTTACTATCAAAGAGCCACGAGCTATAGGATGCTCTTTATGATACATACTTTTTTTAAAAACATAATTAAAATATTGGGGACTGCGGCTTTGTTTATTACTGTATATTATGCTGTTATCAATGAAAATGATAACAATAGCCATGACTTAATATTGTTATTTTCGCTGATAACCGCTATGTGCCAAGTTACTGAATTACTAATTCCAATGGATAAATTTATACAGATATACACACAAGCAGCAAGAATAATGGAATATGTATTGCTCTCAGTATCAGCTGGGGTAAAAAATGGGTATAAAAATAATAAAATAGTATATAAAAAATTGCGGAAGGCATATATAAAGGCTGAAGAATATATTAGAAAAGAATATATTTAGTGTAAAATTGCAGCATAGTAAAAAGATATGTTAATAACTGGTTAATTGTTGATAAGAATATCATAACACACTGGTAGCACACAAAAAGATTAAGAATGAAAGGTTTTCTTCCTAAGAATAGTTTTTTAAACCACGAAAGTTACAATTATTGTGGCTTATATTATGGATGAAATTGGAGAGTCATTGGCTGAATAAATGGTTTCATCATCCGCATTTATCGTAAGAAATAATTGTAGATATATTATCTGTCAAAAGTCAAATTAATCTATGTGTGAAGCATTAGAAATATATAGACAAAGGTTAAAGGGAAATATACATGAGGTATATTTATGCATTTAGAAAAAAGGAAGAACGAAATAGAGTCAATTTAACCGAATATAAGTATAAGATAAAATCTTCATTAGAATCTTTGAATATAAAAAGCGAAAATTATGTGATAGTTAATAAAGATTCCTTTGAATTTAGTTTTTCCGGCTGTGTTTCAAGAGGAAATCTGCAAAAAATGGGAAAACTTCTTGTAAGATCAGGTGTTGGCAAAGACGGATTTATTAGACAAAATAATAAAGCATATGCAATTCTTACATACGATGAGACTAAAGCAAAAGAAGAACAAGTGTTGGTTGAACTTGTAGATCGCTCGACGTTAAATTTAGAGGATGAAGAAATGCAGGAGGAAGAAATACAAAATGAAGAAATTAAGAGCGATATGCCTGAATGGGTCAAATTTTATAGAGGGTTAGAACTAAGTACAACATATATTTCAGTCGAAAAAGCTGCAAAAATATTTGGCATATCCAATGAACTTTCAATAGAAAGAGAAGTTGTTTTATTGGTTGATTGGAAACATCGCCATCTGGAAAATGAAAGATATTATGAATACCTTGAATCGGCTGGTATATACGAATTAGCATCTGATATAAATTACAGAAATCCTATGAGGGAAAATACATGCTTGATTGAGCATCTTTATTCAGCTGGCATATATCAGCCTGAATCTGTAGATTTGGCAGATGTTAAGGTGAATGGAATGGTATCAGCTTCGGAAAAAGAATATGTAATGTCAAAATTTAAGCAAGATATAGAATCTTATATTGAGCAGCAAAGTGATACAAGTGCATTAGGAAATCAAAATGCCATATATACGTTTACCGTTCACAATGTAGGGCAGGCGCTTGCCACTTCAATTAGGGAGAAAGGGAAAATGCCGTTTTTCTATTTTGATTATGGCATTGCGTGCAGGAATAATAAGTTTACTCTACCGGCTGATGTAGAACTTCCTATAGCAGAGGGGGCAACAATATTGTTATCTCATGTTGACGAAGATCATTGGTGTGGATATAGAATCAATCCGGATGCTTTGAAATGTAGATGGATGATTCCACAGAAACCAACGAAGGCATTGGCAAAGGTATTATCATCGGTATATTTAAATGGAGGTACTATTACTTTGTATCAAGCAGATGGTCTTGGTATATTCAATATTAAAAGTGTGAATAACTGCATGGTTGCTGGTAATGCAAAATCTAAAATTAATGCTGCGCGTATTCCTGTGAAAGTTCATGAAAATGGCATTGCTTTGTATATCTTAGCAGAACATAGAGGAAAAAATTGGAAAATAGTTGTATCAGGTGATCAGGATTATGATTATCAGGATGATAGTTATTTAAAAGATATAAACTTGCTGGTGGCATGTCATCATGGCGGACGTTATAGCTGGAGCAACAGGGCAATAGTTCCTAATCCCAATTTGGACGAAAATGAAATAGTATATAGCTATGGAGCTCGAAATACATATGGACATCCCTCGAAAGTGGGAGAGTATGCAAATGAAGGCTGGAATACAGAACATCATACACCGAGAGACGGAGATTATGAGATAGATTTGGAATTAATAGATAATACAAGTATAAAGAGTGCGATAAAGGTAAATTATCCGACTGGAATGGAGTTTGAGGTATAATTCTGTTTTCTGCTTCTGCTGGTTTGCAATAATTTAAAAAAATAGTAACTAGGTGGTGATGGCTTGATTGAAAAAATAATAAGTGTAATAGCAAATATTTTTTCTATTTTTGGTATTACCATTAATTCAAATGAAACATTTAGTAAATTTAAGAATAAAAAATTTCGTAATATAGGAATTATTTTATTGCTTTGTGTATGTTGTATTTTGATAATATGCTTTTATTTGTTAAAACAAAAATCTATTGTAATAACTAAAGTAATGCTTAGTGAAGAAATATTAGTCATGAATATAAATGACACACATGCCCTGACCGCAACAGTCTTATATTCTGATAACTCAACAAGCAATACTGTTCTTTGGAGTTCAAGTAATAATTCTATTGCCACAGTTGATCAGGAAGGACTTGTTACCGCGTTAGACGATGGAAGTGCGACTATCATTGCTCAAGCATCCAAAAATAATACAGCTGAAATTGCAGAATGTACAATTACAATAAAATCACCACCAAGTGGATATTCAATATCAGTACGCCAGCTTAGCGATGATTCTTATGCTTATATTTATGTAAAACCATATGATGATGACATTACAAAAATACAAGTTTATGGTAGATCTCCTTCTGGTGAGGTATTCACTCCAGATAAGGCCGAAAATGATTTGTACCACTTTTATACAGAGTGTGGAACATGGACTATATATGCTTCTGTTGAAAATGATGCCGGTACATACGAAGCTCACAAGCCAGAGGAATTTGTAACTATTGAAGTTACAAACACAACTGATATATTAGATGATTTGTTTAATGGTATATTTCAATAGTTAATTCCTTAGCTGGCGCACTGACATGCTGATATTCATCATGGAATCCTAATGTTTCAGCATGGTTGGCATCTCCGAAAAAATTTTTAGCGAAGGGTGAAGCCCACAATTACACTGCTATAAAGACTTGTGGGTATCAGAGTCATAGCCCGGGTTCATTTTCGGTCAGACAAATATTTGTAGTAAATTTTTAATTATATTAAATAATATGCAGGAGGAATCAATTATGGATAAAGAAATTAAGATTGCTCGAATAGGTGCAAAGGCCGTTATTATAGCTGCTATAATAGGTGGATTGCTCACTAATGTTCCTACAATTATTGAAAATGATAAATTGAAAAAAGATTACGAAGAATTAAAAGCTAAAAACTTAGATTTGGCTGCACAGCAGAATATATCACAGGATTATGAAAACTTTCAAAATAAATATTATGATTTATATGAAAATTATATTTCTTTACAAAAAAAATTTGAAGCCCTAGAAAAAGATTATGATATATTATCACAAAATGATAGCTCCAATAAAGAAAACGATATTACGGAGAAAGATCGGATAGAAATAGAAGAAATATTAGAAACTTTATCTTTATATCAAAATAATGATGACACTAAGCGCTATTTTAGAAATTTATTAATAGATTCAAATGAATTAGAATTATTTTATAAAATGTATATATCTATTCGTTATTATAAATATTGCAATATAATTATGGCATTTAATGAATATGGGATTGATTGTGAAAGTTTGTCAATTACTAAGAGAACATTAGAATTATGGGATATAGAAAATTTATATATATATTACCAAATGCAAGAAAATATTGAAAATTCGGTAGAAAAAGTATACTATTTAGATGATTATAAAATGGATAATATAGATAAGTGCGATTATAAAAAATATGGTTTTGGATTTCAGAATAAAACATATGATGAAATTTCAGAAGATATAAGTGAATGCATAAATAGCTTTACCAGAAAAATGAAAAGAAATTTAGTACCGGTGGGATAATATTATATATACCAGTTGTAATGCGCTCTCTTGATGTAATCTAATATTAGATAACTTAATTTATGAAATTTTTTAGAGATGTAAATAAGCAGGGCACTGACAGTCAGTGAGAGACTGTCAGTGCTTACTTTTATGAATACAAGTGAAATTGGTTAATCTTACTTATCTAATGAGAAAAGTAAAATATAATGTTATATCTTTTTTTGAGGGTTAATAAATTATATAGATCTTGCAGATCCACAAGAGCGACCTCATAGAATTGATGACAATAATATCTATATTTTGGCATGTCGATATCATTATGGGGAAAAATAAAAAGTATTCCAAACACCTAACATAAAATGGAGTCGCCAAGTCGGCAACTCTATCTTTCCCGATTAATCGGCTGTATCCCTTCTTTCCTGACATTATGTGTCTGATTCTGATTTTCAGGCGTAACCTTTTGTGTTATACTGTTGAATTTATCATGATTCTTTTGTTCCTGAATCTGTTCCTGCGTTTTTTTGTCCATATTTTGTCACCTCAGTATCAGTATGTGCATAATCCAATAAACTATTCATTTCTTAACCATCTTGATGTTGCAGTCATTGCATAAACTCATTGACACAGTATATACTATTGTATATACTAAAACAGAGGAGATGATCATATGCAGGCAACAATCCAAAAATGGGGTAATTCACAGGGAATAAGAATACCTAAAGCATTTCTTGAAGCATTAGGTATGATGGAGAACGATATTGTTGAGTTAAGCAGAGTTGACGATAATATTGTGATTAAAAAAGCCGAAAAGAAAACAGAATTGACTTTAGATGATATATTCAAAGATTATGATGGAGAAGGAGTGACAGAAGAATTTGACTGGGGTTCTCCTGTCGGAAAGGAAGTTTGGTGATGTATAATCCTAAGCGAGGCGATATTGTATTCTTGGATTTCAGCCCACAATCAGGACACGAACAGTCAGGAAGAAGACAGGGAGTGATTATAAGTAACGAACAGTTTTTTATGAGGACAAAATTTGCGGTGGTGTGTCCCATTATTAATACAAGTAATAAATTTCCGCTGCATATTCCTTTAGATGATCGGACGAAAACAACAGGTATGATTTTAACAGAGCATATGAAGTGTTTGGATGTTGTAAGTAGGAATATTCAGTTTGTGGAAAAGATGCCGGATGATTTATTAGAGAAAACATTGGCATATATAAAGGCATTTTTCTGATAAGAAGAAAAAAGGAAAAAACTATCACAGTGACCATTCAAAACATAACTCAAAAAATCTATCAAATCCTGGTAAACAAGCATGCCGGAATCTCATACAGATATCATAAATTCCATGACGGCGAGGCAGGAATACGCAAAGTGGTGTCATGGTTTTATTTGTTATGGCTGAATTTTGCTTATTATGTTCTCTTCTGTCATTTCCTCGGACGCAAGCCAGAAGCGGAAGCATATGAGACCAGGAGACTAAACATAAAAATGAGCGAATCGGAGGCTTATCTGAAAGCCAATCCCAATCTTTCTGTTGCTGCGTATGTAGATAAGTTAAAGGACTATGACATCATATCGTTTGATGTTTTTGATACTCTGATTTTTCGCCCTTTTTCAATTCCGACAGATTTGTTTTTCCTGGTTGGTGAGTCATTTGACATTATGGATTTTAAAAATATCCGTACATGGGCGGAATGGGATGCAAGGGAAAAAAGTAAGAAACGAAACAATCATACGGAGATTGGCCTTAAGGAGATTTGGGAAAACTTAGAGAAAGAAACGGGTCTGTCCGCCGAAGAAGGGATAAAAATAGAGCAGAAAACCGAGCAAAAGCTCTGCTATACGAATCCGTTCATGCTGGAAGTCTGGAAGCGTCTTCAGTCCATGAATAAGAAATTAATCATAGTATCTGATATGTACCTGTCTGAAGACTGTATTGCAAAGATTTTGGAAAATGCAGGGTTTACAGGAATAGAGAAGATTTATGTATCAAATACATATCATAAAAGCAAAGCCGATGGCAGCTTATACCGTGAAGTAATAAAGGATTATAACGGCTTTTCAATAGCGCATGTCGGAGACAATCCTCACAGTGATGATAAAATGGCAAGGAATTGTGGTATCACCGTTCTGCCATACCCCAATATCAATAAAAATGTACTGCTATACCGGCCTATGGATATGTCTGCTATTGTGGGCAGTGCATATAGGGCGATTGTAAGCAGCCATCTCTATAATGGGCTGAATTCTTATGCGATGGAATATGAGTATGGTTTCATTTATGGAGGTCTGTTTGCGGTTGGGTATTGCAGTTTTATCCATGAGTACTATAAACAGCAAGGATTGGATAAACTGCTATTTCTGTCACGGGATGGGGATATTTTGAAGCAGGTTTATGATTTCCTTTATCCTGAGGATTCCACGGAGTATGTTTACTGGTCAAGAAAAGCGGCAGCAAAACTAATGGCAAACGAGGATAAGCATGATTTTTTCAGGAGATTTCTATATCACAAGGTAAATCAGAAATATACGATTGCCGATATTCTGCATTCTATGGACCTGGATTGTCTTACAGAACAGCTGGATATAAAATCAGATGAAGAACTTAAAAAATCGGATGAAGAACTTACCGATAAAAACGTGCGTCTGCTTAAGCAGTTTATTGAAGCAAAGTGGGAGCAGGTGCTTGCAGTATATGAGCCGCAAATGACGGCAGCAAGGAAGTACTACGCGCAGGTTCTTGACGGCTGCAGCAGGGTGGCAGCAGTGGATATCGGCTGGGCGGGCAGCGGAGCAATGGCGCTTTCCCATTTGGTAGAGAAAGTCTGGAAAATTCCGTGTCAGGTGACCGGAATCATTGCCGGAACCAATACGATACATAATGCAGAGCCGGACGCATCTGAAATCTTTTTACAAAAAGGAAAACTGACGGCATACCTGTATTCCCAAAGCCACAACATAGACCTTCTTAAGAAGCATGACCCAAACAAAGATTATAATGTCTTCTGGGAACTGATGTTGTCCTCGCCGACGCCGCAGTTTGCAGGTTTTTATGAAGGGAAGACAAGCGAGGCATCTTCGCAGTATTTGGAAGAACTGGATATTACCCTTGATTTTTGTCAAGTAGATATAGAGGATACAGAAAAAGAAGATACTATAAAAGAAAATATAGAAAAAGAAAATATGGAAAAAGAAAGAATACGAAAGATTCAGGAAGGCATCCTTGCCTTTGCGCATGAGTACCACAGGCATTTTAAAGACTTCCCCTATATGTTCCGTATAAGCGGCAGGGATGCATATGCTCCGATGCTTGTTGCCGCAAGCCATAATGAGAGGTACTTGAAAGCGGTAGAAAAGTGTTTTCATTTTGAAAAAAACATTATCTAAAAAGAACAAAGTGTCAAAAGGTGCTTATATAAAATACTGCTGGCAAATTGCACAAAATGTTCGCGAAGTGCCTTTCCTTGCGCAGGAATATGTGATTTTCTTAATATTCCGATCAGATACCCAGCAATTACGGGACATGGATGTCCCGTAAAGCCCGCAGTGAGCCCGGATGGCGAATGGCGGGCGGTTGCGTCCGTCATAAAAGTGACATCGGAATATTTAGAAAATCTATATTCCGATGTCAGGCTCAAGGGAACATTTTGTGCAATCTGCCATCTCAGTTCGAAAAAGGAACAGTAAATTTATATATCCCCGGAAAGGCAGCATTAAAAAAGTATGATAATCCCAAAAATAATTATAATAATAATAGTATGCATTATAATTCTACTATTGCTATATCTGCTCATGATCATGCCGCGTATATGGAATAAACCGCAAAAGTCTCCCTATGTGGGAGTGTTATACGCACACCGCGGACTGCACGATAACACGACATCGGCGCCCGAAAACTCCATGAAGGCGTTTAGAATGGCAGTGGATGCCGGATATGGAATAGAATTGGATGTGCAGCTTACTAAGGACGGGATTCCGGTTATTTTTCATGATTTTACTCTGAATCGGATGTGTGGCATATCAGGAAAAATCGAAGATATGACTTATGAGCAGCTGCAGCAGCTGTCTTTGCTGGATACGGAGGAAAAAATACCGACGTTAAAAGAATTTTTAGAGATGGCAGCAGGCAAGACTCCCCTGATAGTAGAGTTGAAAATTGAACGGACGGAACTGGCATTATGTCCGGTTGTGGATAAGATGCTCTCGGAATATGAAGGTGTTTACTGCATTGAATCTTTTAATCCGCTTGCCCTGCTATGGTATCGCAGAAATCACAGTGAAGTTATGAGAGGGCAGCTGTCTACGAATTTTAGGGAAGATGGCAATTACAGGAATGTATTGTATTTTTGCCTGACACACCTTCTGACTAACTGCATTACCGGTCCGGATTTTATTGCCTATAACTGTAAGTTCAAGAACGAACCGGGGAGGAGAATCTGCCGGAAATTATATAGAAATCCGGCGGTTGCGTGGACTGTGAAGAGCCAGAAGCAGTTGGAAAGTCTTAGGGATGATTTTGATTTGTTCATTTTCGACAGCTTTATTCCTGAAGATACAAAAAAATAAATGGAAAATTAAATGGAAAATAATTAAAAAAATGGTGCGTATTGCCAAAATGTATGTTATATTTATTGATAGGGTTACTAGCATCTATTTATGATTATATGAAAGAAGGAGAGAACTATGGCAAAATGGGTGTACTTATTTGAAGAAGGCAACGCTGATATGCGTAATCTTCTGGGCGGAAAAGGGGCAAATCTTGCAGAGATGACTAATCTGGGGCTGCCGATTCCACAGGGCTTTACAGTTACAACGGAAGCATGTACGGATTATTACAATAACGGTAAACAGATTTCAGAGGAAATTAAGAAGCAGATTTTTGATGCGCTTGAGATTTTAGAGGGCAAGCAGGGCAAGAAATTCGGGGATACAGAGAATCCGCTTTTAGTATCTGTTCGTTCTGGAGCAAGAGCGTCTATGCCAGGAATGATGGATACGATTTTGAATCTTGGTCTGACAGATATTGCGGTCGAAGGTTTTGCAAAAAAGACGGGAAATCCAAGATTTGCATATGATTCTTACAGAAGATTTATCCAGATGTTTTCCGATGTCGTAATGGAAATCCCGAAATCTTATTTTGAAAGGATTTTGGACGAGATTAAAGAGTCAAAAGGGGTTAAGTACGACACTGACCTTACTGCGGATGATATGAAAGAAATCATCGTAAAATTCAAGGCAATTTATAAAGAAAATAAGGGTGAAGAATTCCCGCAGGAGCCAAAAGTACAGCTAATGGAAGCAGTTAAGGCTGTTTTCCGTTCATGGGATAATGAAAGAGCTATAGTATATAGAAGAATGAATGATATTCCGGGTGACTGGGGTACTGCTGTCAATGTACAGGCAATGGTATTCGGTAACATGGGTGACACATCGGGAACAGGAGTTGCCTTTACCAGAAATCCTTCTACCGGAGCCAAAGGCATCTATGGCGAATATCTGATTAATGCTCAGGGCGAAGACGTTGTTGCCGGTATACGTACACCGCAGCCGATTACCAGACTGGAGCAGGATTTGCCGGAATGTTTCAAGCAGTTCATGGAAATTGCCAACAAACTTGAAGAACACTACCGCGACATGCAGGATATGGAGTTTACAATTGAAAACGGAAAACTTTTCTTCTTACAGACACGTAACGGAAAGAGAACCGCTCCGGCAGCAATCCAGATTGCATGCGACCTTGTAGATGAAGGAAAAATCACTCCGCAGGAGGCAGTACTCAGGATTGAAGCTAAATCTTTAGACCAGCTTCTGCATCCGGCTTTTGACGCAGATGCTTTAAAAGCAGGACAGGTTATAGGACAGGCGCTTCCGGCATCTCCCGGTGCAGCAGCAGGTAAGGTATATTTTACCGCAGAAGAAGCTAAGGCAGCACATGAAAAAGGAGAAAGAGTCATTCTGGTACGTCTGGAAACTTCACCCGAAGATATTGAAGGTATGCATGCAGCAGAAGGTATCCTGACCGTAAGAGGCGGTATGACGTCACATGCAGCCGTTGTAGCGCGTGGTATGGGTACAGCCTGTGTATCCGGCTGCGGCGACATAGCTATAAATGAAACTGATAAGGTATTCCAGCTGGGCGGAGAAGTATTCCATGAAGGAGACTACATTTCCTTAGACGGTTCAACCGGTAAGATTTATAAAGGCGATATCAAAACAGTAGAAGCTACCGTAAGCGGTAATTTCGGACGTATTATGGCTTGGGCGGATGAATACCGCACACTGCAGGTTCGTACGAATGCAGATACTCCCGCAGATGCGGCTAACGCTGTAAAATACGGTGCGGAAGGAATCGGACTGTGCCGTACGGAGCATATGTTCTTCGATCCTGACAGAATCCCTAAGATTCGTCAGATGATACTGGCAAGAACCGTTGAGCAGAGAGAAAAAGCTTTGAATGCGCTTATTCCTTTCCAGAAAGGGGATTTCAAGGCATTATATGAAGTTATGGAAGGAAGACCGGTTACAATCCGTTTCTTAGATCCGCCGCTTCATGAATTCGTACCGACCGATAAAAACGATATTGACGACTTAGCGGTAGAGATGATGATGACAGCAGAAGAGGTACAGGAAATCTGCGATTCCCTTCATGAGTTTAATCCGATGATGGGACACCGCGGCTGCCGTCTGGCAGTTACTTATCCTGAAATTGCCAAGATGCAGACAAGAGCTGTTATGGAAGCTGCGATAGAAGTCAAGGCGGAAAAAGGATTTGACGTTGTTCCGGAAATCATGATTCCGCTCGTAGGCGAGAAGAAAGAATTGAAGTTCGTAAAAGATGTTGTAGTAGAAGTAGCAGAGCAGGTTAAGAAAGAGAAAAATTCGGACATCAAATATCATGTAGGTACTATGATTGAAATTCCGAGAGCAGCTCTTCTTGCAAATGAAATCGCAGAAGAAGCAGAGTTCTTCTCATTCGGAACCAACGATTTGACACAGATGACTTTCGGATTCTCACGTGATGATGCAGGCAAGTTCTTAGGCGATTATTATAAGAACAAGATTTATGAATCCGACCCGTTTGCAAGACTCGACCAGAACGGTGTAGGTCAGTTAGTTCAGATGGCGGCAGAAAAAGGACGCTCAGTCAGACCTGATATCAAGCTGGGTATCTGCGGCGAGCACGGCGGCGACCCGTCTTCCGTTGAGTTCTGCCACAAAGTAGGTCTTACCTATGTATCCTGCTCACCATTCAGGGTACCTATTGCAAGGTTGGCAGCGGCACAGGCGGCTATTCAGAATTCATGACAATAGAATAATCGCAAAGCGAGGATTCTGTTGTAGATGACATAGGAATTTTGAACGATTTGGCGAAAGTATAAGAAAATGGCTTGAAATCAAGGGTTTTCAGGCTTGGAGGGGGTCACCGGGGCGACTGGTGAGCCTCTCTTTTTGGCATTTTTTGATACCGCTGTGAATGTGGCGATTGGGGAATGAAGGATACTTTTTGGCGAAACCTCGGACTTTTGCCAAAAGGTTTAGAGTTTCGCCGGATTGTCTGCAAATGCTGTTGAAATTTGACGATATTGTCAAGTGGTCTTAAATATTATATTGATAGTTTAGGATGGTAAATACTATATTGATATGGTAAAGTGAAAAAGTAATTGATTTGGCACAAATGGTGTATGGGAGAATTGATAAAAATATAATGGGAAAGTGATAAGAAGAGAGAAAGGAGTTGTGCAGATTTTTTTGTTCTTTGTACTTTTCATTCCCGTTCAACGTAGGTTGTAATTGACTTTTATTTGACAATTTCTTATAATAAATTTGTACTAAATTTATAATAAAAAATTAAAAAGGGGAACAGTATTATATGTGTAAAGTGACAGTCGGAAAAAAGGTACTATCAAAATTAAGATGGATTCACCTGATGATGTTTATTTTGATGCAAAAGATCCTCATGTAAGTCTGGAAGGAAAAAGCGGTGAAATAATTGCGCGTCATGTAGATTTGTATTCGGTGGATAGTTTTGTTGGTGACAGTAAGACTCCTTATGTCAAAGAGGCTATATATTGGGTTCGTTCTCATAAAGGTGAGCTCATCAAAATGTATGAGGATAAATCACCATATTTTATAGATGACTAAATAATAAGAAAAAAATAGTTGGTGTTCTGTTTTATGTAATGTGATTTATAAAATACCGCTCATGTTATGCTAAAGGTAGCTAAGAAAGCCAAGGGAGAAGATTTCGTTTTGACTTAATGTTACTTAAAAATCTAGTTAGCAAGCAAAAATGACCATCCATAATTAATTGGTTGGTCATTTATCATTTTGAGCCAGGTTGTATTGTACCAATGACAAGATAATGTGGAGTATGAAGGGATAGGATTAATCAAGAGCGCAAGACAGGGAGTGGGAAAACTGAACATTATCTATGTCAGGAACTTTGTCAGCGGGAAACAGGGGGCAGGGGGAATACTATGGAGAAATGGCGGGCGGAGCAGATGATAGAACTGACCATGCAGCCACCGCTTGACATGGTCTGCCCAGAGATAGTGAATATGGTCTTAGGAAATGTGGAAGTATACGATGGCGGACTTTTGCATTTTTATTTTCTGGAAGGTACGGAGCTGGAGATTAATAAGGAAGAATAATGCAAGGATAGGCTAGGTGGTATTATGCTATTCGGGAGTGCTAGAGTTGCGCTGGCAAGTGCAAAAATATATTTTGTGACTATTAAAATGAATAGTCGAAAGAGTGAAAGTTAAAAATGTATAATTCAAAATGAAAATGAATTTGAACTATTGACAATAAAAATGGACTGTGATAATATATAGTCAGTTAGACGAGACGGAGGAATAAATATGAGTGAAGAAATTAAAGTTCATCCGATTCAATCTTTTAAAGACTATGCTCAGGCAAAACGGAATTTTGAGGAACTGGCAAAAAAAATCAGTTCGTTGCAATTGGATTTGGAATTGGATGATGAAGAAACACCTAAACTAGAGAGCGGAATTGTGGAACTGAACCAAAAATTAGAGGAGCAGAAAAAGCAGATTAATGATTTTATTAATGCACAGGCAAACTACGATTCTAAGTTTCTAAGCGGTAATCTGGATTATTTGCTAAAGATGCATAGTCTGCGTATTTCTGATCTTGAAGAACTGTTAGACGTGAGTGCAGGGTATGTTTCCAGGACTGTTAATCCAGATTCGAAGAAAAGACTGTCTGTAGATATTGTTTGGAAAATATCAATGATTTTTCAAGTTAACGTTGATGATCTTTTAAACATTGATTTTCAGGTGCCGACCCAATCGTTGCGTGATGTTATTGACTTTTTTAAGAAATTAAAACAGGAGACTGATGAAGCAATAATTCATTGGAACAATCAAGGTAATAAGAAAGAAAATTTTGTGGGAATATTTTTCAAAGTATTGGAGGAAAACAGACTGGATGGGACAAAGCGGTATCAGTATGCTCCAACTGGGTATGCAAATGAAACAAAGGCGGTAGGGCTTACGGATGATATTTTTTCCGTAGAAACCAGTATAGGTGAACTTTATCTTTTACCACTTGAAAATCAATTTGGTGAAAAGGGATACGAACTGTATCGATATACAGATGGAGAGGGTTATAGTCCAAATTATGATTCGACAGATTTAGATTTAATCTGTTCAACCTTTAATGATAAAAGCAATACATTGAAAGGAAAATGCGATGAACTTTTTAAATCTGTCAAGTTACATGAATCAGATTTTGTAATATCTGAAACAGCGAAAAGTTTGATTGATAGGTATTTAAACCCTAAAAAGAATAATGCGTCAGATGGTTTTATGAACATACCGGATGGCATTGACGAAGAACTGCCATTTAATTGAGGGAGGTGTTATGAATGGAAGGAATAAAAACCAAAGGGGTAATCAAATGCCCTTGCTGTAGAAAGGGGAAGATCGTTGCGTATGAAGATGCTGCAGGAAAATCCTCTATTGAATGTGGCAAATGTCATGCCTTTTTACTGGTAGATTATGATAAAATGACCGCAGAACCAACTTCACGGGAAAAAGAAGTTTACAAAATGGTTGTAAATGAATAAGATAGCGTTTGCTGACTGAGCAACAGGGCGTCATATAGGCAGCCACTAATAGCCAGAGCAGATTATTGGGGCAGAGCATAGACTCTGTTAGATAATTTGTTCTGGCTATTTTTTGTTTGCGAACAGTACATGGGACAAGCCATGTAGATAATTTTTTTTAGGAAAGGACGGAATGCATATGGTAAACTACGTTATTCAATTATTGGGAGGGATTGATAAATTCCTATCTGCACTGATTGTATTTATGGTGATAAGTTACATAGCAGAAATACTTCTTGTGATTGTAGGGGAGGAGAAGCAACCCAATATGTTTTTGCTAAAAAATATATTCAAGAAAGCAGCGATATTTATTCCAGTGATTGTTTCAAATATTATAGGTACAATCATTGAAAGTAACTGCACGATCCGGACAATGGTTATTTTGTTTTACATTTCCAATGAGGGGCTTGCCATATTAAAAAATATAAACCGGCTTGGAGTACCGCTTCCTCAAATATTAGTAGAGATGTTAAATCGGATAGGGGATAAGAAATAACATTATTCTGATACGGAAATATTTCATGGAGCAGGACTATAGGAAAGTTGGGCAGCTTGATATCGGAAATTACTTGCAGACTGTCCGAAAACTCCGAAAAAACATGGAGGAAAGGTTCGGGATATGGTATAATCAAGCTATCAAAACCACAATGGAGGACGCAGGCATGGGGTACCTTCAAGGAGCAGATCGATACCAGGTAATCTTACTGCCGGATACCCTCGATGATTATGTTGGCGGGGATAATGAGGTGCGTGCCATCGATGCATTTATTGATTCACTGGATATATCCCTCATGGGCTTCAAACCGATACATCGAACATCGTAATGAGTTGAATAAACAGCTCAATGCTTGGATACTGTCCCTCATTTTCGATAGATTGAATGTGTCTGGGGGCATAGCCGATTATCCCAGAAAGCTGTTCTCTCGTCATTCCTCTGGCTTCACGGGCTTTTTTGATTGCCTGTCCTATCGGAGTAAAATCGAAGTCAAAATGATTGTTCCTTTCGTCCATTAGCTCACCACCTATACTCTGAAAATCTTACTCTTATATTTTACAGAGATGTGGCTTCCAGTTAAACGATGTGAAATCTCTTGATATAGGAAATTTAATATCCTGTCACAAGAGATAAAAGTTCATATTTGCACACTTGATATTGTTCGTTCAAACGGCTATACTATATACTACACACAACAGGAGGTCAGATATGTTTGAATATATGACGGCACAAGAAGCCGCTGAGAAGTGGGATGTTTCGCTTAGGTGGGTGCAGCGGTTATGTAAAGAAAATCGAATTGAGGGTGTAATGAATATTAACCGTGTTTGGCTTATACCGATAAATGCCAAGAAGCCCGTTGATAAAAGAAAGAAGAAATCCTAATCAAAAACTAATAAAAGCCTGCTATAATTTAGCGTGGAGGTCTGCATATGGATAAGAAAATATTGATAATTGAGGATGAAGCGGCAATACAGAAAATACTCTCTGAGCCACTCACCTTTGCAGGATATAAAGTTACCACTGCATCAGATGGATTGGAAGGTATCAACATATTTCATGAACAGGATTTTGACCTTATTCTATTAGATATAATGCTTCCGAAGATTGACGGATATACGGTGTGCGAAATGATACGGCAGGAATCACAAATCCCGATTATTCTTTTAACTGCACTTGATACGGAAGATGACCAAATTAAAGGGTTTGACAAATTGGCTGATGATTACATCACAAAACCATTTTCCATAAAACTTGTCTTAAAGCGTGTGGAAGCTCTTTTGCGGCGTACATCATCAGATGCGGTGTCAAATATTATCCGTTACAAAGAAATCACTTTGAGCGAAATAGAACGAAAGGTTACGGTTTCAGAAAACGAGGTAGCACTTACCCACTTGGAATTTGAAATTCTCTTGCTGTTTCTTAAAAACAAAGGGCGTGTTTTCACAAGAGATGACCTTCTAAATCTCGTTTGGGGCTATGACTTCGTGGGGGATGAAAAAGGCGTGAACTTCCACATTATGAATTTACGAAAAAAGTTGAATGTTGATTATATCGAAACGGTCAGAGGGGTGGGATATAGAATTGCGAAAGAAAATTAAAAACAGTTTAAGCATAAAAGTGTTTTTATGGGTGTTTTCTGCTCTTACTATTTGCAGTATGCTGATTTATGGAATTGTATTGACTGTCCTACCCAAACAATATCAGGTCACATCAGATGAGCAACTGGATGCCAATACAGAAATCCTCGTTTCAAAGTTGCAGGATATGCATTATGAGGATGCAGTCAATGAAATCTATAATTTCTGTATTCAAAATAACTCGACAGCTATTCTCAGTGATGATAACGGGGCTTTGAGCTTTGGCGAAATAAAAGCAGCAGAATTAACGGTTGCGACATCAAGTATAGCAACAACAGTTAGTTTTTCAGACAGCAAAACAGAATATGCACTTGTGGTATCTTCTTTATCACAAACGGCTGATATAATATTAAGCCTTATGCTTCGTTTTTTACCTGTTGTTTTTGCAATTATTTTGTTGCTATCGTCGTTAAGTGCTTTTATTTGTAGCAAAGTTATTGTTAGTCCTATTGCTAAAATCAGTCAGATTTCTAAACGAATGACATTACTTGATATGACTTGGAAGTGTGATATTGAAAGTAACGATGAAATTGGCGTACTTGCTTCCAGTCTGAATACAATGGCAAACCGATTGCAGGTCACTATGGAAGAATTAACAAATGCTAATCATCAATTAACTGACGATGTAGAAAAATTCAAATCGTTGGAAGAACAACGCAGAAACTTTTTTGCAGCAGTATCCCATGAATTGAAAACACCGCTTACTATCCTAAAAGGGCAAATCGAAAATATGATTTTAGGATACGGGGATTATCAAAATCACGAAAAATATCTGCCCGAAACACTAAAAGCCACGGAAGATATTGAGCATCTTGTAAAAGAGATTATTGCAATATCCAAAATGGAAAGTATGGACTTAGAGGACACTTTGCAGGAGGTTTCGCTAAAGCAAACGGTAAATGATACGATACAGGCAATTTTGCCGCTTGCACAGGATAAGGACATTCAGATACATCAAAATATCAGTACCGATATGGTTTTGTCCGTCAATCCTAACCTTTGGACTAAAGCCCTGTCTAACATTATCGGGAATGCTGTTCGGCATTCTCATTACGGCGAAGATGTTTTCATATCCTTGCAATCCTGTAAAAATGAAAATACTCTCGTTATCGAAAATACTGGAGCGTCTATTCCAGAGACTGACCTTCCTCATATGTTCACACCTTTTTATCGTGCAGACAAATCGAGGAATAAGGCTACTGGAGGAAGCGGTCTGGGGCTATACATTGTCAAAACAATTCTTGACCTACACGGTATGACCTATTGTATAAGTAATACAGAGCAAGGCGTAGTCTTTTTTCTCTCTCTAGATTGATAGTAGTTTCATTCCACAAAAAAGCTGTCAGCAATCGCTGGCAGCTTTTTTGCAATCAAATCAAAACCTTACGAAAATTAAATCAAAAACTAACCAAAGGGCTTTATGATAGATTGCAGAAAGGAGCTGAATAACTTAGATGAATTTTACACAAAGAGCCATACTTTACATATCACGCAAAAAAGGAAAAACCGTAAGCCTGTTTTTGGTGGTATTCGTAGTTGCGGTTTTTCTGATTTCGTGCTTTGGTGTTTTGAACGCGTCAGAAAGGTTGTCGAGGGATATTCGCACTTCTCTCGGTGCGGCTTTTTATATAAGAGCAAACACCGAGGTGTCAATGAATGAAAATGGTGAAACAGAAGTAAAGGAAAACCATGTCCATCTTACCCAAAAGGAAATAGATGAGATTATGCAGACAGGAGAAATCAAATACTATAATCCCATCAATTACGGTTTTGCCAAAAGTGATACAATCCAGTTTGTTCAAGGTGACAAACACACAATCGAAAGCAATATGGGAAAAGTGACAGCACTTCACTTTTCCGCACTTGCCCCTAATTTTACAGATGAAACAGCCGTATTGGTAGAAGGAAGACATATTACCGAAACAGATAATGGAAAAATCCTTATCAGCGAACAGTTGGCAAATGCAAACCATTTGTCGGTTGGGGATAAGTTGACGCTGACCCATGCCAAGCTCGGTGAATCTGACGGAGCATACATTGATGAAATACCAGTTAAAACAGCCTATGCCCAAGTAGAGGTGTTGGGAATATATAAACTGAATATCGATGACACCTCTGTTAAGCCAACTGCGGGTATCGTTGATAATGAGATATATGCGAGCCTTGATATTTTGAACGAGCTGCACGAAAGTGAAGCAGGTATTTACACGGGCGAAGTGGATTTCTATATTACTGACCCTGCAAAACTCGAAAGCATTACTCGTAATGTTCAGTTATTACAGTCTATTGACTGGAAAACACATTTTATCCGTACTAATGATTTTCAATATTCCAAGATAGCAGACCAGTTATCTTCTCACGGAGATTTAGTAAAGATACTGCTTGTCCTTGTGTCAGTTGTCAGTACGGCGTTTTTGACCTTGCTATTAACCATGCGTATGCGTGGCAGAATGCAGGAAGCAGGCATTTTGCTTGCGACAGGAGCTTCAAAGGGGCAGATTATGGCGGGATTCCTGTTAGAAGTATTGGCGGTTACAATAATTGCACTGATTTTATCCTATGTTGTTTTTTTTGGTGTTACAGATTTTTTAGCTCATAATCTGTTTGGCGAACTGCAACCTAACCTGTTAAACGAAGAAACGATAACGGCAGGAATGCAAAACAACCTGCAAATTGAAAATTTTCTAAAGCTGAGCTTCATAGAAACATTACTTATTTATTTTTGCCAGTTAGTCGTAATTGCAGTTTCGACCTTGGCATCATCCATTATGATTATGCGTTTGAAACCAAAAGAAATTTTATCAAAAATGAGTTAGGAGGGTTTTATAATGAGCTTTATAAAAAGAGCAGGTCTGTACTGTTTCAGACAACGATTTAAGACGGTTATATTATTTTTGGTGCTGACTATCATTGCAACTTTCATGCTTACGGGCATTGCCGTTCGTGATGCGGCTAAAGATGCGACAGCAGATGTTCAAACAGCTATCGGCGGAAAAATCATGCTTGACCTTGACACGGACGGACATATGGGAAGCGGTCAGCAAAACCAATGGGGAACAGTTTACGGTTATAATGGAGATTTGATTACACAGGAAATTGTAGACGCAATCGGAAAGGTTGAGGGCGTTGTGGACTACAATTCCGAGGACACAGCAAGTTATTATGGTGCAGGAGTTGATTTCAAGTATCTGCCCGCTGCCTTTGGTTTGAGCTATACACAGTATGGAGAAGCATCAAGTTATACCGCAACATTGTCATCTGAGAAATGCTCCAAGTTCCAAAGTGGAAAGTATAAATTAGTAGACGGCAGGCATATTACACCAGATGATAAACACGCTTGTTTGATTTCAAAGGAGCTTGCCGACTATAACAAGCTGTATGTTGGCGATAAAATTAAAATGTACTCTCTGGATTCGGACGCTATATCAGAATTTGAAATCGTAGGGATTTTTGACGGCACAGAGGGTACTTCGGGGAACGCTTTAACCGTGGATGAAATTCCCGCCAACTGCGGCTATATAGATTATGCGACGATGTTTGAAATATTTAAAAAGGAATTGAATGGTTATCAGCAGTTGACTATCTATGTGGAAGACCCTGTTAGTGTTCAAAATGTCTATGACAAAATCGTTGCTTTGCCAGAACTAAAAGGTAAAACTTTGAAGCTCAGCATTGATACCGATGAGTACGATGTTGTTTCTACACCTTTAGAGTCCCTGCAACAACTGGTAAATACAACAATTATTATTATTTCAGTTGTCAGTGTTGTTATTCTGACCTTGCTTCTGACAATCTGGATTAGAGGACGCAAAAAGGAAATAGGGATTTTGCTTTCCCTTGGCAAGAGTAAGGTAAATATCATTTTGCAAATCTTTACAGAAACTATTGTTGTAGCTGTTATTTCGTTTGCATCTTCTATACCGTTTAGCAATTTGATAGCGGAAAAAGCAGGAGCGTTTTTAGTATCCAGAGTTACTACGGGAACAGCAAATCTCAATGTACAGATTGACGCAGCTTATCTGCTCCCCTTATATTTGATTGGCATTTTACTGATTGCGATAGCGGTTGTTGCTTCATCGTGGACTGTTGTTCGTTCAAAGCCGAAAGATATTCTTACGAAAATGAGTTAAGGAGGAAGTTTATATGAGTATCATTGAAACTTGTAATGTTAAATATTCCTATGATGGAAATAGAACTGTACTTAAAAATATATCTGCCGATTTTGAGGTGGGAAAAATTTATGCAATCCTCGGTCCGAGTGGGTGTGGAAAAACGACCTTGCTCTCCCTGCTTGGTGGATTGGATAGCCCGTCTGATGGGCAGGTGTTGTTTCAAGGAGAGGATATCGAGAAAAAAGGGCTTGCGTGGCATCGCAAAAACAATGTGGCTTTCATTTTTCAAAGCTATAATCTGATTGATTATATGACACCTGCCGAGAATGTTGCTCTAACTTCCAAATTGCCGCCGTTGCCTATCTTGGAGCGGTTAGGGCTTACGAAGGAAGAGGCAAAGCGAAATGTTTTGAAGCTCTCTGGTGGACAGCAGCAACGAGTAGCAATCGCCCGTGCATTGGCTTCTGACGCAAGCGTTATTCTTGCGGATGAGCCGACAGGAAATCTGGATGAAGATACTGCGGTGGAAATCACAAACATTCTGAAAGAATGTGCCCATCAGATGAATAAATGCGTGATAATAGTAACGCACTCGAATGAGCTTGCAAAACAGGTTGATGTAATTATGAAACTGCGAAAGGGTGAGTTGCAAATTACAGATACCCCCGATACAGATAAAGAAAAGGGCGGAAAAGCTAAATGAAGCGGTTTATACACATTAGCAAATGTAAAAATGTACCCGAACTTATGCAAAGTGAAATAATGCTATATAAAAGCACTTTCGGTAAAATACATCTGTCCACTAAAAAAATTGAAGAAATTTTTATAAAGATTTGTAGACATTACGGAGAGAACAATTCTTTTTAATGGGAGGTGCAATGTGAAGCGACTGACTGAATGGGTGTGCTGCCCGATTTGCGGCAGCAAAACCCGCATCAAAATACGGTCTGATACTGAATTGAAAAACTTCCCTTTATATTGTCCAAAATGTAAGCACGAAGCATTGATTGAAGTAAAGAACCTACAAGTAACCGTCATCAAAGAGCCAGACGCATAAGACGCAGAGCCGATGAACCAGTGAGCAATCACAGTTTATCGGCTCTTTCTTTTATATACCATAGGTAGGACAAGCCCACCGAATAAAAAAAATGATGTATCGGTGGGCTGATTCGTTATGCTCTGAACACTCTCCGACTTCGCTTTTTGAAGTTTGGAGGGATTTTTATTGCCTGCAAGCAATGACTTCTACTTACATATATACTACCATGGATTGGCAGATAACCTGTTAAAAAAATCCTCATCAACACATGGGGGCTTTGCACCTCAAAAGCAGAAGTCAAATCTCTACATAATAGAAACTAACTCTCCCTAAACCGTAAAGGTATGACAGCCTTTGCGGTTTTTCTTTTGTCGCTTTTTGTAGGAACACGCCGCAAGGCTGTTTTGAGTGTTGGATGCCGTTCTCCGCCTTTCAATCTGGAAATTTCTCAAAATTTTCAGATTGGAGGTACACAGTATGGCTTACAACAAAGCCAAAGAAGAAAAGAAATGGCGGCTCTGGAAAGATGCCGAGGAAAAGCAACTACGGAGTTTGGGTGTCAGCGAGGACACCATTGAAAAGCTCCATGTCCACGATTGGGCGATTTTCAATTCCGATAGGCGGTACTATCAGCGTATGCAAGAAGCAGGTACATACCTTGAAGAAGTCGCAGAGGATACCACACTACCCGAAATAAAGACGGTAGAAGATTTTCTGGACAGTATTGAGAATCAGCAGCTCTTTCAAGCCTTGGTTAAGGTGGACAGGCTTACTTTGCAAATTGTACTCTGGAAGATTGAGGGCTTCAGCAGTTCCGAGATTTCCGAGAAATGTGGTTTATCTGTCAATGCGGTCAACTTCCGTATGTGGCATCTCAGAAAAAAATTAAAAAGTTTTTCTGACATCTAATATTTAGGCTATTCCCACGGGCTACAGGGTGAGAGGACAAATCCTCTTGCCCTGTTTTCCTTTGTGTGGCGAAAACGGGGGCAGTTCCTTGACAACCGAATACCCATTCGCCAAACACTTCCTTTTTGTGATTGTTAAAAGCATAAGCGTGTGCAGCGGTACGCCACGACCTGCCGAAAGGCAGAGAGCGATAAATGCCGACTCAAAATATCGGGCAGCTCCCGATTTCGCCGTAACCCACAAAGAGAACAATGGTACTCCCGTCCAGTCACAGTCCGAGCGTGATTAAGCCGTCGCAGGCAATGAGGGCGGCTCTGTCAGAACGACAGTTGGGGTGAAACTCCCGTGGTGTCAGTTCGCTGCTGACCGTTTGGCGACTTCCCGTTGCGTTTCGGGGTGTCGAGGACAAATAGAAATGCTCCTATCATATCAAGCCAGATGCAGGGTGGTCTATGGAAACAGAGCTTTGTTTTATGCTCTCCCGACCTTAAATACTTCCTTGCGTCTGGTGCTACATAGGCGGGAAACACCTGCCTAAATCCAGATAGGAGGTCAAACATATAATGGAAAGAACTATCAAGCGTGGGGACATCTTCTACGCAGACTTGAATCCTGTTGTCGGCTCAGAACAGGGCGGCAAGCGACCCGTACTTATCATTTCAAATGATATAGGTAACAAACACAGCCCTACCGTGATTATTGCAGCGATTACAAGTCGAGTGCAGACAAAGGCTAAGTTGCCTACACATACTCAAGTAAGTAATTTTGATGGACTTGATAAATATTCGATTATTTTGCTTGAGCAAATACGGACGATTGATAAGCAACGGTTAAAACAGCATATGGGAATAATGCCCGATAAAATAATGGCAAGAGTTGACAAAGCTCTTGCCATTAGTGTTTCTCTGAGAGGAGGTAGCAATGAAAGAGATAAAGATTGATGATTATATTGCTGCCCTAAAAACTAATTGAGATACTTCTGGAAAAGGGATTGATAAATCAAGCCACATATATAAATATCATGAAGCACTCAAATTCGCACATTTCACAGGCGGCTTGATAAGAGGTAGAATAGAGTTGAGTTAAAGGAGGTATGCTTTATGAACAACAGTAAATGAGTACAATTACAGATTTAAGCTTACGGACTATGCGTTGTTTGACAGAAACCGTGCGAGAAAAGTTGCTATCTATGGACGAGTTTCAACAGAACATGAAGCACAGTTATCTGCACTTGAAAATCAGTTGCAGTGGTAAGACGACCAAGTACGCTATCACCCAAACTGGACTGTCTGCGAACGCTATATCGACGAGGGCATCACTGGTACACAAGCAAAAAAACGCCCTGCATTTCTGCATATGATTGAAGATGCTAAAAACGACAAATATGATTTGATTGTAACAAGAGAGGTTTGCCGATTTGCCCGAAATGTTGTAGATACTCTTGTGGTAACAAGGGAGCTAAAAGGTATCGGCGTAGAGGTGTTCTTTATAGATGATAATATCTGGACGATGGACGGTGACGGAGAGCTGCGTCTTTCGCTTATGGCGACTTTGGCACAGGAGGAAAGCCGCAAGACTTCCGAGCGTGTAAAGGCAGGACAGAAAATCAGCCGAGATAACGGCGTTCTTTATGGAAATGGGAATATTTTAGGATATGACCGAGTGGGTGAAACCTATGTTATCAATGAAGAACAGGCGGAAACAGTCAGAATGATATTTGATTTGTATTTACAGGGATACGGCTCGATGAAGATTGCAGGAATACTGACAGAACGGAAGCGGAAAACAGCTTCGGGACTTGTAAAATGGAGCGTATCCAATATTATGAGAGCCATTAAAAATGCCACCTATACAGGTACGAAATGCTATAACAAATCCAGAAGCAACAATTTCCTTGAACAGAAAAGGATTAACAATCTTGATATGTCCACCTATGAATATGTTGAGGGCGATTTCCCTGCCATTGTTTCTCAGGAAGTATGGGACAAAGCCCAAAAGATACGAGAAAGCCGAATGAAGCCGTCTTTAGTGTCAACTTCAAAAACAACGCACAGCAAGCGTGACTCTAAAGATATATGGGTAAATAAGCTGCGTTGTTCCTGCGGCTCGTCATTCCGAAAAGATAAGTGGCATACTAAATTGGATGGGAAGATTTCATACGGTTATCAGTGTTACAACCAGATAAACAACGGAAACAAGAAAAAGAGGGCGGCTCTTGGCTTAGACACCGAGGGATATTGTGACATTAAAATGATAACTGACTGGAAACTTGATTTTATGGCAAAAGAACTGTTGGAGCATCTTTGGCAGGACAGAAAGGCATCTGTTCTTATTGCAATAGACCTCATTAAGCGTTATTATAAAGATGATAGGCTTAATGAAAATCAGCATGATGCAGTATCCATCAAAGCGAAAATTGACAAGGCTCAAACCCGTTTGACTAATCTTATTGCTATGAGGGCAGATGGCGAGCTGTCAAAGGAAGAATACCAGACAATGCGAATGCCCATAGATGCCGAAATTCAGCAGTTGCGGGAAAAGCTAAATCAAGCACCAACGGACGAATAACCGAAAAGCGGACTTCAATTAGACGGAATCATCAGTATGCTGAATACGCTGATAGATTTTAGTGGCACAAAGGTCAGTAAGGATATTATCAATCAGTTTGTTTACAGAGTAACGCCTACCTCAGATACTACTTTTGATTGGTATGTTAATTTGAATGGAACGGCTGATGTTAGGGCAACCTTTACGGCAGAGGGACGGAAGAACAGAGCCGTAGTTAAATTAGAGGAAATCGAACAGATTTCCTCGTTACATAGGAAAGAGAATGAGGACAACGGAATGTTCCCCAAAAACCCCCTTGTTTTTGCCTTTCTGCACAGGCGGCTATTCAGAATTCATGACAATAGAATAATCGCAAAGCGAGGATTCTGTTGTAGATGACATAGGAATTTTGAACGATTTAGAAGGGTTTACCGGAGTGGTTGGTGGACTCCTCTTTATTACATTTTGTGATGTGCTGTGGTATAATGTTGACATATAAAGAACATGTGCCAACTTTTGATTCCAAGTGCGCTGAAGTGTACAAAATTGTGGTATACTGTATTATAAATATATAATATGGAAGGGAATATTTTTATGAATGTATGTCTTTTAAATGACTCATTTCCACCTGTAATAGATGGAGTTGCAAACGTTGTAATCAATTATGCGCAGATTATGCAGGATGAGGGACTTGCGAAAGTGGCTGTTGCCACGCCAAAGTATCCTGATGCCGATTATTCATCATATTCTTATACGGTAATTCCTTATAAGAGTATTGACACAACCCATTTGGTGGACGGTTATCGTACAGGCAATCCCTTTGCTGTTTCTGAACTTAAGGAACTTTCCGAATTTGCTCCCGATATTATTCACAGCCATTGTCCGTTTTCATCTACAGTAATGGCTAGGATGCTCAGATATCGAACAGATGCACCGATTATTTTTACTTATCATACAAAATTTGATATTGATATTGCCAGAGCGGTAAAGGCTAAATTTCTGCAAAAGGAGGCTGCCAAAACTATTGTTGAGAATATTGCGTCATGTGATGAAATATGGGTTGTCAGCAAGGGCGCAGGCGAGAATCTGAGATCTTTAGGGTATGAGGGTGACTACAGGGTTGCCCATAACGGCGTTGATTTTGACAAAGGCCGTGTTGACGCTAAGACAGTTGCAGAGGTGACAAAAGATTTTGACCTTCCATCTGATCTGCCCGTATTTATGTTTGTCGGGCGTATTGTAAAATATAAAGGGATACCGCTTATCTTAGAAGCTCTGTCTAAATTAAATAATGATAATATTGATTTCCGTTTTGTCTGTATCGGAAGCGGTCCTGATGAAGATGAAATTAAGGAGATGGCAGCTAAACTTTTAAAGCCTGAACAGGTAATTTTTACAGGTGCAATTTATGACAGGGATATACTTCGGGCATGGAATACGCGTGCGGATCTCTTTTTGTTTCCGTCAACCTATGATACCAACGGGATTGTGGTCAGGGAAGCGGCAGCATGCGGTCTTGCCAGCGTTCTTATAAAGGAAAGCTGTGCAGCAGAAGGAATTACCGATGGCAGGAACGGATTTTTAATTGAGGAAAATGCAGATTCTATGTATGAATTGTTAAAGCGCGTGCATCAGGATTTTGATTATATGACAGATGTAGGCACACATGCTATGGATGAAATCTATATCTCGTGGAAAGACAGTGTACATGCTGCCTGTGAGCGATATAATGAGCTTATCGAGGCAAAAAAGAGCGGTAAGCTGGTTTTGAATCATCATGCCATAACAAATGCGGCTTTGTCATTCCATGAAGAGTTTTTGAATAAATACGAAAAGCTTCAGGCGCAGATTGAGCGTTTTAATAATGAAATATCCCTGACGGAACAAAAATTTGATCAGATAAAAGAGAGTATAAAGGAAAACCTGGATATACACAAAATTGTGAAAAAATAATATATACCGACTATATAAGAGTATATTGGGGGTATACTAATGAAAAATGAGTGGTACAAAAGTATGTCATTTTACCAAATCTGGATTCGCAGTTTCTACGATGGAAATGGTGACGGTATCGGCGACCTGTATGGTGTGTATGAAAAACTGGAGTATATAAAATCGCTTAATGTAGACGGTATCTGGTTTTCACCGCTATATCCGTCGCCCAATGCCGATTTTGGCTATGATATATCAGATTACAAAAATATACATACCGACTATGGCAACCTTGAACTGTTTCGGAAGGTGCTTAACAGAGCGCATGAGCTTGGTATGAAGGTAATCATGGATTTAGTTATAAACCATACGTCTGATGAGCACCCATGGTTTATCGAGAGCAGAAAGAGCCGCAATAATCCTTACAGCGACTATTACATATGGAGGGATGCTAAAAACGGCAGGCTTCCTAATAACTGGGACAGTCTTTTTGAGGGAAAGGCATGGGAATACTGTCCTGAAAGAGAACAGTATTACCTTCACCTTTTCGCTAAAAAACAGCCTGACTTGAATATGGATAACCCTAAAGTACGTGAGGAAGTCAAGGATATCATGTGCTTCTGGCTTGATATGGGTGTAGATGGATTCCGCGAGGATGTTATCACTTTTATCTCTAAAGTGAAAAATCTGCCGGATGGTCTGCCTTTTATTCCTGCGGCAAACGGGATGCCTTACTACAAAGACGGACCTCATATCCATGAATATTTGTCAGAGTTCAGAGAGGTGTGCAGGGAGTACGATTGTTTTCAATTGGGCGAAGGTCCTATGACTACTACAAAATCCGCGCTTCTTTATATGGACGGGGAGGATAGGGTGCTTGATCTTATGTTTCACTTTGATCATATGATGGCGGACTGTGTATTTACAGAGTATATACAGCGCCCTTTTAAGTTGACAAGATTAAAGAGGGCTTTCCGCAAATGGCAGAAGGAATTAAACGGAAGGGCGTGGAACACTCTGTATCTTGAAAATCACGACCATCCGAGAGTAATCAGCCGGTACGGAAGCGAGAAATTTCATAGGGAAAGCGGCACTATGCTTGCAGTATGTTATCTTTTCCAACAGGGTACGCCTTTTGTCTATCAGGGACAGGAAATAGGTATGACTAATATACGATTGGATTCCATTGACAAATATATTGATGTGTCCTCAAAAAATAATTATCATAGTTTTCATTTAAAGGATTCAGTCGCAAAACGTCTTGCGCGTATTCATGCTTCAAGCAGGGATTCCTCGCGTACCCCTATGCAGTGGGATTCCTCAGAAAATGCAGGATTTACCACCGGAACCCCGTGGTTTTATATAAACCCAAATTACACTAAGATCAATGTTGCCGACGAGGAAAAAGACCCTCAAAGCATTCTGAATTTTTATCGTAAATGTTTGGGATACAGAAAAAAGAGTGAGGCGGCGCTTTGGGGTGATTACGTGGAATATTATAAGGCGAGCGAGCAGCTTTTTGTATATCGGAGAAGCTTTAATAATAAGTATCTGCTCATTGTATGTTCTTTTAGCCCGCATAAATTAAAATGGCGTAATATCAGGG
>CAZRKN010000058.1:0-29695 GCA_964600805.1 uncultured Bacteroides sp. | reverse complement strand
CATTCTCAATGGAATGATTTATGCTGCGGCGTAATTTCCTATAAGATAAAAAATCCAAATAACAGTAGCGAAACTTCTCTTTTCCAAAACCTGGTTGTACAATATAGACAAAACGACGCAGGTACTATGGAGCCGTAGACCTCTGAAAGTGGTTTTGTACTTTAGGTGCCGTATTTTGGCACCTTATGTACCGCTGCGAGCGACATGTAGCGCAAGCGTGCCTGCGATGATTTATCTATATTGTACAACGTCCGCCTTGAATCCCCCAGTTTCGCCTTTGAGAACCACAAGAAAGGAACGATACCATCATATGAACATAATAGACGGCGGCATCACCGCAGCAAAAGGCTTTGAGGCAGCAGGCGTAGAAGCCGGTATTAAATATCAGAACAGAAAAGACATGGCGCTCATTTACAGTCAGACTCCGTGTAAGGCGGCAGGTGTTTTTACAAGCAATATAGTAAAGGCGTCTCCGGTTATGTGGGATAAGGAAATCGTGGCGCATTCTCCTTATGTACAGGCGGTTATCATAAATGCGGGTATAGCCAATGCATGTACAGGAAAGCAGGGCTACGACTGCTGCGCCAGAACGGCGAAAGCAGCTTCAGAGAGCCTTAATGTTCCGGAAAATGCCGTACTTGTGGCTTCAACCGGTGTGATTGGTATGCAGCTTCCGGTAGAAAAGATTACGGCAGGCGTAAAATTACTGGCTGAGCAGAAACAGGATACTATCGAAGCGGGACGGATAGCTGCGGAGTCCATAATGACGACGGATACAATATCCAAACAGGCTGCCGTAACAATTGAAATCGGCGGCAAGACGGTGACTATCGGCGGTATGTGTAAGGGTTCGGGAATGATTCATCCCAATATGTGTACCATGCTTGGATTTATAACCACGGATATTGCGATTTCCAAAGAACTCATGCAGGAAGCTCTCAGCGAAGATGTAATAGATACTTTTAACATGATATCGGTAGACGGAGACACTTCCACAAATGACACTCTTGTCATATTGGCGAACGGTATGGCACAGAACCCTGAAATCACTACGAAAAATGAAGACTATAAGAAATTTAAAGAAGCGCTTAACTATATTAATGCAACGCTGGCAAAAATGATGGCGGGAGACGGAGAGGGTGCTACGGCTTTATTTGAGACAAAAGTAATCCATGCCAGAACCAAGGAAGATGCCCGCGCTTTAAGCAAATCCGTTATCTGTTCCAACCTGACTAAGGCGGCTGTCTATGGGCATGATGCCAACTGTGGAAGGATTATGTGCGCACTTGGCTATTCTGGCGTTGATTTTGACCCTGATAAGGTAATGCTTTATCTTGAGAATGATAAGGAGAGCCTTCTTGTCTTTAAGGACGGTGTGTTTACGGATTACAGTGAGGAAGATGCGAGCCGCATCCTTTCTTCCCCTCAGGTCAGAGCACTTGTGGATATGAACATGGGCGAAGCCGAGGCGGCTGCATGGGGTTGTGACCTTACCTATGATTATGTTAAAATTAATGCGGATTACAGAAGTTAATTCATAGATATTCGGAAAGGAACTGAAAGATACAATGGAACAAAAAGAAATGACAACAATTCTGGAGAAAGCGGAAACCCTTATTGAAGCTCTCCCTTATATACAGAAATTCAACAGGAAGATTATCGTCGTGAAATATGGCGGCAGCGCCATGAGCAACGAAGAACTGCAGAAAAATGTTATTAAAGACGTTACACTGCTTAAGCTGGTAGGTTTTAAGCCGATCATTGTACACGGCGGCGGCAAGGAAATCAGCAGATGGGTCAGCAAGGTCGGTAAAGAGGCGGAATTTGTAAACGGTCTGCGCGTAACAGACGCTGAAACCATGGAAATTGCGGAAATGGTATTAAATAAGGTGAATAAGAGCCTTGTAAGCATGGTACAGGAATTGGGTGTCAAGGCAGTAGGTATCAGCGGTAAAGACGGCGGGCTATTGGAATGCGATAAAAAGTATGCTGACGGGAAGGACATCGGATTTGTCGGAGATATTAAGCAGGTTAATCCTAAGGTATTGTACGATTTGCTGGAAAAGGATTTCCTTCCAATCGTAGCGCCTATAGGGCTGGACGATAAATTCAGGACCTACAATATCAATGCAGATGATGCGGCATGTGCGATTGCGAAGGCGGTATCTGCGGAAAAGCTGGCTTTTCTGACAGATATAGAAGGACTGTACAGTGATGTTAACGATAAATCCACTTTTATTCCACGGCTGACAATATCTAAGGCTGAAGAACTCATAAACGAAGGCTGTATCGGCGGTGGTATGCTTCCCAAACTGACCAACTGCACGGATGCCGTAAGAGAGGGCGTAGGCAGAGTCCATATTCTGGACGGACGTATTCCGCACTGCCTGCTGCTTGAAATCTTCACCAATCAGGGCATCGGCACTGCGATTGTGAAGGATGAGGATATTGATATGATGGATTAGGAAATTGTATGAAAATTAAAAACTATGAGCCATCGGATATAGAAATTTATAATAAAGACAGAGAAATAGTATTGAGGGAAAAGTCTCTTGTTGCATTTTCGCAGAATGATATGAAAATTCGGGCAATTGGAACGGACGCAGAGACTCTCCGAAATATGGATGATGTTCTGATTTTTTCACCGCTGCGGCATGGAATGATTGCTGATTATACTGTCGCTGAACGTATGTTCAAATATTGGATTTGGAAGACATGGGGGAGACCGAAAATGTTTTCCAGACCGCGGATTGCAGTATTAGCGCCGGAGGATATGACAGAAGTAGAAAGAAAGGCGCTGGAAGACGCCATGTATTGTGCAGGGGCAAAAGACGTTTTTATCAGCGAGGATTCTCCGGAACGTTTTTGGGCTGATGTGATGACGTCAGATGATAAGCAGCGTTCGTCCTATGACTTGTTTATTGTTATTAATCCGGAGGAAATCAATTATAATTGTACGGGAAATTTGAAGTATATAGATGTGAAAGGACAAGATATTATGAAGATGCAGGAATATATAGACGAAGCGGAGAAAGCGCTGTTACATACCTACAACCGTTATCAGGTGGTATTTGATAAGGGCGAAGGCGTGTATCTTTATGATGTGGAAGGAAAAAAATATCTGGATTTTGTATCGGGTATTGCTGTCTTTGCACTCGGATATCAGAACAGGGAATATAATGATGCCCTGAAAGCTCAGATAGACAAGATAATTCATACTTCCAATTACTATTATAATGTACCGGCGATAGAAGCCGCTGAGAAGCTGAAAGAAATATCCGGAATGGACAGGGTATTTTTTACGAACAGCGGCGCGGAAGCAATCGAAGGAGCAATCAAGGCAGCAAGAAAATATGCTTATTTAAAAGACTGTCATACAGACCATGAAATCATAGCGATGAACCATTCATTCCATGGCAGGACCTATGGCGCGCTTTCCGTTACGGGAAATCCGCATTACAGGGAGCCGTTCGAGCCTATGATTGGAAATATACGTTTTGCCGATTTGAACGATTTTGACAGCGTGATGACAAATGTGAATGAAAAAACGTGCGCTATTTTATTCGAAACGATTCAGGGAGAAGGAGGACTGCGCCCGGCGGATGAGGATTTTATGAAAAAGGTGAAAAAACTCTGTGAGGAGCGAGATATCCTTCTGATTCTGGATGAGATTCAATGCGGTATGGGCAGGACGGGCTATATGTATGCATGGCAGAGATTCGGCATTAAGCCGGATATTATGACTACGGCTAAAGCGCTTGGCTGCGGCGTTCCTGTCGGTGCATTTCTGATGACGGAGAAAGTGGGCGCAAATTCGCTTGCAGCGGGCGACCACGGTACGACTTACGGCGGCAATCCGCTTGCCTGCGCAGCAATCTGCAAAGTGATTGAGCTGTTTGAAAAAGAGCATATACTTGACAATGTGAAAGAAGTAGGAGCTTACTTGGAGGAGCAGCTTGATAAGCTGGTAGAGGAATTTGATTTCATAGAAGAAAGACGCGGCATAGGTTTGATGCAGGGGCTTGTATTCAGTGAACCCGTAAGGGATATTATTGCCAAAGCAATAGAGAATGGGCTGATATTAATCAATGCGGGAAACGATATTATACGTTTCGTGCCTCCGCTAGTCATTACGAAACAGAACGTGGATGAAATGATAGGGATATTGAGGAAGAGCCTGGCTTAAGGGTAAAGAATAGGAGAATGAAAAGTGACATTTAAAAATAGATTTATCACCGTTTTATTAACTGCGTGCGTTGCCGCCGGAATTTATGGCATTGCGCATAATAGAATGGAGGTAAAATGGGAAGAAGAAGCGGAAGAAATTGATGATTCCCTTTTTGGACACAGAGAGACTCTGTATTTATGGTATACGGATGAGGCTTTAACGGATTATTTAAACAGTGTGGCGGTTTCCTATAATGAATATCAGCAGGAAGCCCGTGTCATCCCGGTTCATACATCGGGTTCGGAATATCTTGAAACAATCAACCATGCATCTTTGCAGTCGGAAGAAGTGCCCGATATGTATATAGTGGGAAACGACTCGCTTGAGAAAGCATATCTGGCGGGACTTGCATCGGAAATTAAGATGCCGGAGGATACTGCCGGACTTAACAGTTTTTTTCCGGAATCATCGATATATGCCATAACTTATCATGGTAAGCAGGTTGCTTATCCGTTCTATTTTGAGACAAGTTCTTTTCTTTACAATAAAACTTATCTGGAAGAGTGGGTGCGTACGCAGATAGAAGCCGAGCTGGATGCTGCGGAAGGCGAAGCAGCCCAGTCAGCAATTGAGAATGCGGGAATATCCGAAACAAATGAAGCGGTGACAGACGGCGAAGCAGCAGAGCAGGAATTTGATTTTGAAAGTGCGGTAGCGGCACGCATTGAGGAAACGCTTCCCAAAACAATAGATGATATTCTGGCGTTTGCAGATTCATATGTTGCACCGGATCAGGTAGAAGCAGTCTTTAAATGGGATGTGTCCGATATTTTCTATAATTATTTCTTTGTAGGAAATTATATTGACGTAGGAAGCATGACAGGAGACAATGAGGATTCTATCAATATTTATAATGAAAATGCTATTCGTTGTATGAGAGTTTATCAGAATCTGAATCAGTTCTTTTCCATTGATACGGAAGAAAGTGATTATGCAAATGTCATACAGGATTTTATAGATGGTAAAATAGTCTATACCGTTGTGACAACAGATGCTTTGGCGAAAATAGAGGAAGCTAAGAAGAATGAAGAATTCCGGTATGAATACGGCACGTCGATAATACCTGATATAAACGGAGAGCTTGCTACACGCTCTTTATCAGTGACGCAGTGCGTAGTTGTCAACGGATACTCGACCCATAAGGATGTTGCAAATGATTTTGCAATGTTTTTATCCTGCTATAACGAAGATAACCTGTACGACAGAACAGGTAAGGTTCCCGCACTTAGCGGAGTGGACTTTGAAAATGCAAACCTTGAGGCGTTTATATCGGAATATGAAAAATCAGTTCCGGAGCCTAAGATGATAGAGACAAGCAATTACTGGGTAGAGATGGAAATTGCTTTTGAACGTATATGGAATGGCGAAGACGCCAATATGGAATTGAAAAGACTGTCTGAAAAAATCATTACTCAGGTGAACGGCGAGCAGTATACGGAGGAGTATATAGAGCTTCCGGATGAGAATACAGGGGAAGAAATTATAGAAGATGAATATATTGAAGAGCCTCCTGAGATGAATATTGTAGGATAAGCAGAGGGCGGTTAAGTGCAAAGTATTAAACTGCGGTTTAGGTGCTTTGCACTTTTTTTCTCTTCAGCATCACGAAATAATATATGAATCCTGTGATGTCAGCCAGAAGCCAGCCGATAGGCACCGCCCACCATATCCCGACGACTCCGAACGAAGGGATTGATGAAAGCAGGTGAGCCAGGGCTACCCGCGTTCCGAGAGAGACCACGGTCAGAACCACGGACATTCCCGGTTTTCCCAATGCCCTGTAAAGTCCGTACAGCAGAAACAGACAGCCGATTCCGCAGTAAAAAGCGCCTTCAATGCGCAGGTAACGTACTCCTTCGGCTATAATAACAGTTTCATTGGCATTCACAAACATAAGCATCAGCGGACGCGCAAACACAAAAACCGCTGTTGAAACAATTATACAAAAAATAACCGACGCCACAACGGCGCCCTTAAATCCTGCGCGTATGCGCTCTTCTTTTTCAGCGCCGTAATTTTGCGCTATATATGTGGAAAAAGCGTTGCCAAAATCCTGAACCGGCATATAGGCAAATGCGTCAATCTTGACCGCGGCGGCAAATGCAGCCATAACCGCAGCGCCGAAGCTGTTTACGATACCTTGCACTAATAGAATACCAAGATTCATGACAGACTGCTGTATACATGTCAGTATTGAAAAGTTAGCGATTTCCAGCATGCAGCACCACCTAAAGCGGAATTCCTTACTTTTGATTTTCAGGTATGGAACACATATTAAAGAATAGACGGTGATGCCTATGCCGGAAACATACTGCGCTATCACAGTTGCCTGTGCCGCGCCTGACGTTCCTGATTTAAGTCCGATTACGAACCACAAATCAAGTATTATATTAAGAATAGCGGAAGCTGCCAGAAATACCAGCGGAACTACCGAGTTTCCCACCGCACGCAGCAGAGAGGCAAAATAATTATATAGGAACGTAGCAAAGATTCCGCAAAAAATAACGGCAAGATAGCTGCGCATATCTCCCCATACCTCATCCGGTACTTTCAAAAATCCCTGAATTTTGTCAAGAAAAAGAAACGCTAGTATATTCAGGGCAACAGTCAGGGCAAATATGAGAATAAAAGAGGCACAGATACCTTCCTTTAATCCGTTCTCGTTCCTTTCCCCGAAGCGAATCGAAAAAAACGCTCCGCTTCCCATACATAATCCCAAAAGTATTGATGTAAGAAAAGTCATAAGCGTAAACGAAGAGCCGACTGCCGCCAAAGCGTTTGGACCGAGAACTTTTCCGACAATCAGCGTATCCGCCACATTATAGCATTGCTGCAAAAGATTTCCCAATATCATCGGAACGGCAAACGTAAGCATTGATTTCATATCCGGTCCTTTAGTCATATCTATGTTCATGGTAATTGCCTTTACCTTTCAGTCTGTTTCTTCGATTAAATCTTATTTTATAAGCTGAAATGACGGTTTGCACAAATGTTTTCCTGCGCCTGGCTCCGTCAAAAAACAGTATAGCACAAAACACTAGCGAAAACATTATCTAATACATTTGCTGTCTTTATGGCTATGGTATTTTCAGAAATTATTTTTTGCATAATATGATAAAAAATGCTATACTATTCCAAAATACAAGATAATAGGAGTTTTTATGAGCGACGAAAAGAATGATGGCAAAATACTTGTTTTCAATCCTACCGGGTTTATCATCAAGATGATTTTTTCCATAGCGATGGCTGTTTTACTGACTTCATCCTATAAAAGCAATGAAGTGGCGAAAAACAAAAGTTTTCTTTATCTGATTTTCTTTGCGATATGTACTTTTGTTGTGGCTTACTTTGCGGCGTCCATGTTCGGGTTCTGTTTACGAGCCGCAGGGAATTACATAATTGCAGTCATACTCATGGTTGTTCTTATAGCCCTGCTCAGTGCAGGTGTAACATGGATTGGCAATAAAAGTGAGATTATAGGAAATATTACAGGCATTGCTTTGATACTTTTTCTGGTATGGCTGCCTATTAATGATATCAGAAAGGCAATACTTTATATTAAGAATACGGTTTGATAGGGAAATAAATTCTTATGAAATGTATAGAGTGGTGAGATTATATAATTTTTGAGGTCGCAGTTTGCGACTTCAAACCTGAGGTAGCAGATTAAGAATTAAGTTGAAATAATTTATCAGCATGCTCTGTAATAATCAGTTTATAAGCCATATTTTGTCCATATTCCCGTCAAAGCAGTTCTTGCATCTTTTATCTGACCGTTTTCTATCTGTTTCTCGGATATCTCGATACATAGAAAGATGTTGCATGGTTCGCTCAAAAACTTCCATACTCATAATTACCATATCACCATATCCGTTTTTAGTAACATAAATAAGTTCATCTGTCTTACGGCACATTTTGGAAATCTCCGAAGTATCTTTAAATCTTTAATGGATATAATATGTGGCATTTTATATCTCTCCTTTTTATGGGTAAATTATACCATAATTATACCCCCTTTTAACAATTGAGTTATTTTTAAATTAATGGATTCTTAAATTAAACTATATAAGCTGGTATGCTGCAATGCAGCTATTGGACATTTTGACAAAATAAAATCTTATAAGGAGCTACGATGGATAAGAAAGTTGATATTATAAAAGACGCTGATGGTAAAAGCATTGTGGTCATCAATGACCTGCGTTTCAAGGGAAGAAGGAGCGTGGACTGGAATGTTGTTGAGGACTGTCTGAAAGAATATATCGGGGAATGTACAGAAATTACTGAAACATCATATTTGGTATACATAGGTGCAGATTTTCCGGACGAGTTTGTGCATTCCAAAGATACTAAGGAGCTAAGGGGTGCAAATATGTATGCAAAGGCAAATTCTTCAAGCATTAGCAGGGAGATGATTGAAATTGCCACAAATAAAACTTTTGCAGAGAATTATGCGCAAAAGCATAACACAGATGCAAAATTCGGCTGGCATAGGTATGACACGCGTTTTGCAATACCTGTTTATGATGATGCAGGTGAACTGGTCAAGTACAATGTTTTTAAGGCAAGAATATTGGTGCGCCATGCAAAGGATGGTAAACTGTATCTGTATGATATTTTAAGAACAAAAAAAAAACGAGCAAGCCGCTTGAGCAATAGCTGTACGGTCGAAAAACTCATCTCTTTGTAATTTTATTCTAAAAGCATGAGGAAGTTTTGTCAAGTGTAAAAACAACGGGCAACACGCTTCGCGAACTGCCCTTATGTTAATCAGATATTTCACCCCACAAGCGAAAATATTATCTAATCCATAAGAATACAAAACCTCTGATTTCTGATAAAATAAACGCAAGATGCGTTATAGTATTTATAACAGGAGGTTTTCAAATGAGTAAAATATCTTTACGCATTGCCGATTTGCGTAAAAAGAAAAGGGTGACGCAGCAGGAGCTGGCAGATAGTATTGGCGTATCATTCCAAACTATCAGTAAATGGGAAACGGGAATTAATATGCCGGATATTGCAGTCCTTCCATTACTGGCAGAATATTTTTCGGTATCAACAGACCAGCTATTGGGATTAAAACCACTTGATATATGTCAGGCGGTTCTCAGACATTTGGATAACCCTACTGCGGGATACACGTTTGTGAAAGGGAAAATGATTTCTTATGGGAAAAAGCCGGAAATATCGGACCGCTTTCTGAAAACATCAGATTGACAGGGAGAGAACATGGATATGAATGATAATTACAATTTTTCAGTAGGCTGTATCGTTAGAAAAGAAAATCAGGTTCTGCTTGTAAGGCATACATATGGCGGGGCTAAAGGAAAGCTGCTGATTCCCGGTGGATTCTGTCATGAAAATGAATTACCGGAAGAGGCGGCTGTGCGGGAGGTTTTTGAAGAAACAAGTATTACTGCAAAAGTCAAACATATGGCAGGTATCCGCTGTGATAGAACTACGTGGTATATGTTACTGGAAATGGACTATGTAGATGGAATTCCCACAAGTGATATGAATGAAAACAGTGAAGTCTTATTCTGCAAAATATCAGAAGCCTTAACACGAGACGACTGCACTGAAATGACAAAAGCTGCACTTAGAAAAATTCAGGATGTATCCGCAAATTATTTTTATTCGGATATTGAATACAAAAAACATAAGGGAGACAATTATACTCTTTATATCTAAAAGATGATATTTTTGGAGGCGGAAATAATGAAGAAACTCATTGTAATATTAGGTTCAAATGGTGTGGGAAAGAGTACCACTGCAAAAGCATTTCTGGATAAGTATACTGGATGTGCTTATGTAGACGCAGACTGGTGTCGGGCAATCAACCCGTTTCCATTTACTCCTTCAACAAAAAAGGCCGTAACAGAAAACATATATTGCATATTAAAAAATTATTTACTCTGTGAGGATATTGATAAAATTGTATTCCCATATGGTTTTCATGGTGAAAGAAAAGAGATTTTTGATACTGTAATCTGTAAATTAAAAGAAGACAGAATAGAGTTTGAACTGCTTCCTATTGTACTGAAATGTTCAATGCAGGAAAATATAAAACGTTGTGAGCGTGATGGACGAGAGACAGGACGCATAGAAAGAGGATTGAAGAACACATTCCATTATTATGATGAGTTGAAATATCCTAATATTATTACAACAGAATTAAGTCCCAAAGAAGTTGCAGAAAAAATAGCAGATATCATAAAATAATATACTTAGAAAATTTTTCAATACCTAGCAGTACAATATAGACATATCACAACAGGGTGCTATGGAGCCGCCGGTCCTTAGGCTGCGTCTTTTGCAGCCTTAGTACCGTTGCGAGCGACAATGCAGCGCAAGCGTGCCCTGCTGTGATATGTCTATATTGTACTACGCCCGTCTTAAAAATTCCCAAGTATATTCTTACAGAATCCGGCAACAATAATACAGAAAACTCTGCCTTTCAAGGGGGAAAATTATGATAGGATTCTTCATCGCCCTGCTCTCGGGCGCTTTTATGAGTATTCAGGGAGTATTCAATACACAGGTTACCAAGTCGTCAAGTATCTGGGTGGCAAATGCATTTGTCCAGTTTACCGCGCTGCTTGTCTGCCTGTGCGCATGGTTTGTTTCAGACCGTTCTTCTTTCGGCGCGTTATTTAAGGTGCAGCCTAAATACATGCTGCTTGGCGGCGCTATCGGAGCATTTATTACCTATACTGTTATTAAGTCCATGGAGATACTTGGTCCGGCTAAGGCTGTCATGATTATTGTAATTTCACAGCTGATTGTTGCTTATCTGATTGAGCTGTTTGGGCTTTTTGGAACTGAAAAACAGCCGTTAGAGGTTAGGAAACTGACAGGTATGGGGATTGCAATTTTAGGAATTATTATTTTTAAGTGGACATAGACGAAAATTTATTTTACAATAAAAATACAGTGCATGGCGGGGACTTCCTTAAGTCTTTCCGACTTACTCGGAGAGACGGAAAGGAAACTATGCATATGTCTTTGTTTAAAAAATTAAAAACTGTAGTTTTTTTTCTGTTGCCTGTGCTGATATTGACTGCGTGTACCGGCAAAGAGGATATTGCTTTTGAATTGGAAGAGCAGGGAAAAGCACAGGAAGCGGAATATGTTCCTGATGCAGAAGAGATATCTGATGAAGGAAAAGCGGCGGTGGAAGAAATAGCAACAGAAGAAGAATCTGCCGTAATTTATGTACATATATGCGGTGCGGTGGTAAATCCGGGAGTTTATGCGCTTGATACGGGCAGCAGGGTTTTTGAGGGAGTTGAGGCAGCAGGAGGATTCAGCGAGGATGCCTGTGAAGATTATGTAAACCAAGCGGAAGCGCTGCGGGATGGACAACGCCTTATTATACCCACGGCAGAAGAGGCGGAAGCGGTAAAGGATGCAGGTTCAAATAATGCTTCGTGGAGAGTTGACGCTATAGAAGGGGAACAGTCTGTGGCTGCGGAAACTGCGTCCGCAGGAAATACTGATGGGCTTGTAAATATTAATACAGCGGATGAGAAAGAGCTCAGCGCCATAGACGGCATTGGTGCGGGCAAGGCGGCGGCAATTGTTAAATACAGGCAGGAGAACGGAAACTTTCAGTCCATTCAGGATATCATGAAAGTAAGCGGCATAAAAGAAGGCACTTATGAGAAAATAAAGGATAAAATTACGGTAAAATAAAAATAATGGAAATATAAGATAGAGGTGTGCTATGGGAAACAGAGTATTGGTTGTTGATGATGAGAAGTTGATTGTAAAAGGAATCCGTTTCAGCTTAGAACAGGATGGTATGGAAGTGGATTGCGCCTATGATGGGGAAGAGGCTTTGGAATATGCAAAAAACAACCAGTATGATATGATTCTGTTAGATGTTATGCTTCCTAAACTGAGCGGATTTGAAGTATGCCAGCAGATACGGGAGTTTTCAAGCACACCAATAGTAATGTTAACTGCAAAAGGCGATGATATGGACAAGATTCTGGGATTGGATTATGGTGCGGATGATTATATTACCAAGCCATTCAATATTCTGGAAGTAAAAGCAAGAATCAAGGCAATCATGCGCAGAACCGGAAGAAAGAATGAAGAAAAGACTTCGGCAAGGACGATTGAAAGCCGTGGCATGAGACTGGATTTAGACGGCAGAAGGGCCTATATCAATGATAAGGAAATCAATCTGACTGCCAAAGAGTTTGAGGTGCTGGAGCTGCTAATGAAGAATCCTAACAGGGTATATAGCAGAGAAAAGCTGTTAGATACTGTATGGGGAAGCGATTATCCGGGGGATGTGCGTACGGTAGACGTACATATCAGGAGACTTCGGGAAAAGATTGAAGAGACTCCTAGCGAGCCTGTGTATGTTCATACAAAATGGGGAGTAGGTTATTACTTTGCGTAGAATAAAGAATTTGAAAAAGCTGCAATTTCTGCGCAGCCTTAAGATACGTATTTTTCTAATTGCATTTATTATTGGGTTATTATCATGTAACATGATGAGATATGCGATTCTGCAGAACTATGAACAGCGGGCTGTCAGCCTGCGTACTTCTGATGTTCAGACACAGCTGAACATTCTGGCAAATCATCTGATTACCTATCGTTATTTACAGGGAACGGCGTCAGAGTCCATAGAGGCGGAACTGAGTCTGCTTTCCAACCTGTATGACGGGCGTGTTCTGATTATTAACAGCAATCTGAAGGTGATTAAGGATACCTATGGCATCAGCGAGGGCAAGACAATCATATCGGAAGAAGTTGTTCGCTGCCTCAAGGGTGAGAATACCAGTCAGTACGATTCCGAAAATAATTTTATAGAGATGACAGTACCGATTACGGAAAAGCTGGAAATGATTGAATCGGACGAAACGGGAAAACCTTCCGGTCCTGATTATGTGGTACGGGGAGTTATGCTGATCAGTGTTTCGACTGACTATATTGCCGTAACAATGGATACTTTGAACAGAAAGGCATTAGTCATGGAGGCAATAGTCCTTCTGGCAATACTTTCCGCCTCGATTCTGGCAGCGTATATTATAGTCAGACCTTTCGAGAAGATCACAAATGCGCTTAGTCAGGTAAAAGCCGGATATAGCAACGAACCGATTTCCGTACCGGACTGCCTTGAAACAGCGCGCATAGGCGATGCCTTTAACGAAGTGCTTGGACGCATGAAGGTGCTCGACGATTCCAGACAGGAATTTGTATCCAATGTCTCCCACGAGCTTAGAACGCCGATTACATCAATTAAAGTTCTTGCCGATTCCATTCGTGTTCAGGATGACGTTCCGGTTGAATTGTATAAGGAATTCATGGAAGATATTGCAAATGAAATAGACAGGGAAGATAAGATAATCACTGACCTTCTTGCCCTGATTAAAATGGACAGAACCGATTCTGCCCTGAACATATCGCAGGTCGATATTAACGGCCTGGTGGAGGTTATTATGAGGCGGCTCCGCCCGATAGCGCTGAAACGGGATATTGAACTTGTGTATGAGAGCATCAGACCGGTCATAGCTTCTGTAGATGAGGTGAAGATAACTCTTGTAATAACCAATCTGGTAGAAAATGCGATCAAATATAATAAAGAGCATGGCTGGGTCAAGGTTACTCTGGATGCGGATCATCAGTTTTTCTCAGTAGTAGTGGCGGATTCCGGTATGGGTATTCCGGCAGATTCCATAGAACATATTTATGAACGTTTTTACAGGGTTGATAAATCACATTCAAGGGAAATTGACGGCACAGGACTGGGACTGGCGATTACAAGAAGCGCTATTCTGAAGCACAGAGGCTCGATTAAGGTTGTTAGCGAAGAAGGGGAAGGAACTACTTTTATTGTAAAAATTCCATTGACATACATTGCAGGTTGAGGGAATAGAATGGTTTTTGGTGAGAAAGAAGGGAAAAGGTATGAAAACCCGAATGTCAGGCATTAAAAAAAAGTTATTTCTGGCGATTCTGGTAGTTATGTCAGCCTGTATAGCGGGCTGTGGTGAGAATGTACAGGATAACAATAAAGCAGGCAGAACTTATAGTGTGTATTATGTAAATAACGAAGAAACGAAGATTTTTTCCAAGTCATATCAGACCGCTGCTGAGGATAAGCAGGAGCTGCTTGATGAGCTGATAGGACAGCTTGCCGTTATATCGGAAAAAATGGAGTATAAAGCTCCTCTTTCAGGTGATATTTCCATGCTTGGATACACATGGGAGGGCGGACAGCTTGCAATCAACTTTGACGAACACTACAAAGAGATGGATAGTATTAAGGAGATTCTGGTACGTGCGGCGATTGTCAGAACCTTGTCGCAGGTGGAGGACGTGAGCTATATTTCATTTACCGTAAACAATGAACCTCTCATGGATAACGGCGGCACAGCGGTCGGAAGCATGTCGGCGGATATGTTCATTGATAATGAAGGAAACGAAATAAATACCTATGAGAAGGTCAATCTTCACCTGTATTTCGCCAATGAGACCGGTGACAGACTGGTGGAAGAAAATCAGAGAAACGTCGTATATAACAGCAATATTTCCATAGAAAAGCTTGTGGTGGAGAGGCTGATTGAGGGACCGCTTTCGGAAGGAAGCTATCCAACTATTAATCCGGAGACGAGGATTGTAAGTGTAACGGTAAAAGATAGAATATGTTATGTAAACTTAAATGAAGTTTTTCTAAATCAGCCATATAATGTAACGTCGGATGTTACTATTTATTCTATCACCAATTCTCTTGTAGAACTGCCGAGTGTAAGTAAAGTGCAGATTTCTATCAATGGTGATACTTCCGTTTCCTATAAAGAGAGTGTAAGTCTGACTACATTGTTTGAGAGAAATCTTGATTTAATTACAAATGCCTCATCTGCGGCTGAATGAGGCTATAGACTGCCATATAGCAGAACATATCTGTTAAAGGCAGACTGTTGTGGAAAAGGAGGATAAATTTGAGAAGACCGGTATGTATTATCGGACTGGCCTTTGTAGTGGTAATTGTTATATATCTGTATTGTAATCCGCTTCCTGCCGTATCTTTAGGTGAGACGGATGGGAGCGTGGTTACGCTTACAGGTCAGGTCGAAAAGAAGGAATATCGCATTTCTAATGAGCAAAAAGTTCTGGTTATTTATCTGAAAGAAATTCAGGTTATAAATCCAACAAAAACAGATTATCAAACGATAGATTCGCAGGCATCGGACTTTAAATTATCGGATGTTGAAGGTGTAATATGTTATATTACGGAAGGGCAGGAGCCGAAAATGGGCAGTCTTATCCGTGTCCGCGGGAAACTGCGCTCCTTTGCGGAAGCGACGAATCCGGGAGAGTTCGATGCACGCAGATACTATCAGATATTGAACTATCAGGCGCGTCTTCAGAATGGAACCATTATGGAAGAAAGCGTGTACTATGACAGGTTCAAAGAAGGGTTGTATCAGATAAAGGAGTACCTTGCAGGATTAATAGATGTCTGTTATGAAGAGGGTGATGCCTTTGTCATGAAGGCCATGCTTTTCGGGGAAAAGAGCGGATTAGACGAAGATACCAAACAGCTCTATCAGCTTAACGGAGTCATTCATATACTGAGCATCAGCGGACTGCATATTTCCATAATAGGAATGGGATTTTATAAACTGCTGCAAAAGCTAAGAATACCGAAACTTATTAATATTCTGCTCTCTATATGCCTGATATACTGCTATGGAATAATGACAGGCATGAGTGTTTCCGCATTCAGGGCTATTGTGATGTTTGGACTGCATATTGCAGCAGGGCTGTTTAGGCGCACATACGACATGCTTACGTCGATGGCAATTGCCGGAATTATGCTTCTGGCGGGACAACCTCTTTATGTATGGCACAGTGGATTCTTATTCTCTTTTGGAGCGATTCTGGCAATAGGGCTATTATGCCCGGTAGTGGAAGAAAAGCTTATAGGTGGTACAAAGTTGGAAAAACTTATGTCAACCAGTCTCTCGATTTCTATTGTCACCCTGCCGGTGTATCTGTGCTTTTACTATGAATATCCGCTTTATTCAGTATTCCTGAACCTCATTATCATACCCGGAACAAGCCTGATTGTATCGAATGGTCTACTGACTTGTGCAGTGGCAATGTGTCTGTTGTCATTGGGAAAGTATACTGCGCTGCCTGCGCATATTTTATTTTCGTTCTATGAGCTATGTTGTAAGCTTACCATGAGACTTCCGGGCAGCAGGAATATCATAGGAGCGCCGGAGACATGGCAGATTGCAGTATATATGATTATTATATGTATTGCGGTTTTGGGCAGCGGAAAGTGGAGCAGACTTGGATTCTGGCAGTTAATTATTCTGGCGTTATTATGCATTACCCTGCGTTTTCAGGACGGTCTGCAGATTACGCTTATTGACGTGGGACAGGGAGACGGAATTTATATAGCCGATGATACAGGAGGACGTTTTCTGATTGATGGAGGCAGCTCGAGCAAAAGCGATGTCGGAACTTATCAGATTCTTCCGTTCTTGAAAGAAGAGGGAGCGGATACTCTGACTGCGGTATTTGTGACGCATATGGACAGCGACCATTATAACGGAATACATATGCTTATAGAAGAAATGGAGCAAAACGGTATAATAATAGAAAATCTGATTCTGCCTGATATAGGGTCGGAGAAAAGAGGCGGCGAATATCGTGAGTTGGAGAGTCTTGCGGTAAGGAAAGGGATAACCGTACAGTATATCCATACCGGAGACATCCTGCGGCATGATAAACTGAAATTCACCTGCCTGAATCCGGCAGCAGGAGAAGACGATGGTGACAGCAATGCTTTGTCTACAGTACTGTATTTGGAATATGATGATTTTACAGCACTTTTTACAGGAGATTTGGAAGGAAAAGGGGAGGAAGCTGTGAAAACAAGATTGGAAAAATACATTACAGACAGAAAGCGGATTACCATGCTGAAAGTGGCGCACCACGGCTCAAAAAACTCGACAGGAGAAGACTTTTTAGACGTGGTTTCACCGCAGATAGCACTTATTTCAGCCGGAAGAGATAACAGATACGGGCATCCTCATGAAGAATTGCTGTTTCGACTCGAGGATTGCGGAAGCAGGATTTTCAGGACGGATATCGGAGGCGCGGTTACGGTTACATATAGGAGCGGGAATGTGAAGGTAGAGTGTTTTTGTCAGTAAAAAGTATAACCAGCCTTTGCTGTAAAGTTTGCTGCAAATTATGTTTTCCTATTTACTTTTTCATCCATTCATGATATTTTTTATACGTATTGTATCTTCATTAAGGGAGAATAATAACAGGAGGAAACAAAAATGAATAACACAAAAACTTTCAGCATGGTTATGACGGCCTTGTTTATCGCTATTATTGCTGTCATGACTTTCATCCCCAATGTAGGTTATATTAACCTCATTGTCATCAAAGCAACTCTGCTTCATGTACCTGTCATTGTCGGATCCATAGTGCTTGGACCGAAAAATGGAGCGGTATTGGGAGCGGCGTTTGGTATTACGAGTCTGATTAAGAACACTTTGGAGCCGAGCTTACTATCTTTTGCATTTTCACCGTTTTATTCGGTAGGCGAAGTGGGCGGAAACGGATGGAGCGTAGTGATTGCTCTGATACCGAGAATTCTGGTCGGTGTCATTCCATATTTTGTATACAAAGGAATAGAGAAGCTGCTAAAAGATTTTAAGAAGCGCAGACTTATTGCGATTCCCATAGCGGCGGCGGCCGGAGCGCTTACTAATACATTACTGGTTATGAATTTAATATATTTCTGCTTCAGGGAGGAATTTGCAGCGGCAAAGAACATAGCTTTAGAGGCGGTATATGACGTTATTCTGGGAATCATTGCGGCGAACGGAATCCCCGAAACTATTGTGGCTGTCGTGCTTGGCACGGCTGTCAGCATGGCTTTGTTAAAGCTGATGCCACAGTCGCGGGAAAAGCAAGCAGCGTAGGACTTAGGAGAAAAACTATGTTAAAGGGAAAAAATATTGTTTTGGCGGTAACCGGCAGTATAGCAGCATATAAAATCGCTAATCTGGCAAGCATGCTGCAAAAACTGCATGCTGATATTACTGTGTTAATGACACAGAATGCGACTAATTTCATAAATCCCATTACTTTTGAAACACTGACAGGGAATAAATGCCTGATTGACACCTTTGACAGGAATTTTCAGTACAGTGTTGAACATGTTTCACTTGCCAAGCGTACAGACGTCGTTCTGGTCGCTCCGGCTTCAGCAAATGTCATAGGGAAGCTGGCATGCGGAATAGCGGACGATATGTTGACTACTACGGTCATGGCGTGTACATGCAAGAAAATCGTAGCTCCTGCCATGAATACTCATATGTACGAAAATCCCATAGTGCAGGACAATATAAAGAAACTCATGCACTACGGCATGGAAGTGATTACGCCGGATACGGGATATCTGGCATGCGGAGATATCGGTCCCGGTAAGATGCCGTCCGAGCAGACGCTTTTAGAATACATTCTGCGTGAAACCGCCCATGAAAAGGATATGACCGGTAAAAAGGTACTGGTGACGGCAGGACCGACTATGGAGAAAATAGACCCTGTACGATATATTACCAATCATTCCACCGGAAAGATGGGTTATGCCATAGCAAGACACTGTATGCACAGAGGTGCGGAGGTAACCCTGGTTACAGGAAAAACAGATACGCCCAAGCCTTCTTTTATGGAGATAATAGAGATTGAATCGGCAAAAGATATGGCGGAAGCAGTAAAGCAGCGCTATGCGGAACAGGACATAATAATAAAGGCGGCGGCGGTAGCAGACTACCGACCGGCGCATATATCTGATGAAAAAGTCAAGAAAAAAGACAGTGAATTGTCTATTGAACTTGAGCGTACCGAAGATATCCTGCAGTTTCTTGGTGATAACCGCAAAGAGGGACAGTTCCTTTGCGGATTCTCCATGGAAACGGAAAATATGCTGGAAAATTCACGTGCGAAGCTTGAGAAGAAGCATGTGGATATGATTGTTGCCAATAACGTGAAGCAGTCCGGTGCGGGATTCGGACATGACACCAACATTGTGACGCTTATCACGAAGGATGACGTGAAGGAACTGCCCATAATGAGCAAGGATGAAGTGGCGGAACATATTATGGATACGATACTGGAGATTATGTAATCTGCCGCATCAGTTCATAAAAGTAACCTTTTGACACCTGAAACAAATCAATAATAAAGTTATAATAAAAATACAATAAAAAAGAAAGGGAATGACAATGAAAAAATTTAATGGTTTCACAAAAGGCGTAAATTTAGGAGGCTGGCTTTCACAGTGTGATTACAGTACGGAAAGACTCACGAAGTTTATTGTTGAAGATGATATTAAAGCAATTTCAACATGGGGCGTTGACCATGTCAGAATCCCGATTGACTACAACGTAGTGCAGAATGAGGATGGCACGATTAATGCGGCGGGTTTCGGATACATAGACCATGCGCTTGAAATGTGTGGAAAATATGGGCTGAACACGGTTCTTGACCTTCACAAAACGGCCGGATACTCATTTGATAAAGGAGAAAATGAGAACGGCTTTTTCACAAGCAGCGAATTTCAGGAGCGTTTCTACAGCCTTTGGGAGGAGTTTGCGAAGCGTTACGGTAATTCAGATAATATAGCCTTTGAGCTGCTTAATGAAATCACTGATATGGCATTCTGTGCAGAATGGAACAGGATTGCACGTGAGTGCATCAGGCGCATCAGGGAGATTGCTCCGGATACGGTAATTCTGGTGGGAAGCTACTGGAATAACAGTGTGGATGCAGTTAAAGACTTAGAGAAACCGTATGATGACAAAGTGGTATATAATTTCCACTGCTATGAACCTATGATGTTTACTCATCAGGGGGCAACATGGGTGGATAAAATGGATCCTGGTTTTCGTCTTGCATATGCAGATAGTGACTGGGGTAGTCAAAAATTTATTGACGGTTTCAGGGAAGCCTTTGAAACTGCGCAGAAAAACGATACGGTGCTATATTGCGGAGAGTATGGAGTAATTGATAATGCAGCACCGGAAGATGTGTTAAAGTGGTATAAAGATATAAATGCAGCGTTCGAGCATTACGGAATCAGCCGCAGTACTTGGAGTTATAAGCAGATGAACTTCGGACTGTCTGATGAAGGACGGAAAGGTATCTTTGACGAATTGGTGCAGTATCTGTGATGGTGGGAGTTTTTCAAGACGGCCATTGTACAATATAGACGAGGTGGTACAGGGCACGCTTGCTTATAATCTTTTTCAAAGGAGGCGGAGATTAGTTTGCAGAAACTGAATGAAGAAATTAAATCCGGACAGTTAAAGCAGATGTACCTGCTTTATGGTGAGGAAGCGTATCTCCGCCGTCAGTATAGGGATAAATTAAAAGCTGCGCTTGTAAACGGCGATGATACTATGAATTACAATTATTTTGAAGGAAAAGGTATAAATGTGGGTGAAATCATCGACTTGGCTGAGACCCTTCCTTTTCTTGCTGACAAGCGTGTCATAATGATAGAAAACAGCGGTCTTTTCAAGAATGGCGGAGAGCAGCTTGCAGAGTATCTGAAAGCGCCGTGCGACACGACTTTTTTCGTCATGGCGGAGCCGGAAATCGACAAGCGCAGCAAGCTTTTTAAGGCGCTTACAGCCAAAGGGCGTGCAATTGAATTCAAGGCGCAGGATGAAAGTATTCTGAAACGTTGGATTCTCAGCACCTTAAAGAAAGAAAACAAGAAGATTACAGAGCGGGATTTGTCTCTTTTTCTGGAAAAGACAGGAACCGACATGGAGAATATCAGCAAAGAGTTGGAAAAGATAATCTGCTACTGCATGGATAAAGAAGTCATTACAGGGAATGACATTGAAGAAATCTGTGTAAGACAGGTGAATAACCAGATTTTTGATATGATGGACGCTATCGCAGGAAAGCGGCAGAAGGAAGCAATGGAGCTGTATTATGATCTCCTGACATTAAAAGAGCCTCCTATGCGCATTCTTTTTCTCCTTGCCAGACAGTTCAACCTTCTGCTTCAGGTCAAAGAATTAAAGCAAAAAGGCTATCCGGCAAAAACGATTGGAGAAAATGTCGGACTGCCGGGCTTTATTGCCGGGAAATACGTGAATCAGGCAGCGAAGTTTTCTACACAGTATCTGCGAAAAGCTGTGACTGACTGTGTGGAGACGGAGGAAGCGGTGAAAACGGGGAAGATGAATGATGTTTTGAGTGTGGAGCTGCTGCTGATAAAGTATAGTGCGTAGAACTTCATGTATATGAATGGGTTAGGCAATTGCGGAGATAAAGTTAAATACAGGATAAGATAAAGGATGTGTTACTGATATGTTTGGAATAATTGTATGGATTTTAATTATATATTGTATAGTCAAATACAGGAGAAATCAGGCCGGGCAGAATGGTTACGGCAACGGGGCGAATATGGGAGATATGCCGCCTATAGACAGCAGACCGGCGCAGAATCAGCCGTCGAACAACAGGCAGCAGCAGTATTACAATCCGCAGCAGTATAACAGTTCACAGCAGTATAACAATCCACAGCCGGAATATTATAAGCCGCATCAGCCTATAGAAACCAAAACGACAAATGTGTCAGAGAAAAAATCAAATGTATCAGAAGCGAAGACAGAATCGTCAGAAGCAGAGTCCGGTTCCACATTGGCATATCTGGAAGAAAAAGCCAGACAGGATGCAAGAGAGCATGCCAGAGAAAAGCGGGAAGAAACAATGCGCCTTAATAAGAATTACGGCGGTCTTCGCGCGGCGGAGCGTCGTTATGACGGCGATAGCATACCGAGGGGCAAAAGGTGCATCAAATGTTCATATTGCGGGGCTGAGAACCTTGTGCCCACGAATATGAGAGAAAAGTATAGCTGCTATTTCTGCAGGGAAGCGCTGTAGGATTATCGGAATTGGGGGTATTTAATGGATAGAGATTTGGTGCCATTTTGGGAAGAGGCATATCAGGATGAAAATGTTATTGCATTTTCTTCTGAACCCAATGCGACAATTAAAGAATTTGAACACTTACTAAACAAGCAGTCGCGTATAATTGATATAGGCTGTGGAGAAGGTCAGAATGCTTTTTACTTAGCGAAGCAAGGTTATTGCAATGTTGACGCTTTTGATATATCAGAGCATGGTATAACAAAGTTAAAACAAAGATGCAAAAAGGAAAATATTCAGTTAAATGCGTTTACTGCTGATATGATAGCATATCAGTTTGAGAAAAACTATGATATGGTTATGTCTTTTGGAACTCTCCATTTTGTATCCAAAACGGATTGGAAAGCTATGATAAACAGAGCCAAAACATATACTAATATAGGCGGCATACATATCATGCAGATATTTACTGATACTGTACCGGCCTCAGAGGACATTGCACCGTTTGCAATCGGTCTTGCAAAAGATGAGGAGATAAAAGAATTATATAATGATTGGGAAATCCTGCAATTTAAGTCATATATATTTGAAGATGAGCATGCAGGTGTTCCTAAACACCTGCATGCATCGAATAAAATAGTTGCCCGAAGAATTCTATAACTATGCTGCATTTTTCCTGACATGTGATTTCTATGTCAAAAGTTCCTGCTCCCGCAGCAGGCTGTCCACTGCCGCCTTATATTCCGTAAAGTTATTGGCCTTGCGGATTTTTTTTAGGTATTTTTCGGGAGAAGTGAAGCTTTGGCTTAAGTACGTCCACAAATCCTTCATTTTATATAATACGGGCTTTTCACCTGACATTATCTCTGTATAGCGTGTAAAAAGCTCGTTATGAAATGCTTTAATAGTGTCCTTGTCGGGAACTGTGTTCAGGTCAAGGGCGCCGCGCAGCTTGTGGACAAGGAAAGGATCCTTGAGGATTCCGCGGCCAAGCATAATTCGGGAAACAGCAGGGATTTCAGATAAAAGAGTCGTAAAATCCTCCGGTGAATGGATATCACCGTTATAGCAGAGTGCGGATGATAATGCATCCTGAGCCTTATGGTATGCACTTTTGTGGGGCGTACCTTTGTATTGTTCCTGCTGAAGGCGCGGGTGAATGATCAGTTCCTCTATCGGGTATTTGCTGTATATCGCCAGAAGCCGGTTCCACTCTTCTTCGGAGGAGACGCCGATACGTGTTTTTATAGAAATCTTAATCGGTGATTTCTCAAATATTGTATACAGAAATTCGTCAAGCTGCTCCGGAAAGCCTAAGAATCCGGCGCCGCGCCCTTTGGCGGTTACGGTTCCGGAGGGGCAGCCGAGATTGAGATTGACGGACTTGTAGCCGAAGGCAGCGATTTGCTCCGTAATCTGCAGGAATTCCTCGGCACGGTTGGTGAGAATCTGTGGCACTACGTTCATGCCTTCATTATGCTCCGGAAGGATTTCATTGATTTCGCGGCTGTTCATTTTCCTGCTTGAGATAAATGGCGTGAAATATCTGTCAATCCCGCCAAAACAGCGATTGTAGGCATTGCGGTAGATGTATGTTGTGAGACCCTCCATTGGAGCAAGGTAGCATGTAATCATTATGATTCGCACTTTCATTGGTTTTACAATTTTCATATTCGGTTGAAAATTTTTAATTTTCAATCTCTATATTTCTTAGTGTAGCATATTTTTAATCAGATTTTAATCTTTTTCACATTTTCATTTAATATTGGTGAGGTAATATAAGGCTGTAAACAAAACAACAAACCAATAGAGAAAGGAAAAAAGGATATGGAATATTTTGAAAAAGTTGAAAAATTAAGAGAGAAAGCAAATGTTTCTTTTGAGGAAGCAAAACAAGCATTGGAAAACAGTAACTGGGATATACTGGATGCGATGATTTATCTGGAGCAGAACGGTAAAGTTAAAGGTCCCGAACAGACAAGCTATACGACGCAGAATGAGCGGTTAGTGATTGACGTAGAGCCGGAACCGGAGTATAAAGAAAGTTTTGGCGATTTGATGAACCGATTCTGGAAGTGGTGCATGCGTTGGATAGAGAAAGGAAACAGGAACAGCTTCTGCGTGGAGAAAAACAACAAGGAGATTTTCAGAGTACCGATAACGTTACTGGTGGTATTGCTGTTATTCGCATTCTGGGTGGTGCTGCCGCTAATGGTCGTAGGTTTGTTCTTTAACATGCGTTATCACTTCGCAGGACCGGACATCAAAGTAGTGGATATTGACATTAATGCAGCGATGGACGATGCAGCTAACGCTGCGGAGAATATCAAGAACGAGTTAACCAATGTGGTCAATAAGGAAGAATAGGTTGAAAAATCAGAGATTTTTCAACCGGCAAATTTGGTGCAAAAGCGCTTATAGCGCTGCCCAAATTCGCAGGTTGGGATAGAATTATGGGTATTAAATTGAAAAATCAAAGATTTTTCAACCGGCAAATTTGGTGCGAAAGCGCTTATAGCGCTGCCCAAATTCGCAGGTTGAGATAGAATTATGGGTATTAAATTGAAAAATCAAAGATTTTTCAATCAGCAAATTTGGTGCAAAAGCGCTTATAACGCTGCCCAAATTCGCAGGTTGGGATGAAATTTTGGGTATTAGGATAAAGAAAGGCATATGAGCATGGCGACAACAATTCTTGTGGTAGAGGATGAAGAAAAAATAGGACGGTTTCTGGAACTTGAACTTTTACATGAGGGTTACCGGGTGATAAAGGAGGTAAACGGCAGAGATGGACTTGAAAAGGCTGAGAGCGGGCAGGCTGATTTGATGGTGTTAGATGTAATGCTGCCGGAACTGAATGGCTTTGAGGTACTGCGCAGACTCAGAAAAACTTCCGACATGCCCGTCATTATGCTGACGGCAAGGGATGAGGTCATGGATAAGGTAGCCGGACTCGACGGAGGCGCTGACGATTATATGACCAAGCCCTTTGCCATTGAGGAGCTGCTTGCGAGAATCCGCCTTGCACTCAAAAAGTGCGTGGGCGCCTCTTCAAGGCATGGCGACAGGAACATTCTTACCTGTGGGGCGCTTATGCTGGATGCCGCGCGCTATGAGGTCCGCTATGACGGTAATCTTGTGGAACTGACACATAGGGAATTTGAACTTTTGCGCGTTCTTTTGGATAATAAGAATATCGTTATCTCAAGAGATACGCTTTTAGAGAAAGTGTGCGGATATGATTATATGGGAGAAACGAATATTATTGATGTCTATGTAAGGTATCTGCGCAGTAAGATTGATGATATTTATGGTGTTAAGCTGATACAGACTGTACGTGGAGTGGGATATTGTATAAAGGATGAGCAGTGATGGAAAATAAGTCGGAAAGTAAGAAAACGGCATCTGTGAAGGTGACTTCTATTGCGTGGAAAATTAATTTGCAAAATGTATTGACCAGAGCGACAGCATATTTTTTATTCGATTTGTTAATATGCTTTATATTTGCGGCGGTATTTATATATGGAATGGATATTCAGTTTGCCGGTGAATTCTCACTGGATTATGACAGAAGTGTCATATGGGGGGAGGCTTTGAAAGAAGCGGAATACAGAGTCGAAACCGACAGTGAAAATTTACTTTATACGATAGAAATCGGTCAATGGTTATATTGGTTTCGGTGGGCGGCAATAGTAATTGCCGTTGCGCAGGTTCTACAGGTGTTTGAAGAAATAATACGCGGGACGGCGCATGTAAGAAAACATTTGAAGCCCTTAAATGAGATTGCGGCGCAGGCACAGGCGTTGAGCGAGCAGACATTTGACGAGACTAAATATCACAATCTGGAGGACGCTATATCTAACTTCAAGGCGGAGACAATTGATGCGGGAATCCATATGCATGATAAGGATCTGATGGGAATCGAGAAGGCGCTGAACGGTCTGCTGGAGCGGATTCGCGCCTCTTATAAGCAGCAGACACAGTTTGTGTCGGATGCTTCGCATGAGCTGCGCACGCCCATAGCGGTAATTCAGGGATATGTGAACATGCTTGACCGTTGGGGAAAAGAGGATGAGGAGATTCTGACAGAGTCTATAGATGCGATTAAGAATGAAGCAAACCATATGCAGAAACTGGTTGAGCAGCTTTTGTTTCTGGCGCGGGGCGACGCTAACAGGCAAAACCTTGACATGAAAAAATTATGTCTGAACGATATTATGAAAGAGGTTTATGAAGAGTCCCTTATGATTGACGAAAAGCATCATTACAGATATGAAGTGACCAAAACAGTCAATGTATTTGGGGACAGCGATATGCTTAAGCAGTCGGCCCGGATTCTGATTGACAATGCCGCAAAATATACCGAAGAAGGAGAAGAAATCCTGATTCGGGTAGGAGAGTGGAAGGATGGTTCGCCCTTTTTCAGCATTCAGGACAATGGAATCGGAATGGCACCACAGGAGGTCCGGCATGTCTTTGACCGATTTTACCGTGCTGATGCGGTTCGCAACAGCAAGACCGGCGGTACGGGTTTAGGACTTTCCATCGCGAAATGGATCATTGACCGTCATCAGGGATATTGCGATATTGTGAGTCGTGAAGGTCTGGGGACGCGGTTCAGCGTTATCCTTCGGTCAGTGTGAAAAATTTTTTCCACACTATATATTTTTATTCTTTTTCAGCGAATATCCGGACTGTCGGACCGCCGCCGCAAAACTCAAGTACTGCAGTCAGGTCGGCACGGTTCATCCATGCAAGAGCTGTGCTGTCTGTTTGAACAACAGGTTTCCAATCTTGACCGTCTTTTTGATTTACAATATGTATACTGCATTGTTGACCGCTACAGTCAAGCCCTGAGAGTGTGTATTCCGCCCGCATTTTTGTCTGCACTCCCAGATGATATTCCTGCGAATCGCAGCCCTCCGGTAATATACAGCCTTGAAAATAAGGGGTGTCGCAATATCCGGTAAAGAAGATATTGACCTTACTTATATCGCCTTCGGTAACAGTGTCGCTATGTGTGATAATAACGCGGATAGTCAGGATTTCCTTCCGATCTGCCAAAAATTGCCGGATGGACGCAAATGCACTCTCATACTGCGGAGCATTGAAGCCGTGTCCAAGGTTCCTTACAAGCTGTAAGCGGCATTGTCCCTTGCGATAGCTTTCTTTTGCGCGGATGGCATAGGAATAATTTACGTCTTCGTCATCAAGACCCTGTATGAGCAGAACGTCGCCCTGATATGCCGCAAGCTCAAGATAGGGATCCATTCCTACAATCGTTTCGTGGAAAAATTTTCCTAACAGCGTATTGCCGCAGTCAATTATTTCAGGAACATTGTACGGATCATAACTTGAGCCGCCAAGACATCCCCTTCTGGCATGATCGGGAATGCATATGGCGGGATAAATCATTATCAGCTTTTTAATCTCGCTTCCGCACCTGGCGGCGGTCAGACCGGAGACAAAACCGCCTTGGCTGATTCCGACAAGGATAAGCTCGTTTGTATCAACATAGGACAGGCTTTTGACATAGTTTTTAACTGTAATTAAGTCTTCAATCTCGGTAAAGATTGTCATATCGGTAGTCTCTCCGTCGCTTTTAAAACGCGCATCTTCTCCGCGCATGCCGCCTCCGCAAAAGCTGAAGCAGAATGCGGCGTAACCCATTTTGGCAAATTCCTGACAATAATCCACTACGCCTGCATAGTTGCCGGTAAAGCCGTGGCTGACAATTACGGCAGGGTATTTCCCACTTTCAGAGAAGCCGGCAGGGAGGTATTGCGCTCCACGTATTGTTAATCCGTCTCTTACACATTCTAATGTTTGTTTATTTATTTCCATGATAATCCTCATTTCTGCGTATTTTTTTATATATAGATTCGGGTTTCAAAAAGTGCTTATATAAAAATATTGCTGGCAGATTGCACAAAATGTTCGCGAAGTGCCTTGCGCAGGAATATGAGATTTTCTTAATATTCCGCCCAGATACCCGGCAATTTCGGGACATGGATGTCCCGAAAAGCCCGCACCCCGCCCGGATGGCGAATGGCGGGCGGTTGCGTCCGTTATCGACAACATAACCGGAATATTTAGAAAATCCATATTCCGAAGTCAGGCATGAGGGAACATTTTGTGCAATCTGTCCTCTCAGTTCATAAATGGCACCATTTGAAACCCGAATCATATATAATGTATGTTTATGTAAGTTCTGAGTCAGCGGCGTGCCTGCACAAGAGCATATTCCTCACCGCCTGCATCTTTATCCTGAATTTTACTATATATCTGCAAAGATTTCAATTACTGAACAGAGAACTTAAGAATGCAAATGAAATATAAGGAGCAAAGGAAAATCAGTATTATTTAATGGAATTGTGCATGTGCATGTGGTAAAATATTGGTGTGAAACAATCGGCATATGGTATCGGAAAGAAGGATATTATGGCAGGAATAAGTCTTTTATTAATCAATTTTTTGGCATTTATTATTTTAGGCGCATCATTTATAGGATTTATTCTTTTTGTAATTTCCATCATTTTGTTTTTAAAAAAGAAGAAACCGCAGCAGGACGGAAAGAATAAAAACAGAAAAATAATAGCAACGGTTTTTTTGGTGACCGGCATTGTTTTTCAGATTCCGTTAGGAATTTCCATAGCAGCAATAACAATCGGTTCCGGAATGCAGAAAACAAAAGAAAAAGAAGAATTCGAGGCTATTGAAAATAAGGTTTATACGCAAAAAGAGGAATGGAAAAGCGGGTTCGATTATGAGGGGAAACGTTTAGTTCCGGTGGGCATTCTTATTAATTCGGATAATTATCGTTCGAGCGGCAAAAATAAAAATTTAGAGAAAATCGGAACCTTGGTAATGGAAGGCTCTTATAATAATTATTATTCTTTATATCAGATTACTAACGACAGCGGATATGATTTGTATTACGTCTGGGTCGAGTCTTTTGCCGGAGGTGTGTATTATTCGAGAACATTTGTAAGTATAGACGATTATAGTGCGGTATTGGAGTATTATGCCACTTCGGACCTTTCTTTAAGTGCATGCTGGAAATCCGCGCCCGAAAATACGGGAATAAGGAATCAGTGGATAAAATCAGATTTGAACATAGATGAGAAACAGGATGAACTGATGCAATTGACTCATGAAGTTTTGGACGATGTTTCCGATAAAAAGCAGACGACTAATACAAGCGAGGAAGGGTACGATTGCCTTGTATTAAAATTAGAATCCGGGGACGGCGTTTTTCGTCTTGATTTAGAGATTTACACAAAAGATGAAGAAATGATGGTATGGTTAAATGGTTATAAAGTAGAAAGTGAAATCGTTGAAAAATATAAAGAAATGTTATTTTCTTTGGTAAATGATGCACAGACCGAAATATTACAACGAGTAAAATGATTGCCGGGATTGTTGAATTTATTGAACAGGAGGAGTCCATGGCTTGGGGTTGAGTAATGTGGGGTAGTGTAAAATAGTTTGTGTCTTTGGAAAAAAATACCTCTTTTTTGGTAAGAA
>CAZRKN010000057.1:0-30012 GCA_964600805.1 uncultured Bacteroides sp. | reverse complement strand
GCCGTATCTTTAGGAGAGGTTATGCTCAGACTGGATCCGGGCGAGGGAAGAATCCGTACAGCCAGATCTTTTAAGGCATGGGAAGGCGGCGGAGAGTATAATGTAATCCGTGGTTTGAAAAAATGCTTTAAGATGAATACTGCGGTAATTACGGCGTTTGCGGATAATGAAGTAGGTATGCTTATGGAGGATTTCATTAATCAGGGTGGTGTGGATACTTCTTTGATTAAGTGGATGAAAACAGACGGTATCGGACGTGTGTGCCGTAACGGTTTGAATTTTACAGAACGCGGATTTGGCATTCGCGGTGCGGTTGGATGCTCTGACCGTGCGAATACGGCTATTTCCAAGGCTGCTCCGGAAGATTTTGATTTTGAATACATATTTGGCGAGCTGGGAGCGCGCTGGCTGCATACAGGCGGAATCTATGCGGCTTTATCCGAGCAGTCATGCGAGACCGTTCTTGCAGCGATTAAGACAGCTAAGAAATACGGCACAGTCGTATCCTACGATTTGAATTACCGTCCTTCCATGTGGAGTGCAATCGGCGGACAGGCAAAGGCACAGGAAGTTAATAAAGAAATTGCAAAATATGTAGATGTTATGATTGGTAATGAGGAAGATTTCACGGCATGCCTCGGGTTTGAAATTGAAGGAAACGACGAGAATCTCAAGACTCTGAATCTGGATGGCTACAAGAAAATGATTAACGAAGCTGCCAAGACCTATCCTAACTTCAAAGCGGTTGCTACGACGCTTCGTCAGGTTAAAACAGCTACGGTGAACGATTGGAGCGCAATCTGCTGGGCAGACGGTGAGATTTACAAGGCGAAGGATTACAATGGTCTGGAAATCATGGACCGTGTCGGCGGCGGCGATTCGTTCGCGTCAGGTCTGATTTACGGACTGATGACGACGGAAGATGCGGAGCTGGCAGTAAACTACGGAGCGGCACATGGCGCATTAGCTATGACGACTCCCGGCGATACTACAATGGCAAGCAAAAAAGAAGTAGAAGCTATCATGGGCGGCGCAGGCGCAAGAGTACAGAGATAATAGAAAGGAGCATGATATTAAAATGAGCAATGTAACAGAAAGCATGAAAAATTCAATTATTGTACCGGTAGTAGTTATTGAAGATGCAAAAGATGCAGTTCCTACTGCAAAAGCGTTGTTAGCGGGCGGTATCAACGTAATGGAAATCACACTGCGTACGGCGGCAGCGATTGACAGTATCCGCAACGTTGCAGCGGAGTGTCCTGATATGGTAGTAGGCGTTGGTACGGTTCTCAATGTAGAGCAGGCAAAAGAAGCGGTAGAAGCCGGAGCTAAATTCATCGTATCTCCGGGATTCGATGAAGAGACTGTAAAATGGTGTATTTCCCGGAATATCAGCGTAACGCCGGGCTGCGTTACCCCGACAGAAATAATGGCGGCACGTAAGCTTGGTCTGAGGGTTGTAAAATTCTTCCCTGCAAACATATACGGCGGTCTGAAGGCAATCACCAATCTGGCAGCTCCGTTTACGGATATGCAGTTCATACCTACAGGCGGAGTTAATACCGAAAATATTGCAGAATTTGTTGCCAATCCGGCAATTTTTGCAGTCGGCGGAAGCTGGGTATGCAAGAAAGCCGATATTTCAGCAGGTAATTTTGATAAGATTACAGAGCTCTGTAGTGAAGCACGTAAGCATGCCGGAGCATAAGTTCAAGTAAAAGAAGAGAGCTGTCCTGAGTCATTATATGACTTGCGGGCAGCTCTTATTATGTCCGACCTGTTTTCTTTCTGTGTCTTAAGCCTGTTGGCGGAGTTTGGAAATGTGTGTCGCCAAGGCGATCTACGGAAGTTTTCGGAAATTGACGATATCCTTAATTATTTTGGAAAGCAGGATTAATTCGTTGTCATTCAATTTGTTTATGGAAAGCATGATTTTTTCCGTCTCATGCTTTCTGATTTCCGACAAATGCTCCTTTGTATCAGGGATGGGGGAAAAAAGCGTGGCGAGGTCGATACCCAGTGCATTTGACAGTTTTTTAAGCGTATTGATCGTGGGACTCTTTACGCCTCTCTCAATTTGTCCTACATAGGCAGGATTGACATTTGCAATCAGCGCAAGAGTTTCCTGACTGATACCGTTTTTATTGCGGTAGTATCGTATCTGTTCGCCAATTTGTATGTTGTCCGTGTTTGTCATGTGACACCGCCTTTTTATGATTATCGTATTAATCCTTAAATCTGTATAAATGTTTATAGTAACTATAGTATGCGTGGAATTTACAAACAAATTACTGCCAGCGCAAAAAAATATAATTACTATAGTAATTGAACCGGAAAGAGAAACGTGATAGTATATTACTGTAGTAATTTGACGTAGAATACTATAGTAATTGTTTTGGCGTAAAATGAAACGGAGGTTGTGTAAATGAAAAAACAAATAGGGCTTAAGCTCATGGCGGGGATATTAGCGGCAGTGATGATGGTCACGTCAGTTCCGTGGACTGTTTATGCAGCAGAGCCGGCAGGAAAAACAGAACAGGAAAATTCAGTATCGGTGGAAGATGGAAGCAATGCTGATGAAGAATTTGATAGTGAAGAAAAAAATGAGGAAGAAACATCGGGCGAGGAGAATACTGGTGAGAGCGAAAGCAAAACAGATGTAACGAATGAAGAAATTGACAAAGATGATGTGAATGGTGAGGAAATACAGGATCAAGATAACGTCAGCGGAGAGGAAGATGAGTCAGAAACGCCGGGAGAAAATGACGACATCGAGGAAACGGACGCGGCAGAAGATGCGGACAGTCCGGACAATACGGAGTCGGATGATGGGGATAGAGAAAACGATACGGAATTCGGGGATAAAACGCAGACGAGTATTGAGGAAGTTCTGGAAAATTATGAAAAAAACGCGGTAAATGGCTTTGTGCCCAGAACGACCAATCCGGGGAACAATACTTTTTACACCAGTGGAAATCCTTATTCAGGACCTAATAATTGTACTTATTATGTATGGGGACGTGCACATGAACTGCTTGGTTATAAACCATATACCTGGCAGGGAAATGCTTGTGATTGGTGGTACAATAATGATGGGTATGAAAGAGGCAGTGTTCCTCGTTTGGGAGCAATCATGTGCTGGGGGACATCAAGTAACAATGCATATGGACATGTAGCCGTTGTGGAGGCAATAGGTAATGGAACAGTTTCATTTTCTGAAGCAACTTACAGTCCGTCAAATGCTTTTGCATATAAAGAAAACATAAGTACAAGTACATTATCAAGTATTTACAGGGGAACATTTCAAGGATACATATATCTTCCGGGAGTGGGGATAGAAAATAAACCTGAAAGAGGCTCCGAAATGCCCGGTCCTTTCACGCGCACTATTCCGGACGGCGACTATCATATTGTTACAGGGGTGGATGACAGCATGTGCCTGGATATTAATGGCGCCTCTAATGAAAACGGAGCGAATGCCCAGATTTTTCATAGTACAGAATATGAACTTCAGGTTTTTACTGTCACATGGCTTGGAGCGGATAAAGGTTATAAAATTATGCATAGATATTCAGGGCAGAGTCTGACGGTAGATGGAGATGATAAACAATTGAACGGTTCAAATGTTGATCAATTTGAATGGTATGGAAGTGCCGGACAGATGTGGGTCATAGATGAAGTGGATCAGGGAGCGTACTATACAATTCAGTCAAAATGCAGTGGGTATTATCTGGATGTAGAAGGAGGTGTAGCGGCGGATGAGACGAATGTTCAGATGTATAAGTGGGTCATTGCGGGAAATCCGGCACAGAGATGGCGCTTTATTCCGGCCGGGACACAGACGATTCCGGACGGCGATTATTACATTATGACCGATGTAGCCGGTAATATGTGCCTCGACATTCAGAGTGCATCTACTGCGGATGAGACAAATGTAATTATTTCCAACAATACGGGACGAAAAAGTCAGGTTTTTACTGTCACTTATCTTAACAACGGATTTTATAAGATTCTCAACAAAAATTCAAGCAAGAGTCTGGATGTGTATAATGGGGCAGCAATAAGGGGAACGAATGTTCAGCAATTCAGCGATCATGGTGATAAGAGCCAGCAGTGGACAATCCGGGAATCAGGTGATGGCGCTTATTATATTCAGCCGCGGTGCAGCGGACACTATCTGGATGTTGCCGACGGGAAATCGGTGGATGGCACTAATGTGTGGACGACAGTCTGGATGGGAGGAGCCGCTGCGCAGAAGTGGAAGTTTGAGCCGGTTGTGAAGCCAAAATTAAATCCGCCCACAGCATCCAAGCCGTCAGGCTCTGTGGTGGAGGGCGGGACTCGAATCTTTCTTGATGGCGGAGACGCAGACGAGATTTATTTTACGTGGGATGGCACCGACCCCGGAACAAGCGAAAGCCGCTACGGTTATTATGCGCGGTTTTTTGACAGATGGGGCATTGCGGTCATTTCCTCATGGGAAACTATGACGATTAAGGCTTATGCCGTAAAAGAAGGATATCCGGACAGTGATGTGGCGGAGTTCACTTACATAGTGGCGGGCAATATGGAACCGGAGAAAGAAAAACTGAATCCGCCCGCTGCCAGCATCCATTCAGGAACAGAAGTGGAAGCAGGCACGGCAGTGAGCCTGCTAAGCGGCACAGATGGGGCAGCAATTTACTATACGCTGGATGGTACAAACCCCTCCAAAGAAAGTTTTCATTATTCCAAGCCGTTTATCATAGAAAAATACACCGTTATTACGGCATATACGGTAAAGGATGGTTATGAAGACAGCGAAGCGGCAGTATTTACATATACGGTGAAATCGAAGGATGACTACGGAAAAGGGGATGTATTGGAGGAAGATATCCCGCAGGGAAAAGTGGAGAATATCCCTCAGGGGCTCTGGATGTCCGCTGTCTCTTCACAGGTTTATACCGGTCAGGCGATTAAGCCGCAGGTGAGGGTTTATGACCATACAACCCTTTTAACAGAGAAGAAGGATTATACCATTTCCTACAAAAACAATACTAAGGCAAATGTTGTTTCCGGCGTGAATGTACCCACGATTACAGTGACAGGAAAGGGCAATTATACCGGAAAAGAGGTGCAGACTTTTGTGATTAGACCGAAGCGCCTTTCGGATGTAGATGTTATGGCAGATGACTTTACCTTACAGTATAATGGTAAAGTGCAAAAACCGCTTCCGGCTGTGACATGGAATGGCAAAAAGCTTACAAGAAATAAAGATTATACGGTATCTTATCCGAATGAAGAGTCGGACGGTGTGGCGAATCCGACGGCGTACATCAAGCCCGGAACCTATACAGTCCTTGTGACAGGCATGGGAAATTATACCGGAGAGAAAACAATCAAAATCACCATTACACAGAGCAAGCCCGCTTCAGCCATGACGGTAGTGAAAATTAAGGATCATACTTATACAGGCAGCGAAGTCAGACCGGTTCCTGCGGTAAAGAACGGCAGGGAAGTCCTGACGGAGGGCGAGGATTATGAGGTTTCCTATCAGAATAATATCAAAGTAGGTACGGCAACAGTAATGATTACCGGTAAAGGCAGTTATGCCGGTGTGAAGAAAGTAACGTTTAAGATTGTACCCAGAGCATCTTTGAACAGAGCAAAAGCAGAGATGGAATTTGACAGTCCGGCTGTATATACGGGAGGAGCAGTCAGACCGGACAGATGCCGGCTGACGGTATCTGAAAAAAATGCCGACGGCAGTACTGTTGCAGTAACCCTGACAGAGGGTATCGATTACGAGGTGTCTTACCTGAATGATAACAAAGCAGGCACGGCAACCGTTATTTTTCAAGGGATGAACGGATATAGCGGAAGCCTGAAGAAGACATATAAAATCGCGCCATACGATATCGGTAAGGATGCGGCTGAACTGGCAGAGGCGGAACAGAAGATCAGGATTGAGCTGGCGGATTCTTATATGTATGTCAAAGACGGCTGTAAACCGGAGCCGGTAGTGACTTATCAGGGAAAAGTCCTGATAAAAGGAACCGATTATACCCTAAGTTACAGAAACTGCAACGGTATAAACGATGGAAGCAATCCGAAAAAACAGTCTGCTGTTATCGTCAAAGGCAAAGGCTGCTTTAAGGGAACGCGGGAAAAGACATACCGGATTACGTCAAAAGAAATCGGCAGACTGACCATGACGGCAGAAGACAGGGTATGGCAGAATAAGGGTAATATTTATAAGACTAAAGTAGTCATTAAGGATGAAAACGGCAAAGCGCTGAATGCCGGAAAAGATTATGCCGGTAATTTTATATATGTGTATGACAGCGATACACAACTGTCTGACGGAACGTTTAGATATGCCGGAGAGCAGATAACGGCGAAGGATATCATACCGGCGGGAACGGTAATCAGGGTAACGGCATCCGCCAAGGGCAGCAATTATGCAGGGACAGTGTCATGCGTTTACCGCATTACGAAGGCCAATATAGGGAAAGCGGTAGTTACGGTTCCGGCACAGACTTATACCGGCAGGGCAATCACGGTGGAGAATGATATCAGGATAAAGCTGAACGGTCAGATATTGTCCGAAGAGAATTACAGAATTACGGGCTACAGCAATAACATCAATAAAGGTACGGCAACGGTAACCATCAGCGGAATCAATGACTGCGGCGGAACAAAGACCGTTAAATTTTTGATTAAGGGGAAAGGGCTGTTGTGGTGGTGGAGATAACGTTAAATGTGCATGTAATAGGAAGGAGATTCCCCGGATATCACTATCCGGGGGATTGCTCCTGTTAAGCCAGCACCTTCCTTACAGCTTCCGCAATTGCCTCATCCTTACAGTTTGCGAAGAAATACTCAGAGAAATGCACGCCGCTCAATGCGCCTTTAACTAATTCCTTATCTAAGTTTGCAAGAATGGAAACCATATCATTATGAGTTACCTTCTTTACTTCGTCCAGAATTTTCTTATTTCTCTGCTCAGGAACTACTCTTTCCTTCGGATAGCCGCCGCCTCCCGGAGCAAAGAATAATTTTTCAAAAATATAAGTCAGGTTCAGCTCGCCGCCCCAGCCGAAATTCTCTGCAAAGGGAATAGCAATACAATTGCCGTCGTTTACCTGAGAGAACAGATAAGCGTCTAACGGTGATTCAATGTGTCCGCACAAAACCTGAGGAAAAGCATTGCATGCAAGCATAGCGCCCTCACCGGTTCCGCATCCTGTAATTACATAATCAGCAGCCTTGGAATTTAATAAAACAGCAGCAAGTATTCCATTTTGTACATAAGTAAGCTGGTGCTCATCCTCTGCTGTATACATTCCATAATTGAACACCTCATGTCCCATCGGCTCTACGACTGATTTCAGTGTGCTGCATATAAGCTCGTTTTTTGCAGCCTGACTGTTTTCATTTATTAAAGCTATTTTCATAGTGGTATTACGCTCCTTCTAATATTATAGTAAATCCTTCATTGCGCAGTTATCCATATCATCAAAATCCTGATTCTCACCTACCATACCCCAGATAAAAGTATATGCCTGAGTACCGCAGCCGCAGTGAATCGACCAGCTTGGAGATATGACAGCCTGCTCATTTCTCATGATTATGTGGCGTGTTTCCGTGGGCTCTCCCATGTAGTGCATAATAATCGCATCTTCCGGCAAATCAAAATACAGATATACCTCCATACGTCTGTCATGTGTATGGCACGGCATTGAGTTCCATACGCTGCCGGGCTCTAACTTTGTCATGCCCATCTCTAACTGGCAGCTTTCAACCTGACCCGGAAGAATATATTTGCAGATGGTTCTGTGATTAGCGGATTCCTGAGAGCCTAATTCTACTTTGTTGCTGTCCTTTACGATTACAACTCCCTCAGAAGCCTCACCTTCGGGCTTAATCAGAACAGTAGGACATGTCCTGTGTGCCGGAGCGCTGTTCAGATAAAATTTTGCAGGAGCAGACGGATTTACGCTCTCGAATACGATATCCTTAGAGCCCATTCCGATATACATACCTTCTTTATGACCCACTTCATACACCTTGCCGTCAATCGTTATCTTGCCGGGTTCACCGATATTGATAACCCCCAATTCCCGTCTTTCACAAAAATACTGTGCGCGCAGCTCATCCCCGGCCGTAAGCTGCAAAGGCTTTACCGGCACAGCAGAACCCGTGATGATACGGTCAATATGACTGTACACTAATTTAATCTCATCTTCCTTAAACAAATCGTCAATCAAAAATTCTTCCCTCAGACGCTCCGTAGTATAATGTTTGACATCCCTAGGCGATGCCGCAGTCCTTAATTCCATTTTTCTCATCCTTCTTTCTTAATATAATCATATATAATAATATATAATAATTTATCCGTCTACAAACTTTCTGTTTCAAAAACCGGGTTGGACAATATGGACAATATCATAAGCAGGGTGCTATGGAGCCGTAGCCCACTGAAAGTGGACTTGTACTTTAGGCTGCGTACTTTGCGGCCTTAGTACCGCTACGAGCGACAATGCAGCGCAAGCGTGCCCTGCGTTGATTTGTCTATATTGTACAACGACCGTATTGAAACACCTTTGCAGATTAATTATAAAGACGCCTCTAACTTAAATCCAAAGTACCTAACCGCATTATTATAACATATTCCTTTAACGATCTCCTCAAGCGTCTCATAATCGTCAGGGTACTCCCCGTTTTCTACCCATGTACCAAGCAGATTGCAGAGAATCCTGCGGAAGTACTCATGTCTGGTGTAAGAGAGGAAGCTTCTGGAATCGGTCAGCATTCCTACGAAACCGGACAGATTTCCGAGGTTTGCAAGGGAAATCATCTGATCCTGCATGCCTGTCTTGTGATCATTAAACCACCATGCCGAACCCTGCTGAATTTTAGCAACAGCGGTTGAATCCTGGAAACAGCCGAGAATAGTTCCGATTGCCTGATTGTCATTGGGATTCAGGCTGTATATTATTGTCTTAGGAAGCTCATCTGTTGAAATAAGAGCATTCAGATAATCCGCCATTTCAGAAGACGGAGCATAGTTATTGATACAGTCATATCCGGTATCGGGTCCCAATTCCTTGAAACGAAGCGTATTATTGTCGCGCTTACAGCCGTAGTGGAGCTGCATTACCCAGCCACGTTCAGAATATTCCCTGCCAACGAAAAGCATGAATGCTGTCTTGAATTTCAGTTCTTCTTCGCGTGTAATATCATTTCCCGCAAGACGTTTTGCAAAAATGGCTTCGATTTCCTCTGCTGTGGCAGGAGCGTACATTACATATTCGAGCGCATGGTCGGAAACGGAGCAGCCCATGGACGCAAAGAAATCCATACGAACTGACAGCGCTTTGCATACATCGGCAAATGTATTTATTTTAACGCCCGATACATCAGCCAGCTGAGCCAGATATTCTGTATATGTAGGTTTTTCGATATTCATAGCCTTGTCCGGACGCCATGCCGGAAGCACCTGTACGTCAAAAGAATCGTCAGCGGCTATTTTCTTATGCCATTCAAGAGAATCTACAGGATCATCGGTGGTGCAGATTAAAGTAACGTTTGACTGTTTGATAATGTTGCGGACTGACATTGAAGGTTCAGCCAGTTTTTTATTGCAGATATCCCACACTTCTTCGGCGGTATTTTTATTTAATACGCCGTTGTATCCGAAATATTTCTGCAGCTCAAGATGCGACCAGTGGAAAAGTGGGTTACCGATAGCTTTTCCGAGACATTCAGCCCATTTTAAGAATTTTTCCTTGTCGGAAGAGCCTCCTGTTATGTAGTACTCATCTACTCCGCAGGAACGCATGAAGCGCCATTTATAATGGTCGCCGCCCAGCCATACCTGAGTGATGTTATCGAACCGGCGGTCTTCCCAGATTTCCTGCGGATTGATGTGGCAGTGATAATCCAGAATAGGAGTCTTTGCCGCAAAATCAAAATAAAGCTTCTGCGCCGTGTCATTAGAGAGTAAAAAGTTTTTGTCCATGAATTGTTTCATTTTGTTCCCTCTTTTCTTTTATATTTTTATTTTTAATAGTCAATGGAAATGTGAAATGAGCTATTTATATGCCGCAAAATACTTAATAATATGATACATTATACAAGTGAATAAAGCAATATAAAAACTTCTAAATTCAGCCTTGACTAAGTTGTATATAATGTGTAAAAATATTAAGTAGAAATACTTTCATTTGAAAAAATTGCACAAAACTTATGATAAAGAATGGAAAGATACATAAATATTAAAAAGTTTAGAAAAATGCAATGATATTAAAATATAACGGAAGGAGATTTTGCAGATATGGAGCTTTTAAGCAAACAGAAAACAGGGAAAGCAGAGAGACCTATAAAGGTTCTGCAGTTTGGAGAGGGGAATTTTCTTCGTGCGTTTGTCGATTATATGATTGACATCGCTAATGAGAAGGGCGAATTTAACGGAGACATAGTTTTGGTTAAGCCGATTGAATTCGGAAACCTGAAAATGTTTCACGAGCAGGAATGCCAGTACACGGTACAGCTTCGTGGGATTGCTGACGGAGAAGCGAAGAAGATTAACCGTGTAATCACAAGCGTGACCGATGCGGTAGACGCTTATGAAGAGTACGAAAAATACGCAGGTTATGCGAAGCTTGATTCACTGCGCTTCATAGTATCCAACACAACGGAAGCGGGTATCGTCTATGATGACACGGATAAAATTGAATTGAATCCGCCCAAGACATATCCCGGTAAGCTTACGAAATTCTTGTATGAAAGGTATAAACATTTCGACGGAGCACAGGACAAGGGACTGGTAATGCTTCCGGTAGAATTGATTGACGATAACGGAATACATCTTAAAGAATGCGTATTAAAACTTGCTAAACTGTGGAATCTGGAAGAGGAATTCACAAACTGGCTGAATGATGCATGTGTATTTACTTCTACGCTGGTTGACAGAATTGTCACAGGATATCCGAGGGATGAGGCTGAGGAGCTTTGTAAGGAATTCGGTTATCAGGATAACCTGATTGTAACAGGTGAGCCGTTTGCCCTCTGGGTAATCGAGAGCTCCAAGGATTTAAGCGATGAACTTCCGTTGCCGAAGGTGGGACTTCCTGTTATATTTACGGATAATCAGAAACCATATAAGCAGAGAAAAGTACGTATCTTAAACGGTGCGCATACTTCTTTCGTGCTTGCTTCCTATCTGTGCGGAAATGACATCGTATTGGAATCCATGAATGACGAGCTGATTCTGAAATTTATCAAAGCAACGATTTTTGATGAAGTTATTCCTACTTTGACGCTGCCTAAGCAGGAGTTAGAGGACTTTGCGGAGGCGGTGCTTACAAGATTCAACAATCCGTATGTAAAGCATGCACATCTGTCAATTTCACTGAATTCCGTTTCCAAGTGGAGAGCAAGATGTATGCCCAGCTTCTTAGAATATATTGAGAAGGAAGGAAAACTTCCGGAGCATCTGACATTCTCACTTGCGGCACTGATGGCATTCTATACCGGAACGGAAATTAGGGATAAGGCTTTAATCGGACATCGTGACGGTCAGGAATACAATATTATGGATGATGCGGCAGTACTTGAATTTTTCGCAGCTAACAGCAGCAAAGAGCCTGCGGAATTCGTACATGCGGTGCTTGGCAATACCGATTTCTGGGGGCAGGATTTAAGTGAGCTTTCAGGAGTTGAGGATGCGATTGTATCTTATCTGACAGACATTCGCAGTATCGGAATGCGTAAGACGATGGAAAAAGTTTTCGGATAATTCGGATAAAATATAGTTATATAAATATATAACGGCTGTAAGTATACGCAGGCAAAGAAGGGAGCAAAGTAATCAATAATGAAGGATTTTATTCAGATTCACGAAAGCGACAATGTAGTAGTTGCGATTAAAGAAATCGCCGCGGGTGAGACCGTGAACGTCGGAAGCTTTCAGGTGACGGCTAAGGAAACGATTCCTGCGGGACATAAGATGGCGCTTTGTAATATAGCTCAGGGCGGGGAAGTTATCAAGTATGGCTTCCGTATCGGAAATGCAAAAGAAGACATTGAAGCCGGAGCATGGATACATACCCATAATTTAGGGACTGCTCTCGGTGACCTGTTGGAATATAGTTACGAGCCGGTGGAAATAAAGGAGAACACTTCACCTGATGCTACGTTTATGGGTTTTGTGCGTCCGGACGGACAGGTAGGAGTGCGCAATGAAGTATGGATCATTCCGACCGTAGGCTGTGTGAACAATATCGCTACGGCGCTTGCAAAGTCTGCATGTGAGCGTGTAAAGGGCACTGTGGAAGAAGTAATCGCTTTTCCTCATCCATATGGCTGTTCCCAGATGGGTGATGACCAGGAGCATACCAGAGCGATTCTGGCGGATTTAATCAAGCATCCGAATGCAGGCGGCGTACTGGTGCTTGGTTTAGGCTGTGAAAACAGCAATATTGACGTGCTTAAGCCATATATAGGCGATGTAAATCCTGACAGGGTGAAATTTCTGGTATGTCAGGAGACGGAAGATGAGATGGAAACGGGCGGTAAATTGCTGGATGAGCTGATTTCATATGCTTCATCATTTGAGCGCGAGCCGGTCAGCGTGTCCAAACTCATCGTAGGCATGAAATGCGGCGGAAGCGACGGATTTTCCGGCATTACGGCTAATCCTCTTGTCGGCAGGTTCTCTGATTTGCTGGTAAGCAAAAACGGAACTACGATCCTGACTGAGGTGCCCGAAATGTTCGGTGCGGAGACTCTGCTCATGAATCGTTGCGAAAACAAGGAATTGTTTGATGAGACTGTGAAACTGATTAATGATTTCAAACAATATTTTAAGAGTAATAATCAGACGATTTATGAAAATCCTTCGCCGGGAAATAAAAAAGGCGGCATATCTACGCTGGAGGATAAATCGCTGGGCTGTACGCAGAAGTCAGGAAGCGCACCGGTAAAGGGTGTACTGGCTTATGGACAGCGGGTGGAAAAGGCAGGACTGAACCTGCTCAGTGCGCCGGGTAACGATCTGGTGGCGTCTACAGCTCTGGCGGCAAGCGGTGCGCATATCGTACTGTTTACTACAGGCCGTGGGACTCCGTTCGCATCACCGGTGCCAACGGTCAAGATTTCCAGCAACAGTGCTCTGGCGGGTAAAAAGAAGAACTGGATTGATTTCAATGCAGGCGTTCTGGTAGAAGATAAGGATATTGACGAAACCGCAAAAGAGCTGTTTGATTATGTAATAGCCGTAGCCTCAGGCAAAAAGGTATGCAGCGAAGAGGCCGGCTTTCACGATATGGCTATATTTAAGCAGGGTGTAACATTGTAAATATTTTTTCATTATAAAGGAGGAAAAAAGGAAATGGCTATTTTGAACAAATTTTCATTGGAGGGCAAGGTAGCGCTCGTAACAGGCGCATCTTACGGAATCGGATTCGCAATTGCAACTGCATATGCAGAGGCAGGTGCAACCATTGTTTTCAATGATATTAAGCAGGAGCTTGTAGACAAAGGTCTGGCTGCTTATGAAGAGAAAGGCATCAAAGCGCATGGTTATGTATGCGACGTAACAAATGAAGAACAGGTAAATGAGCTTGTTGCAAAGGTTGAAAAGGAAGTCGGAGTTATTGATATTCTGGTAAACAATGCAGGTATCATCAAGAGAATTCCTATGTGTGAGATGACGGCTGCTGAATTCAGACAGGTAATCGATATAGATCTGAACGGACCTTTCATCGTATCCAAGGCAGTTATTCCGTCCATGATTAAGAAAGGACACGGAAAGATTATAAACATCTGCTCCATGATGAGTGAGCTTGGACGTGAGACCGTATCCGCATATGCTGCTGCAAAGGGCGGTTTAAAGATGCTTACAAGAAATATTGCTTCTGAGTATGGTGAGTTTAATATTCAGTGTAACGGTATCGGACCCGGATATATAGCTACACCTCAGACGGCTCCGCTTCGCGAGATTCAGCCGGATGGTTCAAGACATCCGTTTGACCAGTTTATTATCGCTAAGACACCTGCAGCAAGATGGGGAGATACTTCCGACCTTCAGGGACCGGCAGTATTCCTGGCTTCGGATGCTTCCGATTTCGTAAACGGACACGTTCTCTATGTAGACGGAGGTATTCTTGCTTATATCGGAAAACAGCCTGAATAGTAAATTTCTAGGGCTGAGAATGAAATATGGTATTAAAATAATAATCGCAAAGGTGGCAGCATAATGTTTGCTGCCACCTTTTTAAGCCATGATTCCGGTGAAGCCGGATTACATCAGGAAAGGAAATTGTGCATGGAGGGAATGGATATTCGACTGATTATGAAGACGGCGCGCAGCGCGACGTTTGAATTGAATGATGGAGGGATTTACAAAACTTTAGACACCTACCGTTTATTTGTGAATCATGCGGAATACAAATTGACCGATGCAGTCATCACAAGTATATATGATTTGAAACCGGATACGGAGTATGTGCTTGAGGTGCAGAATAAAGAAGGTAAAGTCATAGGAAGCCTTTCTTTTAAGACGGATGAAGAATTTGTAACGATAAATGTGAAAGAACTTGGTGCAGCGGGTGATGGTGTATCGGATGATACCGGATTCATACAGGCTGCAATTATGGCATGCCCGCCTAAGAGCCGTGTACTTATTCCAAAAGGAAAGTACAGGATTACCAGTATCTTTCTTAAGAGCGGAATAAATCTGGAAATAGCAAAAGACGCTGAACTGCTTGCACAGACCGATAGGAGCCGTTTCGTAAAGTTTCCGGGCATGATTGAGAGTTACGACGAACAGGACGAATACAATCTCGGAACATGGGAAGGCAACCCGCTGCCCATGTTTGCGGGAATCATTACCGGAATCGGAGTGTCTGATGTAAAAATATACGGTGAAGGCACTGTGAACGGCTGTGCCAGCCATGATAACTGGTGGCATAATGAAAAGGTCATGGTAGGCGCTTTCAGACCGAGGATGCTGTTTTTGAACCATTGCGAGAGGGTACAGGTGCAGGGATTGACATTCTGCAACAGCCCGGCATGGGTTATTCATCCATATTTCAGTAATGACCTGATATTCAGTAATCTGAATATACAGAATCCTCAGAAATCGCCGAATACTGACGGACTGGATCCTGAATCCTGTAGGAATGTGGAGATTCAGGGCGTGCATTTCTCGTTAGGCGATGATTGTATTGCAGTTAAATCAGGTAAAGTATATATGGGTAAAAAGTACAAAACTCCTTCTGAAAACATACATGTATACCAGTGTCTGATGGAAAACGGACATGGTGCGGTTACTGTTGGAAGCGAGATTGGTGCGGGCGTATGCAGTATGGTTGTGGAGAAGTGCAGATTTTCCCATACGGACCGTGGACTTCGCATCAAAACGAGGCGTGGACGCGGAAAGGATTCCATTCTGGATGAAATCGTATTCAGGGATATTGAGATGGATCATGTTATGACTCCGTTTACCGCCAACGCTTTCTATTTCTGTGATCCGGACGGGAGGACTGAGTATGTACAGTCGAGGGATGTTTATCCTGTGGATGATAATACACCGGAAATGAGACGCTTTTTATTTGAAAATATCCATGCGGTCAACTGTCATGTAGCAGCTGCATTTTTTGAAGGACTTCCGGAACAGAAGATAGAGAAGATTGAGATGCGGAACTGTTCGATTTCCTTTGCAGATGAAGCAAAGACTGACGTGCCGATTATGTCAAACGGAGTGGATGCATGCTCTAAAAAAGGAATTCATGCCACGAATGTCAGACAACTGATTCTGGACAGGGTAGTAATAGAAGGCAATGTTGGGGAACCTATTGAACTACAGGGTGTAGATGAAGTAGTAAGAAGCTGATGCGGCGCAGACAGTGTTGAACTATGTTAATGTAAGTGCTGTTCACAGAGCGTAGTATAAGTTGTTTATGAAAGGGGTATGAGCAATGCAATTGGGAATACGTTTACATGATATCAAAAAAGCACCGCTGGAGGAGCGGCTGCAGATAGCAAGGGAGCAGGGATTTAAATGCGGTCATCTGGCTCTTTCTAAGGTGATTTCGGAATATTCAACAGCGGATGCGGCATTGACGCCGGGATATGCATGTTATCTGAAACGCATATTTGCCGAATCGCAGCTCGATATTGCGGTGCTTGGCTGTTATTTGAATCTGGCGAATCCGAATGAGGAGAGCCTGAAGAAGATACAGAAGCGTTATATGACGCATATACGGTTTGCTTCATTGCTTGGCGCAGGAGTGGTAGGTACTGAGACCGGAGCGGTCAATGAGGCATACAAGTACGAGGAGCGTAACCATTCCGACGAAGCTTTACAGATTTTTATAAAGAATGTGAAGCCGGTAGTGGAATATGCGGAAAAGATGGGCGTGATTTTTGCAATTGAACCGGTATTTAAGCATATTGTATGCAATCCTAAACGTGCCAGACAGGTATTGGATGAAATAGCTTCACCTAATCTACAGATTATTTTCGATCCTGTCAATCTGCTGGATATCAGTAACTATCAGGACAGGGAACGGATTATCCATGAGGCTGTAGACCTGCTTGGTCAGGATATTGCGATGGTACATATCAAGGATTTCAGGATTGAAGACGGCAAAATGGACTCTGTGGCAGCAGGAACGGGTGAGATGGATTATAGTGAGATTATCCGGTTTATTAAGAGTGAAAAGCCGTATGTGCATGTGACGCTGGAGAATACTGTTCCGGAGAACGCAGTTGACTCAAGAAAATACATACAGGGATTGTGGGACGAATGCAAAATTGACTAAATGAGTCAAAAATATTTAAGCATGTAAACATGTAATGAACACAAATGGAGGATTGTCATGGACAGGATAGAAAAATATATAGATGAGCTGATGGAGAAAAGTACGCCGGATCGTCCGATTTGGAATATTGAGAAGATTTTGCAGGGAAAGAAGTCAACGTGGAATTATATAGACGGCTGCATGATTAAAGCGATTCTGGAAATGTATGCCATTACGGGAGATGAGAAGTATTTCAAATTTGCGGATGACTTTATAGACCATAAGGTGTTTGAAGACGGAACGATTGACGGTTATGATGTAAAAGAGCTTAATATCGATAATGTCAATGCCGGCAAGACGCTGTTTGAGCTGTATGACCTGACCGGAAAGGAAAAATACCGCAAAGCAATTGACTTAATCTATAGCCAGATAGAGCAGATGCCGAGGACTAAGGAAGGTAATTTCTGGCATAAGAATATTTATCCTAATCAGGTATGGCTGGATGGCCTGTATATGTGTCAGCCTTTCTATATTGAATACGAGACGCGCTTTAACGATAAGAAGAATTATGATGATATCTTCAACCAGTTCGCACAGGTTGTAAAAAATATGCGTGACCCTAAGACCGGTTTGTACTATCATGCTTATGATTCCTCAAGAGAAATGTTCTGGTGCGATAAGGTGACCGGCCTTAGCCGGAATTTCTGGCTGCGTGCGCTTGGCTGGTATTCCATGGCATTACTGGATACCTTGGATAAGGCGGATGCTTCCTGCGGAGAGCCATATGAAAATATGAAAAAGGTTTTCGTGGAACTTATGGATGCTATGCTGCGCTATCAGGATGAGAGCGGTATGTGGTATCAGGTGGTAAATGTAGGCGGCATGGAAAAGAACTATCTGGAGACTAGCGGAAGCTCGATTATGGCATATGCATTGCTCAAGGGAGTCCGTCTGGGATTTTTGCCTGAAAGTTATCGTGAATATGGAAAGAAAGCTTTCGAGGGAATCTGCGACAAGTATCTTTCAACAGATGAAGACGGCAGCCTTCACCTTGACGGAATATGTCTGGTGGCAGGACTTGGCGGTAAAGAGATGCGCCCGGGCACATTTGATTACTATATGTCAGAACCTGTAGTCAAAGACGATGCCAAAGGAGTAGGACCGTTCCTGTTAGCTTATACGGAGATGCTGAGACTGAAATGATGGTCGTTTTATGATGGTTGGCATATGATAGTTGGAATATGAAAGAATGAATGAAAGGGGCTTGTCGTGCTAATGGCGACAAGCCCAATGTTTTTTCCATCATTAGAGTCTGTACTATCTCTTTTCCAGCATCACTTCACAGTAACATCCGGAAGTGGGCGGTTCAATGCTTCCGGTTTTCTGCGCATAGGAGAGCAGAACATAGCATAGCCCAAAATAAAGATTTATGCTCTGGCGGTCTGCGTCTTCCTGTAAGTGCTTTGGAAACAGCTTTTTATAACCCGCAATAAAGGAAGCGGTAAGCTGATTATATTCGTCGCTTAGTGGGGACAGATATTTTTCCACTAGGGCATCAAAAGCGGTTTTCTGCTCCGCAGTAAATGCAGGAATCGTAACGAAGAGTTCTCCATTATCCCGACGGCTAATATATTCGGATTGAATTGCCAGAGCTGCTGAGTCCACATCATCTGAAGAACCGGTAAGTAGAATGTCTTCACATGCGTTGATGTATTCGTTGTACATGATTTCGCGCCAAGGTATGCCGTCAATTCCGTGGTATACAGTGTGCGTGTAATGTCCTCCGGTCATGTTGTTTCCACAGCGGTTAATTGCAAAGCTGATTCTCTTGTGTGCTCCGGTTTCCATATTACCGATATAACGCCAGCGCATTCCGTCATAGTTTTCTTTGATTTCAGGAAGCGGCAGTTTGCAGTAATGATGCAGCATATACTCAAAAGCCATACTGCTGTAGAGGTAAAACAAGTCGGATTCTTTTTTCTCCGCTTTGTAGAAATCAATTTTTCCGGCTTCTGCCGCAAGGGATTTCAGGGTTGTAACCATTTTGTCCTTAATAGGCATAATGGCATTTTCAGTGTTTTCTTCACAGTATATTCCATATTTGTCGGACCAGATAATGAAATCAGTCTGGTACTTTCCTTTTACCGTCTCTATGACGGCCGCTCGTTTAACCAGATTCTCCAGACGTTCCTCCACATAATAAGCGGGGACGCCACAGAGCTTTGCGAGCTCTTCCGCGGATTTTGCTCCGTCGTAACAATAGTATAGGATGTTCTGGGACAGGGCATCATCAATAAATGCCGTAGGGAAGGGAATTTTGACCCCATCAAAATTACCGCTTCCGTAAATGTCAAGGTTTAGTTTTACAGGTCTCAATGCACTTTCTTCCATTTTAATACACTCCTTTTTCAGTTTTCGTCTGGCCTCGGACAGCCGCCATGTAACGGTGCCTTCGGGAATTCCCAGACGCTCGGCGATTGTCTTTGTAGAAAGGTTGTCGTAGTAGAATAGTATGATGATGTCACGGTACATGGCGGAAAGCATGGAAATGTTTTTGCGAAGACGCCCATAGAGTTCCTCCAGTTCTTTATCTTCTTGTTCCAAGCCTCCGGCGTCACTGATATCTTCCGGTATATCGTAGGAATACATCGCGCGTTGTCTTCCCTGTTTGCGCCGGAAGGATTTGGTCACATTGCCTGCAATTCCCCAGAGCCAGGGCTCAAAACTGTTCTCTTCGCGCAGTCCTGAAAGCCCTTTTACCGCAGTGAACAGAATTTCCTGAGAAAGATCGGCCGCCTCTTCCTCGGTAAATGTCCTCTTCACGGCATAGGCATAGACCTTGTCTGTATAGCGTTCTATTTCCGTGACATTCATACAGTTTTCGCTCTCCTTTCTTATGTGTGAAAGCTTTTCACATTAATAAAGTGCTTTAAAATGATGGTTCATTGGGAAAATACCTAAAATTATAAGAAATTATTATTTATTTAAAAAGTTTGACGAACAAGGAATCTTATTTCGTAGATTTCTACACTGCCGATAGGATAGTTATATATTATAAAAGCCAGGCCTTTCAGCCTGACTTTTATGTTCCTGTAAGACATCACATCGATTATTTCACCAACGCATAAGTCTCCCTTGCAATCGCAAGTTCCTCGTTAGTAGGAATCACAAGTACTTTAGTTGTTGATTCCGGTGTGGTAATGACTAAATCCTCACCACGTTTTTCATTCTGCGCCTGATCCAGCGTAATACCGAGATATCCGAGGCGGCTGCATACCATGTTTCTGATGAAAGGACTGTTTTCGCCGATTCCTGCTGTGAAACATATTGCATCCACTCCGTTCATTGCGGCTGCATAAGCGCCTATATATTTAGTTACACGGTAAGCGAATGTCTCCATGGTACGGATGCCGGCGTCGTCGCCGCGCTCGTAAGCTGCCTGCAGATCCCTGAAATCAGATGAGAGGTCGCTTGACAATCCGAGGACTCCGGACTTTTTATTCAGAATCGTCATGACATCATCAACGGATTTGCCTTCCTTATGAGCGATGAATTCCATGATTGCAGGGTCGATATCGCCGGAACGTGTTCCCATGATTAAGCCCTCTAACGGAGTCAGACCCATGGAAGTATCGATGCATTTTCCGTTCTTGACAGCCGATACGCTGGCGCCGTTTCCAAGATGGCACACAATCAGCTTCAAATCTTCGTATTTCTGTCCAAGTACCTCGGCAGCCTTCTTGGATACATAAGAATGGCTGGTACCGTGGAAACCGTATCTTCTTATCTTGTATTTCTCATAGTATTCGTAAGGAATACCATACAGGTAAGCTTCCTTCGGCATGGTCTGATGGAATGCCGTATCAAAAACACCGACCATCGGAGTGCCGGGCATCAGTTCCTGACATGCCGCGATACCAATTAGATTGGCGGGATTATGTAAAGGTGCCAGTTCGTTACAGTCAGTAATTGCTTTGATAACCTCGTCTGTAATCACGGTGGAAGATGCAAACTTCTCACCACCATGTACAATACGGTGTCCGACTGCTCCGATTTCTGATAAATCTTTAACCACGCCTGTTTCTTTATCACTCAGTGAACTTAAGACCAGTCTGATTGCCTGCGTATGGTCTTCCATGGGCGTTATAGTCGTAATCTTGTCTTTTCCGGTTGGCTGATAGACAAGCTGGCTGCCTTCAATACCAATGCGCTCACACAGACCTTTTGCAATTAATTCTTCCGTCACTGCGTCAATCAACTGAAATTTCAGAGAAGAACTGCCGCAGTTAATAACTAAAATCTTCATAACTATATGCCTCCTGTAATTAATGCTACTTATAGAAAATTCTGCGAGAATTACGAAGTAATTCTTGCAGGTCAGGCTCAATGAAACCTTACTTACTTAATATGTCAGGCCTGAACTTATGATAGTTGTGCCTGTACTGCTGTCAACGCCACAACGCCGACGATATCTTCCCATGAACAACCGCGTGATAAATCGTTGACCGGCTTGGCTATACCCTGAAGCATTGGTCCATAAGCTTCGGCTTTACCCAGTCTTTGAACTAATTTATATCCGATATTGCCGCAGTCCAGATTAGGGAAAATCAAAACATTTGCTTTACCTGCAACTTCGCTGCCCGGAGATTTGGTCTTAGCTACCTGCGGAACCAGTGCGGCGTCTGCCTGTAATTCACCGTCTAAGCATAAGTGCGGATACTGCTCATGTGCGATTCTCGTAGCCTCCGTTACTTTGTCAACCAACGGGTGTTTTGCACTGCCTTTGGTAGAATGCGACAGCATTGCGATAATCGGTTTAGTCCCTACAAGGCTTTTGAAACTCTTGGCGGAAGAGTCTGCAATGGCTGCCAGTTCTTCGGCAGTAGGATCCTGATTCAGACCGCAGTCCGCAAAAAGGAAGGTGCCTCCTTCTCCAAATTCGCAGTCCGGAACATCCATAATGAAAAAGCCGGATACTAATTTCACGCCGGGAGCGGTTTTCAGAATCTGTAATGCCGGACGTAAGGTATCTGCGGTTGCGTGGTTTGCACCGGCTACCATGCCGTCAGCATCATTTGCCTTAACCATGATAACGCCGAAGGTCAGATAATCTTTTAAAAGAGTCTCTCTGGCCAGTTCAGGGGTCATTCCCTTATTTTTTCTTGTTTCGTACAGCAGGTTTACATAATCGTCAAGTTTTTCGCATTTCTCAGGATCCACGATCTTGACCCCATCCAATTCTACTTCCAGCCAGCTTGCACCGTCCAAAATCTTTTCTTCATTGCCAATCATAATAATGTCTGCTATTTTTTCCTTTATAATATGAGCGGCTGCAATCAATGTCCTCTTATCTGTAGTCTCCGGCAATACGATGGTCTTCCTGTCGCTTCTTGCTTTTTCCTTCATAAGGTCAATATATGCCATATTTAGTTCTCCTTTCATTTTAAGCTTGATTTCTGGCAGATTCAGAAGGCTTAAATTTGTTTTTATTCTAAATAAAATTATACAAAAATTATTAATTATATACAAGCTGATTTTGTTAAGTGATAGAAAAAATGTTAATAATTTACAAAAAATTATAAAATTTATACAACTTTGAATAAATAAATTATATGATAGTTTTTTCTTCCGGAATTTGCTATAATAAAAATATGGTTAACATTTTAATCTTATTTAGAAGTGGATCCGATTGGAGACACTTCTATCGTGCCAAAAGAATTGGAGGGACAAAACATGGGTGTATACGCAATTTCCGGCGCTTCGAGCGGAATCGGCGCCAAAGCAAAAGAACTATTATTACAACGTGGACATGAGGTAATCAACATCGACTTAAAAGATGGAGATATCTGTGTCAATCTTGCATCTGAGGAAGGCAGGCAGGCTGCAATAGATGAGCTGCATAAAAGATGCCCTGACGGACTGGACGGAATTATCTGTAACGCCGGTGTATCAGGCGCTTGCGGTAATCTTAAGTTAATCATATCGCTTAACTATTTCGGCACAGTAGCGCTTGCAAAAGGCGCATTCGACCTTTTGGAAAAAAAGCACGGAAGCTGTGTGGTAACTGCGTCCAACACGATTTCACAGGGAGCAGGTCGAATGGATATCGCAGATTTGTTAAATAATATCGGTGATGAAGGAAGAGTGCTCAATCTTGTGTCACAAATGGATTCTTCCAATCTTTCCGTAGGAAACAGTATGTATGTTTCTACAAAATATGCCCTGTCAAGATGGGTAAGACGTGTATCGGCCTCCTGGGCTGCCAACGGCGTGCGCATTAATGCCATCGCGCCAGGCAACGTAAAAACAGCGATGACAGCAGGAATGGGAACATCGGCTAAGATGGCGTTAAATGCGCTGCCTGTTCCGACCAAATACGGTCAGGAATGTCTGATGGAGCCGGAAGAAATCGCAGAGGTTATGGTATTTCTGGTATCAGATGCGGCAAGAGGCGTAAATGGAAACGTAATGTTCGTTGACGGCGGTACCGACGCGCTGCTCAATTCAGAAAAGGTATATTAGAAACTGTTTACTATTCTTATAGACAAGCCGTTTTGCAGCAGATTGGGAGGTATAGATTGAAAAATAAATTTTTCACACACATGCTTGCATGTGTTATGCTTTGCATGTGTTATGCAATATTTGTGCAGACATCGTAGATGTCTTAGGAATTGTGTGCAAAGCACACATACAAATTCGCAGGTTGAGAAAGGAGAATGGTTATTATGAAACCTATTGAGAAATATGTAGAAGTTATGCAAAACAAAGACTATGCCGGACTGGCTGATATCTTTACCAAAGACGGAGTTTTGTGCGATTACTGTACCAATTCTTCATCCCAGAAGGAGTATCATATATATGGAAAGGAAGCAATCAATATGTTCTTCAGGAACAAATTCGGTTTCCGTCAGTACTCTATAGCTGATGCAGAAGTGGTAAACGATACTCAGGCGGAATTTGTAGCTAATTTCGGCGGTTATAATATCATGGCAATTGCTACGGTTCGTGAAGTAAGTGAAGACGGCCTTATCCGTAACCTTACGGTAAGACCTAAATAAAAATAGGTATATTCCCGACATATCTGTACATACTACTTTTATATTATAGGAAATTACGCCGCAGCGTAAATCATTCCAATGAGAATGCGAAGCATTCTTGGAATCGTCGCTGCCGAGCGACGATTTCTTATATGAAAGTCATCGGAAAAAGGAGAGTTTGCAGATGTTAGGGAAACAAAGCGTTCAGTTTGATAATCCGGCTTATATAATCAGCAGCGGTTCAATCGTTGGAAGTAAAGAAGGACAGGGTCCTATGGGGAAACTGTTCGATAAGGTGGGGCAGGACGATATGTTCGGCGCCAATACATGGGAAGAAGCGGAGAGCAGCCTGCAAAAGGAAGCGCTGCAGATTATGCTGGACAAAGCAAACTTAAAAAAAGAAGATGTACAGCTTATTTTTGCTGGCGATTTGCTTGGACAGTCAATCGCCAGCAGTTTTGGTCTGGCGTCTTTTAATACGCCGCATGTCGGTCTGTATGGCGCGTGCTCTACCAGCGGTCTTTCGATTGCAGTCGGAAGTCTTGTTGTGTCAGGTGGTTTCGTGGACAGGGCGGCATGTGTTACTTCAAGCCATTTTGCCAGCGCGGAGAAAGAATTCCGTTACCCGCTTGGTTATGGGAACCAGAGACCGCTTTCCGCAAGCTGGACCGTAACAGGAAGCGCGGCTTTCCTGCTTTCTTCCAAGAAAGAGGGAAAAGTGCGTGCGAGGGTGGCAGGAGTAACATTTGGCAGAATCATGGATTATGGCATCAAGGATTCCATGAATATGGGAGCGTGTATGGCTCCGGCAGCCGCCGATACAGTCAAGCAGAATCTGGAGGACTTCGGAAGAAAGCCTGATGACTATGACAAGATTATCACAGGCGATTTGGGCTCGGTAGGTCAGAAGCTTCTGTTTGAGCTGCTTGAGGAGAATGGGATAGATATCCGTAAACAGCATATGGATTGTGGTATTGAAATATTTGACAGCGAGAAACAGAATACCAATGCCGGCGGTTCCGGATGCGGCTGTGCGGCTGTCACTTTATCAGCCTATATTCTGAAAAAAATAGAGGAAGGCGTTTGGAAAAGAGTGCTTTTCCTGCCGACAGGGGCGCTTCTTAGCAAGACGAGCTTCAATGAAGGTCAGACCATTCCGGGTATTGCGCATGGGGTGGTGCTGGAGCAATATATGTAAATTCTATATGGAAGGGACGTTTAAGCGTTTCTTCCGATATTATTTAGGAGTCATTCCGTATTGATCCCTGAAAAGTTTATAGAAATATTTTCGATTGGAAAAAGACAGCCTTGTCATAATCGATGAAATAGGTTCATCGGTTGATAAAAGATAGCGGGCTGCTTTTTCATGCTTATAATGACAAGCTTACTCTGGGTGCGTTAGACTTGTTTATGAAAGGCAGGAAATGATAATGATTAGGGATATGATACAACCAGATACAGAACAGGTACTTGAAATGATGCGGGTATTTTATTCTTCCCCGGCGGTTTTTAGCAATGGCTCAGACGAGATTTTTAGAAATTATATAGCAAGCTGTGTAGGAGATTGTCCGTATTTAGAGGGATATATCTTCGAAGATGATGCAAATATTTTAGGATATGCGATGATTGCCAAAAGCTTTTCCACAGAATTGGGGAAACCCTGTATCTGGATTGAAGATCTGTATATCAAGTCGGAAGCTCGCGGTATAGGAATTGGAAAGGAATTCATGGCATACATTAATCAAAAATATTCAGAATGCGCAATGTGCCTTGAAGTAGAGGAAGAAAATCAAAAGGCCATTAGCTTATATAAAAAAAGCGGATTCGAGGTTTGGCCTTATGTGGAGATGAAAAAGATGTAAAGGGCAAAAGGAGACAGCTATGAGAAGTCAGATATCCAAACTAATTACTTTGAAGATGCTCATGGCTTTGTACAATATGAAACACTTCAAAGTCTGAATATTTATGGAACTGAACATTCCCTAATGAGGGATGTCAGTCCCTGCAATGAAGTGTCAACCTACATAAATCTGCCGGACATTAAAAACTTAACTGTTACAGAAAAGATTGTGCAATTTGCAGAAGATGAAGGAATCGACTGGTATGAGATATGGCCGGATTTGGAACATTATGAAGTTTTTGATTTTGGCAACTAAGTTTAAGAGGCATCTACCTTTGGCGTGTATGCCTTCTTTTGTTTATTATTTATAAAACTCCTTTTCGGAATTGTATACCCATTAAAAACAGGTTATAATTGCATTAACAGCTCCAGAGATACAGAGGTGAATATATGCGGGAAGATATTTTAAAGAATTTGCAGAAGGAAATTTATGATAGATGCCAAAAAGAAACAAATAAATTTGGAATAGGCTGCTACTATCATATTGTTGCAGTGGTTAAAAATGCAGAAATTCTGGCAGAAAAATATGTGGCAGATAAAGAAGTTGTTATGATCGCGGCTTGGTTACATGACATTGCTTCAATTACAGATTATAGTTTATATGAACTTCATCATATACATGGAGCAGAAATGGCATATGACATTTTAAAGGAATATGGTTACGATACCAAAAAAATTCATTTGGTACAAGAATGCATTAGAAATCACAGGGGTAGTGTAAATTTAGAGAAAAATAGTCCTGAAGAGTTGTGTGTTGCTGATGCTGATGCAATTTCGCACTTTGATAGTGTGCCTGCTTTATTGTATTTAGCTTATGTCCAAAAGGGAATGGAGATCGGTGATGGTAAGGAATTTGTAAAAGACAAATTGGCAAGAAGCTTTCAAAAATTATCTACAGAAAGTAAAATACACTATCAAGATAAATTTGATAAAGTCATGGAGGTCTTGGGTTGACACATTCTGTATAGAGGAGATAAAGCTATGGTTTATTATGAAGATGGTAAGATATTGATTCGTGATATGGTGCAGAGTGATGCACAAGTCATTACTGATGAGGAAATAGCCCAGGGCTGGCATCAGACAATAGATAAATATGAAATGAGACTGGAGCATCAGGCAGCCGGAAAGAACATTGCATTAGTCGCAGAATATAAAGGAAATGTAGCAGGATATATCAATGTATATCCCTTTTCCGAGTGGGGCTCTTTTGCAAATCAGGGATATCCTGAAATTGTAGATTTCGGCGTACTTGAAAAGTATAGAAGAAACGGTATCGGAAGCAAGTTGATGGACATTGCGGAGCAGATTGCTTCGAAATATTCGGATATTGTTTATCTCGGTGTCGGTCTGCATAGCGGATACGGAAGCGCACAGAGAATGTATGTGAAGCGCGGATATATTCCGGATGGAAGCGGTGTCTGGTATAAAGATAAAGTTTGTCCGCAGTATGAGGATTGCTGTAATGATGACGATTTAGTTTTGTATTTGTCGAAAGTATTACGTTAATGCTTTGTTTCAATCGGGATTTACGGAGGAAGTTTAATGATAATCGAAGGAAACCAAAAAGAGATAGATGCCATGAAAGAATTCCTTAAAGGAAACAGGCAAAGAGGGCTTGAACTGCAGGAAGAATTTGTAGCTGAGTTCAGGGAAGAATATAAAGATAAAGACCACTGTTCCTGTAAAAAAGCGTGTAGATATCACGGTAATTGTAAAGAATGTATTGCAATACATAGAGCTCATCAGGAGCATGTTCCGAATTGTATGCGTCCGATTATTAATGCAAAGATTAAATCGTTATCTGAATTAACAGAACATACAATAGCAAATGAAATAGAAGCGCCTCATGAGATTTTGAGGAAAGAGTTTCAATAAATATTGCAAAAAGAGTCAATCCTGTCAATCTTCATTGTTGCCTGCTTTGCTTTCTCTCGCAATTTCCCACTGGATCAGTTCAAGCAATATAGGCTGAAGCTTTACGGCTTTTTCTGTAAGTGCGTATTCCACTCTGACAGGGATTTCCAAATATTCAAAACGCTTGATTAATTCATCATCTTCGAGCTCTTTTAAGGATTTTGAGAGCATTGTGTTGGAAATACCTTTTATGTTGCGTAGCATGTCGTTATATCGCGTTGTGCCGTTTGCAGTCAGTGAACACAATATTGGAAGTTTCCATTTTCCTCCGATTGTACTCATCGCTTTTTGCAGAAAACAGGATTCAAAACAGGGACAAGAGTGATTTAGTGACATTGTGAGCCTCCTAGCAGTAAACTTTTTCTTCCTTACTCATATTTTTTTAGGTGATTGACGTGTGTTTTTTTTTTCTGTATGATTGTATCAGATAAGAAATCCGTTGTAAAGGAACAAATAAGAGCAAGCTTGTGGAAAAGAAGGAGAGATGATTATGCAGGCAATTATGGAAACACTGTTTGATATTGTGTATTTAACTCTTGTTATTACCGTTGGGGTCAGAATGATGATCAAAGGGAGGAAAGAAAAGCAATACTTTCTGTTTGGGGTGATGGCAGTCATTCTTGGAACCGGCGATGCATTCCACCTTCTTCCCCGCGCCTATGCACTATGTACGACCGGCTTGGAAAACTTTACTGTGGCGCTTGGTGTTGGAAAACTGATTACTTCGGTCACTATGACAGTGTTTTATGTACTGCTCTATTATGTGTGGCGGACTCGTTACCATGTGCAGGGTGGGACCGGTTTGAGTGTCTGTATCTGCCTGCTGGCTGCTTCAAGGATCGTTCTGTGTCTGTTCCCGCAAAATGAATGGACATCCGCAGATGCGCCGTTGTCATGGGGGATATACAGAAATATTCCGTTTGTATTGCTTGGGGCGCTTATCATTGTTCTCTTTTACAAAAAGGCGCACGAAACGAATGATAGGGCATTCCGGTTTATGTGGCTGGCGATTGTGTTAAGCTTCGGATTTTATATTCCGGTAGTTCTTTTTGCGGATGCAGTTCCTATGCTTGGTATGCTTATGATACCGAAGACCTGTGCATATGTGTGGGCAGTCCTGACCGGATATTATGATATGAAAAGAAATCTGCAGCAGACGTAAGGGTGAATATATGATAAAGACAGCGGTAATCGGAGTAGGAAATATGGGAAGCAAATATGCTTCTATCATACAGAACGGCATGATTCAGGGAATGGAATTGGGCGCTGTCACAAGGGTGCGTGGCACGTACAGGGAGATGCTTCTTCCGTCCATTGAGGCGGGCGTGCCCGGTATATGAGACTGCAGATAAACTTTTTACGGCAGTGGAAAATAAAGAGCTGTCGATAGACGCCGCTGTGATTGCAACTCCGCACTATTCGCATGAGGAATTGGCAGTCAGGGCGTTTAAGAATGGACTGTATGTGTTGTGCGATAAGCCTTCAGGTGTATATATCAGGCAGGCGAGGATCATGGAAACCGAAGCCGTTAAGTCGGGCAAAGTATTTAGTATGGTGTTTAATCAGAGAACGCTTCCGATTCATATACAGTTGTATGAGTTGGTAAACAGCGGAAAATATGGCACCCTAAAAAGAGTAAACTGGGTTGTCACGGACTGGTACAGACCGGAACAATATTATACTTCAAGTTCCTGGCATGCGACATGGGATAAGGACGGAGGCGGCATTTTATTGAACCAATGTCCGCACAATCTGGACCTTTTGCAGTGGATATGCGGTATGCCTGTCAGAGTCCAATGTTTTTGCAAAGAGGGGCATTTTCACGATATCGAGGTTGAGGATGATGTGACTGTGTATTTTGAATGGGAAAACGGAGCAACAGGGACGTTTATCTCTTCAACCGGAGATACTCCGGGTATAAACCGTTTGGAAATTAAATGCACTTGATTAAATTTATACCAGACCAGCTAAAAATGGGAAAAATAGTTGACAAATTTAATTTGGTTGCATACAATTTAATTGAATTTCTCCCTCTATATTCGAGATTTGGCGGTGCAGGCATGAAAAATCGCAGCATGGCATTAGTAGTTCGTAATAATAAAAAATTGTCAGTACAAACGTACAGATCGGATAGATATATCAATGAGTTGCCGGGCGGCGGCATTGAGCAGGGCGAAACATCGGAAGAAGCGGTACTCGGAGAATTGAAAGAGGAATGCGGCTTAATTGGCACTATAAGCAGGCAGCTTAATATCCTGCATCGGAAAGATGGCAGCACAGAATACGTTTATCTTATTGATGTATCAAGTGAACAGAGGGAAATGATCGGGTCTGACCCTGAAGTTCAGGAAGGTGAAGAACAAGCTATTAA
>CAZRKN010000056.1:0-30435 GCA_964600805.1 uncultured Bacteroides sp. | reverse complement strand
GAGGCCGGCGTGTGCATCATCAGTGGTGGGATGGCGGAGTATCTGATGGTGGGTGTGGGAGATACCATTTCTCTGGAGATTTTGGATTCTGATCCGGACGAGCGTTATAAAGTATCAGTCACCGGGGATCAGCGCACTCTGGAGATTGTGGGTATTACCAATCCCTCCTCCGACTACCCGAACCGGTTGTGGGTCTCTTATGCCGAGAGCGGATTCTCTGCTCCTTTATTCGGGGATTCTCTGGGCATGGCGGTGCTGAACAACCGCAAGGCTGTACAGGCGGCGGAGGAGTTATCCGCTCTGCTTCCCACCGGAGTCCAGCTGACTTTGTACGACCAAGGCTATGCTGCTGCGGCACGACCCATCCGGGCCATGGAATCCGCTGCCCAGGCCATCACTCTGGCAGCTGCTTTCGGTGCGCTGGCGGTGCTGGTGCTGTTTGCCTTTCTCTTCGTAGGGCGGCAGCGGGAGACTGTAGGCGTGCTGGTATCTTTGGGTACGCCCGGAGGAAAGATCCGGCTGTGGCTCCTCTCTGGGGCATCAGCTGTATCCGGTACGGCTGCGCTGGCGGGGGCGGTTATTGGTTCCTTGACACTGAGCCGTGTGGTCACGGTGGCCATGGAGACAGCGGAAAGTCTCTACAATACCGATACCCGATACAGTGAGGCTGTCGTGGGCCTGGTCAAAGAGTCGGAAAAGGTCGGAGCGATCCCAGGCTGGCCGGCTCCCATGGCGGGTCTGGCGGTATTCTTCGTTGCACTGATGTTCTGCCTTATCTTTCTGCGCCATGCACGGAAGGAGAATGCTCCAAAGAAAGGGCTGGTCTCTGTCCGGGTGCCCGGAGGCCGCACCTCTACCGGAGGATGGGGGTCTCTGCGATTCGCTGCCCTGTCCGCCAGCCGGGGCGGACGGCGCTCCGTGGTAGTGGTTGCAGCGGCGCTGGTGCTCACCCTGTTCGTGTCCCTCCTTTCTGCCGGCGCCCAGAGTTGGAGCAATCAGGTGGACAGCCTGTACGCGGGCAGTGTGCTGGATGGACGGATCGTCAGCCTCAATGGGCGGCAGCAGACCGGGCTGTCTATCTCTACCCGGGATATCCAGCAGTTGTGGAAGTCCGGGTATCTGGGAGACATTTCGGTGTCCATTGGATGGCATTATGAAGAGACATCAGAGCAATCCCTGCCCGGTATTTCCTCATCTGCCATTTTGCTGGCAGACGAGGCCAAGGCTATTCAAATTCGCCGGCTGCCCACCCTTTCGGCAGTGAACAGTCTCTCGGCGGCAGCGGAGTTTTACTACACCGACCGGCCCGAGGTCCGATGGCTGGAGGGCTGGGACGAGAGCTGCCTGTCAGATGACAGCCATCCCTCCGTAGTCGAATCCATCTATGCCTGCTTATATGAGAATGAATATCTGCCGTCCGGTTATACCTATCCTGTTTTGGTGGGCAGCCGTTTTCTGGAGAATAACAGTCTGAAGCCGGGGGACATCCTGACGCTCAAGCTGTATATGTTCCTGTATGTGGGCAATGATGAGCTTCTGGTGGAATGGCCTGTCAGCTTCCGGATTGTGGGCAGCTTTACCTCTATAGGCATGAAGGATAACATTTATGCGCCGCTGTCCTTGTGGTGCAGCTCTGAGTGGCTGCATGGGGAGGGAGACAAAGAGATGCCCATGCGTGCTCTGGGTCAGATTAAGAATGTACACGACCTGGAGCGCCACCTCTATTTCCTCATTCGGTTCGAGACATGCCGTTTTACACTGGACTCAGCCTATGAGCTGGAGAACCTGCGGAACTGGCTGGCGGAACAGCAATACAGTCAGGTAGGCATTACCAATAATAATCGGATCACCGTTCTGCTTCGGGATCAGAACTTTGTGGAGACGGTAGGAGGACTAAACCGCTATATCAGTTTCAGCAACATCCTTTTTCCTGTGCTGTTTCTGGTGGTGGGGCTGATGGGTTTCATTATCTCTTGGCTCATGGTGAGCAGCCGCCGGATGGAGCTGGCGGTTATGCGGGGGCTGGGCGCTTCCCCCTGGCGGACATTTGCCTCCTTCTTTCTGGAACAGGCAGCGCTGTGTCTGCTGGGCTGTCTCATCGGCGTTCTGGCTATGACCCTGCTGTATCCCGGTGTGGAAGTCTGGACGACGGGAGCGGGATTTTTGGTCTGCTACATGGCAGGGTGTTCCATGTCGGTACTGGCGGCAGGTCGAACCAATCTGATGCTGCTGCTCTCTGAACGGGAATAATTCCACAGTTACGCCCTCAGCACCATTTTCTGATAACGTCAGGGGGTTTTATAAATAATTAATTTGTTGCTTATTTGCATGCCAATCCCCAATCTTGACATCTGAAGGGTTTTAATACTAATATAGAAGTGTGGGCTTGGAAAGGAGATATTACTATGTTCGGAAAAAAGATTAAGAACGGATGGATAGAACAGCTGTCCAACGAGTTGGATGTACAGGCGAAAAAATCATTTCAGATTGGTTTGTTCGAGGAAATTACGGATGCTGCAATAAGCGAAGGCGCGCCGGAAGTATTGAAGTCGCTTAACAATCTGTTAAAGTGCGCAAATCTATTACTGAACCATGCCAGAGAAAATATGGCAATGCTGAATCGGATTAACCGTTCCGGAATGTGGTCGATGTATTTTGGAGAGGGCTCAAAAATCAGCCGTGTCATGTTCAGCGATGAATTTCGTGAAATTACAGGTTACACAAACCGTAATGAAATGGAAGACACATTGGAAGCGTGGACAGCGAAAATATATGAGGCGGACCGCAGTAAGGTCATGAAGGAATTTCATGATACCATTGAGGATTCCACACAGAAAAAGGTCTTTGATGTTGAATACCGTTTCCTGACAAAAAACAACGGCCTTCGCTGGATGCGTATGGCAGGAGAAGTTGTAAGGCGCGGCGGAAAGCCTTTTGAATTTATCGGAACCATTTCAGATATTACGATAGCACATGACAATGCTACGAAACTGGATATTTCCACCAAGAGACATGATGCCATTGATTCCATACTTAATGAAGGCTCCTGGAGCATGAATATCATTAACGGAGATATTACCAATCCCGAAAATCCATTTTGGTACTCCGAACAGTTTAGAAGACTGCTGGGTTTTCATAATGAACAAGACTTTCCGAACACTCCGGATTCTTACACTAATCTGCTCCATGAGGATGATAAAAAAAGAGTTATGGAAAACATTTTCCATTATGTGAAAAATGGTACACGGCATGAACCCCTGCCGCAGGAATTTCGTATTCGTCACGCAGATGGCAGCTATCGATGGTTCAAGATGACTGTAACTGCAGTATATGATTCTTCTCAAAATCCTGTTGTACTGGCGGCAACAGCACTGGATGTAACAGAGCAGAAGCGCAGCAGAGAAATATTTGAAGCAGACATGGAAAAGAGTATCCAAAGTCTGGCTGCCGGGCTGGATGAAATAAGTGCGACTGTGGCAGAGACTACCACGGATGTACAGGGTATGACCGAAAAACAAAACAGTATCACAAAAGCGGCTGCAGCGGTTGATGAAAAGGTTAAGGAATCTCTTGAGATTATTTCTCTGATTCAGGGAATTGCTTCTCAGACTAATTTGTTATCATTAAATGCGGCCATTGAGGCTGCCAGAGCCGGAGAGGCAGGCAGAGGCTTTGCAGTTGTTGCAGAAGAAGTAGGTAAGTTGGCAGTTTCCTGTAATGAGACATCGGAACATATCACCCATAGCTTAAGTCAGATGCAGCAGGCAATTGATCATATTCTTTCCAAAATTGATGGCATGGATAACGCAGTGGTATCGCAATCCGCAAATATGGACAAAATTAATGCCATGATTCAGGAATTAAATGTTTTATGCGATCAGGAAAAAGAAATTGCGCATACCGTATTTTCATAATAACTTGTAAGCAGCACTCAATGAAATATCATTTCATATCACAAAGACTTAACTGACCGGTTAGGTCTTTTTTTCATAAAACTTCCATTACTTTAATTCTGAGTCAAATAGTTTCAGTATGATGGTTTTGCTCCTTTCTGATGATGTCAGGAGGGTTTTCAAAAACAATTGATGTTGAATAATTGATGTAGTTATTATTTCACGGAATTGTGCAGATGTTGAAATTAAGTTATAATTACACTAATCTGATACCAATATGACCAAGTGGAAATACGCATAGAGGACTGTATAATTGACAGAAAAGATAAATTAAACGGAGAAGTGTAGCATGGACCGAAACGTAAGGAAACAACAAAATGGATACATAAGTGTTGAAGAAGTGTTGAAATATGAGTATATTATACCAACATATCAAAGGGGATACCGTTGGGATACAGACAATGTTAGTAAACTGTTAGAAGATATTTACGAAGATAAGTGCATTGATGGAAAATGCGGCATGAATTGGTCACGTGCAGTTTCGCGTAAATATGAGGAAATTTTTAATTTTGATGATTATGATGTTATTCAGAATGCCAAACAGGCATATTGCATTCAACCTTTGGTAGTATGTCCTGATAGGAAAGAAATTGATAAATTTGATGTTATAGATGGACAACAACGATTGACTACAATATTTATCATAATTTGCGCTTTAAAGAAGATGTGCAAAGAAATGAATATTGAACTTCAAATGCCGGATATTCAACTTACTTATGAGTCGCGTCCTGATAGCAGAGGTTATTTGGAGAAATTGTGGAATGGTGAAGTCAGTGATTGTGATAGTACTAAGAATGTTGATTATATGTATATGAAACAGGCATATGACACCGCTCTTTCGTTTTATGAAAAGATAATAAAAGAAAATTGTAACTGTCAAGAATATGCGGAATTGTTGCAGGATATACTTTTGAAAAATACCAGATTTATTTGGTATTGTATAGATCAGGACAAGATGGATCCTCATGAGGTGTTTGCTAATTTTAATTCTGGAAAAATTGAGCTTACAAATGCAGAATTAGTAAAAGCATTATTTATGGATGCAGCAAATTATGACAACGTGAAAAAAATAAGAGACATAGAAGATAAAAGAATTGTAATTTCTGAAAAATGGGATGAGATAGAAACGTCCCTGCATAATCCTGATTTTTGGGCATTTGTTCCCCATAGAAATCAGTATGGGGATGGATATTATGACACCAGAATAGATGTTATATTTGAGATGTTTATTATGATGCATCACATAAATAAAAATTCAAAAACAATAGACGGTTATATTGAGTATAGAAAAAGTAATAATAGGGATAGATACATTTTTGATGAAATGGAATGTTTCATTAAGGAGGAATTGGGTCGAGGAAACGGCGGCAGTAAGAATGAGAAAATGCAAAAGTGTTGGGGGGAAATTCGGAAAGTGTATTTAGGATTACAAGAGTTATACCAGGTTGACACTTTGGGAAATAATAATAATAAAATTTATAACATGGTTGGATTATATATAAATCTTGCTAATAGAATTCATGGAAGAGTAGATGCATACTTAAATGATAATGATGAACGGTATTTGAAGATTTATTACAATTTGGCTGAGGTGATGAAAGCACCACGATTTGGGAAAGATAGTAGAAAAACAAAGCTTCAGCTATTGATCAAAAAAGAAATTGGATTTACAGAAGATATAGAGGGAGAAATTAAAAAAATACGTCATAATTTTTCAAATGAAGCGGGTGGTGCTGTGAATAAAGATGCTGACAGAATTGTAAAGATTCTTTTAGCATACAACATTGGTTTGTTGAATAATTCCAGCGGCATAGGGCAACGTTTTGATTTTCGAGCTTTTGCAAATATTACATGGCAACGTGAGCATATTTTCGCAACAAATATGGATGAAACAAAAAATCAACAAGAAGGATTGGATATTGATGAAGAAAGAATAGCTGCTTTGAAGATTTTGTCTGAAGAACTTCGGATGACAGAAGGTACTTATGAGAATAAGTATATAGAATATGTAAAGGATGTGTATTTCTATAGAGAAAGCTTTCCACCTAAATTTAGATATGAGAATGATGATGTTGAACTTGATTTTGAGAATGAATTGCAAGTAAAAACATTCATTAATAATAATTTATCCAAAGAAGGAACAGGACCATTTTCTATGTTAGCCAGAGCGCTTGATACATATAATAAATGTGTAAAAATGAAACAGTTTTATAGTAATTTAGAACAAATCAGAAATGCACAAACTTATGATGATGAGAATATAAAAAGACAAATGTATTTTCGAATTTTGAAAGATTTAGGCAAGGATTTTTATACCAGAGAGTATGTTGATATAGGGAATGTAGTTGAAAAAGCACTTATCAGTTATCCCAATATGCCTCAATACAGTATAGAAGTTGGTGAATGGAGTAGAACAATTTCAGATAATACAAAAGACAAAAGGGATTTGATAGAATCGGAACGAAGTGCATATAGTGATTATGTCAGAGCATTATATATGGAGAATACAAGTAGGAGTGGAAGAGCTGATGATTATAAAGTAAAGAAATATGAGGATATTAATAAGTGGGAAGATTTGAAGGAAGTTTTTCGGATATGTGAGCAGACGTTACAGGAAAATATAAAATCATTTTTTTCTAAAGAATTTGCAAATCTGTTAGCTGATAACACTATGGGAAATATGACACTGTTAACCGGTGGAAATAAAGCGGATGAAGAATATCAGAAAACAAATCAAAATCAGCTGGTGACAAACAAATCGTTTAAACTAAAAAAACAGATGATACATAATTTTTTTAAAAAAGGAGAATTTGTTCCATTAGGTACGGTTCTGGTATTTTCAGATGCTTATAATGATAGTGCAAATACAGCAAATTTTTGGCTTCCGGATAGCAGGAAAAGATATCTTGACAATATGATTAGTGTATTAAAGATTTTTTTGCAAAATGAGGAGAATTAAGTATGGAGATACATGAAATGCAAGATGTTACAAAGAAAAAGACATTTCTTCAATTATTAAAGGAATATAACATAAAAATTCCAATTATTCAAAGAGATTATGCGCAGGGACGCCAAAATGATAAAGCGAATGCTGTAAGAAAAAATATAATACGAGCATTAAAAAATTCCCTTGAAAATGATACAAATTTAGATTTGAATTTTGTATATGGAACAGTTCAGGAAGCAGATGGTATATTGACATTTTTGCCGGTAGATGGACAGCAACGTCTTACTACTTTATACTTACTGTATTATTATTTTTTTGTTGTAAACGGAAAAATAGAGGATTTCAATGAGCAATGCAAATCTTTTACATATGCAACCAGAACTTCTGCCGCAGAATTTTTTTCATGGCTTAGAGATGGGAATAAAGAGTTGATGAATGCTCTGACTTCGGAAGGAAATGATTTTAAAAAAATAATATGTAATATGCCATCATATCAAGCTGCGTGGAATAATGATCCAACAGTAATATCGGCAATAACAATGTTAGCTGCTATTAAAGAGAGTGTAGGAAAGGATTTTGCCGAAAAATTTTATGGCAGGCTTATTGATGATGAGTGTCCCATAACTTTTTCTGTGATCATGGAGGGAGCTGAAGAAAATGCAGAAATGAATGCGGATAAAGCATACATACGTATGAATGCACGCGGAAAGACCTTAGAAGATTTTGAAAATTTACGTTCTATGATAGATAGTATCGACAAAGAAAAGGTTAATATTATTACAAATTATGATCAAAAATATTTAGATAAAATATATAATGCATGTAGACGTAATGGAAATAGTACATTAAAGGCAATTACACAAAATATGAATCAAATAAGTTATGCTGCGTTTATGAATATTTATAATATTGTTGCATTAGCTTTTGAAAATATAGATTTTAAAAAGAATGAAGTTGATTATAGGAATTATATGTATGAGTGTAGTAAAAGGATACAGGATATAAAAGATACAACTTTGTTGACATTGAATGTGTATATTGATGTATTGGATACCTATTTTGAATACTGTACCTCCTTGGAGACATTTGAATACAATAATTGTATTTTTTGTAAGAACCGTATTCAAAAGGACATAAACAATGAGGATAAAAATGTTATAACGGAAGTACTTTATTGCTATTTTTATAAAAAACTAAGAGGAAAGCTGCCAACAGAACGGCAAGTTGCAGACTTTATTTATGTAATGGACAATTTGGCAATGAAGGAATGGACTAACTTTTATGTAAACATAAAAATATTCTGTGAAAAGATTGCAGAATATAATGATGTATTTGAGTTTTTTTTGAATGTAAATACAGAATGCAGATACGAAACTTTGCAGGTCGGTATTCCGGATTTAAGTGTAAGATTAAAGGAACAGGCGATTAAGACAACGTTAATCCAATATGAGATTGATAATGGAAATGCGAATAATGTTGATTATAGATATTTTGAACAATATGAGCGTCTGTGTCCGGAAAGAAAGCTGCAATTTTTTCTGTATATTACAGAATGTTGGGAAAAATTATCATTGAACAGCGAAACATTTGATTATTTGATTAGGAATCTGAATAAAGGGAAGGAGTGGTTTTTTGAAGGGAAAACAGAGGAATTGGAATTTTTGAAATTGTATGCAATAGCGGCAAATATGGATGAAGAAAATCAATTAGCCGAACCTGACACGGTAAATAGAAATTGTACAAGAAATGATCATTTCTGGGATAGAAGGGTATGTTTTTGGTCAGATGAAGATGAATACAATCCTGAGCTTAATTCTAATTGGAAGGAAAAATGCGCACTGGCCAAAAAAACATATTGTATGGAGGAGCAATGCTTTACGACAGCAAAAAATGTATTGTTACAATCAAAATACAACCACTGCTGGTTGAAATATGCTGTAAAGTATAATTATAAAGAGTTGATGAATCAAAAACTTGGACTGGATGAAAAAAATAATGTGATCATTAATTTGTATGATGGGTGGAAAAAATATTTGATGTATGTTTATAAACTTAAAAATGGAAATATTATGTGGGGTGAAGGGAATATTATGAAATCCAATACCAGAACAAGGCAAATACCGTATGGAGATATCTGGTTACCAATTAGTGAAAAAACAGTAAAGGTGGAGAACACATTTAATGCAACATTACAGTGGAAAACACTTTTGACAATACAAGACAAAAAGGAGATTGATAAGGATGACTGTATGTATTTAATTGAAGATGATACAAGCGTTAATACATATGTGTACAAGCGATTCATATATCAAGAAGAAAATCCGTCAGAGTTATTTATGGAAGAATATGATATAACAAACGATGTAAATAATTTGCGCAATGAACATGAACGTGAAAAGAAGAGAGTTGATAGTTTTGGCTTGAATGAATTTTTAGAATTATATGAAGAGGCAATGTGGCAAACCCGTCGAAGTGATAGAATAACAGCTGATTATTATAGAGGTCAGGGAAATTCTCGTACTTGGACACGGGAGACGAAGATAATATCGTGTGTAAAAGCGAAAACAAGTAAAGTACAAATATGAGGTGCATATGAGAACCTACCGATTCGTATCAGACTGCTTTTTCCACTTAAGCCAATCTTTATCCAATACTGTTGTATGAGGAAGTGTAAGTATCGTCTGGCAGGGAAATTCTTTACATTCGCCGCAAAAATTCAATTTTTGATTTATCACGCAGTCCCTTGTAAAGCAGTCTCCGTCCCTATGTTCATCTATACACCCATTACAGTTTCCTGAGAAGTAAGTAGAACAGGCGCCACAATAGAAACCGCATTTTCCAATCAATTTATCTGTCATTTTTGTGCTCCTTCTTTAAACCGGCTCGTATTTTCAGGAAGTATAAATAATCTCACTTTCGCTCTAAATCCCAAAGACTTAACTGACCGGTTAGGTCTTTTTCCTCATAAGTATGCAGGTATTTAAATATCTGCTCATTGTCATGAATAATTCCTGCACTATTGCATTTCTGACAAAATAGCTGCATCAGATGTTTACTGTTTGGACTTTCAAGCTCATATTGATTTCCGTATGTCCGTATGTATTTTTCTTTTAACCGGGGGAACAGACGGTCAAGCTGCTTATAAAAATACTCTCTGTTGCCTTCGCGGAGTGTCATCCCCATTCCGAAACAGATAATACCATAGACTTTTGCTTCAACGCACATATCCAGAATTCCGGAAATATTATCTTCCGTGTCATTGATAAACGGCAAAATGGGAGACAGCCACACAACGGTAGGTATACCTGCATCATGGAGCTTCATTAAGACATCGAAGCGCTCCCTTGTCGTGCTTACATTCGGCTCAATTTTTCTGCACAAAACTTCATCGTAAGTAGTCAGAGTCATTTGCACAACACATTTTGTTTTTTCGTTTATTTTCTGCAAAAGGTCTAAATCCCGTAATATACGGGCTGATTTTGTGATGACGGTAAATCCGAATCCATGTTCATATATCAGATTCAGCGTTTTCCTGACATTTTCGATTTCCATTTCCAAAGGGATATACGGGTCTGTCATAGCGCCTGTACCTATCATGCATTTTTTACGTTTATGCGTAAGTGCATGTTCTAACAGGTCGATTGCATTTTCCTTAATCTCAATATCTTCGAAAGCGTGTTCCATATGGTAGCACTTGCTTCTGGAGTCACAGTAAATGCATCCGTGAGAGCAGCCGCGGTATAAATTCATTCCGTTTTGTGATGATAATATTCCTTTTGCTTTCACGAAGTGCATTTTAATGTCCGTGCCCCTTTCCTGGCTTAAGAAACTTCATTTTTCCACCATTGCGCATCATATGTTGGCGCAATTTTTCTTATGTGCTTTCAGTTTTTTTATAGCCCAGTCGTAATGGCTTGATGTGTTGCTGACAAAATATGAACCTAAAGTGCTTCTGCCAACCCAGCTGTAAATCCCTTTGGAAAACAGTTCTTCATTTGAAAAGGTTTCAGCCAATTGTATGACTGCATCGTGGGATTTTTGAAGCATATCCTTTGCGTCGTCTAATGATGTATTCTGATGTTTCCTCCAGAATTCTTCGTTCAATCTTCCGTATGTTTTCCAGTTATAAGGTTTCGGAAGAAACGGTTTGTTATCGCCGTTTTGATTTGACTCTGCCCAGTTAAGCAAAAGCTGATGCCATTCATAAAGATGGACTAAAATATCACGAAGATTTTTATCTCTTTTCCAATGAGCTTCTTTTTTTGATGAGCTATCCGAAAAATCGAAAGGAGTACTAAGCTCTTTTTCTGTCATTCCTGCAATAAGAGCGTTCAAATTTTCATAGTTTTCGGCTGCTGCGGTTAATAAGTCTGTTTTGGTTGTCGGTCTTCCCATGTTTGTCTGTTCCTTTCCGGGTGCAATAGAGTAGGTGATTTAACAATCACATAAAAAATATTATCAAATCAACCCTGACACCCTGTGTCAGGATTTGTTTTTTTCATATATCAATTTTGCCTGCTCCGCCAATACTTCTTTCAGATAGGAGGGCGAAATTATGTCAACCTGCGCTCCGAATGACAGCAGATATCCTATCAGCCATGAATCTTCGGGCATATTGGCAGAAGCGATTAAGTCGCCGTTTTCCTGATGCTGTATCTGCGTTTCATCAAACTCATCATACACGCGGAATGCCATCTCTTTCGGGAAGCGAAGCGTAATTTGGTTACATTCTTCTTCGGAAGAGTCAAGCTGTTTCGGGAAATCTTTATGAGGAAAACTTTCGTCCAAAACCTCCAAATTTAAAATACGGTTTAATTTGAAGATTCGCCAGTCCTGTTTTTCGGTACAAAACGCTTTAAGATACCATGATTTTGCTTTGTAGACCAGCTTACATGGCTGCACTGTTCTTTTGCTTGTGATGCCATATGAATTTGCGTAATGAATTCTGACATTTTTGCAACGGATTACTGCCGATTTCAGCAGCTCAAATTTCTCGTTGTCAAATTCTTTATTTCCCCATCTGGAAAAGTCCACTTCAAGCCAGTTCTCCGAGCCCAGATTAAATATTGCGGAAAGTTTCTGTAAAGTCTGACTGCTGTTAATATTTTGAGCGACATTCATGCTCTGTAATGCTGAAAGGATTTCCTGCTTTTCCTGTTCCGACAATACGGCTTTATCCAAAACAAAATCATTCATCAGCCGTATACCGCCGTTTCTGCCTGTTTCCGCATAAATAGGGATGCCGGCAGCGCTCAGGGCATCAATATCCCTATAAATCGTCCTGACCGACACCTCAAATTTTTCTGCCAGTTCAGGAGCCGTAGCCTGCCCTTTATCAAGCAAATGGTACACAATCTTAAATAATCTGCTTTCCTGCATCGACCTTTCATCCTTTCCTATACCCGGAGTATGTATTAAATGAACAAAATAAGGGGTGACTTGCCACTGCATCGGAACCCCGTTTTTGTTCATTTAATACATACTCGTGTATTCAGCCAAAGTCTATTTTACCTGTTTACTCACGCAATATCAACCTTTCAAATCGCAAATTATGATGGGAATGGAATATCTGTTTGAATAACAAGGATAAATGTGGTAAAATTATTGTGAATAGACATTTCCGGAAAAATAGGGATAGTTGAAAAATCATAGATATGGAGGTTTAGAAAATATGGAAGACTATAAGAAACAGTTTATTGAGTTCATGGTAGACTGTCAGGTACTCAAATTTGGTGATTTTACATTAAAAAGCGGAAGAAAATCTCCATTCTTTATGAATGCGGGCGCATATGTGACCGGCGCGCAGCTGCATCAGTTAGGCATATACTATGCCCAGGCGATTCATGACCATTACGGTCTGGATTTTGATGTGCTGTTCGGACCTGCATACAAAGGCATTCCTCTTTCAGTCGCAACGACGATGGCAATCAGCGAGTTATACGGAAAGGAAGTAAGATACTGCTCCAACCGCAAGGAAGTCAAGGATCATGGCGATACGGGAATTCTTCTTGGGAGCAAGTTTAAGGACGGCGATAGGGTAGTCATCATAGAAGACGTTACGACATCAGGAAAATCCATAGAAGAGACCTTCCCTATTATCAAGGCGCAGGCGGATGTGGAAATCAAGGGTCTTATGGTATCCTTAAACCGTATGGAGAGAGGACTTGAAAGCGAGAAGAGCGCTCTTGACGAGATTAAAGAAAAGTACGGATTCGGAGCAAATGCGATTGTTACAATGGAAGAGGTAGTTGAATGTCTGTATAACAAGCCTTATAATGGCAGCGTTTACATTGATGATACGTTGAAAGCGGCTATTGACGCATATTATGAGCAGTATGGAGCAAAATAAGCTTTGATGCTGTTGATGAAGCAATGGAAATGACCGTAAAATCGGGAGATTGGAAAGGAAGGGAATAAGGATGGAAGAAAGAACATATAAAACAATGGGCGGAGCAGGTGCGATGAATATTGCAGTCGGAGTGGTTATTTTAGTGTCGGGAATCGCGAGCGGAGTCCTTCTTATTATCGGAGGAGCGAAGCTTTTGGCGGGAAGAAATAAAATATTATTCTGAGAAGATGATGGGTATTTCCGTTATGGAGTGCCCATTTATCAATCATTTTATGAGGAGTCTGAAAATGAGCCGTAAGAACAGTTACATGTTTACTAATAAGAGTCATACTCTTACGGGGATTATGGCGACCATACTTGGCGTTATATCTCTGGCTACGCTGGGATATGTAGTCTTTATGAGTTATCGCAGTGCAGGAGAGATACCCATGCAGTATGGGACGGCAGCTTTTTTGGTGACCATATTTGCATTGGTTGGTTCAGGTCTGGGTGTGGTTTCCAAAACAGAAAAGGATAAATATTACTTTTTCTCTTATCTCGGCATCATTTTAAATGTATTGGCGCTGGCAATCGTGAGCGCTATTTTATATGCGGGAGCATATGATATCGGATGAAAAAAGAAAGGCTGGAATAATAAATGCAGGAAAATATAACGGATACGGAAAAAGCACAGTTAGAGCAGGAACGTTTTACGTTGGCGTTTGAAAGAATATCGGAAATATCAGGCGAAGAAATATGCGGCAGGAAATATCAGGATTATTTTAAAAAGATGTCTGAGTTTGTTATCCTGATGAAAGAAACATGGGACTTTGTGGAGGGTGGCAGTTTATACAAGGCTTCTTTGGAAGAACTTCAGCGTAGAAATAGGGAATTATATGAAGATATTCTTCCGGCAAACTATGAACATAGCTATGCCGATCCTTCTTATGCCGTAAGTTGTTTCGGTGAGTCAATGGGGCAGCTGCTGTCGTTTGTATATGCTGAACTGCGAGGTATGATACCTGCGGCATTTGAACAGACAATGACCGGAATGGTCATTCGCATGGAGCTTCTGCTGGAGATATATCAGGCATTTGTCTGTGCTGCGGAAGAAGGCACAGCAGATGGTGCAGAATCAGCAGAAGGGAACGGTGATGGTGATTCCACAACGCCTGATGTAGAGAGCATTAGACAGATTGCTTACTGGTATGTCAGCGATTATTATGAATATGAAGCATATGAAAAAGTAGCTTCTATGGTGCTGCCGCAGAGAGATTTTGCAACGCGCATCATTATGGAAAGCGACCTTTCCGATATAAGGTATTTATACTACTATGGTGAATATGTGACAGAGAGTGAAATCAGAACAGCAAAACATATGACACAACTGTCAGAGGAAACCGTAAAGCTGATGGCTGATACCTATACCGAGGGTTACCGTATTGGTTTTGAAGTGGGAAATAAAGACATCTCTACCAAAAAGACAGTTAATATACGCTTATGCCTTGGATTTGAGAGAATGATAAAAGTTGCAATCCGGAATTTTGACCGAATCGGTCTAAAACCGACTGTCTATCGTGCGGGCAGTAATATCTTTCAGGGGCGCAGCGTGAACAAAAACGGATATTTCGGCGCCAATCCGAATAAACAGTTCGACTATGACCACAAGGAAGATCAGGCGTTGTTTTTAGACAAACCGCTTGTAACGAGAAAACTTGAATGCCTGCAGAATGCATTGGAACAATATAAGGAGGAAGCGGGAGTCTTCGGCGGACCTGCAGTTCTGGAGATTTTCGGTGAAAAGCCCTTTGTGCCGCAGAATAAGAAGGAAGCCTGCCGCTTTAGTGATAAGCAGCAGAAACTGTCGGTGGAATATGCTTCCAAAGCGGGAGCTATGCAGAATCAGTATATTAAGGGCGAAGAGAGAAGCTTTACGATTATTGCGTTTCCCGTACCGGATATAGGCAGTCAGTATGAGCAGATTTTTGATGAAATTATACGCATCAACACGCTGGACTATAAACTGTATCAGGGCATACAGCAGAAGATTATAGATACGCTGGATTTAGGCGAGTATGTATTGGTTAAGGGAATGGGAAAGAACCGCACCGATTTGAAAATCATGCTGCATACTCTGGGTAATCCGGATAAAGAAACAAATTTTGAGAACTGCGTTGCAGATGTGAATATTCCGGTAGGAGAGGTCTTTACATCCCCGAAGCTTACAGGGACGGAAGGGATACTGCATGTTACGAGAGTATTTTTAAATGAATTGGAATATAAGGATATCTCCATCGGTTTCCATGACGGTATGATTACGGAATACAGTTGTGCAAACTTCGATACGGAGGAGGAAAACCTGAAGTATATCAAGGATAATGTCCTTTTCCACCATGATACTCTGCCGATTGGCGAATTTGCCATAGGAACGAATACAACGGCTTATGTGGCTGCAAGGAAGTATGGCATAGAGGATAAGATGCCGATTCTGATTGCGGAGAAAACAGGTCCGCATTTTGCAGTAGGTGATACCTGTTATTCCCATGCAGAGGATGTAAAAGTCTGCAATCCCGACGGTAAAGAAATCATAGCGCGTGATAATGAGGTATCCGTACTCCGCAGCGAAGATATGATGAAGGCATATTTTAACTGCCATACCGATATTACCATTCCCTATGACGAACTCGGAGAACTGTCGGTAGTGACGAAAGATAACGAAGTGATTCCGATTATATTGGAAGGAAGATTTGTTTTGCCGGGCTGTGAAGTGCTGAATGATGCGTTTGAATGATATTTTTATATTTCTGTTACAAATTCATATTGCGTATTATAGTAAAATCTAGTACAATATTTACAGTATTGTTTCGTTTATCTACAAGATATTGTATACAAAGTAATTGTTAATATGGCTTTAGCAATTACTAAGCAAATATATGGGAGGCATGGTACATGGCACAGGTAGGCATCGTGATGGGCAGCGATTCGGATATGCCCATAATGGCGAAAGCCGCAGATATTCTTGAGAAACTTGGCGTCTCATATGAGATGACGATTATTTCTGCACACAGGGAGCCGGATGTATTCTTTGAGTATGCGAAAAGCGCAGAGAGCAAAGGTTTTAAGGTAATCATAGCAGGTGCGGGCAAGGCAGCGCACTTACCCGGTATGTGCGCCGCAATTTTTCCTATGCCTGTTATCGGCATTCCTATGAAGACTTCGGATTTAGGCGGAGTGGATTCCCTTTATTCCATAGTGCAGATGCCCTCCGGCATTCCCGTAGCGACAGTGGCAATAGGCGGCGGAGAGAATGCGGGTATTCTGGCAGCGAAGATTCTGGCGGTATCAGACGAAGCCTTATTACAGCGGTTAAAGGATTATACAAAAGAACTTAAGGAAAGCGTACAGAAAAAGGACGCCAGATTACAGGAAGTCGGATATAAGAACTACTGAATAAGCGTTGAAAATATTGGAAATCAATAATTTGCAGGCGGGAAAGGAGCAGGGTTTAAGGATGGACTATAAGTCAGCGGGCGTAGATATTGAAGCAGGATACAAATCTGTAGAATTGATAAAAAAGCATGTGAAGGAAACAATGAGACCTGAAGTTATTGGCGGACTCGGCGGATTCTCAGGGGCTTTTTCCTTAAATAAAATAAAAAATATGGAAAATCCGACACTGGTGTCAGGAACGGACGGCGTCGGGACCAAGCTGAAGGTGGCTTTCCTCATGGATAAGCATGATTCGATAGGAATTGACTGTGTGGCAATGTGTGTGAACGATATCGCATGTGCCGGCGGTGAGCCGTTGTTTTTCCTTGATTATATCGCCTGCGGCAAAAATATTCCGGAGAAAATAGAAGCAATAGTAAAAGGGGTTGCGGAAGGCTGTAAAATGGCGGGAGCTGCCCTGATTGGCGGTGAGACTGCCGAACATCCGGGGCTGATGCCTGAGGAAGAATATGACCTTGCAGGTTTTACTGTCGGCGTTATAGATGAGAAAGATTTGATTACCGGTGAGAACATAAAACCGGGAGATGCTTTGCTCGGGATAGCATCCTCAGGAGTACATAGCAATGGTTTTTCTCTTGTCAGGAAAGTGTTTGAGATGACGCAGGAGAACCTGAATACATATTATGAAGAACTTGGCGCTACACTTGGCGAAACGCTTCTTACGCCGACCAGGATATATGTAAAAGCGCTCAAAGCCATCAAAGACGCAGGAGTTGTAATAAAGGGCAGCAGCCACATTACGGGCGGAGGATTTTATGAGAATATTCCGAGAATGCTGCCGGATGGCGTGAATGCAGAGATTAAGAAGGACAGTTACCCGATTCCTCCTATTTTTAATTTATTGCAAAAAACAGGTAAAATTGAAGAGAAAATGATGTATAATACATATAATATGGGTCTTGGCATGGTACTTGCCATAGACAGCGCAGATATGGATAAGGCAATGGAAGCAGTCCGTCAGGCGGGAGAAACGCCGTATGAGATTGGACGTATAATTTCAGGCGAAAAGGGTGTTACTTTACTATAAGGAGTTAGTCTGAAAAAGGAGCAGGTTATTAAAATGTTAAAAATACTCGTGTGTGTTTCCGGGGGCGGCACGAATCTGCAGGCAGTAATGGACGGCATTGAACAGGGAACGATTACTAATACTGAAATCGTCCGTGTAATCAGTAATAATCGAAAAGCCTATGCGTTAAATCGCGCAGAGAATGCCGGAATTGACGCCATATGCGTATCGCCTAAGGAATATGAGAACAGAGAGCAGTTCCATAAACATCTGATGCAGGCAGTTGAGGAGAAAAAGCCGGATTTAATTATACTGGCAGGTTTTTTGGTGGTACTTCCGGAAGAGATGATTCATACCTACCGAAACCGAATCATCAATATACATCCGTCGCTTATTCCTTCTTTTTGCGGGAAGGGTTTTTACGGATTAAAAGTGCATGAGCAGGTTTTGGAGCGTGGGGTCAAAGTGACCGGCGCTACTGTTCATTTCGTAGATGAGGGAACGGATACCGGACCGATTATCTTACAACAGGCGGTTGCGGTAGAAGAGGGAGATACTCCGGAGGTTCTGCAAAAAAGAGTCATGGAGCAGGCGGAGTGGAAGATTCTTCCGAAAGCGATAGATTTAATCGCAAATGGGAAAGTACGGATAGACGGCAATGTTGTAAGAATATCCGAATAATCTGATGATATTCAAAAGCTGACACAGAAAGGCAAGATATATTATGAAAGTATTGATTGTAGGAAGCGGCGGCAGAGAGCATGCGATTGCTTCAAGCGTAGCAAAAAGCAATAAAGTGGATAAAATATATTGCGCACCCGGAAACGCGGGAATCGGACAGATTGCTGAATGCGTTCCGATAGGCGCGATGGAATTTGATAAATTGGCGGCTTTTGCCAAAGAAAATGCAATAGACCTTACAATCGTAGGCATGGATGACCCGTTGGTCGGCGGTCTGGTAGACGAGATGGAATCGGCGGGACTGCGCGTCTTCGGTCCGAGGAAAAATGCGGCGATTCTGGAAGGAAGCAAGGCTTTCTCCAAAGATTTAATGAAAAAGTACAATATTCCGACGGCTGCGTATGAAACTTTCGACGACCCGAAGAAGGCGGTAGAATATCTGAAAACGGCGGATATGCCCATAGTGTTAAAAGCGGATGGGCTGGCGCTTGGAAAAGGAGTCCTGATCTGTAATACGCTGGAAGAAGCTATTGACGGCGTTAAGACCATCATGGAAGATAAGAAATTCGGGAATGCGGGCAGCCGCATGGTGATTGAAGAGTTTATGACAGGCAGGGAGGTTTCCGTTTTATCATTTGTTGACGGAAAGACCATTAAGATTATGTCCTCGGCACAGGATCATAAACGGGCAGAGGACGGAGATAAGGGTCCGAATACGGGCGGTATGGGAACTTTTTCGCCAAGTCCGTTTTACACTGAGGAAGTAGACGATTTCTGTAAAAAATATATTTATCAGGCGACGGTAGATGCTATGGTTTCGGAAGGAAGACCGTTTAAAGGTGTTATCTTCTTCGGGCTGATGCTGACTCCCAAAGGACCGAGAGTGCTGGAATATAATGCACGCTTCGGAGACCCGGAAGCTCAGGTAGTGCTGCCGCGTATGAAAAATGATATAATTGATGTTGTTGAAGCATGCATTGACGGTACACTCGATAAAATCGACCTGCAGTTTGAAGATAATGCGGCAGTTTGTGTGATTCTTGCATCGGGAGGTTATCCGGTTTCCTATGAAAAGGGATTCCTTATCAAAGGTCTTGAGAAGTTTGAAGACAAGGAGGGCTGTTATTGCTTCCATGCGGGCACTAAGCTTACTGAGAAAGGTATTGTGACAAACGGCGGAAGGGTGCTGGGAATAACGGCGACCGGAGATACCTTGAAGAAAGCAAGGGCGAATGCTTATCAGGCGGCACAGTGGATTGATTTTGAAAACAAATATATGAGAAAAGATATCGGAAAGGCGATAGATGAAGCGGAATAAATGATTAATGAAGCGGAATAAATGATTAGAATATAATGACTTTTTACAGCTTTAAAAAAGTTAGGAGAGGATATATATGAGCGGCATAAAGGATTTTGTAGATTTAGACGTATACAACCGTCCGGTAGAATGCCCGAAATGCGGCGGAGTCATGGTGTTTAAGGGCTGCGGAGAGTATAAGTGTGAAAAGTGTAAGTACGTGGATTATGATGATTATGGGAAAGTGCGCAATTATGTCGAGGGGCACGCCGGAGTTACCATGGCGCAGGCTTCGGACGCGACAGGTGTGAAGCAGAAAACGATTCGCACGATGCTAAAAGAGTCCCGTCTGGAAGTTGCCGACGGTTCCACTGTGTTCCTGAAATGCGAAATGTGCGGTGCAAGCATCCGTTCGGGAAGGGTATGTTCAAAATGCGAGGTTTCCTATAACAAGATGGTTGAGGATAGAGCACGCAAGAAGCAGGCTAAGATGATGGCTGGTTTTGGCATGGAACGCGGCAACATTGATGAAGGCGCAAAACGCTTTAAGCGTGATAATATATAGAAAACTTGAAAAATTATTAAGCAACTAAAGAAAGAGTTGAGGTATCATGATGAAAAAAATTAAAAAATGCAGCAGTATTAAGATTATGAAGTTAATGGTGGTAATGATTTGCGCCTTTCTGTTTTTTATAGGTCAAAAAACCATCAGTATGGCGGACTCGACGGGAAAAGTAAAAGAGAATGCTAAGGTCAGACAGTCAGCTGATGTAAACAGCGAAGCAATCGGAGGTTTATCTAAAGGAACATCGGTAACCATCACAAATGAGGTTAATGACGCGTCAGGTACATTGTGGTATGAGATCAGTTCGGGAAATACTAAAGGTTTCGTACGCTCTGACCTTATAGAAAAGAGCGATTCAGCGGAAGCAGCAGTAACACCTGCATCGCAGACATCAAGTCCTGCTGCGTCGGGGGCTGAGGTGGCGCCGGATACGACATTGGATCTTCAGTATGCTACAGTTAAGGCATCGAAAGCTAAAATCAGAAGCAAAGCTTCTACCACCAGCGGAGTCGTGGATTCCATGCCTCAGAATACAATTCTCATAGTAAGCGGACAGACGAACGGTAGTGATGGCAAAATATGGTATTATGTTACTTTCACCGGAACAAGCGGATCGGAAAAGAACGGATTTGTGCGCTCTGACCTTATAACTCTGGGTGATATGGTTCCGGTAGAAGAACCTGCGGCGGAAGAGCCTGAAACTCCGACAGAGGAACCTCAGGTAGAAGAACCGGTGGTAAGTCAGGACTATCAAGTGGTTTATGAAGACCCGAAAAATACCGGCGAATATGCATGGTATCTTCATGATAATACAGGCGAAAAAGCTACCAGACAGAAGGTTGAAGAGTTGCTTGATGCAACGGAAAAAATGAAACACAACGCAGAAATAGACGCTAAAACAATTTCTAAACAGCGTGTTGCGATTGTTATTATGGTTGCGCTAGTAATCATACTTGCCGTAGCGCTGACATTCATGTTTTTCAAATTACGAGACGCTTATATTGAAGAAGAGGAAGATGACAGCGACAATTGGAAGGCTGAAAGGCGTATTAGGGAAAATAGAGAAAACAGGGAAAACAGAGAGGGCAGGAGTACCAGAAGCGGTAGCAGTGGAAGCGGAAGCAGCAGGAGTAATGCGGTAAGACAGGAAGAGCCTGTAAGAAGAAAGAGCACGTCACCTGACGGACAGCAGCCTCCTGTACGGAAAAAACCTGTAGATCCTGAGAAAAAAGCGCCTGCGAGAGAAGTGACATACGAAGATGACGGAACAGCGCGTCCGAAGCCTGCGCCGAAGAAAAAGGCAAAAAATTTCCTGGCAGATGATGATGATTTTGAATTTGAATTTCTGAATATGAAGGACAAGGATAAAGGAGACGAGTAAAAAATCGAGTGCCGGCGCACTCGATTCCGAGAATAAGAGTATGCCTACGGCAAACTCGTCGCATTCTCTTTGAAATGATTTACGCTGCGGCGTAATTTCCTATAGGATAGAAAATCAGGCATGCAGAAACGGAGGACTTATGATAGTTGAAATAGAAATGGATTTTAACAGTGATGAGGCTTTATATCTGCAGCTGAAAAATCAGATTGTAATGGGGATTGCAGCCTCAAGATTCAGAGAGGGAGATACACTTCCATCAGTAAGACAGCTTGCAGATATGATTGGAATTAACATGCACACTGTCAATAAGGCTTATTCCATATTGAAACAGGAAGGCTTCGTGAAGGTTGACAGGAGAAAAGGCGCAGTGATTGCGATTGATATCGATAAAATGCATGCATTAGAAGAGATGAGAAGAGCGATGCAGATAATTCTTGCAAAGGCACATTGTAAGAATATTTCCAGAGAAGAAGTGCATGCTCTTATAGATGAAATATATGAGGATTATGGAGGAGTATGATCATGCAGCCACAATTTACTGATAAGGCCAGGACAGCGCTCACTCTGGCTGAACGTGCAGCCAGAAATTTCAAACAGAGTTATGTAGGAACAGAGCATATCCTTTTAGGCCTGCTCAGGGAGAATACCGGAGTTGCCGCTACAGTGCTGGAAAGCAGCGGTGTAGAGGAATATCAGATAAAAGAGATGATAAAAGATTTGATAGCGCCGGAGAGTACGGTCATGCTGGCGGAGCGGGACGGCTACTCTCCAAGAGCCGAGAAGGTGCTTGAAGAAGCTCACAGACAGGCTGAGCGCTTTCATAGTGAAAAGACGGGAACAGAGCATATTCTGCTGGCTCTATTAAAGGAAGGCGATAATGTAGCGGTCAGACTGCTCAGCACAATGGGAATTTCCATTCAGAAGTTGTATGTGGAAGTCCTGACGGCAATGGGAGCAGATAAATCTTTGTATAAAGAAGATTTGGGTAAGAAGCAGAATAAGAAGAAATCTTCAACTTCAACATTAGAACAGTACAGCAGGGATTTGACAGCGCTTGCAAAAGAAGGGAAATTGGACCCTGTTATCGGCAGAGAAGAGGAAATCCGGAGAGTTGTTCAGATTCTGAGCAGAAGAACTAAGAATAATCCATGTCTGGTCGGTGAGCCGGGAGTCGGAAAGACCGCAGTAGTAGAAGGTCTGGCGATGAAAATCGTAACAGGAGACGTGCCGTTTACCGTACAGGATAAGCGGGTAATGACTCTGGATTTGTCAGGTATGGTAGCAGGCAGTAAATACCGTGGTGAATTTGAAGAGAGAATCAAAAAAGTAATCAAGGAAGTCATTGAGGATGGCAATATCATTCTTTTTCTGGATGAAATGCATACTATTATCGGTGCAGGAGGCGCAGAAGGCGCTATTGATGCATCTAATATACTGAAACCTTCGTTAGCCAGAGGTGAGATTCAGCTAATCGGAGCTACGACGATTGCAGAGTATCGGAAGTATGTAGAGAGAGATGCGGCGCTTGAGAGAAGATTCCAACCGGTGACTATAGAAGAGCCTACTATAGAGGAAGCTGAAAATATACTGCAGGGTATTGCCTATAAATATGAGGACCATCATAAGGTTACAATTACTGATGAGGCAGTCAAGGCAGCAGTTGCTTTATCATCAAGATATATCAACGACAGAAATCTGCCTGATAAGGCAATCGACCTGATAGATGAAGCTGCGGCGGCGGCGAGACTGAAAGCGGCGAAACAGCCGGATAAGTTAAAAGAGCTGTCTGATGAAATTCAAAAGGTTGATTTGCAGATAGAACGTTCCATCAGAATTGAAGCTTTTACACAGGCGGGAGAGCTTAGGAAGAAACAGGAAGAATTGATTAAGAAATATGAACGCATGGTGAAAAAGCTTGAAAAGGACGATGAAAAGCGACATTTATGCGTCGGGGAGAATGAGATTGCGGAGGTAGTTGCGCTCTGGACGAAGATTCCGGTGAAGAAGCTTGCCGAGAAAGAGAGCGAAAGACTCTTAAAGCTTGAGTCAACTCTTCATAAACGTGTCATTGGCCAGGAGGAAGCGGTTACGGCGGTAGCCAAGGCTATGCGCAGAGGGCGTGTAGGTTTGCAGGATCCTAACAGACCAATCGGCTCATTTTTGTTCTTAGGACCTACCGGAGTAGGCAAGACCGAACTCAGCAAAGCGTTGGCTGAGGCGATGTTTGGCTCGGAAAATGCTCTGATACGTGTTGATATGTCCGAATATATGGAAGGACATTCCGTATCTAAGATGATTGGTTCGCCTCCGGGATATGTAGGTTTTGAAGAGGGAGGACAGCTGAGTGAAAAAATCAGAAGGAATCCTTATTCGGTAGTTCTTTTTGATGAAATAGAAAAAGCGCATCCGGATGTATTTAATATATTGCTTCAGGTACTTGACGACGGACATATTACCGATTCCAAGGGGCGTAAGGTAAGTTTCAAGAATACGATTCTGATAATGACCTCCAATGCGGGAGCGCAGAAAATTGTGGAGCCGAAGAATTTGGGATTTACGTCGGGCAGCAGTGAAAAGCAGGATTATGAGAAGATGAAATCCGGCGTTATGGAAGAAGTAAAGAGAATATTTAAGCCTGAGTTCATCAATAGAATTGATGAAATTATAGTATTCCACGCATTGAACAAAGACAATATGAAGCAGATAGTATCGCTTTTATCAAAGAATCTTGTAAAAAGATGCGCTGCACAGATGGATATTGATTTGACTATTACACCTGCACTCAGGGAGTATATAGTGGAGAGATATCTGGATGCCAAAATGGGAGCAAGACCGATGAAGCGGGCTATTCAGACGGAGATAGAAGACTCGCTTGCGGAAGAGATTCTGTCAGGCAAAGTGAAAAACGGCGATAAAGTATCCGCAACTCTCAAGGGTAAGAAGGTTGTTTATTCTGTAAAGCAGTGAATATGACCACGACTTTCTTAAGTGAGGAGATGCGGACGTGATAATACAGAGACAATAGAGTGACATAGGAGGAGGAGCAATGGCTGTAGTAGAAGAATTGATTCGTACAGAGGCAGACGGCGCAGTCAGCTTTGGAAACCATAAGCTTGCTGCAAAGGCAAAAATTGAAGATTTCGAGCATTATGGTGACTTATTAAAGGTGAAAACCTATAATAGCATAACTAAGCTTGAGAAAAACGGTATGTTTGCGTATGAGTCCGTACCGGGTACCAGTGTCAATAATTTCATGGAAAAAGAAGACGGAGTCAGTTTTTTAGTCGAGGGAGATGAAGATGCTCAGATTACCGTGGGATTGGAAGATGAAGCGGAATATGAAGTCTTTATTAATGATGAGAGCATAGGAAGGATGAAGACTAATCTGGGCGGCAAACTGAGTATCAGCGTGGAACTTGCGGATGCCGGAGAAGTCGGCGTAAGAATAGTAAAGTGAGAAAGAAGAGATAAAATAAGAGGTTTTATGGCAAAATCGAAAATGACTACGGTATTCTTCTGCCAGAGCTGCGGATTTGAGTCGTCCAAATGGATGGGACAGTGTCCGGGCTGCCGCGGGTGGAATACTTTTGTGGAAGAGAAGATAAGCGCCAAGAGTGTGGGAACAGCCTCGAGCGCTGCGTCACGAAGGGAAGAGACTAAACCTTCAAAACTTTCCGATATTATGCTTCAGGATGAAGAAAGATTGTCTACGCATATAAAGGAGTTGGACAGAGTGCTGGGCGGAGGAATTGTGCCCGGCTCTTTGATTCTGGTAGGAGGCGATCCGGGTATAGGTAAATCTACTCTTCTCTTGCAGGTATGCCGGAATATGGCGCAGGATAACAGAAAGGTTTTGTATATTTCCGGTGAAGAATCGTTAAAACAGATTAAAATCAGGGCAAACCGCATAGGAGAGTTTGGAGAAAGCCTGTTGCTTTTATGCGAGACTAATCTGGGAGTCATAGAAGAAACCATCAGACGTATCGGACCGGATATTACAATTATTGATTCAATTCAGACCGTGTATCAGGAAGATGTTTCGTCAGCACCGGGCAGCGTATCGCAGGTCAGGGAGGCGACGAATGTTTTTTTGCAGCTTGCCAAGGGGCTTGGAAGTTCCATATTCATAGTAGGGCATGTGACAAAAGAGGGAACTGTAGCGGGGCCGCGCGTATTGGAACATATGGTAGACACGGTATTATATTTTGAGGGAGACAGACATGCCTCATACCGTATACTGCGAGGGGTGAAAAACCGCTTCGGCTCTACCAATGAAATCGGGGTTTTTGAAATGCAGGAGCAGGGGTTAATGGAAGTGGCGAATCCTTCTGAATTTATGCTGGAAGGAAAACCGGAAGGTGCAAGCGGTTCCATTGTGTCCTGTTCTATGGAGGGCACCAGACCGATTCTGATAGAGATACAGGCGCTGGTTTGCCGTACTAATTTCGGCTTTCCCAGAAGACAGGCGATTGGAACGGATTTTAACAGGGTAAATCTGCTGATGGCTGTCTTAGAGAAGCGGGTGGAATTACAGATGTCAGATTGTGACGCATATGTCAATCTGGCAGGAGGCATGAAAATCACAGAGCCTGCGATAGATTTGGGAATTGCGATGGCTGTTGCTTCCAGCTTTAAGAATCGTCCGATTGATGATAAGATGGCGGCATTTGGGGAAATAGGCTTAAGCGGTGAAGTCCGCAGCATCAGTATGATAGAGCAGCGCGTCAGGGAAGCAGTCAAGATGGGATATACTACATGTATTATTCCACAGGTATGTGTAAAGCAGTTAAAGAATATAAAAGATGTCAGGATAATCGGAGTATCTTCCATAAAGGATGCAATTGAGTTGATATAATTACAGTAGTGCCTTCAGAGTGGCAGTTTGATGAGAATTGAACTGCCGTTTTGTATTAATCGTAAAGTGGCGATACTTTGTCATGGAGGGTTATTGTTATGAAAAAACTGTTGGTGTTTTTAAAGGATTATAAGAAAGAGACAATTCTGGCTCCGCTTTTTAAAATGCTGGAAGCGGGATTCGAGCTGTTCGTTCCGCTTGTAATGGCAGCAATAATAGATAAAGGAATCTACAGAGCGGATATACCGTATGTGCTGAAAATGGGACTTATTCTGGTAATGCTTGGATTAATAGGGCTTACATGCTCCATAACCGCACAGTATTTTGCTGCCAAAGCAGCTGTAGGATTTTCTACACAGTTGAAACATTCTCTGTTTGAGCATCTGCAGAAACTTTCTTTTACCGAGATAGATACGCTTGGCACATCCACCATGATCACGAGAATGACCTCAGATGTCAATCAGGCGCAGAACGGCGTGAATATGGTATTGCGGTTATTCCTGCGTTCTCCCTTTATAGTATTTGGCGCAATGATAATGGCATTTACGATTGATGTGAAAGCGGCGCTTATATTTGTAGTGGCGATACCGCTCCTGTCAGTGGTAGTGTTCGGCATTATGATGATTACGATGCCTCTTTATAAGAAAGTACAAGCGGGACTGGACAAGGTACTGGGCAGAACAAGAGAAAACCTGACCGGAGTGAGAGTCATTCGTGCTTTTCACAAAGAGGAGCAGGAAATAAAAGCATTTGAACAGAGTAATAACGAATTGACTGATATTCAACTGTTCGTAGGAAAACTTTCTGCACTGACTAATCCGGTCACATTCATTATTGTGAACGTTGCAACCGTAGCATTGATTTATACGGGAGCCGTCAGAGTTGATACGGGATATATTTCACAGGGCGAAGTGGTAGCTTTAGTAAACTATATGTCACAGATTCTCATTGAGCTTATCAAGCTTGCCAATCTGATAATTACGATTACGAAGGCTCTTGCCTGCGCGAATCGCATTCAGAGTGTTTTCGAGATACAGTCCGGTATGGAGTGGAAGGAGACGGAAGGAAAGAAAGATAATAAAGAGAAAAAAGAAAATAAAGAGTATAAAGAGAAGGCAGAGGATATTGACTCAATCGCTCAATATGCGGTGGAGTTTGACCACGTCGCTCTTACCTACAGCGGCGCCGGGGCGGAATCCTTAAGCGATATTGATTTTAAGGTAAAAAAAGGACAAACTATAGGAGTCATAGGCGGAACCGGTTCGGGAAAATCTTCTTTGGTGCATCTGATTCCGCGATTTTATGATGCTACAAAGGGCAGCGTGAAGATAGACGGAAAGGACGTTAAGGACTTTTCGATGGAAGAACTGCGGGATAAAATAGGTATGGTAATGCAGAAAGCAGTTCTTTTTCAGGGAAGTATCAGAGATAATCTGGCATGGGGAAAGCAGGACGCAACGACTGAGGAAATGAATCGTGCTCTGGAAATCTCTCAGGCAAAGGAATTTGTTGACACCAAGCCGGGAGGGTTGGATGAGCCGATTGCACAGGGCGGAAAGAATCTGTCCGGAGGCCAGAGACAGCGTCTGACGATTGCCAGAGCGGTTGTGAAACAGCCGGAAATACTGATTCTGGATGACAGCGCTTCCGCATTGGATTATGCGACTGACGCCAAACTGCGTAAAACGATTCGCGAGATGGGAGACGGTACCACTGTTTTCATCGTATCACAGAGGACCTCATCCATTCAGCACGCTGACCGGATTATCGTACTGGATGATGGAAGAATGGCAGGGATTGGAACACACGAGGAACTTCTTGAAAATTGTGAGGTATATCAGGAGATTCATTATTCGCAGGTATAGGGTGAAAAATAAATTTTTCACACACATACTTGTATGTGTTATGCTTTGCATGTATTACGCAATATTTGTGCAGGCATCAATGATGCCTTGGGCACTTAAATTCGCAGTCTGAGAAAGAATCATGGATTAAGAAAGGGATATATGGAATGGAACAGATGAAATCCGAGCAAAAAGCAAGGCAAAAGGATACATTAAATAAAGTACTTCGATACGTCAGAAAATATTGGATATATCTGTTATTGTCGATTGTGATGGCCGCAGTAAGCGTGGCGTTTACATTATATCTGCCGATTCTGACGGGATATGCCATAGATCTTATTATTGAAAAGGGGCTGGTGGACTTTCCCGGTATTTTTGTAATCCTTCAGAAAATGGCTGTAGTTATTATGATTACCGCATTGGCGCAATGGTTGATGAATGTCTGTAACAATAAGATGACTTACAGGATAGTGCAGGATGTACGGAATGAAGCATTTCATAAAATAGAAATTCTGCCGCTAAAATATATTGACGGACATTCTTACGGTGAAATAGTGAGCCGTGTAATAGCAGATGTGGATCAGTTTGCAGACGGTCTTTTAATGGGATTTACACAGTTTTTTACCGGAGTTATCACAATAGTCGGGACACTTGGATTCATGTTAAGCATCAATGTGGGCATCACCGGAGTGGTTGTGCTTATAACGCCGCTTTCATTTCTGGTAGCGGGCTTCATAGCCGGAAAAACCTTTACTATGTTTAAACTGCAGTCCGAGACCAGAGGAGAGCAGACAGCTTTTATCGATGAGATGATTGGGAACCAGAAAATCGTGCAGGCTTTTTCACATGAGGATGAGTCATTGGAGAAATTTGATGAAATCAACGGAAGGCTGCAGAAAGCATCGTTAAATGCCATCTTTTTCTCATCCATTACGAATCCGTCTACCAGATTCGTCAACAACCTTGTGTATGCGGGTGTGGCAATCTGCGGAGCACTCCTTGCAATACGCGGAGGCATCAGTGTAGGTCAGCTTTCCTGCTTCTTAAGCTATGCTAACCAGTATACCAAACCTTTCAATGAGATATCCGGCGTAGTAACGGAGCTGCAGAACGCGCTTGCCTGTGCTGCCAGAATCTTTGAATTAATAGAAGAAGAACCGCAGATTGCGGAGCCGGATAATGCGGTTTCATTAGATCATGCCGACGGTACGGTAGCATTGGAAGATGTGTCTTTCTCATATGTTCCTGACAAAAAGCTGATAGAGAATTTCAATCTTGCAGTTAAACCGGGACAGAGAATCGCCATTGTCGGACCGACAGGCTGCGGAAAAACAACGGTCATCAATCTGCTGATGCGTTTTTATGACGTGGACTCAGGGGTAATCCGCGTAAACGGCTATGATATCAGAGAGATCACCAGAAAAAGCCTTAGGGCAAACTATGGCATGGTATTGCAGGAAACCTGGTTAAAGACAGGTACGATACGTGATAATATAATAATGGGAAAACCTGATGCAACTGACGAGGAAATAATTGCGGCGGCAAAGGCGTCTCATGCTCACAGCTTCATCAGGCGTCTGCCGAATGGATACGATACGGTTATCACTGAGGATGGAGGAAATCTTTCACAAGGACAGAAACAGCTCTTATGCATTACCAGAGTCATGCTCTGTCTGCCGCCCATGCTTATTCTCGACGAGGCTACCTCCTCCATAGATACCAGAACGGAGATAAAGATTCAACAGGCATTTGCCACCATGATGAAAGGAAGAACAAGCTTCATTGTGGCGCACAGGCTTTCCACTATAAAAGAAGCGGATGTAATTCTGGTCATGAAGGATGGAAATATTATTGAACAGGGAAATCACGAGACTCTGCTAGCCATGAACGGATTCTACGCAAACCTCTATCAGAGTCAGTTCGCGAGATAAAAAATCGAGTGCCAGCGCACTCGATTCAGAAAATGCTTTGCATTCTCCATGAAATAAAGCAGGGGAAGAGGGATTCGAACCCCCGTGAACGGTTTTGGAGACCGTGATACTGCCACTGTATGATTCCCCTATTTATT
>CAZRKN010000055.1:0-30543 GCA_964600805.1 uncultured Bacteroides sp. | reverse complement strand
TCTTCCTGAGTTCACGAATACGGTTCTTGGTTTCCATAGTATGTATCATCCTTTCCGGTTTTTACATAAGAATAATTGGATTATTATATCTAAATAGCGTATACAAGATACGTATACAGAGGTATATACTATAATTTTTCTACAATAGTATTAACGATTTTAAAATCTTAAAAACCATAATTTTATATGGACTTAATTTATCCATTCACAGGTTTAACGCTCCGCCGCTTGCATCGTTATGTAGAATGAAGTTAAGGGGGAGGATATCCTATTACTTGCGAGATATTAGTATTCCACATAGCACATGCGGAATATGCTGTACGAATATAAAAATACAATGATTTGATAATTAAAAAAACCAATATAATTTATATGAAAATATATTGGTTTTTATATTATCGCTGATTTGGGCAAAAATTGAGCTGATTTTTAACTTAATACTTCAATAATATTTTTATAAAGTACACCATTTTCCACATCAGTTAAGGTAAATATTTTTTCCTCAATGCTTGTCTTCAAATTATTAAACGCAGCGAAATACTTCGAATCATCAACATAGTAGGTCTGCAGCCCATCTTTAAAATCAACGGTGGAGGCGTTAATATCATAATGTGACAAAACAATAAATATTTCCTCTATGCCATGTTTATACATATGCGCAAGTTGTAATCTCAAATACGAAACATCAGTAGATGGATTTACACAAATAATGGCGATATCTATATTTGCGGCGCAAAAGTAAGCATCTGTAAGTTTGCCAAAATTATATGTATTCAAGGTATTTACTTGATCTACCGCCCCACCGATATTTATGAGCCATGCATCGATGTCCTTGTGAATCTCAGAAACATACATGAATCTATTGATAGAATAAACAATATTAGGAAAATCCAGTTGTTTAGGAAAATTAAAAACATTGGCGTCAAATAGGAGCCCAACCGGGTTATTTGTAACTAATTCAACATTTAACCCGTCTTGTTTAAAACTGTCGAATAATGATAACTGAACATTCGATTTATTCAATCCACTGCACAAACTTGTTATTGCAATAACCGGTTTCTCTAAAATTGAAATCTCGGAAGCTTCATAACTGCTATAATCGTATAGATACTCATTTTCATTTGCGTTTAAAAAGTTCCCGATACAGACTATTTGAAAGCGTTTGTATCGTTCTTTTATAGCCATAGGGATTTCCAAATCACTATACAGACTATTTATTATTATAATTGTGTCGAAATCTTCTGTTGGATCTCCATTGCTAAAACTGCAAAAAGCACCTTTTTCATAATCGTAATACGCCGTAATATTTTCATATATAAATTCTGTTTTTATATTTTTGAGCAAGTCTTGCGGGAAAATAACAACGGCTACGCGGTTATTATGCAATATATGCTGAATATCACTTTCTTTTAAATGATTACTACTATTTGCGTCATTTGAATTAGAGAATTTGATATTGTATTTGCGTGATAATATTTTAAATTTGTCATTGAGCGGCATATTATCGAGTTCGTCACAAAAATAGCCACATAACCTGGCAGATGCAAGACTAGACGAACTAAAATCAAAATCCGTTCCGTCCTTCGATATTATAAAATCTCTCATCGAAACAGAAAGCGTTGTATGATCAACAGTTTTGATTTTTTCTGTCTGATTTTGATCAACCTTTACGCATATCACGTTTTTGAAATCCGCAGGAAATGATATTGTATTTATATGAGACGCGGCTGATAATACGACAATATTATTTTGAGTAGCTTTTTCGCATATATCATACAATTCTTGAGAATACACAGTTAATCCCATACTGATGTTAATAATGTCCACCTGCTCCTCTATTGATTTTTGCATAGCAGAAATAATATGAGATACCTGCAAATTCCCGGATTTATCCAATATATTAAAATCCATAATCTGTATTTCTGTATTTTTAGCAGTTGTCACTATTTCATTAAAACAATGCGTGCCATGGTCATTTCTAGGTTCGTCATACTTTTCTATTAATGATTCATTAAATAAAGAAAAGTGCCTTACATTACACCTATTTCTAATTTCACTTTTAGAAATTCCTGTATCAATTAATGCAATCTTCATATTTTCTCCTTTTTTACTAAATTAATGATATATTTGCAACATAATTCATTAAATCTCTATCGGCTTCAACATGGTCAAGATAAAAGCCCAATTCCTTTTCAACAGTTTGTTTGGCTTTTTCACAAAAAGCTTCATCTATGCTATCAATATCTTTAAAGCAAATATTGCAGAACTTGGAGGCCCAGCAACATTTACATTTTTCTAATTTTTTTAGTGTTTGATTAACAAGATGTTCAACTTTACTAATATCTATACCGCTATCAACATCGCCGATTTCAAAAATCTTTTGACTCTCATTTACTTTTTCGCATACAAGTATTTTACCGTCAGTAGTGATAAAATTTTTTCTTACTCCGGGGATACAAAAACCACCCGGTAAAATGGCATTGCTGCATGTAGAGCTACAGAATGAATTATAATATTTTTTTATGCCCTTCAATAAATTTGTGTATGCAAAATCATATTCTTTTATGTCAACAGACTGATCACTATTGATTTTATCACTCTTGTCCCTTGTTTCCATAAAATGTTGTGTCTGGAAAAGATTTATCGTGTTGATATTCGCTGCCCACAGGTTATTTAGTGATTCAAAAAGTTCATCGCTGGCACCATTAAACAATACTACGTTATATGTAACATTTTCCCGGAAAAATTTAGGATTTTTATGATAAAGCGCCTGAATATTTTGATATACCTTTTCATAACTGCTATTACCATTACCGTCAACCCTATATTTATTATGATATTTTTCCGGACCGTCAAAACTTATGACTATTTTTATATTATTTCTTATTAAGAAATCTGCCACCTTATCATCCAGCAGAACTGCATTTGTTGTAATAGTATAGCTAGGTTGACTAAATGGGTATTTATCGCTTATGTATTCGATACATTCCTTAATAAGCTCTAGCCGTAATAAAGGCTCTCCGCCATAAAAGCCCAAATGACGGACTTCACTTTCTTGAGAATTTTTCATAAGGATATCTATAGCTTTAAATGCAATATCCTTTGGCATTTCTTTCAAGTGATAATTGCTGTCCATATACTTAGGCATGTACCCACAGTATTTACACCTTAAATTACATTGTTCTGTGAGTGCTAATGTTACACTCTTCAACTTACTTGAAAGCATACTTGTTAACTCGTCTTTGCTATAAGGATATTTTAAGTCAAATTCACACGGAACTTTGATGTCCCTAAAACTGTTGTTAGCTAAAAAATCTGCGTATTTATTCTCATCAAGGATATCTTCCTCCGAGTCAAGTATAGCGACCTTATTGTTCAGCGCATCATAAATATACATATTTTTTGCCGTTTTAATAATTTTACATAAATACATTTTTTCCTTCATCCTTTCCATGATTTTTGCGTCATTGGTTATTTATACGATCTGCTACTTAGATTCGACTTGTTATTCAGTGACAATGCTGTTCCTAATTAATAGAAACTTTATAAAAGTATGTAACTTTCCTTCAAGCTCTTAGCTGACGCAAGCGCCTCTTACAGATAATTTCCAATGTAGCCGTCAGCTATTGCTGCAAGCGCTGAGCCTGAACATCCGCAGTGACATGCAAGAACTCTTACTGTAGAATGATTGGTCTTATTAACTTTTTTCAAATTGATTTTATTTTTTTTCATATTTTCCACCTTTCTCTAAGTAGCAGACCGTATAAATAACCAATAACTTTTTTTTGCTTTCTATTCAACAACCATAGAGTAGCTGTCCGCTTGGATTTTATACATATTATAAAATTCTTTTTTTAGCTTTATCAGCTCCTCAAAGTTTCCTTCTTCTGCAATCACCCCTTTATCTAATAAATAGATTTTCTTTGCTAATTTTGTAATATACATCCTATGAGAAATAATGATTGAAAATTTAGCATCGCTAATTGTCTTAAAAATTTCATACATTTTCACTTCCGATTTAGGATCAAGAGCAGCCGTTGGTTCATCTAAAACTAAAACGGTTGCATCTGAAAATACCGCCCTAGATATAGCGATTTTCTGCCATTGTCCACCAGATGGTTCTATAGCATCATTAAAAAATAATTTACTTAAGTTTGTATTATATCCATTTTTATACTTTTCAATGAATTCATTCGCGCCTGTTATTCTAGCTGCGTTTTCTATACCTTTATCGTTTTGGATCATATCAATATTTCCAAATCCAATACAATTGCGAACGCTATCCGAAAATTTTATAAAATCCTGAAATAAAACACCAAAAAATTTTCTCAATTCGTTTATATCGTATTCTTTTAAATCAGTGCCATCTAGCAATATTCGCCCCTGAGTAGGATCATAAATTCTGAGAAGGAGCTTTACAAACGTTGATTTACCGCTTCCATTTTCACCAACAAGGCATATTGTTTCTCTTGTATCAAAATCTGCATTTATGTCTTTAAGTGCATAATTATCAGAACCAGCGTATTTAAAACTTACATTTTCGAAACGTATATTATGTATTGGAATTGGTTTTATTTTTGTATTCCGGCCATCCATACTATCCGTCTCTTGCAAATATTCAAATAAGTAATTAATAAACATCATGCTCTTACTATTAGATGCTATTTGATTTGACACAGCAATCAACTTAGTTACAATAGTCATAATAGCAGTAATGAACAGATAAAACTCTGCTGTTGATATTAAGCCTGACATCGTGTTGTTAATAAGCCAAACGCCAACCAATATTGCGCCGATCATTGAAATAAAGCAGGTTAATATAGATGCTACGATTTCTTTTGCGGCAATTTCACTACTACCCATCATGAAATCGCTGAATAACTTTTTCCTTTTGTTTATAAAATATTTATATAGTCTAAAATTCCTAATTTCATTTGCGTATTTAGGATCGGTAATTAATGACAGATAATACCATATGCGCCTCGTCTGCATAGTTCTACTGTTATAATATTTGAACATCATTCCCTGAAATTTTCTTTTATAAATAATCACCGGAAAAGTAAAAACCATAATCATTATAAAGGCCAGGAAATTAAGCTTAACAATAATAGCTGCATATCCGACAAGACTTATAAGGTTTGCAATCATTCCAAATAAACCTTCCATTAAATTTAATGGTTCAGAACCGCATTTACTCAAAGTATTTGAATGCAAATTTAAAAACTCGGGATTATCTATTCTTTCCTGTTTTATACTTTGGAATTTATCAGCAACTAAATTCTCAATATTGTGTGACAATTTTAAACCTGTTAAAGAACATATTATTGTTTTTGCGCTTTCTATAGCAAAGGAAATTATTATAAAGCCAAGCATTAAAAATAAAATAATCAACACTCTGTAATATATTACAGATATATTGCCTTCTGCTTTCTTGCTTACCTCTTCTATTAATTTGGATGTCAAATATGTAATAGCAACTGGACTAATACCTGTTATTAGCATCGATCCTACGGAGAGGAAAAATACACCTGCCCCTGCATTAAATATTTCTTTAAATATAAAATAGATTTTGCAAATATAATCTTTTACTGTTCTCATTCTTTTACCTATAAAAATAATTTAGTTACAAATTCCAATTACTTATTTTTAATTGGAATTACCAATCAGAACTATATACATATTACTCTTTTAAATAAATCAACATTCTTACATGTAATTATTCCGAGTTAACTCGTAAATTTTATTGTAAAAAGCTTTTTTGATAGTTAAATTCAAAAACAAAATTATTGTATTTGCAGGTCATCTTCAGATTTTTCCAATTTTTATCAGATTTCTAAGAGTAAGATAGGTAAGTCATTATATAATCTTTTTCGCTGAAATTTAGAAGAGAATGTTGGAAAAGTATAGTAGAACAAATCAAAAGAAATACTATGTACTTGAAAATAATTCGTAGAAGTAATTGATAGGATATAAAGAGTGTCACATCAAACAAAGTTTTGTATTTTTGGTTATACATTTCTCCTGCCGTTATTGAAAGTATAACTAGAGAGTTGAATGGTAGCACTATACTGTAACCACATTCCTTACCTATAATTAGTATATACATTATAATTACGAAAAAGAGCCGGAAATGAATGCCGACTCTTTATATAATGAGTTAGTTAAGCAGACGTATTAACAGCTTATTTTAATAATCCCAGATATTTATAAATGCTTTGAGGCCATTTGCATCCCTTACCTCTAAGAAAATATATGGTTATTGTGTTATCTTTGCTCAATCCCACGGATGTTAGCTTGTTATTGAACCATCCTTGGACGATTAGTATATGCATATATCAGCTTGTTGGCCGATTGGTTGAACGATTAGCGAAATCGAGGATAAATAACGTTCGCTACCTCTATAAACGTGTCGGTGGGAATATTCGTGCAATGTCGAGTCTCTATCATAATGTTTTTTCCAATTCATTAATAACTTCATTCAATGCTTTAATATATGATTTTGTTCCCTTTCCCTTTCGGATTTCCATTTTATCTCTAATTTTCTCTAATTTGTCAAGACTTTCTTTTAACTTCTTCATATCTCTTTCTTGCATTAGAATATCGTTTTCTTTTTTTGTATTGTCTAATTTTATTCCTTTTAATTGTTCCTGCTTATATTCGCTTTCTATGGATTCATTTCGTCTGTTCTTTTTTGCATTGACCAAATACTGTATTCCCTTAGCAATGGATGGAGAACTCACAGTATTCCCGCCTACTGTTATCTCGCCGCCAAATACTATGCACATAATAAGGGCTATTTCAACTGCATTATTGGTTATAAATTCAATTCCTGTAGTAATAGCAAGAAGAATAAATCCCGGTGAACACAATTTTATCTTAAGGTATGCATCAAAAGATTCCTCAAAGCCAAGTATTTCCTTAATTCCTGATAATAAATCAATTAAATCATCTAAAAGATAAAATTCTGCTTCTGTATAAATATTGATATGTAATTCTTCATCTACCAAAACCAATCCATTAGATAAATTATAAACATCTTCTTTATTATGAATTATAGATAATGCTTTCTTTTTTCTAATGGCAGATTCTATCTCTGTCCTTAATTTTTCTTCTAACTTCCATATTTCAAGTGCAGGCATACATTTTTTGATCCTAAATCCATTATCGAAGGTTTCAATTACATCTGCCAGAAATATTATACTGCCATTTGTAAACAATACTTTGTCAGTTATATCTATTTCTATAAAAATATCCAAACTTTCTATTATTACTTGTTGTCTTAACACTATATTTCCAATTTCCCAATTCTCAGATTCTGCCTGCTCTACTTGCTCTGCATAAACCATTATCATGCTTTTATTGGATTGATATCTTGGTATAAGCAAAATATCGCTAATACCTCTTCTTCCATTCTTATCATTATCTTTATATTGAACTTTGGACTGCATTCAAATTCCTCCCATATTCATAGTGTGCGCTAGGCATAATACCATATTACGACCATGATACCGATCTTCAATAGCCAGCAAAACCTTGTACTGTAAACTTCTCTCTTGGATATGACCCGCAATAATTTCAAAATTGTCAGTATTATAATAATACCCCATATGTTACGAGCATAAAAACATATAAGGGTATTAGTTATTATATACTGCACAAACTTATAAAAAACTTATTTTATTCATTTTTTGGCTTTGCCATTTAAAAATTTTATGACATTTAGTAATATCTTAAATAACTTCTCAAGATCGGTATCTTTGCTATTCCAGTTCTCTATGTCATTTTTCCATGCCTTAAGCTCTTGATTCAGCTTGGCTCGTTTGTCATCAAACCCATCTACTTTAGAAAACAGCGCATATATCGCCCTATATCTTGGTCCCAGCATTTTCGTATACTCATCAAGCGTCTGCGTATAAGTGAAAAAGGTATTCTTATAAAAATCCTTCCCTATTATATTGGCTATATCAAGCCTATCTGCCTTATTCAGCTTTAGGTCTCTCATTTTATTCATGTCTTTTTGTATGTACGTCAGGTAGTCACTGTATACTTTACTTTTGTACAGCAAAAATTCGTTAATATAATTTATTTTCCAAAAGGAATGCAGGATTGAATTTCTTCCACGACCACAATGGGCAAAATAATAATATATTTTCTTTTTGGCAACAAGTATGCCTGCCGGCTTTTCACTATAAGGAATACGGCCAAGCTCTACAAAAGAAGGAGTGCCTTCTTTTGCGTCCATGATTTCCCGACTAATTTCTCCCTCGTATAAATCAGTTGCTATTGAAGCCCCCGCTTTCCATTCAAGTGCCCCGATTGTCATTTTTCCTTCTGAGAATACAGACATAGAAATACTCTGAAAGACTTGCATAAAGGTTTCCTTAAGTGGATGACATCCAAACTTGCTTTTCCACTTCCATTTTCCGTCTATCCATGGTTTGGTTTCTTGTATTAGTTCCAGCAAATCGTTTTCCGTATTTATATCAACGCCACTGATGCCTCTCCTATATACAGCCAAATGTACTACAATATAACCCGTAGGATAGACATGCAAAAAAATCTTTCCGGATGCAACGGTCTTTCCACCGTATTGAGCCAGCATTTTAAAAGGCTTGTGCAGCTCAAAGTATAGGAAGTTCATACGCTGATCCTTCAAATTTCTGTCGCATCCAAACACATTATATCCATCTGATTCTTCATCATAGGAATAAATGGGGAAAAAGTTGACTGATCTTTCATTGAAACGCAGCTGTCCCATATGGCAAATAAATGGTGCATTCCCAAAAGTTTCATTGATTTTCAAACTACAAATATCTACACCCTCATCTGCAAAACAATTCTTGCTCTTAAAAATAGGCTCAAACGCTTCACGGATGTTATCTTTGACCTCCAGCGGAGCATCTGATAATCCAATGACTGCTGACTGTGTAACATATAAGGAATTGATTTTCATTATAAATTCTCCCTTAACGCAAAAAAGCAAATTATTAAATCTGCTTTAAGTTATCCGTCACGCCTGTTGCATAACGGGATGGGACTAACCCCTCCCGCTGTTTTCTTTATTTTTCGTGCTCACCTACAGAACACACTCTATTTGCAACAGAACATATATATTATATCCTTTTGAAAAGATTACATCAACTGCATTTCCGCTACTTTTTGTGCTATTTTTGCCTATTTATGCACCATTTTTTTCGTATTTAGTGCCATTATGGTATTATTTTCATATCAATAGCTGGCTAATTTGCAAGGTACAGATCAATACAATAGAGAATAAAAACTTAAGCTATCACGATAAAAAAGAAATTGAATACACATAATTGTATAACGATTAAAATTAATAGGGGGATTTACAAAATGAGCGTTTATGAAATTATATCTTCTATGAGTTTTTAATCCAAAATCTTGCAATACCTAAATGATTTTTAAGTTGGAATGCAAATATAATCTTTTTTCTATAAGTGAATTAACTTGACTCTCTATGTATTGCTTTTCAAACGCATTTGCGATTACAGGACAAGGTATAAGTAATTTCCCGTTTTCCGTTCTTTCCCAACCGGTCATGATTGCAGAAACATATTTTCTAAATATGTTCCTAATTACAATAGAAAATGCCTCATCCGGAAACGCATTTGGCGAATTAGTTCGACTATAGTTGCAATCATTATAGCAAATCAGCGGTGGACAAAATCGCTGGGTAAATGATTTAGCAATAGGCTCAACATTCAATGCTAAAGGATGCCATAAACCATAATACGAGAATGTTGAGAAGTCATTACTACGTGTTTGTATTGCGTCATAAAATAAATCAACCCAAAAAGATTTTCCAGGTAATTGCACCCTATTTTTCAATATACATTCACAAACTTCTGCAACCGGTGTATAATTCGCCTTATTTGCAAGTTCGTTTACATATCTATTATAATCGTTGATACCTCTTACCGGAGATATTTCTTTTGCAATATCTATTAATCGAGCTATTCTATAGATTGGAATATAATCATATATGGATACTTCAGCAGCACAATCCATTCCCGGTAATAGAGGAGAAAATTGTGCCAGTTCACATATAGCAAGAAAACTTGAAACAAAATCTTGAAAATCATCAATGTGAACACGCTTCGAAAAAGCTTCAATCAAGCCAGAGTACTGAAATAAATCTTCGTTACCACTTCTATATGGATTCACTTTATTTTTTGGCTCCCACCAGAATTCGGCAATTCTCGTATGATTTTCAAAAGGACTTGCTTCATTTTTTATTGCATATTCAAGATCTTGAGACATTTCTATCCCTTCATTGGTTAATTTTCTTTTTACCAATTTCATCTCAAATAATCTGCTCATTTCCGCATCAATTTCACAAAAAATATCAGATAACTTTTTTTCACTAAATACTGTATTATAAGATAAATATTTATACCGTTTGAAATCACAATTAAAAGCACTTTTCAATAATTCAGCAGCGTACCACTTTCGCAAATGATACCAAGCCCTTTCATTAGACTCTATAGTATGATTTTTGATCATGTCGCTTATAATTGGATATTTAATATTACCAATCGCCTGTATTATTTGCTGAACCTGTACTATTTGAAAATCTTCAAGATCAACTATATATTTTCCATTTGGCGTTGTATTGATTTGAAAATAATGTGTTAGTTCGTGAAAAAAGGTTCTTAAATACCCTTGCGAAATCATCGCACTACAAAAAATATCATAATCTCTTTTATAACTTTCTCTTGAACAATTTAAATACAAAATACAAGCACTCATGTCAAGTGCTCCCAATGTAACAGTGGAGGTGTTAAAATTACTATAATCCGGAAAATTCTTTGAATATACTTCTTTACGCATTATTTGGTCTAGTCCCTAATATACTATTAAAAACATTGTTATCTGTTGCTGTTGATAAAGTAATCTTTATTTTATTAATCCCCTCTTCACGATAATCTACTTCACCATCTGCATTAATTACCACAATATTGGCCTCTGCTTTTGTAGATATTGTTTTTTCTACAATAAAATTCATCTCTATTTCTACTTCTTTCACCGTAAACAAACTTGGTAGATTCATCTCTTCACGTTCTTTTTCAGATTCCATTAGCTGCGTCTGTATGGAATGTATAACATCTTTTAACGGAAGAGATGATAAACCACTTTTCATACCCATAATATTTCTCCTTCCTCAAATCCATAAAACAACTCAGAAATTAATAAACTACCTTTCGAAAAACTAATATTATAGTAACATGAATACATATAATTCACAACCTTTCAAACCTATACTATCAACAAAATATCCTTCCCTGTTTTTTTATCAACAAAATGCATTTTTAATCAGAAAGGGAACCATCCTACGTTTTCCTTTGGTACTCACCGATGGATGTATTTTTAATACGTTCTTTATTTATAGATACTACTTCCGATGCAATTTTGGTATCCATAAGTAATTCTGTTATTCTCTTGATTTCGTTCTAATTCTCTATGAAAAACTTCGTTTATGTCAAGAAGTACGTTAAAATCATGTCGGTTTTGACTGCTTAAAATATCAATAAAGAATACAAGTGCTTTTTTGCAAACCCGCAATTCATACAGTTTGTTATTGATAGTTTCTTGTTTTAAGAAGACAGTTATGTAGATACATTGTCAATAAATACTCATTGTGTGTATGATTTCCCGCAGCTTGCCCATGCTGTATTTTTCAACAACTTTTTTTGAATCATCATCAGTGCTTTTACTGCTGTCTGAAAATCAATCCTGTCGCAGTCCCGCAGGACATATCTGATTGTAAAAGAAGTCCGTCCTGTTGAAAATCAGTCAGTTCATGCAGGATCAGCAATACATAATAATCCTTTTCGAGTACATCCGCGCGATACCCTGTTCTTTTATGGATACTTTCGTGCAGTACTCGGAAAGCATCTTTATCCTCATGCAGCCTCATAATCATATCGTCTTTTCTCCCATGTTTGCAGTGTGTGCAAGACATAATACCGTATTGCGACCGTAATACCGATCCGCAAGAGCCAGCAAGGTCCTGTATTGTAAACTTTTCTTTTGGATATGACCCGCAATAACTTCATAAGGGTGTTCTTCATCCACCGGTGCCTTCTCCAACAGGTCAAGCGCATCTAATGTCTGCAGATAATTTTTATTCTTTGCCGTTACCTGAGCTTTTGGCGGTCGGATTATGACATCCAGTTTTTTATCTTCCCTCATACAATCCTTCGCCGCATTGGTCGCAAGGACACGTTTCCGCGGCATTTGTGAAGTGAGCCCCATCTGATGAAGCACAGTCAGCCCTGTCTCATACCCAATATCAGGAAGAAGGTATTTATCCGCAATGAGCCGTTCCTTATTGACACCCGTTTCACCAAAAGGAGTAGCCACCGTTCGATAATATATCCCTTTCTGATAACAGCGAAGATCCGGCATCAACCCACTATCCATGATGCGTTTTACCGCCACGGCTGCCGCCGCTGCCGCTGCTTTTCCGCTCAGGGAATATACGGTTGATATTTTTTCCGCTATCTGCCCTGTGTAAATCGGAGTCCCCGCCGAAACTTCTTCAAGCTGTTCACATATAAAATCTGTATATGTTTTCGTCATGCTCTGCGACCATCCTTTTTCGATATATTTTTATCGAGTATTTTATGTTATATACGTTTTTATTATATCATTTTCTCTCAAAATGTCAACCAAGCAGAAATCTGGAAAGCAAATCATATCTTTATTTTTGCCGCTTGAACCAATAAGCTTGTTTGTTGATATATAATTTATGCAGTTTGCTTCCTTTTATGCGTTTATATTATATCTTCCATGAGATAATCATGTAATTCATATAGTGTCCCCTAACTCCCAAAACTGCATGAAACCGTAAAACCTCAAGTACAACACCAAATTTAAACTCGTTGCAGAAAAAGGATACAAATGATATAATATAAAAACAATCGGTTTTATTAATCAGACCGGCTTAGCCGGTAGGTATGACTAAATTCCTAGAGATAGGTATTTTAACAAAATAGAGTGTAATGAGCATCTGAACACAGTCAGATGCTTTTTTTATCTTATAGGAAATTACGCCGCAGTGTAAATCATTCCAATGAGAATGCGAAGCATTCTCTGAATCGTCGCTGCTGAGCGACGATTTTTTATGCAGAAAGGAGGGTAGTATATTTGCCGTATTTTTTGAAAAAGGTAAATTGTTAGAAACATGTACAACCTGCCAACCGCTGCGGCGGATTAATGAAGAAAACTAAAACATTAAAAGGAAGGAACAAAAAATATGAAAATGAAAGATATTGTAGGAAACGAAAAGAGAATTGCTATTTTTAATGCGATTCTGGAAGAGGCTTGCCGCCAGTGGTGCGACTTCATTGACGAGGCACCGGAAAGAAAAAGCGGTGAAGGGTTTGCTGATTTCTTTTTTGATATTTTCAAGGAAAAAGAGTCGGAATATCTTGAATAAGAGAATTAAAGCCATGATGACAGTTGACCTGTCATTATGAATAAAAGAGCCGGAGCTTTAGAAGTGCTGGTTCTTTTACTGCTGTATGAGAGCATAGAAAACGCTAACTTTGCTCCATATGAATGAAAGAATTTCCAACTACGAAATAATGTGGATTTGTTTCATAGTGAATTGCCTCTATTTTTTTGAATATTTTGGCATAAACGTGAAATAGTAATTATAAATCGTCTATAAACAAGCACGGTGAGCCTTGACGCGCATAAATTAAGATATACATGCAAGGAGCTATAAATATGCCTAAAAATAATAATGCTTTAAACATAAAGAACCTGATAATATCACGCATTGAAGAAGTAAAACAAGTAAAGAAAAATAATCAGCAAAAGGATGAAACCTTTCAAGCGCATGCAAAAGAAACTCGTGATCGAATCAGTAATTTCGCAGATCAGTTTAATGATATATAGCAACTGGTGAAATCATGTACACTCTATCCGCAACATCGAATCCTATATCCTTAAGCATTTTTATCGTAAATTCCTGGATTTTGTTTAGTATTTCAATTATAGTGGGCATTGTGTCACTTGCTTGTATACATTTGCTAACTTTTCCAACTACAGTGATCTCTCCGCCCAAAGCATATCCTAAGTGTTCTTTATGAATTTTAAGCCAATCTTTATCAATTAAGACGATATATTTATTATTGCATAATAGCGCATCATATGGAATAAGCTCTTTCAAAAGCGATATCTTGCTTCTTATCTCGCTAAACTTTTCGCTCGAAAATCTATCTGATTCGCTGTCGTATTGAGAGTAAATGTTTCGATAAGTTTCATCACATAATTTTTGTATCCTTTCAAAATCAATATAATAAAACGTATCACTCAGAGAAATATATTTTTTTAACGCTGGGTTTGAAGCATCTGTTAACAGTCCCTTTTGCTCTATATATTCATGAAACTTACTATACATATTATCTCTTTGTACTTTTACTATTACATTTTGAGCTGTTTCGGTATTATTTTGGTTGTTTTGGCTCCCCTCTATCACATCTGTAACAGTTCCCTCCGCAGCAAGTAATCCGCCACCAACTTTTCCATTTAAATTAACTTCACTGTTTGCCTTTTCACCAATATTTTCATTTGAATTTTCAAGTGTATGCGTTGCCTGCAACTCTTTTGGAAAGCCCTTATATTTTTGGGCTGTAAACGATTCAAGGAAATTTGTATTTAAGTATATAAAATCCATAAACTGAAAATTATCTGCGTTATTCCCCATAATTTAACCTCCTCGTAAGGTATCTCAACTAAAATGAGTGTTCATGCTGTATGAAATAATATTGAAAAGAACTTTATACTGGTATATTAGCACAAATATTTATTTATTTCACTACTAATATCGAATCCAACACTCTAATATTTGAAGTTTTCTGAGAAATTTGCCAAAGAGATCCGGCAGATACCGGACTCTCCTTGACAGAAATATTTAAGTAGCTGTATTAACAGCTTCTTTTAATAATCCTAGATATTTTATAAATACTGTGAGGGCATTTAAATCCCTTACCTCTAAGAAAATATATGGTATTTCCGTATGTACTGATTTAAGGCTTTAAATGGGCTTAATTATACTATAATAAAATGTACGCCCTCAATTAAAAGTTTTCCAACTTCGCGTGGTTCTTTAGTAATAATTCCACTCATAACAACTTTTCTTCCAACCCATTCAGGATGTTCATTGTAATAATCTTGCCATTCTCCTTTATAGGCGTTTTCAATCAAATTCCATTCTTCTTTGCTTATTTCAATCATAATTCCAGCACCTTGCTTTTATAAATTTATGCAAAAAAACCACCCTTTCCGGAGTGGCATTCTGCATACGGGTTATATTAAGTTAAAATTATAACTTTCAAATTTGTTAAATGGGGATTGTGATAATATTGCCTGCCTTCCCACCATTGGTTTTATAGTTGAATGCAGACATATTAATCACTGTTTTATCTTCCTTCTCTTTCTACCTTTTTAGAAAATAATTATCCTCATCTGGTATCCGTCAATAGGCACAGACCATAAATAAATATCTCCTAAAATAATGGCAGATGTCCTCATGAAATACAATCATCACTTTTATAGTCAATGGCATTTTCTCTATAAATTCCCATACTTTTAGAAAACTCCATTTTACACATTGGACACATAATTTTTTTTCAATTCTTAATGGAGACTCTTTCAAAAGCAAGAGCAACGAGGATTCTCCCTGATGATTTGCATAATAATTATCTAATGTATTCTGTTCTTCTTCTGATAACATTATATCATAATATGCATGCTCTTCACCGCAATTTGGGCAAGATGGATTAATCCGATAGATCTTGCATTTTGTACTCGTTATTTCTTTCATAAATTTTCAAATGACCACTCTTTCTTTGTATTGCCTAAAATATTTAATTAACTTACATGCCAGACAAAATTTTCAGGCTTAAACAGGTTATCTTTGCTCTTGCGTCCAATCTTCTACTTTTAAACCAACCACACGGTTAAATTCTCTTGTGTTATTAGTCACGATAATAAGCCCGCTTGACTTGGCGTGACTCGCTATCAATGTGTCCATCAGACCAATAGGCGTTCCTTTCTTTTCAAGCTCTGTCTTGATTCTCCCATACTCTTCGGCAGCTCGTTCGTCAAATTGCAAAATTGTAATCGGGGAGAGGAACAGAGACATTGCAATACGATTTCTCTCTACTGCCATGCTCTTCTCAACACCATGCATCAGTTCTGCATAAGTAATTGTTGAAATGCACAGTTCTTCCGGATCATGCGAAAGAAAATTTCTAATCACAGTATCTGGTTTATGCTTAATAGCATAAATGCAGATGTTTGTATCTAACATATACTTCATAGAGCCTCACGCTCCTGCTCCGCAGACTTCCCACGCCCATCATCCATGAAATCTTCTGAAAAAAGATTCAGACTGCTTAAAAATCCAGACCATTTGTTTTCTTTTGGCATTAATATGACAATATCTCCGATTTTGTTTATAGCCACTTCCTCATCATTAAACCGATATTCTTTTGGCAGTCTAACTGCTTGGCTTCTGCCATTTTCAAATACTTTTGCCGTCATCATCTATAAGCACCTCCCTATATTATAGTATATACTGCAATATATATCATGTCAATGCCATCAGAGTCTGTATTTATTTTTTCACAGTAATAATGTATCACAATAACGCTCAGATTGTCTGTGTTCCGTAAGAGTGCCGCTTCCGTTCCATGGCATTTCCAGCAAATATATTCGATATGCTTTATCATGAACATTCATATAAATTATATACTTTCTGCTTGCTACAGAACAGATATTTTCAGCCTTCCCATATAGATAAAGTCTGTCTGCGTGTGTGTAATATACATCCATGATGAGTTTTTGTCCCTTTTTATGCGCTTATCTGGTTTTCTGACCCATTCGCTGCGCTTCTATACTTTCTTTTTCATGAGCTTCCTCCTGTGTGTAAAATTTGTTTTCTCTATTTTGACGCAACAGGAAGGAAACTCTTGTTAATGTATATTTATCAACCTTACAAATATCACAGCTTTTTTTACAGCACGCCGCATGCCTCTTGATGTACATCTTTTGGCAAAATGTTTAAACCTGGTACCCGCCAGTAGGTTTTTATGATACATTCCCATTTTTATCCTTAAAACTGAAATACTTTATCTTGTTCTGCTCTTATAAGGCGAATGATAACGGGTCTGTTCAAATCAATTTTATTATTCACTTTATCTTTTTTACCTGGTATTTTCCCGTTAGGTATAAAGTATCCGCTTGTAACTTCGCACGTTGACAAATTACAATCTTTAGACTGTATATAGTGTTTCCATTCTTTATAGGAAAATAATTTGCCCTGCATATTATTTCTGCTGCATTTCAGCGTTTGTGTGAAGTAATATTGATTGCTGTTTACACCAAAAAATCCTATGCAGATATAGCTGTCTTCTTTTTCCTGTTTTCTCAACAGTCTTTTGAGTATTGCCTCCGCTTCCGTTTCTTTTCCTGATAATATTAAAAGAGCAACTTGTGAGCGTGTATTGTGGTCCAGCCGTATTAACTTATTATTCCAGTAAAAGTTCCACTGCTCCGGCGCTGTTCTCCATCCATAGTTATACGAAAATTTATCATGCTTTCCTGCCATGATGGAATCCTCCGTTTTCTTTATATAAATAGCACCTGAGCCAATAACCCAGAAGCATTATTTTGTTGTATGATAATAGTACTGACAGATTAAATACAATAACTCGTTTCTTCCCTTGTCGCATTATCCCTGATAACCACGCGGGGGTATTTCTTTAGAAATTCATCCTTTTTCTTTAAGGCGCTTTCCATATTCGCGCATATGTAGACCCAGTTGAGTTTCTTTCCATTATCATCAAATGCTTGAACTTGCACCCCTTCCCATGTAAAGTCATCGAGATTGGCATTAACATAGGCTCTTTCCTCGACAATGAAATCTGCCAGAAGCTGCCCCATGATCCGCATGGCATTTTGATCATTTTTCAATGTCTTAAAGGTTCCCAGTTCTCTTTCCTCTCCCCAGTTATCATCATACATCATAATCCATAAATCCAGATAAATACCTTCGCTGTCGCCATAATACAAATTATTTTTCAGACCGAACTCATAATTTGTTATGGGTATTGGTGTAGATTCTGCAAGCGCATAATCCAAAATATCTGGAAATACTTCCTTTTCTTTCAAAATGTCGCAGATTTTATTAAATAAATCCGCCGTTGTCATTGGCTTATCCAATTTTTCATCCTCCTTTTATGTATAATTCTCAAACAAATGCGTTTCAGTATTGCTGCCCTATGTTCTTACCACACAACTTTCAGATGCGTGTAATCAACCGGTGATTCCTTCAGGCTTTCCACTACCCTGTCATAACGGAAGAACCAGCTCATGTTCTTCACATTGATGTGTGCTGCTATCTTCTCAAGCGGCGCGCCGTCTTTTATCATCAGCGCCTGGCTCAAGATACGCAGGTCGTTATAGGTAAACGGTTTTACGCCGCATGCTGTGCAGGCTTCATGGAGTCTGTTCTGCAGCGCCCTTGCGCTGACTGCTTTCCCTTTTTTGTTTAGGAAAAAATATGGCTGACTGTCGGTACGCTGCATGGAATACCGGTCAATCAGTTCCACGATATCTTCCGGCAGTTTTACAAAGCGGTAAGCGTGTTCCGTCATTTTCAGGCGGATGCCGAAATTGCCGTCCGCGTCCTGCAGCAGCATATCCCGCCTTAAAGAAACCAGTTCATTCGTGGTAAGCGTTGACCGCAGCACCATAGAGCAGGATAAAAAACCTGTCATATCGCCCTCGGACTTAAAATATGCCAGAACTTTGTCAATACTGTCCAGTTCGGGCAGATCCTCCATACGGAACTGCATATCCGGAAATATTACATCAATTACGGAAAAGAGGTTAAGGTATCCTTCCTGAATTTCCAAAATATCCGCATTTTCATCCATATAGCGCGCTACGGCACGCAGAACGCTCAGATTGTAGTCCGTAGATTTCATTACACTGCTTTTTCCGCTGAAGTACGCCTTTATTGTTTCCTGCGTAATGTCAAGGAAATCGCACTTCGCATAGTCGCATAAAGCATTAAAAACATAGGTATACTGCTGTTTTGTCCGTTCTTCCCGTATCTTTTCAGAATAATACTTCTTTAAGATAGTGATAAATTTGGGGCTTAAATAGGGAGAAAACGTAGCAGTCTCTGTCTCAGCCATAAAAACCTCCTTTGCTATTCATAGAAAAAAACAGGGAAAGTATAGTCAACTACGCACTATGGGAATGGAGCATCCTTTTCTCATACCCTTCCTTCTTTTTTAGCGCAGTTTCCTTTCTTTCCCTTTTCTTATTAATTCATTAACAAATTTCAATGCCTCGGAACGGTGCTGGTCATAACGAAACAGGCACAGTCTCCTGCTCCGTTATTTCCATAGTGCGTAGTTGCCTGCATAGAATGATGTTTCAACTATTCCATACCCACCCAGTCACCATATAACTCTGTTATGCTTCGTTTCTTATATATAACGTTCCCAGAATCATAGCATGGCGCCAAATGTCCTTTTTCCACACGCTCTTTGAACCTGTTACGGCATAATTGCTCTGACGTAACGGTCCGCCCTATCTGTGCATATTCCTCTTTTTCCTTATTCCATACAAACGCGGCGTATTCATATGTACTGCATTTCTCCGCATCTGTATAGCTTGTTAATGTGATGCCGGACTCAGCCGCCCATCCCATCTCTTCCTCGAAACTATGCCCTGTCCGGACCAGCTTCTTTTCATCTACGTCTAAAACGGCTATAATCCTCATTCCTCTTCCTCCTCATCCTGCATCGGATACCAGTGGTATTCGCAATCTATATTTTCACATTGTCCGTTCCACATAATGCTTCCGCACTTAGGGCAGTCTGACACCTCATATGGTCCTCCACCCTGCATCTGCTCACATCCTTTCTCCGGCAGGTCTCGTTTTTTTCATGTCAAGGAATTCGGTTAACTTCCCAGGCAGTAGCTTTATCATATCTATCCGCTCCTGTATCTGGGAAACAGGATTCCCTTTGCTGTCATAGTCGTCATACATAAGGGATATCATTAAACTGAGGACTATTTCCTTCAGTTCATCACTTTGATCCTTTATCTGTTTTATGCTTTCTACTCCTTCTTTTAATAGCTCGCCCCAAAGGATACAGCAGCTTTCATTATCGGGACCAAGCTGCTTTAGCCATTCACGCAGGCTGTGTTCTTCTGCACCCGTCCCGCAGTGGTTTTCTTGTATAAAATACCGGACTTTTTCCCCGTTGTATATTCTTCCTAACGGGAAAAGGGCACACACTGTAGGCTTCGCATCCTGAACATGGCATTTATTATGAAACAGGAAAGGACATCTTGCATCTGTCATTAACCGGACAAGAGGAAGTCCGGAATCTTTGCCCACATACAGCTCGCAGTATGTAATGAGCAGCTCCTTAAAAGAAATATCAAGATATTTCTGCAGGCGCATAACATCATAAGCAGTAAGCAGGATATCTACTCTTTCTTTGCAGCACTGGCCGCAGCAGTTGCATCCGAACCGGAATGTTTGCTCCAGTTCAAGGTAATTTAAATTCATGATATCTTTATAATCCATCCTATAAAATGCTCCTCTCAAATAAAATAATAGTTAGGTGTCCTGGCTCCGTTCAGATCAAGTGCAAATTCCAGCATATCCGGAACCACATCCCTGATATGCCCGTATTTCTTTTCTTCAGCACAGTAATCCATCTGGCCGCCGTCAATTTCTTCACATAACTGGTCAAACAGGGTGTAATCAATGGATGAGTCACAGCCTTCCGTATAAAAGTCCTGCTCCGCCACTTGTATCATCATGATCCGCCCATCCTCCAGCACAATCCATATCTCATCAGACATATATGCCCTCCTTTCCTAAAATATAAAGAAGGCAGAATAACTCTGCCTTCTCCAATACGGCTACAAGCCGGGCTAAATCATATTTTGTGAAATATCTACGCGGGAACCGCTATTGTTACTTCGCACTTTTCCCGGTCAAAATAATATAAATGGACAGAAAGATAGTCTTCTGGCTCTACGACCTCGTTATTTACTTCGTTTACCATTTTGGTAAGATGGGAAACACCTATGTTTTGGTCTGGGCGTATGGCAAGAATTTCGTGTACGGAACTGGGCAACAGATATATATCGCTGTCAAGCTGGTCTGCCAGTTTTTTCAGTTCAGGTATATTTAACAGCATTACGGCGCCAAAAGAAAGCGATTGGTTTGTAAGAACCATCATTCCCTTCTCTTTAACCATGCTGTCCATCTCATTTTGTGCTGCATATACCAATTCTTCCGGGAACAAATTCATTATTGGTGTTACAAGTGTATTGTCTTTGTTGCATGTATTTTCCAGCGCAGTCTGAAAGATGTCCTTAATGCTCTGGTTCCACATGAGAATCTGCTTTTTATTTACATAGAAGCCGTTGCAACCCCATTCTTTACAATCACAATAAAACAGGATTGCAAGATCCAGAAATTTAATATATGCCTTCCCTTCCATATCCGCCTTGTTCTTTTCGTAATTCACTAAACGCAGGGATATTTTCCCTTTTACACTCTCCCAATTGATGGAAATATTAATTTCATTCATTATACCTTTATCCTCCTTTTATTAATTTTCGCAAAACCGCTCCTTCCGGAGTGGTATTCTGCATATTGGCTATATTAAGTTAAAATTGTATTTTTAATCCCGTAAACAGCGCCTTTTTATAGCGTGAAATCAGCATTCATTTCCTGAATCTCGTCCGGATCAATCCAGTCTGCTTCACAAAAATCAGCAGGCTCTCCGGTTACAGGATCCGGAACTAAGTCATCTGCGTCAAGAACGATTTCCTGCGCTTTGTATGCTTCCTTAACACGTTCGATTGCATTTTCCAGACCGTCTGCACCGGCATCTTTTGTCTCAACGACAACAATTCTTCTTAATATCTCCGTGACTGCTATGCATTGTTTCATTACATATTCCTCCTGAATTTTCACAAAAACGCTCAGGGATGATAAAATCCTTGAGCGTTTCTATCAATTTATCTGTTTTGTTTACTGTTACGACTTATGAATCGGACTGTTCCATAGCCCTGATTCTTGATTGCGGCCAGTTCGCAGTCCAGCTCATCCACGCCGACATTTCCTAAAAAGTCTCCGCCGGATGTCTGTATCTGATAATATCCCTCTCTCGGATATTGGGGATGCGGGTAATACCGGCATACAATTTCGTGCATATCTACTTCATGTTCTGCAATAGCTGTAGACATAGAAATCCTCCTTTTATTCATACCGCAATCTATCGCCTGATAGTTACTATAGTTCCTGCGACTGGATCATTCCAAGGTAATACATATCCTTTTTTCCGTTCCAGAAACGTGCAGCCAAGTCCTCCAGGAGCTTTTGCCCGTTTTTTAATGCAGTAAAATCCGCTTTTACATCGTCATTCGAATAACCTGAGTGGTTATTGTAAGAAATCGTAAGGCGAAACTTTTCACCGCTTTCCACCCATCTGCCTTTTCCGGTGTTTTTTGCAATCGGATAAGCACCTATAGTCAGTCCGTACAGATTGGGATATTCAAGCGTATTGTGGCCGCTCCAATCTTCTAACTGGATTTCTGTTCCGTTTGGCATGACTGCCCTTTCAATGATTTCCATGATTGCCTCCTTCTTATCTTTATTCAGATTTGGCTTTTTCTGAGGCTGTTACCAGGTAGCACATGATGCTGCATTCCGGAAATACTTCAGTATCCATATTTCCTCTGTCCGGTTCCAGTTCATCAAGATATACCGGATGCCCCTTATAATCTTTCAGCATTGAGTGGCCGACTGTTCTTTCCAGTGCCGCCCTCTGCTGAAAGACTTCAGGGAAGTCTTTCCTTATCCTGTTCCAGTAACCGAAACCTCCTTTCACGCACCCCACGCAGTTATTATTGGGATAACCCATTTCATACATTCTGGGTCTTGGAAAGGAAAACAGCTTTTTAAAGAGCCCGTGAACATCTTTCTTTGACAAATTTTTCTCAATCAAAGGAAATTCGTGCTCTGCCTGTGGATTTTCTGTAACAGTCCGGTCTGCCCTGTTCCTTTCTTTTAAATCAAAGCCCCACACATAAATAAGCTCATATCCATGATGTTCAGCTTCCCATTGCTTCCGTATTCTCTTTTTGAGCCAGTTCGTACATGGCGCAAACCCGCTCCGGGGATTTCGGAAGCCGCCGAATGCTTTGACGCAATCTTCCACGCACGCATACTGGCTTGATTTTAATATCTGTATCTCCTTTCCGATTGCTTTTTCGCAGTCATGGATAAATCTCATGCTATCCTCGTGCTGATCGGCAATATCAATATAAATCCACTCGTCAACATTACCTGCAAGGTATCCTGCCATAAATGATGATATTCCTGCCGAGACCCAGCATACTTTTAATTTCTGTTTCATAACACCACGAAACAAATTCCGTTCGTGGATAGGGCTTCTGGCCTCCCATGCTACTTAGATATGGCTTTCGCAGAGTAGCTCCCACCATATCTCTTTCACGCCGTTGATCTGCCCTTTTCTTCTCTGCGCTTATCACCCTCGCAGGTCAACCCGGTTTACCGGGATTCGTTATTACTCCTTTCCTGAAATGATTTTTTTGTAAATTCCAATATCCTGATACCGGCCGACTTTTACGTAATCTCCCGGGATTTTTCCGGATAACGCTATATCGAACCTATTTTTACTGATAGGTAAAATCAGCATTTGTCCATACCTCCTAACAAGTTTTACAGAGCATGCCGCTCATTTGACGAGTTCCCTGACACATTTTCCAGCGCAATGTAAATCGCGTTCTATGCCAAGTGACAGGCGGTTTTTGTATGCTTTCAGTTCGCTCAGCATAACGCTCCCCCATTCCCATTCGTATCCTATGGTGGCATATCCGTACAGCTCCCAGTCATCTCCGTAACGTTCACCGCCTATAATGAGCCAAGTTCCGGCTCCGCAGGGATTGAAATATTTAACGATTACCTCTGCTTCAAGCAGTTCTTCGATTTCAGGGATAAAACCTATCTGTTCCAGCTTTTTTTCAATTGCTTTAGTCATTAGCTCCATATAAATCCTCCTTTTAAAAAGAAAAAGACGGTATGGGATGAACCCATTTCGCCTTTCATATCATAATGTTTATGATGTCTCAAACTTTTGAGTCAGGCATGCTTTCGCAATCCCTTACACAGCTTTCACAATGACAGTCCTTCTGGTCGCAGTAACGAGATCCTTCTTTGTCGCTTTCGATATACGGATAGCATACCGGCTTTCCAAACTGCAGCAGAGCATCCGTTATACTTTCACGGACTTCTGCTAAAATCCGCATATCCCATGGGAAAAGCTTCTCCCTTTCTTCATCCGGAATGCCAAGATAGTTGCAGCATACATCATAAGTCGCATTGTCGATCAGGTCCTGTTGACGCACCATAGCGTCTGTCATTTCCAGTTCTTCATTGTTGGTTCTTATCTCGTCCATATTTACCTCCAAATAAAAAAGCTGCTCATTGACCGTGATAGTCATAAACAGCTTTCCTTCCTTATTATATTATTTAAAATTTAAACTTTGGGATTCCGTAAATCGGAATAGTGACCGTGTTGTCGGTTTTCCCGCCACAGGTGTCACCTTTTGCATACAGCACAAAATCGGCTTTTTTCTTTTTCAAAGCTTCCGTTGCAGTCTTTCCGCTGTTGTTTCCGGATTTTACTTCGACCGCATATGTTCGTTCCGATCCAAGCGATTTCACGTAGAAATCAATTTCGCCGTTTCCCAGCGTTGCAAAAGCAGGAGTTTCAAGTGCGATTTCGCTCGGGTGTGCAATCCGGCGCCTCAAATCAAGGTAAACAAAATTTTCGTTTATAATGCCGGATACCGTAGATTTTGGGACGCCCGCCTTTGTCAGAAAATAATTTGCAAGCCCGATGTCCATAAAGTAGCATCTTGCCTTTGCCTTATAATCCAAAATACTGCATTCAGGCAGCTTGCCGGCAAACCCTATGATTCCGGAGCTGTAAAGCCAGTCAATTGCCCTGTTTACCGATGCCTTGGTTATATTGCTTGAATAATCCATCACAACAATACCCTGCAGTTCCTCGCTGAAGATGTCCTCTTCAAAGCCTTTCTTTTCCTTGGCCAGAATACGCGCAACGCCGGCGAACAGATTCTCATAAACTGCATCGTCCAATATGTCCTCAAAGTACCTCCTGCTCTCATTGGTAAAAAGACGAATGATTTTAAGCAGTTCTGCCTGGCAGAACTGCAGAGGCGCATTTTCCATATATTTTAGGACAACACTAGGATATCCGCCGATCATACAGTAATCATTATATAATTTCTGCAGATCCTGATAGATTTCTGCATCGCTTTCTCCGTAGAGGCTCATATCATTGTACTGACCAATATGGTCAAGAGCTGTCAGAAACTCTTCAAATCCAAGAGTACAGATTTCAAGATAATCCAGGTCACCGGAAGAATACTTAAACTCCTTTTTCAATATTCTTCCCGGATAACTCCCCGTAATGATGAAATCACACTTCAACGAGCGTGTGAATTCCCGGATGCGGTTGTAAATGTCTGCCGATTCCTGAATTTCATCAATGATAACAATTGTGTTCTCTGTATCCTCAAAGTCAGGCTGATACCTTTTAATCAGTTCATATATTGGATTCTGGTATCTTTTCCCTGATTTCATTTCCTGCCACAGTTCCCGGTACTGCTCCAAAAAAAGTTCCCCGGAAAGGTCGAGCAGATTTATGTATATCTTTTGGCTGTACTGCTCATCTGCAAATCGGTTTACAATATAAGTTTTGCCTACCTGCCTTGCACCGGATACTTCCAAAGTGGAATGCTCCGGACGATTTTTCCAGGCTGTCAGCTCGTCATACGCTTTCCGCTTCAGGTACATCGCAAACCATCTCCTTTCTGCCTGTACAAAGGTCCATTCAACATATATGATGAAAGATTTGTACAGGTCGCCTGCCATATTTATTATTATATCAAAAAAACGCATTTACATAGAGAAAACAAAAGTTTTGTGCAATGCCCTTCAACAAGCAGGAAAGACCACATTCCAGCACGCGATCCTTTGCAGAATGCTGTAGGGATGAATAACCGCCATCTCGTATATCTGCTTGGCTATGGTTTCCGGCTGCATGGCAAAATGTACGCCGACGCCATGCCATGTCCCCTTCGTCCCGTTGATACCATTGTAAAACTTTATAGGTATGCCGGTCCAGTACCTCAGATTTTCCGTATAGTCATCAATAAGTACATCAGACGGGCGTATTCCGCCAATCTTATCCAGCGCATGCTCTTTTCTGCTTCCACAGGGACAGTATATTTGCCTCTCCTCCGGCAGATTAAGATGCTCTGCCACCCATACTTTTTTATCCGATTCAGAATGGCTGTCCTGAAACACGCAGGATAAAATATACTGCTCTATATCGGGAAGCTGTTCCAATAACCTGAAAGTTGCCACGATGTTTTCCTGTATGGGAATGCTGGAAAAATACCCCTTCTGGGTTAAGCGTTCATGCGGAACATCCTGCCAGACCGCAAGCACTCCGTCCAGATCAAAAAATATTCTCTGTTTTTTCATACAAAAACAGGCAGCTTTACGCTGCCTCCTCCTTTTTCATAGATAAAAATAATATGAAAAGAGCGTCATTTTAAGACACCCTTTCCATGCTTCCATATTTAGTTTTTAAGCCTGCATAAAATTTGGGGAATTATAACTGCAAAAATTGTAATCCTTAGTTGAACGGAAGTTCCTCATCAATCCCATCAGGGATATTCATGAAACCGTCGCCTGAATCTGCGGATGCAGGGCTGCTATTGCCTGCCTGTCGGCTCCTCTCATTTGCATTCTTGCTTTCCGCGAACTCGCAATCTTCTATTATTACATCGGTTGTATATACAGTCTGACCATCCTTGTTGGTGTATTTCCCAGTGGTAAGCCTGCCGCTGATTACAATTTTTGTTCCTTTTTGTAAATACTTTTCCGCAAACTCTGCCTGCTTGTCAAAAGCAACGCAGGATATAAAATCTGCTTCCGCATCCGCTTCACGGGAGCGCTTCCTATCTACCGCAAGTGTATATCTGGCAATAGCCATTGCATTTTCCCCTGTAGAATACCGTACTTCGGGATCCCTTGTAAGGCGTCCCATCAAAATTACTTTGTTCATAGTGTTTTCCTCCATTCTATTATTTGTTTTCCTTGTCTTGCGACAGATTGGTATGTGACAAAATTTCCGCCATTTTCATCTGCTGATGTTTACACGCAGTTTACCCACACGAATCCGTCTTTTGTAGCAACAATCGTTCCTGCCTCAAGCAGCTCATGGAACAGATCATCGGTTTCCTCGCTATGGATAGCGCTAAATTCTTCGGCACTGTAATAGAAACTGTTTGTGGCGTACATATGCTCCTTTTCGTCCGGCGCCAGTTCGTTCATACACCGGTTATACGCTTCACAGATATTTCTCAGTGCTGTTTCGTCACCCACGTTTCCAAGTATAAGGCGTTTCATAATTTCATTGTCGTTCATCCTGCCTTTCCTCCCAGTGCCCGCCACGTAGACGCTGCCTTGGGAAATTCCGCGGCAAAATCCCTGCTTAATACGCCGTACTCCTCATATGATTCCACGTATCCGTACTGCAGCAGGTCCAGATTTATTTTACCATAATGGTAATCTTCCTGTAAGCACTTCCATGACTCCTTGGAATTATCGTATCCATACAGCATGTCATCTGCCCTGATGCATGAGCCGATCATTACATAGAGAGTTTCGAGATTGTCGGTCGCTCCCAAAAATCTCATACTGCTGTACTCTTTCCACTCATTGCAGGAAAATAGTACATAATGAGTCTTCTTTTCATTAATTCCTTTATTTCCCGCTCTGCGATTTGACTTCATGGATAATCTCCTCCCTTGTTCCAAAAAGTCTGCGCCCTTCCTGATCATGCATGGAATGATAGAATTTACCGACATCGATGGTATACATGCTGTATATCCCCTGCTTTTTTTCCTCGATCAGGCACAAATGCTGTCCGTCATCAACTGGCAGCGATTCCATTAAATCCTCCAACTTGCCTATCTCGAAGGTACCTCTAGGCATGAGCGCATCTAACCGCACATCAGGCATATCATGCAGCCAAAGCGAAAACAGATCATCTTCCCGGCGGCTTACCACCATGACCGGCTCAAAACTGACACAGACAAGCTGTTTCAGCAGCCCCGACAACACATCCCGCTCATTCGGATCCTTGCTGTTGAAGTACTTTTTCTCCAGCAGGTCTGTAAGATACAGCGCCTGTTGCGGATTTAACGATGCATCCACATTTTCCTTTAAGTAAATCGTTCCACGCCCGTTCAGCATCAGCGAGCATTCTGCGGAAATCCGCGACATTTTCAGGAAAGCATCCGCTCCTTCATCAAGCGTTTTCCCCGTCGCAAAGCTCATGTGCTGCCTCTGCTTCCGCTCATCATCGTATACCAGCGAAATATCAAGGTATATTCCTTCGCTTCCGCCGAAATTCGGGATGCATATCGCGTAATCATATTCCGGAAGCTCCCAGTCCTCATGCCAGTCGTCCTGGTTTATCAGGAAATATTCGTCCGGCAGCATGTTCATTCTTAACAGGTGTTCTTTGAGCATTTCAAAGACTTCACCCATTTTCAGCATTCCAACATGTTTTACCCTGCCGTATCTATCCCTTTCGCTCCAGCGGTCTACTTCAAAACTATTAATTGTTGCCATGTTTCTTCTTTCTCCTTTTCTTAATTGATGTTATTACGCTGTCTTTACCAGACTGCCAATGGCGTAAACAGAGATTTTGTCTGAGCTGTCTGGTTCTTTGTTTCTTGATTGCATAAAACATTCCCTCCTTCTTTAAAATTTTGCTATACACGAATTTTTCGCATAAAAAAAGCACCTGAGCTTATAACTCAAGTGCAAGTGCAATCCTGTTATTTAGTTACGATACCTGTTTCCAGGAATTAAAAGAAATCGTACCGACTATGCCGGTAACATTGAAAAATTTAATAGACATGAGGATATTATAATATATAATTATGTGCTTGTAAAGTTTTTACTTTTTGAAAAGAAGCCGTTTATCCCTTTGCAGTTCTTGGATAGAACTCGTACCAGAGTATAGTCCAACGCATAAAACATAAATTTAGGAATCTCATAAATACGTCTGTAACATGCCATTAATTTTTTCAGAAAAATGCTCTCACTATGTATAGATAACGTCGTGTCAATAAAACCAGCCGTCAGGGAAACAAGTAGATTCTCTTGAAAAAAATCAGGAGCAGGTATGTCTCACATAAGTTATCTCTGCCCCTGATTAGAACTATCTATTTTCCGACAGTTCTTTATTTATAGAATGCATTTTTTGTGTTGACTTAATTGTGCTTCATAAAATATAGCATATATCGTTTATAGAAGCAAGTTCCAGTAGTTTCTCGCATTTTCAATAGAAAATGAGTTCCATCGACCGACATATTGAAGCAGGCTTTGATTTTTGCTGTTTCCAGCAGCAAGAGCGTTTAAGGTATCCTGCATCATCGTAATAGAATCATCCAAGGACTTTTCGCCGCTTAAGAGCATTTTGAAATGCTTTTTCCAACTTTCAGTTGCACTGTTAAGATCGGATTCTTCTACCTTCACATTTCCAGCTTGTTGGATATTTTTTTCCTCCTCATCCATTGGAATGGCTCTCTTAGAAGCCGTCCAATCGTAAAGAGTAGCAAGAAGTTCATTCGAAATTTCGCGCGATGAACGATATCCCTCCAGAATCTTCGCATTATGCTCGTAATACTGGTCAATCAGATTACTGAAACTTTCCCTCATATCCTCCGGCACAAATTTTTCAGAAAACTGTCTAAGCGCGGCTGTTGACGATTCCAATTCAAATCTGGCAGCATAGGAAGATAATTGTTCTGAATCAGACTGTTCTTCTTTCACGTTACCGCAGACACTGTTCATGCCGTAAGTAATTCCAGATAGAATACGGTCAATTTGTAAAGCTTCATCATCGCTCAGATTATCGTAAAATCCCATTCCCGATAACGTGTCACTAATAATGCTAAATTGTGTTCCGATCCGGTTAAATGCATTTTCTGGATTTAAAAAACTGAATTCCTGGCGAATGCGTTCCTCTTCTGCCTTCTGCGCTTCTTTTCGCTGCTGAATACCGTTCATAAAATCAATAGACTCCGGTGAAATTGTTACAGTGGCACCTTTCAGCTTTTCCTTTAAGGCTTCCGCGGCGGCATCTGCAGCCTGCCGCTCTTCCGGTGTGGAAAGATCAGAAAAAGTCTGACGGTTCTTTTGTATCATTCGATTTTCGTAGACACCTCCCGAAATTGCAGCATTATAATTGATTTCGGTTCCCATATAAACACCTCCTCGTATTATATAGTCATAGCCACTCTTTACCTTTTCTACAGGTTAGG